>NZ_JBELOA010000002.1:0-541487 GCF_040227205.1 Parafrigoribacterium humi | reverse complement strand
CCTCGGCCGTTTGACACCCATCGAGTTCGAGACCATCATGACCACAACGACCGCAAACGCGGCCTAAGAATACGAGTAACCGAAACCCTCAGCAGTCCCATCCGTGCACCAGACCCGGTGCTGTCGCGAATGTCGGTGGTGGGGTGTTGGGTGAAGACATGGAAAACATCGGAGCTGCAGCGGCAACGGTCGCGCACGACGATGTTGCCCAAGACGAATTCGGGAGCCGCAGTGACGCGGAGTTCGACCTCGAGTTCGACGCCCTAGTGGCGAGTTGGTCGGCTGAGCGGTGGGCCGTGGAGCACGGCGACTACGACGAGGCGCAGCACTGCCTCGATGCACTGCTCGAGGCTCGCGCCCTCAAAGCGTCGGCGGAGGCGCGGGAGCAGCAGTGCCTCGCCCGGCTCGAAGCGATTGCCCTCGAATCAGCAGACCGCGGCACACCGAAACAGTCGGATGCTTCCAGCCGCTCCCGTGAGATCGCCTGGCGGTCCATGGTCGCCGAGATCGCCGTCGCGACCCGCCAGGCCGATCGTACGGTGCAGGCCATGATGGGTCGGGCGACCGCTCTCGCGCGCGACCTTCCTGCCGTGCTCGACGCTCTCGCCTGCGGCCGCATCTCGTTCGCCCACGCACGCGTCATCCACGAACACTCCATCGGCATCGAAGGCGACGCTCTCGACGAATACCAACGGCTCACCCTGGGCCGGGCCGAGACCACAACTCCGGGCAAACTCGCCGCGCGCGCGAAGGTGGCCGCGGTTCGCCTCCGGGCGGAGAGCTTCGAGCAGCGACACGCACGGGCACGCGAAGACCGCGCCGTCTCCATCCGCGACCTCGACAACGGGATGTCCGAACTTCTCCACGTGCTGCCGACCCCCCTCGCCGCGGCCATCTTCGATCGCCTCACCCGGCAGGCCAAAGCCGTCGCCGCCACCGGCGATCCGCGCACGCGCGACCAGCTCCGCTCCGATCTCGCGACCGACCTGCTTCTCACCGGCGAACCCGCGGTCGGCGAGGATGCTCCCCACTCGGCCGCGGAAGGCATCCAGGCCGAGGTCTCGATCGTGATCCCGGCGCTCACCCTCCTCGGTCACGGCGACGAACCCGCAACGCTCGCCGGTCGTGGGCCCATCGACCTCGACACCGCCTGCCGGCTCGCCGGAGCGGCATCCGAACTGGTCCGGGTGCTCACCCACCCGGTCACCGGCATGGTCGTCACCGCCGACAGCTATCGGCCGACCGCAAGCCTGCGACGATATCTGGCGGCGCGTGATCGCCACTGCCAGTTCCCGAGCTGCAATCGCGACGCCCGCTGGTGTGACATCGACCACACCGAGGCCTGGGAACACGGTGGCACAAGCACGCCGGGCAATCTCGCGCACCTGTGCCGAGGGCATCACACGATCAAACACCACGGCGGTTGGAAAGTGAGACAGACCGCACCCGGCGTGCTCGAATGGACCAGCCCGCTGGGCAGGGTCGTCGCAGACGGCACAGCCGCGGAGGCGCCGCCCTGGCCGCGATTCAACGACGGGCCGCCGCCACCGTTCTGAGTTGAAGCCTGCCCTCTGCAGGTCGTGTTCGCGAACGCGCCGCGCGTATCGTGGAACCGATAGCCACAACAACAACGGAGTTCTCTTGTCACTCGTCGCCGCCTACCTCGCCACCTCCGCCGATGCCCCACTGGAGCCGGGCACCGTCACCCGCCGCGAGGTCGGCGCACACGATGTGCTCATCGAGATCGCGTGGGCCGGAATCTGCCACTCAGACATCCACACGGTGCGAGGGCACTGGGGTGCGCAGCACTACCCGCTGGCAGTCGGACACGAGATCGCCGGAGTCGTCACCGAAGTCGGCTCCGACGTCACCCGCTACCGACCCGGCGACCGCGTCGGTGTCGGCTGCATGGTCAACTCGTGCCGCGAGTGCGCGAACTGCCTCGCCGGGCAGGAACAGCACTGCCTGAACGGAAACGTGGGAACCTACGCATCCCTCGACAGGGACGGCACGATCACCCAGGGCGGCTACTCCACACACGTCGTCGTGAACGAGGACTTCGTGCTGCGCCTGCCGGAGTCGATCCCATTCGACAAAGCGGCCCCGCTGCTGTGCGCGGGCATCACCACCTACTCGCCGCTGCGACACTGGGGCGCCGGACCGGGCAAGAAGGTCGCCATCGTCGGCCTGGGCGGGCTCGGCCACATGGGCGTCAAAATCGCCCACGCCCTCGGCGCAGAAGTCACCGTGCTCTCGCAGTCGCTCCGCAAGAAAGCCGACGGGCTGGCCCTCGGCGCCGACCACTACTACGCCGTCAGCGACCCGGCCACCTTCGAGACACTGGCGAACAGCTTCGACCTCATCCTCAACACCGTCAGCGCACCGCTCGACCTGGACGCCTACCTGGGCCTGCTCACCTTCGAAGGCACGATCGTCAACGTCGGCGCACCGCCCGAGGCGCAGTCCTTCCACGTGTTCTCGCTCATGGACAACCGCCGCTCCATCGCGGGTTCCTCGATCGGCGGCATCCGGGAGACGCAGGAGATGCTCGACTTCTGTGCCCAGCACGACATCGCCCCCGAGGTCGAGATCATCGCGGCAGAACAGATCAACGAAGCCTGGGACCGGGTGCTCGCCTCCGACGTGCGCTTCCGCTTCGTCATCGACATCTCCACCCTCGCCTCGCCCGCCGCGACCATGAGGCCGCGAAGACGGGACTGAAGACCCTATCGGGCTGATAGAGCCACTGGGACGCTTGCACTGGAGGTCGAACCGTCCAGGGCTCGACCTCCACAGTGAGGAGTCGGTGATGGCATACACGGAACTTCTGAAGCGCCCGCTCAGGCACGGTACCGGCCGCTCGGATATCACGACCTTGGCCACTCCGGTCGACGAAGCACAGACATCACGCCCACGGCAGGAGCGGCTCATCATGGTCCACTGCGAAGGCCAAGATTTTCACGCGCTGCCCGAGATGGCGGCCATCTTTCTTCGCAGGGCACTCGAGGTCCTCGCACACCAGCGTTCCGAATTGGTGCCCCTGCGCCACACGGAAGGAATCGAGCTGGTGCTCATCACGCCAGCCACGGCCGCCGCGTGCCGCTATGACGGCTGGAAGCTCACGGACATCCGCAGGGCTGCCCTGTTTCCGGACATAGTTCACCCATGTCTCCAGACATCGTTCATAGTCGTGAACTGTGTCGAAAAACCGAATCATCGTTACCTCCGTCATCATCGAAGGCCGCACCAAAGCTGAGGTCGCCCGCGACTACGGCGTCACCTACCGGTGGGTCCACACCCTGGTCTCCCGCTACCTGGCCGGCGGATGGGCTGCGATCGAACCCCAATAGAGGCGACCGAAAACATCCCCGTCGAGAACTCCGCCAGAGCTAGAAGCAGCCATCCTCCAATTGCGTCGATCGCTGCAGGCAGCCGGCCACGACGCCGGACCCCACACGATCGCCGCACACCTGGAACGGGTCCACGGCGCAACACCGGCCGCCTCGACGATCTGGAAGGTACTGCGCCGCAACAACCTCATCACCGCGCAACCGAAGAAACGACCCCGTTCGTCCTACCTCCGGTTTCAAGCCGACCTGCCCAACGAGACCTGGCAATCCGACTTCACCCACTGGCGGCTCTCATCCGGCGCTGGGGTCGAGATCCTGACCTTCCTCGACGACCACTCCCGACTCGCTCTCTCAGTCACCGCCTATCCCGTCGTGACCGTCGCGCTCGTCCTCGACCAGTTCCGCACCACAGTCGCAGAATACGGGCCACCAGCGTCCACTCTGACCGATAACGGGCTCGTGTTCACCACCCGCGTTCGCGGCGGACGGAACACCTTCGAGAACGAGCTGAACCTGCTCGGCATCGATCAGAAGAACGGCCGCCCGAACCACCCCCAAACTCAGGGCAAGGTCGAACGATTCCAGCAAACGATGAAGAGATGGCTCCGCGCGCAACCACCCGCCGAAACTCTCGAGGATCTACAGACACAGCTGGACACGTTCCGCAGCTACTACAACACCATCAGACCCCACCGCTCCCTGAACCGGAGCACCCCGGCAGAGGCCTACACGGCCCGCGGCAAGGCAACCCCCGCCGGCACCGACGGGCACTGGAGAATCCGCGAAGACCGCATCGACGAGTCCGGCGTCGTCACCCTGCGTTACAACTCGAAAATGCACCACATCGGCATCGGCCGCGCCCACAAAGGAGAACACATCAGACTCCTCATCCACGACCGCGAAATTCGGATCATCAACCCCCGAACCGGCGAGCTCCTGCGCGAGCTGACCCTTAACCCAGCCATCGACTACCAACCCCAGAAACCACAAAACGCCCTCCCGAAGGAGAGCGAAATATGAACCATGTCCCGAGACATCTATGAACGATGTCCCGAGACATGACACTGTCGGGCTGACAGTGTCTGGTTTCTTGACATAGAGGACAGGTGTCTCCAGACATAGAGGACATTCCCGTTCTCTTCTGGAGGCCCCGTGTCCAAGGCCCGCGTCATCGTCAGCGCCGTCATTCTGGAGGGCCGATCCAAAACGGAGGTCGCCCGCGACTACGGTGTCGCCCGATCCTGGGTCTATACCCTCGTCACCCGCTACCTGACCGGCGGATGGGACGCGGTCGAACCACGATCAACGAGACCCCACTCCAACCCGCGCAACATCGACCCCGCCCTGGAAGCCGAGATCCTGCAGCTGCGACGCGAATTGAGCGCCCAGGGACACGACGTCGGCCCACACACCATCGCCGCCCACCTCGAACGCCGCCACGGGAGCACACCGGCGGTCTCCACCATCTGGAAAGCACTCCACCGAGGCGGACTGATCACCCCGCAACCGAAGAAACGGCCCCGCTCCTCCTATCTGCGCTTCCAAGCCGACTTCCCGAACGAGACCTGGCAATCCGACTTCACCCACTGGCGGCTCGCCTCCGGCACCGGAGTCGAGATCCTGACCTTCCTCGACGACCACTCCCGCCTGGCCCTGTCAATCACCGCCCATCCGGTTGTCACCGGCCAGACCGTCCTCACCAACTTCCGGGCAAACGTCACAGAATACGGGCCGCCCGCGTCGACTCTGACCGATAACGGACTCGTATTCACCACCCGAGTCCGCGGCGGCAAGAACGCCTTCGAGAACGAACTCCGACTACTGAACATCACCCAGAAGAACGGCCGCCCGAACCACCCCCAAACCCAAGGGAAAGTCGAACGATTCCAGCAGACGATGAAGAAATGGCTCACCGCCCAAGCTTCGGCCGACACCATCGAGGACCTGCAGACCCAGCTGGAGAGCTTCCGCGCCTACTACAACACCGTCCGACCACACCGCTCCCTGAACCGAAGCACCCCCGCCCAGGCCTACGCAGCCCGCACCAAAATCGGTCCCGCCGGCACCGTCGGCGGGCACTGGAGAATCCGCGACGACCGCGTCGACGACTCCGGCGTCATCACGATCAGATACAACTCCCGCCTGCACCACATCGGCATCGGCCGCGCCCACAAAGGAGAACACATCAGACTCCTCATCCACGACCGCCACATCCGCATCATCGACAAAGCCACCGGAAAACTACTCCGCGAGCTCACCCTCGACCCCGACAAGGACTACCAACGACAATGAAAAACGCCCCCACCATCCGGTGAGGGCGTCCTCGATGTCTCAAGACATCTGTCCTCAATGACTGAAGACATCACACGGACATCCGCAGGGCCTTTTGACCCTACGCGTCCACCGTGTGGGCACCTAACGTGAGGAACGACCTCACGTGACGAAAGGGATGACATGTACGAGCGCATTCTGGTGCCGGTGGATGGATCGCCGTTCTCTGAGGAAGCCATCGCCTACGCGCGAGGACTCGCCGAAGCAACCGGTGCACGACTCACTCTGCTGCGAATCGCGGAGAACGGATCTTCGGTCGAATCCGAAGAGTATCTGCACCACCTCGCTGCCACGACCAACGCCGAGACTCGCCTCATCTCCAGCCACGGCTCCGTACCCGCGGACATCCTCGAGGAAGCCGACCGCGTTCCCGGCACACTCGTGGCGATCACCTCTCACGGTCGCGGCGGAGTCCTCAACGCCATATTGGGCAGCGTCGCCCGTGAAATCGTGCACGCCAGCCACGGCCCCGTGCTCGTCTACCGCCCCGAGGGCGAGTCGAGCGGGGTGGAGCCGATCAGGATCTCGTCGGTGCTGCTGCCACTCGATGGAACCAGACTGTCTGAGAGCATGAAGCCGGAGGCGGCAGAGTGGGCGCGCGCTCTCGGAGCGACCCTGACGGTTGTGCAGGTGGTTCCGGCCGGCGGAAAAGCGGACCCGCTGCTCGCGTCGTATGACGTGCTCGACAGCTCCTACGTGTCGTCTCACGCGCGCGACATCAAGCGGGAGTTCGGCGTCGACGCCAGTTGGGAAGTCCTCCACGGCGATCCGGTGGAGTCCCTCGAGCGCTACATCGGTGGACGCCGCGACGTGTTGGCAGTCATGGCGACCCGCCAGCAGACGGCGGTCAAGGCCGCAGTGCTCGGCAGCGTGACCTCCGGCATGGTGCACAGGGTCGGCATCCCGATCATCGTGCAGGCGCCGGTGAAGGAGCGTATGGCCGCGCAATGAGCCCGGCGTCCCCCTCCCATGGTCAGCCGTGCTGGAGCGCCTTCGGACTGCTGAAGCGCGCCGCCCTGCGATTGACGTGGTGGGCTCTCCCCCGCTGGAGAGCTCTACTCGGGGGTTGCGCAGTCAGGCGCGAGAAGAACCAGCTCTTCGCAACTTCGACGAGAACGAGATAGACGAGCGCCAGGACCAGCAAGCTGAGGAAGAAGGGGGCAGGGAGTGGGTCGAAGCCCAGGATCCCTGCGAGCGGCGACAGCGGAAGGAATATCCCGACGGCAACGACCCCGAGCGAAGCACAGAGAAGCCCGGCCGACGGTGTGCTGCGCAGAAACGGAACCCTGCGAGTTCTGATCGCGAAGATGATCAGGGTCTGGGTGGCGATCGACTCCACAAACCAGCCGGCGCGGAACTCCCCCGGTGCTGCCTGGAAGACGTAGATCATGAGCGCGAAGGTCGCGAAATCGAAAAGTGAACTGATCGGTCCGAAGAGCAGCATGAACCTGCGGATGAAGCCGATGTCCCAGTGTGATGGGGAGAGGATCTGCTCCTGGTCGACGCGGTCCCCGGGAATCGCAAGCTGCCCCGTGTCGTAGAGAAGGTTGTTGAGCAGGATCTGGCCGGGAAGCATCGGGAGGAAGCTGAGCACCACGGATGCCACGGCGGCGCTGAACATGTTGCCGAAATTGCTCGACGTACCCATGAGCACGTACTTCATCGTGTTCGCGAAGATGCGGCGCCCCTCCGCCACTCCGTCTGCGAGGACCCCGAGGTCCTTATCCGTCAGCACGATGTCCGCTGCGTCTTTCGCGACATCCGTCGCGCTCTCCACGGAGATGCCGAGGTCGGCCTTGTGAAGCGCCAGGGCATCGTTGACGCCGTCGCCGAGAAAGCCGACGGCATGACCGCTCCTGCGCAGCGCGGTGATCAATCGGCCCTTCTGCTCTGGAGACACCCGCGCGAAAATGCTCGCGTCGCGAGCGGCGACCGCAAGATCGTCGTCGGAAAGGGCATCGATCTGGATACCGGTGAGAGTTCCTCCACTCGAGACCCCGAGGTCTGCGCACACCTTCTCAGCTACTTTCGCATTGTCTCCCGTGGCGATTTTGACGGCGATGCCAAGTGCGGCCAGGCGCTCGAGCGATTCCCTGGCGTCGGCTTTCGGGCGGTCGAGAAAGACGAGAAAGCCCGCGAGCGTGAGTTCGCGTTCATCCGCGGCCGTGATCGTGGATTGATCGGTCACGGTCCGCGTGGCGACCGCCACGACGCGACCTCCCGCGGCGAACCGTGCATCGAGTAGTTGCTGCGCAGGCCGGGGAACTGAGATGCACAACTTCAATACATCCTCGGGCGCCCCCTTGGTGACCAGCATCGTTGCGGCTCCATCGATTCTGACGAGCGCGGTCGTCATCCGCCGCAGGTGGTCGAACGGAAGCAGGCCCAAGCGCTGGTAGCGGTCGGGCCGGAAGTCGTTCGCATTCGGCGAGTCCCACAGCGCCGCGTCAAGCGGGTTCTGCCCCACGGCCGCTGCCCGCTTTGCGTAGTCGACCTCCGTGGACAGGAGACCGAGGGTCACCAGTGCGTCCGCGGGCAGCGACGCATCGACGGGCAGGCTCTCGGAAAAGCTGATGGCTCCCTCGGTGAGTGTGCCTGTCTTGTCGGTCACCAGAACATCCATGTCGCCGAGGTCTTCGATGCACACGAGACGTTTCACGAGTACCTTGCGGCGCGCGAGCTGCCTCGTTCCGGCTGCCAGGCAGGTACTCACGACGGCGGGAAGCAGTTGCGGCGTGATGCCCACGGCGATGGCGAGTGAGAACAGTAGCGAATCCAGTGGCGGGCGGCTTAGCAGCAGGTTCGCGACGAAGATCACCGCGGTGAGGGCGATAGCCACTTCGAGCAGCAGGAAGGAGAACTTCTTGAGTCCGCTCTGGAATTCCGTCTGGGGTTGTCTCTCCCCCAGGCCCAGTGCGATTCTCCCGAACTCGGCGCGGCCGCCGGTCGCGACCACCACTCCCGTTCCGGCACCGCTCTGCACGACGGTGCCCATGAAGGCGCACGAGGTCATCTCCGCCAGCGCCGCGCTCGCGGGCACAGCCGAAGGATCCTTCTCCGACGGATTGGACTCGCCGGTCAGGATGCTCTCATCGCAGAGCAGGTTGTTGCAGGCCAGGAGGCGGAGGTCAGCTGGCACCACAGAGCCGAGCGTGAGCTTCACAATGTCGCCTGGGACCAGATCGACCACGTCGATCTCGGTGAGTGCTCCGTCCCTTACGACAACCACGCGATGAGTGACCCTGGAGTGCAGGGCCTCGGAGGCACGCTCGGCCCGATACTCGTTGACGAATCCCAATCCGATGCTCACGATCAGGATCACGCCGATGACGATGGAATTGGTCGCATCGCCGACGAAGAGCGACGCGACCGCAGTGACGATGAGCAGGGCCAGGATCGGACTCTTGAATTGCCGTGCGAGAACGGACCAGGCGCTTGCCCTGTGGGTGCGAAAGGCGTTGGGTCCGCCCGTCACGAGGCGCCCGGCGGCCTCGCTGGCGCTCAGTCCGGATGCAGCGGCCCCAAGACCGGACAGGACTTCATCCGGCGACTGTCGAGCCGCGACAGAGATCGCGCTCGCGTCGGTCATCCCAGCGGACCCCGCGCCTCCAGCCGGAGCACGGCCGCCTGGGTGCGCCGTTGGAGGCCGAGCTTGCTCAGCAGGCTTGAGACGTAGTTCTTCACGGTCTTCTCGGCCAGCGCCAGCCTCTCACCGATCTCGCGATTCGTGAGGCCCTCCGCGATGAGTGAAAGTACCTCGTTCTCCCTGGCGCTCAAGGTCTCTAACCGTGAATCTCCCTCGTGATCATGGCGGATCCGCTCGACCACTTTGTGGCTCAGCGGAGTCCCGAGAATGGATCGCCCCGCGGCCACGGTGCGGATGTTCTCGATGAGGTGGTTGCCGCGCACCTCCTTGAGCACGTAGCCGGAGGCGCCGGCCAGCACGGCGGCGTTGATCGCTTCGTCATCGTCGTAGGCGGTGAGGATGATGCAGTGGATCTGCGGATTCTCGGAGCGCACGTCGCGACACACGTCGATGCCGTTGCCGTCCGGCAGCCTCATGTCCATGAGCACGACATCCGGATTCGTGGCGGAGATGCGCGCCCTGGCCTGGGCAGCGGTACCTGCCTCCCCCACGATTTCGATGTCGGCTTCCGCCTCGCAGAGATCGATGACCCCTCGCCGCACGATCTCCTGGTCGTCAACGACGAACACCCTCACGACACTGCTCCCTCGTTCTGATGCTCCGACGGCTCATCGATGGGAACGGACCACACGAGGCTGGTTCGTCCTTTCTCCGTGCCGAAGGCAAAAGTCCCCCCGTGGTCGACTGCCCGCTGCTCGAGATTCGCGAGCCCGCTGCGGCGTTTCACCTCGGCTGCACCACCACCATCGTCGGTGACCTCCAGGGTCACGCGAAGCTCGGTCACGGTGATGGCGAGCGAGACATGCTGTGCGGAGGCGTGCTTCACCACGTTGGTGAGAGCCTCGCGTGCGACCGCGACGATGTCTTCCGCGAGCGAGTCCGTGATGACCAGGTCGACGGGGCCGGAGAACTCGATGCGCGGATCGGGTGGTAGCGCGTCGGCCAGTTCGCGTGCGAGATCGATGATCCGGTTCCGAACGGTAGGTGTCTCGCCGTGTGCCCGGGAGATGGCAAAGATCACCGTTCGGATGCGCGCGATTGTCGAGTCGAGCGTGTTGATCGACCGGGTGACGCGATCCGCGATTGTTCCTGGGGAAAGTGCTCTGGCCACGTTCTGCAACTCAAGGCCCGTCGCGAAAAGTTGCTGGATGACGTGGTCGTGCAGGTCTCGTGCGATTCTGCTGCGATCCTCGAACAGGACCATTCGCTGTTGATCTGCCCGTGCGGTGGCCAGTTGCATCGCAACACTGATTCGACCGGCGAAGTCTGCCGCCATCTCAAGGTCTGCGGGCCTGAACCGGCCGCCCCCTGGCGATCTCGAGACGACAAGAGCACCGTGTACGGCGCTTGAGGCGACGAGCGGGATGGCCATGGTCGGTCCCGGCATACGCCCCGGCGTATGGACCGTTTCGAGGGCCTCGATCTCGTCGATCAGTCGTGGTTGCCCGCCCTCGATGACGCTCGCGGCGATGGACCCGGCCGCGGGGAAGAGCGTTCCCTCCAGGGTGTTCTCGCCCCTGCTGCGGGCCGTCTCGATGACGAGTTTCTGCGGATCGTCGGTCGGCCGCACGATGCAGACGAGGTCTGCCGAGGCGAGGCTGAGAGTGCGCGAGGTCAGCAACTCGACGAAATCCTCCTGCTCGCTCGAGAGCAATGCCGCGGTGATTTCGGCGGAGGCTGCTGCCCAGGCCTGCTTCTGCTGTGCGTCGGCGAACAACCTCGCATTGTCGATGGCGATTCCCGCGGTGCCGGCCAGAGCGGTGACCAGTTGTTCGTCTTCCGCGCTGAACTCGCCGGTCGACTGGTTTGCCAGGTACAGATTTCCGTAGACGCTGCCGCGCACGCGGACGGGAACACCGAGAAAGCTGTCCATGGGGGGATGTCCGGCGGGAAAGCCCTGCGAACGCGGGTCGTCCCCGAGGTGACGAAGACGAATCGGCCGCTGCTCATCGGTCAGAGCACCGACCAGGCCGATCCCCTTCGGCAGATGCCCTATCGCTTCCACCTCACTCGCTGACATGCCCACCTGCACAAGTTGCTCGAGGCGTCCGTCGGGTGCCAGCACGCCCAGAGCTCCGTACCGGGCGTCGACCAGCTCAACCGCGGTTTCGACAATCGTGCGCAACACGGTCGACAGGTCGAGATGTTCCACGACGGCCTGGTTGGCCCTGAGTAGCGCGCGCAGGCGGCCCTGCGTTGACGTGACGTGCTGGGCAAGGTCCACGAGGGTGCTCAGGGCCTGGTCGAGTTCGGCGCGTGGAGCATCCGGGAATGTCAGTGCGCCATCCTCGCTCATCCGGATTCCTCTGCTTCCACCCTCGAAACGGCGATACACGCGGGCGATCGAGCCCCTCTAGCGCGAGTGTAGTCGCGGCACTGTCGCGCGGCACGGAGCCGTTCCTCGAGCGCTGATCACGTTGCTATGCGGCGGGGTGGACGATCAATACCGGGCACCTGGCATGTTCGGCGCAGGTCGCACTCACCGAGCCGAGCAGGAGTCCGACAAACCCTCCGTGACCGCGTGACCCCAGTACAAGCATTTCCGCGCCTGCGCTCTCCTCGATGAGGGCTCGGGCGGGCGGGCCGGAGAGCGTCGTGGTGCTGAGCCAGGATGGCCTGGAGTTGCCGAACACCTCCTGCACGGCGGCATCGAGAATCTCGTGCGCGTCGTTTTCCGGTGACCAGCCCGCGAGCATTGCCAGCTCAGCGCCCGCGGGGTAGGTCCAGACGGTCATGGCTTCGAGCGTCGTTCCAAACGCTCGAGCGGCACGCACGGCATAGCGGAGTGCGTCGATCGACGACGCGGATCCGTCGACCCCCACGACGATGCGTCCCTTGTGTTCGGTGCCCGCTGTCGCCTTCGAAGAAGGTGAGGATGCCGGGCTCGTGATCTCGTTCATGGCTACAGGATCTCCTTGGATGTTTCGCCTGGACAGGGTCGAAAGTCACATGGACGCGACATGGCCGTGTTCGGTTCCTTCGCGGGCATCCCCGGCGTGGACGACCACGGCCGGCCCAGTGAGGTTGATCAGGACGTCGTGGCTGACGGAACCGACCATCGCGGTGGTCTCTTCCTGGCGGGAACTGCCGATGACCAGCATGGTGGCGGTGGCCGCCGCGTCGACCAGCACCTCCCCGATGGGGCGCCGCACCGTGCGCGTCTTCAGGTCGATCTCTGGGGCCGTCAGGGTGGCGAGCGTCACCGCGTCGGCCAGCGCTGCGGATGCACGCTCTTCGCTGTGCTGGATCAGCTCGCTTCGCGCGTCGTCACTGATCGTGGAGGTCGCCGGGATCGTGAACGCCCTGACCAGGGTGAGCGTCTCCCCCGTCCGTGCGGCCTCTCGCGCCGCGAACCGTATGGCCTGGCGTCCGGCGATCGAGTCATCCACTCCGGCGACGATTCCGCGGCCGTCGCGCGGCAGACCCTGCGGGATGATCGCTACGGGCGCGTACGCGCAGGCCGCGAGCTGCAGGCTTCTGGATCCGAAGATCTTGCCATTGATGAAGCCGGTCTTGTGCGTTCCGACGACAATCATCCCCGCGTCCCTGGATTCGGCGATGAGCACCTGCATCGGCTCTCCCCGTGTCGATTCAGTGTGCACGATGACATTGGGCGCGAGCGCGCGCGCGTACCCGGCCTCGCTCTCCAGAAGGCGTTGTGAATCGTCGCCGAGATCTTTGATCATCCGGGCGCTGATCGTGATCCACTCGTCGTCGATCACGTGAACGAGCTTCACCTCCACTCCGGTTGCGGCTGCGCGGGTGACAGCCCACCGCAGTGCGGCGCGACTGGACTCCGTGCCGTCGATTCCGACCACCAGTGTTCCGCTCACGACACTTCCTCCTCGCTGGTTGCGACGACCGCTCGCGGGCTGCTCGAGTACGCCGTTCACCACTATGTTCGCTGTCGTCGCGAACCGCCCCTAGAGCCGAAGGTCCTGTTTCTTCGTGCCTATCGCGCGGAGTGCATTCAGGATCGTGAGCAGGTCGACGACCTCCTGGAGGAGCGCCCCGGCGGTGGCGGGAATGACGCCGAAGGTGGCGACGACCATGAGCGCGAGACTGAGTGCTATCCCCAGCCAGATGCTCTGGAGGGCGATGCGCATGGTGTTCCTGCCGATGTCCACGGCACGTACGGTACGAGACAGATCGTCGACCAGGATGACGGCCGCAGCCGATTCACTCGCGGCGGTCGCGCCCTTCGCTCCCATCGCGATCCCGACCTCGGCCATGGCCAGCACGGGAGCATCATTGACGCCGTCTCCGACCATGAGCACGGGGCGAGCGGTGAGCTGCTGTACCGCGTGGACCTTGTCTGCTGCGAGGAGGTCCGCGCGCACGGACGTGATACCGACAACCTCAGCGACGTGGTCTGCGGTGGTGCGCGCATCCCCGGTGAGCATGAGAACGTCCTCGACTCCCCGCCTCCGGAGCGCGGCGATGGTCTCGCTCGCGTTCTCGCGAATCGGATCTGAGGCGACGATGCTGCCCGCATACCGGCCGTCCACGACCACATAGATGGCAAGCTCTCCGCCGCTGGTCTCCGTGCGCGGGATGCCCGAAGCATGTTCCGTCGCGAAGGTGAGCGTGCCCAAGCTGACGCGCTGTCCGTTCACGCTCGCACTGATCCCCTGTGCGGCATCCTCCGACGAGCCCTCGACCTCGAGCAGGGGCAGCCCGCGCCCGCGAGCCTCCGCCACGATCGAGGTCGCGAGCACGTGCGACGAGAACTGTTCCGCGGAGGCGACGAGCGTGAGTAGGGCATTCTCGTCGAACGGTGCGCGAGGATCGATGCGGGCAATCGTGGGGGCGCCGTGCGTGAGTGTCCCGGTCTTGTCGAAGACGGCGGTGCGGATGCGCGCGAGATATTCGAGCACACTCCCGCCCTTCACGATCACGCCGTTTCGCGCGGCCCTGCTCATCCCACCCATGAAGGCGATCGGTGCCGCCAGGAGCAGCGGGCACGGGGTGGCCAGCACGAGCACCTCGGCGAAGCGGCGGGGGTCACCGGCGATGATCCAGGCCACTCCGGCGAGCAGAAGCGAAACGACGGTGAACGGGACCGCATATCTGTCGGCGAGCCGCACCACCGGCGCTCGGTTCTGCTGGGCCTGTTGCACCAGTGCGATGATTCCCTGGAACTCGCTGTCGGCCGCCGTGGCCGTGGCCGTGATGGTCGCCGCGTTCAGTCCGTTCAGGGACCCGCTGAGAACGGTGTCTCCCGCGAGTTTGAGCACCGGCATGCTCTCCCCCGTGAGGGAGGACTCATCGAAGCTCGCGCTCGCCGAGAGGATAGTGCCGTCGACGGGAACGACCTCGCCCGCCCGCACGAGGATCACGTCGCCGGGCACCACAGCGCTCGCATCGATATCCGAGATGGCCTGTGTCGTTGCATCCACTGTGTGGGCCACCTGCGGTTCGCGCGCGAGGAGGGCGCTCAGTTCTCTCTGGGCCCTCGATTCTGCGTAGTCTTCGAGGGCCTGTCCGCCGGAGATCATCAACACGATCACCATGCTTGCCACATATTCGCCGACCAGTACGGTGGCCACGATCGCCACCACGGCGAGCACGTCGACGCCGAAATGGCCGTTCCTGAGGTCACGGAGCATGCGCCACGCCATCACCGCACCGACGGCCAGTGCGAAAGCGCTGAACAGGATCTGAACGGCAACGTTCTGCGAAGCGGCCCACAGCAGTATCCCCGCAACACCGACGAGCACGGTCAGGGAGACGACGCGATAGCGCAGGGCTGCTCGAATGAACGTCCTCATGGGTGTCGCGGCCACGCTAGCTCGACGCGAAGGTGCGACCGGTGACGGTGTCGGGCGTTATGCGCACATAGTTGAATTTCTCCCCGGGCTGCGCCGGTGCGAGCTCGAGGATCCCCGAGTGTTCGATCTCCTCGTCGAAGGCCAGCCGCACGGCCTCGCCCTTGACGACCACGCTGAACCAGGTGTCCCTCACGAGCCGCTCGACCTGGAATGCGACTCGCGGGTGCACCGCGAGACTGCTCAGCTTGGATCCGGGGGCGCTGCGGAAGAAGAGCCGGCGATCGGAGACGAGGTAATTGATGGGCAGGATATCGACACCGGTGGGCTGCAGCTGAAACGCGAGGTGGCCGATTCCCGAGCCCCCGAGGACCTCCCAGCATTCACCGTCGTCCAGTTCGCGGATCGCGGAATCCATCGCGTCGGCGCGCGCGGCAGGCCCGCCGCTCGGCTCATGGCGGCGGTCGTTAATCGAGGCGTCCATGCACTCAGTCTGGTCCCGAACGCGCTCCCTGTCACGAGTCGAAGGTCCCGTGACTCAGACGTTGTCGCCGCCCGTGTCGTCGTTGCGGAAGCCGCTCTCCGTTGCCCCTGACCAGGTCCAGTCGGCGACCTCCGGAATGTCTTCGCCGTGAGCCCTCGTGTATTCTCTGGCGCGCACTCGCGCATCCTGCATGTCCTGGCGCAGGATCGCCTCCTTCGCGCCCAGCCCGGGCACTCGATCGATGACATCCATGACCAGGTGGTATCGATCGAGGTTGTTCATCATGACCATGTCGAACGGTGTCGTGGTGGTTCCCTCCTCGATGTAGCCGCGCACGTGGAGGTTTTCGTGGCCGTTGCGGCGGTAGGTCAGTCGGTGGATGAGCCACGGATAGCCGTGATAGGCGAAGATCACCGGCTTGTCCGCGGTGAAGATCGCATCGTATTCGCGATCGCTGAGGCCGTGCGGATGCTCCCCCTCGCTCTGCAGACGCATCAGGTCCACGACGTTCACGACCCGCAGGCGGAGGGTGGGGATCCGCTCACGCAGGATGGAGGCTGCGGCGAGCGTCTCGAGTGTCGGGACGTCGCCTGCCGCGGCGAGGACGACATCGGGCTCGTCACCGGGCTTCTCGGTGCCGGCCCACTCCAGCAGGCCAAGACCGCGCGTGCAGTGCTCGATCGCCTGGTCCATCGTCAGCCAGTTGGGAGCGGGTTGTTTTCCGGCCACGACGACGTTCACGTAGCCCACAGAGCGCAGGCAGTGGTCATAGGTCGACAACAGCGTGTTGGCGTCGAACGGCAGGTAGACGCGCACCACGTCTGCCTTCTTGTTCACGACGTGGTCGATGAAGCCGGGATCCTGGTGCGAGAGCCCGTTGTGGTCCTGCCGCCACACGTGCGAGCTCAGCAGGTAGTTGAGCGACGAGATCGGACGTCGCCACGGGATGCTTCGTGTCGTCTTCAGCCACTTCGCGTGCTGGTTGAACATCGAATCGACGATGTGGATGAACGCCTCGTAGGAGTTGATCACACCGTGGCGCCCGGTGAGCAGGTAGCCCTCGAGCCAGCCCTGGCACTGGTGTTCGCTCAGCATCTCCATGACGCGGCCCGCTCGCGCGAGATGGTTGTCCTCGTCGATCGGCCACAGTTCGGCATTCCACTGCTTGTCGGTCACCTCGAAGACGGCGCTGAGTCGATTGGATGCCGTCTCGTCCGGCCCGAAGATCCGGAAGTTGTCTGGATTCGCCGCGATCACGTCTCGCAGCCATTCGCCGAGCACACGTGTTGCCTCGCTGACGGAACCGCCCGGCGCCGGGACGTCTACCGCGTAGTCGCGGAAGTTCGGCAGTCTCAACTCTCGGCGTAGCATGCCGCCGTTGGCCACGGGATTGGCGCTCATGCGCAGCTCGCCCTCCGGGGCGAGGGCGGTGGCGAGCGGCACCACGGCACCACTGTCATCGAAGAGTTCCTCCGGGCGGTACGTCCGCAGCCATGTCTCAAGCAGTCTCGTGTGTGCCTCCGTGTCGCGGGCATCGACGAGAGGGACCTGGTGGGCGCGCCAGTTGTTCTCCGCGGGATGCCCATCGATCTCCTTGGGACAGGTCCAGCCCTTGGGAGTGCGCAGGATGATCATCGGCCAGGCCGGGCGGTTCTCGAGGATGCCGGCGGCGGCATCCGCTTTGATCCTGGCGATGTGGTTCAGCACCTCGTCGAGCGTCGCGGCGAAACGCTTGTGCACCTCGATCGGGTCTTCGCCGTCGAAGCCGCCAGACACCAGATAGGGCGTGTGGCCGTAGCCGCGCATGAGTTCGAGGAACTCGTCTTCGGGGATTCGGGCAAGCACTGTCGGGTTAGCGATCTTGTAGCCGTTGAGGTGCAGGATCGGCAGCACCACACCATCGCGGAGCGGATCGACGAACTTGTTCGAGTGCCAGCTTGTCGCGAGCGGCCCGGTCTCCGCCTCGCCGTCGCCGACGACGGTGGCCACCAGCAGGTTCGGATTGTCGAAGGCCGCACCGTAGGCGTGTGAAAGCGAATACCCGAGCTCTCCGCCCTCGTGGATCGACCCGGGCGTCTCCGGTGCCACGTGGCTAGGGATGCCGCCGGGGAACGAGAACTGCCTGAACAGGCGTCGCAGGCCTTCTGCGCTGCGGTCGATGGTGTTGTAGACCTCGCTGTAGGTTCCGTCGAGGTAGGCGTTGGCGACCATGCCGGGGCCGCCGTGCCCTGGGCCGGCGATGTAGATGGCGTTGAGCGAGCGTTCCCGGATGACGCGGTTCAGGTGGGCATAGATGAGGTTGAGCCCCGGCGTCGTGCCCCAGTGTCCGAGTAGGCGGGGTTTGATGTGTTCCCGACTGAGCGGTTCACGAAGAAGCGGGTTGTCGAGCAGGTAGATCTGGCCGACGGAGAGATAGTTTGCGGCGCGCCACCACGCATCCAGCTCATCGAGGGTCTGCGACGAAATCGCCTGCGCTTCGCGGTGTGGCCATGCGGTCGTCATCGGTTCCACTCCTTCTCAGAACCACTCGGGTTCGGGGCCGCGCTGGAAGCGTCGCCCACTCAGGCTGTGTGGCGTTATGCGCACATAGGTGCTCTTCATCGTGGGGATCCAGGAGCGCAACGGAAGCGTTTCTGCCTCGTCGACTTCCCCATCTCGATCCAGCACAGTTGCCGAGCCCTTGGCGATCACGCTCCACGCCATCTCGCTGGTGTACCCGTCGATCTCGAACGTCACCTGGTCGTTGACCGTCAGTTCCACGAGCTTGTCACCCGGGGCAGTGCGGAACAGGATGCTCGAGCCGTCGGCGAAGTAGTTGATCGGCACAATGTCGACCACGCCTCCCGCGCTCGTGCCGATTCGTCCCAGCGTCTGCGCGCGCAACAGCTCCCAGCACTCCTCATCAGACAGGATCTCGATCGGGGATTCCTCGTGAACCATGTCGAGCCGCCTCCTTCAATGGATAAGCACCTTGAGGGCCTTATGTTCTGCCGCATTGCCGAATACGTCGTACGCCTCCAGTATCCGGTCGAACGAGAATTCGTGAGTGACGAACTTCTCCGCGGGGAGCTTGTGTTGGGCAACCAGTTTCAGCAGCATCCCGAGCGTGTTCGTGTTGACAAGCCCCATGGCGATATCGATGTTCTTGATCCAGAGTTCGTTCAAGGCAAGCTCGGCGGGCTTGCCGTGCACCCCGATGTTCGCGACGTGCCCGCCCGGGCGGACGATCTGCGTCGCCATCGTGAACGTCTGCGGGATTCCCACAGCCTCGATTGCCACGTCGACGCCGAGGCCGTCGGTGAGGGCCATGACCCGGTCCTTCCAATCGGGGTCAGCGGAGTTGACAGTATCGGTCGCACCGAAGTCGTGTGCGCGTGCAAGGCGGGCGTCATCGAGGTCGATCGCGATGATTCTGGATGGGCCGTAGAGGCCTGCCGTCATCACCGCGGCCAGGCCCACGGGTCCCGACCCGATGACTGCGACGACGTCCCCGGGAGCGACGTGGCCGTATTGGACCCCGATCTCAAAACCGGTGGGCAGGATGTCAGACAGCAGGATTCCCTCGGAATCACTGACTCCGTCCGGAACGGGGTAGACAGAGTTCTCGGCGAATGGCACCCGAACGTATTCGGCCTGCGTTCCGTCGATCATGTAGCCGAAGATCCAGCCGATCCCGGGCATGCCCTCCGGATCCAGACAGTGGCTATAGAGTCCCTGTCGACAGTTGGGGCATCGACCACACGAGCTCACGCAGGCCAGGATGACGCGGTCGCCGACGTGCAGGCGGGTGACTCCGGAACCCACCTCGGTGATGACCCCGATGCCTTCGTGGCCAAGGATGCGCCCGATTTCGACCTCCGGAACATCTCCCTTGAGGATGTGAAGGTCGGTGCCGCAGATGGTCGTTGCGACCATCTGCACGATGACATCGGTGGAATGCAGGATGACGGGGTCGGGGACCTCCTCCCAGCTCTTGTGTCCTGGGCCCTTATAGACGAGCGCTTTCATGACCTGTCCAATCCGCGAGAGTGAGGCAGCGGATGCGCCTCACCCCTCAGTCAAGTGCGACAGATGACGGGGTCATAGGGCCGATGGTCCCGTTTGAGCGAATTGCCTGTCGCGGGGAGAAAGCTTCTGCGGCAGTGACGCGGAGTTCGACCTCGAGTTCGACACCGCCTGCCGGCTCGTCGCCGGGCAACTCTGCGTACACGGCAGCGAAGCATCCGCTTGGCCGTCCCGGAACCGCGCAGGAGGTCGCGAACCTGACGACGTCCCTGCTCTCCGACAAGGCAAGCTTCATGACCGGCTCCTACGTGCTCGTCCGCGACGACCATCCCGCTTGGGGAACTAAGGAAGCAACGCAAAACCACTTTTCCACGAGGTCTTCTCGTGCGACGCGAGGGCGACTTGAAGATATCCGAGAGCCTCGAGTTCTCTTGCTCGGCTGAGAGACCCGGCATCAATAACGCGCATTCCCGCAGCCTCTACGAGTTGCCCGAGCGCGCGTTTGGCTGACCGATCGTTTCCCGCGAGTACAACTGTCGTGATGTTGGGGCCGTTCATACCTGTCTTGAGCGTTTCAGCGAAGTTGATGTTGAAGGCTTTGATGACTGTCGCCTCTGGAACCTGGGCGGCGAGCTGAGCGGCCGCTGAAGAGTCCGGTGGCACCACGAGTCCGTCAAAGGTCACATAGTCAACAGGGTTGGAGATTTCTACCAGCGTTTTGTCTGCGAGCTGGCTCGCATAGGCATCAATCACGTCACTAACTGTTTGATACGGCACAGCCAGCACCACTATGTCGCCGAACAATGGATCTCCGATAGCGCCATGTTTGACATTCGCGCCGACTTTAGCGGCGAGATTCGCTGCTTTTTCGCCGTCGCGCGCGATGACTTGTACGTCAGCATCGGCGCGGACGGCAATGCCTGCAATTGCGGCCGCCATCCTTCCGGCGCCGATTACGGTCATGGTTGTCATGGTGACCCCCTTTCCTTTTCTTTTATTGCTTCACAAATCCTTGCTTTGTCAGGGAGCGTTCTGGGCAGCGAGGTAGGCGTCGAAGTCATATAAGACACCCCGTCGAAAATCCTTTGCTTCCAACAGATCGGCGTCGCGTTCTTCTGCTTTTGTGTAGTCATACCGATCATCGAATTTCTTGGAGTCATAGAGTGCGCCACTTCTGCGTGATGCAACCTGGATTGACGCAGTACGGTCCAGCCGAAGCGCCTCATAGCTCTTCAGCGCCTTGGCTGCACGATCGGATGAAACGCCCTCCAGGAGCACGGCGAGTGAAACTGAATCTTCGATGGCCATGTTCACTCCCTGGCCGGCGTGCGGCAACATTGCGTGAGCGGAATCGCCGAGCAACGCGACTCTCCCCCATGTCCAATCAAGCAACGGCAGTCGGTCATAGAGCCCCCACCAATTGGTTCTCTCGATGAGCTTGATGAATTGACACAGCTCTGGATCCCAGCCGTCAAATGCCGTCGTGAGGTCATCAAGGTTGCCCTCGGCAGACCACGACTCCTCGACTGATTCATCTCGCGGCATGAAACCAACGAAGTTGATGAGCTTTCGTTGCCTGACCGGATAGGTCATAAAGTGTTTGCCTTCACCCATCCAGATCTGATGGGTCATCAACCAGGTTTTGGGCAACCGCGCCGATTCCACAACTCCTCGATAGACGACAGAACCCGAATACACGGGGTCGGAAGAGCCCACCATCGACTCTCTTACAGTGGAATGGATTCCATCAGCGCCGATGACCAGGTCGAACTCTTCGCGGCTTCCATTCTCAAACTCAAGTTCTACCGAAGACGTCATATCACGAACCGCCTTCACCCGATGCTGGAGGAGAATTCGTTCCTGTGGAATGACGCTCGTCAGGAGGTCAATAAAATCCGCTCTGTGAAGGCCGAGCGGCGCATACTTACCCGAGCTATCGGTCCATACCTGCTCGCCGATGCGTGTGCCGTCTTCACGACGGTAGATTCCAGGCTGATCGTATTCAGCCGTGACCTTTTTGACGTCGTCGAACAATCCCAAATAGTTGAGCGCACGCTCGCCGTTCGGCGTGAGCTGCACGCCAGCGCCGACTTCTTTTAGCTCTTTTGCCTGCTCAAATATTGTGACGTCGGCGCCGGCAATTCGCGTCAATGCGATCGCTGCGGTAAGCCCGCCCATTCCGGCGCCTACGACCGCAATTTTGAGTGCGTTCTCGTTCATAATTGTCTCCTTCGACCCTTAATCACTTTTCATTTGGCTATCGAACCGATTTTCCAAACGCCTTATCGCTGAGGTTGAATACTCCTTGCCTCCGTACGATCGGTGACCAGATACGCGAATTCGTCCCGTGCGGCCAACTCAAGCTGATCGCGCATCCGGTGGTAGATCTTGACCGAGGTTGCAGCAGGCCATCCCGAGTCCATGAAAGCAGCCGGTAGCCGCGGGTCGATCCGGAGCAGCGCAAGCCAGTCGGCGACGAGCATGACTCGGCTCGCGATCGCGGTCCGCGCCTGCGGTGGGCGTGTCCAGCAGGCAATAAAGGCATCGTGCGCTGCCCGAATCGCATCGATGTCCCATGCTGAATGAACTGCCTCGGCTATGGAGAACCCCGGTAGTTCTCGAGCATGAAAGGCCAGGAGTGCACCGACGGACAACTCGTCCCGGACAGGGGCCACCGAGGCATCAAGGTCCACCTCCCCCGGAGCGAGCCAGAGACCGTCGCGGAGAGGGGCGAATCCCTCCCAGGTCAAAGTCGCGCGCAGGCGATGTCGCAGTTGTCGGTAGTCTTCCGGGATCGAGAAAGTCACCAGCGTCCAACCATCTCCGTTCGGATCGAACGGGTGCGGTCCCCGAACGCGCAGGGTCGCCTCGCGCAACACCGCTCTGCCGTGCCCGGTGAGCGAGAAAACAATCTCACGACCACGACGCTCCCGTACGAGAAAGTCGGATTGCACGAGCCGATCGAGGGTGGCACGCGTAGCCGGTGCAGCGATGTCGGCACCGCGAAGCACGCTGATCAGGGCGCTGGCTCGGATTGGTTCCCGGCGTTCATCGAGAAAATATTCGCCAAAGAAGGCGAATAGCAACTCTTTGGCCTGTCGACTCGACATTGTCCTCTTTACGGCAGTAGTGCCATGACGCCCGACCAGGGCAGCTGACTTTCTGCCATGGTGAGGCATGTGAAATCGATTGTCAAGCTTTTAGTGACGCTCGTCACAGAAACAATGAATGTCATTCCGGGCGCGTCCGGTCGAGAGGCCGAAGCGCATCACGCCAACCTCGGGATTGCGTATCTGCTTCCACTCCGGAACGGCCTCGGAAACCTCGTGGGACTTCCATAGGCGAGCAAACTCCGGTGAGGCGGCAAGGAGGCGGTTCACGAGCGACTGCCAGGTCGGATCGATCGTCGTGGCCGCCCTCGGCTCCACGTTCACGGCTCTGACTGCCGGTCCAGGAATGATCGTCGGCACCCTCGTCGTTGGAGGGATCCTCGTGGCGCTGTCGCTGGGACTGGGAGTCGTGGCGTGCGCACTGCCACGCGGGTGACGCAAAACAAGCGTCGAAATTCGCTCCTGCCAGGCCCTTTAACGTTGCTGTCCGGCGATGTTCGCTGGTGGATACACTCCGAAAACAGACACCGTGTGGAGACACGATGGGCGGGGCACGAGAAAGACTTCGTGCGCGTCGATGGGGCGATCCCGCACGAGGCAAGGGGCGAGGTAAGGCCGCTGGGCCGGCTCAGGCGCTCTCGCCATCATCGTTCGTGCCGCGTTTGTGGCCGTTGGATTTCGTTGCGTCAGTGACCCGCGACCAGCGCCCCCACCAACTGGTCAGCACCTTGGGCCGGTGAAATCGCATCTCTGTCGGCAAGATCCACCCGTAGCGTCGGGCGAGCAACGAGAGTGCCGCGCCGCTCAGGACTGCCGCTGCAGACCCGATCGCCGGGAGTCCCAACTCGCTGAGAACCACCATTTCGACGCTGGCGAGCAGGGCACTCGTCGCGTAGAGGGTGTTGCCGCCGAAGATCGCGGGAACCCGCAGAAGGAAGACATCACGCACCATGCCTCCACCCACTGCAGTGATGACGCCGAGCATGATCGAGGGAAGCCAGCCCAGCCCCGCGTCAAGTCCCTTCTGCGCGCCGACGGCGGCCCAGCATCCGACGGCCAGGGCGTCGATCAGGGTGAGCACACGCCTCGACCAACGGCCGTTGAAGTGGATGGCGAACGCAATGAAGGCGCCGACGACGGCGAGGATCAGGTAGTACGGGTCGGTCAGCGCGACGGGAGTGCCGCGCTGCAGCAGCGTGTCTCGGATCATGCCGCCGCCGAGCCCGGACAGGATCGCGAGGATGACGAACCCGACGATGTCGAGCCTTGCGCTGCGCGCCGCGATGCCCCCGAGGATGGCGTTGCCGAGCACTCCGGCGAGGTCGACGAACCGGATGGCCTCGCTCAGCGTGTCGACGGTCGTGGTCACGATCCCACGATACTCACGACACCCTGCCGATACTCACGACGCCCTGCTCAGTCGCTCGTGGACTCCGGCCAGTCGACCTGCGCGTCGAAGTCGTGGTGGCGCCCCAGGTATGCGGCTATGAAGGGACATTCAGGCACGATCCGCTTGCCCTGCGATACGGAGTCCGCGAGTACGAAGCGCGCGAGCCGCGAGCCGAGGCCCGCTCCCTCGTAGCCACTGTCGATGACGGTGTGCTTGAAGATGCGACTCTCGCCGCGATCCTGGTATCGGGCGAATCCGATGGTCGTGTCGCCGTCTTTGAGTTCGTACTGCCCGGCACCGGGCACGTCGATGATCGCGAACGGATCCGGCGCATCGCCGCGCGTCTCGCCTGGTCTCTCGCCTGGTCTCTCGTCAGTGGTCATGCCTCAAGTCAATCACCGGATGCGCGTCAACGGGTGACGCCAGCGGTCAATCATCAGCCACACGAATCCGGCGGTGATCACCGTGCCACTGATCGCGTGCAGGAACCCGAACCATTCATTGACGTCGAAGCCGAGGCCCACGAGAATCCCCTGCACGGTGAACAACATGACGGCCAAGACCAGCGGGATGACCCAGGCCTTCCATCCGGAACGTGCCACGAGTCCGAGAATAAGCAGCAACACCGCCAGATATTGCAGTACCTCCCCGTTCATCCCGTGCGGTTCGAACGCAGCCCTCGTCGCCTGCTCACCGCCGCCGTTCAGTTGTGCGCCCCAGAACCCGAGGGCCGCGAAGCCGATCTGCAGCGCGCACAGGACGACGCCGAGCAGGGCGAGCCAGCGCTGAACGGCGTCGAAAACGCTGCGGTATCCGGCGGCAGCACTGGGTGATTCGGTCGAAACGTGATTTTGCGTTGTGGTGCTCATGATCTCTCCTTATTTTCTTCTGGCCGATCGGGTGATTCGGCCGTGCGTTCCGTCAACACTGAGCAGTTCGTCGTCCCTGCACGCGGATGTTGCGCCCGGCACCGCGAGCACCGCAGGAATGCCGTGTTCCCGCGCGACTATCGCCGCGTGGGAAAGCACGCCGCCGGACTCGGTCACGAGGGCGCCGGCAATCCCGAACAACACCGACCAGGCCGGATCCGTGGTGGTCGTGATGAGAACGTCCCCGTCACGAAGGGTGCCGAATTCGGACTCACTGCGGATGACGCGGGCGGGACCTTCATAGCTGCCCCCGGATCCGGGAACCCCAACCAGCGAGGATGCCGCGGGCGTGCAGGGCGCGCGAGGTGCCGAGCGCACCCACTGCATGGCGTCGTTCACCGTGCGGGCATGCCTGGGCAGGCCACGCAGGTCTGGCAGGGTCGGCACCGCTCCCCCGAGCACTGCGGGCCCGGGATGCTGCCGCACCCACGCTCGTTCGGCGACGGCCGTGACGACGGCAGCGCGCAGGTCGCCGCCGTCGTCCGTGAGCGCGGCGATGAGCGCGTCGATGTCGAGGTTCACGACGTCGCCAGCACGGTCGATGCGGCCATGGGCAACGAGCCTGCGACCGGCCTCGAGGGCCGCTACGCGCACCAGGCCGCCGCACTGCGAGCCCGTCCAGAATGCGACATCCTCGCGCAGGCCATACGCGTCCTCCGCCGCGGTCAGCGCCGCCTCGAAAGCTCGCAGGGCACGCCTGCCCCGCGGTGCCAGCTGCGCCCGGGCCTCGTCGATGACAGCGAGCCTCCTGTCGAGAACGGCATCGAGGCGCGCCGTGGTCGCGTCGGCATCCGCCAGAACGAGCTCACGCAGCACCTCCGGTCGCTCGGCGAGCGTTGCCGAGCCCGGATCGTCGCTCATGCAGGATGATGCATAGACGCCGTGCCAGTGATCGAACTCGCGACCGAGTTCATCCGATGCCGCGCGCAGTACGGAAGAAATGTCCCGCCCGGAGCGGATGGCGGCGATTGCGTCGGGATACTTCGCCAACCGCGTGGTGATCCGCGCGAGTGCCCTGACCGGTTCTGAAGTCATCGGGGAGACTCCGGAAAGCATGCGCAGCGCGTCGGCCTCGCCCCAGCCCAGCAGACGACTGCAGGTGCGCACGAAAACATACAGCGGCACGACGCCGGGAACCGCAAGGCTGAAATGCACTGCCATCGCAGACTCGAGGAGTCTGCGCACCCCCTGCAAGTGCTCGGCAAGCGCCGCGTCGTCGAGTATCTCAAGCAGAACTGCGTGCTGCTGCGCGATCTGCCGCTGGAGATCGCCGCGTTGCTCGTTGCGCCACCGGGCGATCGCGTCTGCGATCGCCGCGGGAGAGGCATTGTGATGGGCCTCGCGCATGCGGTGGCGCAGCTCGGGTGAGGTGCGCACGAGCACACCGAGCAGCCACCACGGTGGCGGTGCCGCCGACTCGTGACCACCGATCGGGACCATTCGCTGGTAGATCTCACCGCCGATCGAACGGCATTCCACGCGGGCGATGAGTCCGCCATACCGCGCGAAGACGGCGCTGAGTCCGCGCGCGACCACTGCGGTGGCGACGGATGCCCCGAGTACTGTCATTGGCTCCGTGTAGCGGTTCTGTTCTTTCAGCCACACCCCCTCGAGAGCGTCGCTGCGAGGCGGCTGGGGCAGCGCGGTGATCGGGCGAGCCTGCAAGACGATGAGACGCTCGGTATCCATGGCCCATTCGATGTCCTGGGGAACTCCATCGATCGTCTCGATGCGGCGTGCGAGCTCCGCGACAGCGAGCGCCTGTTCCGCCGTGAGCGCCTGTAGTGCCGCTCGCTCGGGGGTGGCAGTCCCCTGGGCCACCCGCCACTGATCCGGCGTGATGCTGCCGTTGACAACACCGTCACCGAGGCCGGGGACGGCCGAAACGAGTGCGACATCGCGGTCTCCGCTGACCGGGTCTGCGGAAAAGACCACGCCGGCGACATCCGGGGCCAACTGACGCTGAACGAGCACGGCAATGGGGGCGCTGACCGTCGCATCCGGTGCGTAGCGCCGCACCCGCTCCGACGACGCCGATGTCCAACACCTCAGCACCGCCGCCCTCAGCTGTGCCGTTCCGCGCACCCCGAGCGTGGTCTCGTAGAGGCCAGCGTACGACGCGGTGAGTCGATCCTCCTGAGTGCCGGAGGAGCGTACGGCGAGCGTTGCCTCGCCGAAGTGCGCGGCAATGGACGCGATGGCTGCATCGACCCTCGCCGGGATCTGAAGCGGTCGGCCAGACTCCTGTGCCGCCATGCCCTGTGCCTCGACATACGCGTCGGTGGTCAGCACAAGCCCTTCAGGAACGGCGATCCCCGCCGCGGCGAGGCGCGCGAGGCCGGCCGCCTTGGCGCCGATGCGCGACGCGAGGAGGTCAGGTGCGTGCGACTCGTGCGAGGCGTGTCCGGCGAGCGCGATCACATACGCACTCGTCTCTGGCACGGTGGGTTCTTCGCTGTCAGCCACAATGACAGCGTGACGCCCGTGCGCGGCACGCGGTATCCGTACGATTACGTAATCAGATCCTCGTTCTCCTCGTCGTGGGCATCGCCCAGCAGTCCCGAGTCCGCCAGGTAGCGAGTCAGCGCCGTGCGCGAGTTCAGCCCGAGCCTCTGGTAGACGTGGTCGAGATGAGTCGTGACCGTGCGCGGGCTGATGAACAAGGCCGTAGCGATCTGCGCGTTGCTGTTCCCGGATGCCACGAGCCTGGACACCTCGAGCTCGCGCGCGCTCAGCGGGGCACCCGTCTCGGTCGCCACCCGTCCCCGCGAGGGCACGACTCCGAGTGCGCGCAGCAGCTGTCGCGCACGCTGTGCCTGCCTGGGTGCGCCGACCGTGTCGAAGACCGTGAGCGCGTCCGTGGCGAGGCGCGTCGCGTCCACCGGTGCATCGGCGCATCGCTCGGCCAGCTCCAGGCGGACGCGGGCTGCCAGGAATGGAAACCCGAGCGTGTCGAAGCCGGCGATGGATGCCGAGAAGCTATCCGATCCAGCCCGTGTTGGGTCACACAATCCGTCGATGAAATCAGCCACGGCGTCTGGAAATGGTGTTCCGCAACCATTCCATTCGCGGATCCGCGTGGAGAGCTCTTCGGCCCGGACGCGGTCCGTGTGTGCGAGCGCCTCCCCGAGGAGCATGGCGGACGGGAAGGGATACCAGCTGGTCAATTCGGCGAGCGGGGCACCGAGGCGCGCGGCATCCTCGTATCGTCCCTGTGCCAGTGCGAATGCCGTCTCTGCGGTGCACAGAGAGGTGGGCAACCGTGCATCGTTCCTCCACGAACCGGCCGTCATTCGAGACTCGGTGAGAATCGCACGGGCCCCCCGGAGGGTCTCATCCGCTTCGTGCAGACGTCCTCGCAGCACCAGGAGCCACGCGTGCGTTCCCATTGCACTGAGTCGGCCCCGCTGCTCACTGAAACGATCGACTGTGGCCAGGACGTCTGAGCTTGTGCGCAGCGCACGATCCCAGTTTCCCGAGAGCAGGTCTGCCATCGTCAGGCGCGTGCGCGGCCAGGGCCTCAGGTTCACCGCACCGAGTTCGTTGACCGCTTCCAGGCTGGCTTCGCTGTGCCGTCGGAGCGCGGCGAGATCCCCGCGGATGCTCGCCGCCACCGAGAGCTGGTCGTGCGCCCGCATCGCGAGCGTGAGGTCGTCGCTCGCCTCAGCCAGGTCGAGGGCCCGCATGTTTTCGATATCCGCAGCGTCGAGCTTCTTCTGGGTGAGGTATTGAGCGGCCTCGACCAACAGCAGGCGGATGCTCAACTCCGGCACGTGCAGGCGGCGCGCAATCGGTCGCAGCCGACCGGCCAGCTCGGCGACCGTCTGTGCTTCGCCATCGCGCACGGCGACGATCATGCGCGTGTACAACAGCTCTGCGTATTCGCGCGACGGATCGAGCCCATCCTGAAAGCGTTCGGCCGCCTCGAAGAATTCGCGTGCCTGTTCCCCGTCTCCGTCGCCGGAGGCACGCACGGCCAACTCGCGATAGACGTGGGTCATGCCGTGCGCATCGCCCATCTGGCGATACTGCGCCAGGGCGCGTTTCCAGTGATCTGTGGCCTCGTCGCGGTGGCCGCACAGGACGCACAGCGCGCCGAGTTCGACGAGCGCATCCGCACGCGCTGATGACGGCGCGGCAGGCATGAGGTCTATGGCGGCGTGAAGGTATCGCATGGCATCGTCGTTCGCGCCGAGGAGACGAGCGTGCTCGGCTGCCGCCCGAAGCGCGCCGATCGCCTTCTCCGCATCGATGAACGAACCGGCGCGGAGAAGGTGTTCCGCGATGCGCGGATCGCGTTCGTCTTGCTGCTGCAGCGCCTCTGCCAGTTCGGTGTGCCTGCGACGCTGCCGAGCCGGCAGCATCTCGCCGATCACTACTTCTCGCAGGATGCCGTGTGCGAGCGTGACCGTGCCATCGCTCGCTGTCGACACGAGCATTCGTTCTTCGAGGTGCTCGAGCGCCTCGTGTGCCGAGGACTCCACGTTTGCGGCACCGGTGAGAAGCGCATAGTCACCGTGCGTTCCACTGAGCGCCACCAGTTCGATGATGCGCCGCTCGTCAGCTGTGAGCCCTGACAGGCGAAGCGCAATGCGGCTGCGTATGTCGGCTGGAAGCGGCAGTTGTTGCCCTCCCAGTGAGAAGGAATCCCCGCGTCTGGAGAGACGGCCGCTGGCAAGCAGGTCGTGCGCGATCGACTCGAGGAGCCTGGGCACTCCCCCGCAGCGCTCGAGTGTGAGACGCACGAGGTCTGCATCGGCCCGCCCTCCAAGCAAGTCGTCAAGCAGCCGTTCCGACCCGGCCTCCGTGAGCGGAGGGATCTCGATCCGGTTCTGCCACCACGTCGCGGACGATATCCCGGCCAACAGTCGGTTCAACTGCTCTCCGTGTGGCTCGTTGGAGCGGGTCGACAGGATCACCAGCAGTGGTTTGTCGTCGACAGTGAGGGCGAGAGTGCCGAGCAACGCGGCGCTTTCCCCGTCGAGAACGTGTACGTCCTCGAGGAGGAGCACGACCGGAGCCTGTCGCGTGAGGCGTTCGATCAGGCGGACGAAACCGTCGACGATACGCACCCTCTCGAGTGCGGGATCGCCCAACGCACGCGGCCCACGCACACCGAGGCCGCCGATGACGAGACTGAGCTGACTGAGCCCGCGCAGAAGCTGGCCCCGCTCCTCTGCTTGCAGGCCGCGCAGGTACGGTCCGAACGCCTCAACGAATGGTGCGTAGGCAATGCCCGTGCCCAACTCGCCCGAGTGTCCGACGAAGGTGTCAAAACCGGCGCTGCGGGCGAGGGCAAGGGCCTCACCGGCGAGCCTGCTCTTTCCGATCCCCGGAGCCGCGCTGAGCACGATCGCTCCTGGCTCCCCTCCTGCTGCCCTGGAGAGCCCTGCCTCGATACGTGCTAACTCTGCGTCCCTGTCGACCAGGAGCGTCGGCTGGTGCTGCGAGGGCTCCGGAATACGGCGGCCCCTGGTGCGCATATTCCTGTATGGCACTCCTCGCCGCGATAGTCAACGTCTGAGCGCTCACGCATCGACCTTCTGAGCGGCCATCGTGCCAGAGGCGACTCCGACCGCCTCATGGACTCCGGCCCAGATGATCCAGATGCAGGTGAGCACACCGCCGAGGTAGAGCGGCCAGAGTGCGATGATGTGGAGCCCGTCAACGAAGGGCCCGGCAAGCCCGAGTGCCACCATTCCGACCGCGCCGACAATTCGCACGACGGCGGGAGCCAGCCTGCGATTGCCCAGGTTGAGCAACAGCGCTCCCAGCATCAGTGCTGGCAGGCATGCGGCGTACAACGTCTCGCTGAGCCGAACCATCGGCACAGGGGTCCCCGCAGCGTACGCTGCTGCCGTGGTGCGCATCGCGAGTGAGGCCCCCGACTCGATGACGAGTATGGCCGAACTGACGATGGCGAGTCGTGCCCCGGCACGAACCAGACCAGGCGCGTTTCGCCAGGCGCTGTCGAGAAGCATCCACACGCCCCACGCGAGCAGCAGCGAGCCGATGAGAGTCAACCAGTTCGCCGGTGCGCCAATGGGATTGGCCAGTTGCGCGGCAAACGAGTCGTGGTAATTCGAGCTCCCACCGGTCGGATGCAGAGCGCTTCCAACCAGTGTGAATGCCCCGCCCGCAGCGAAGACGATGCCCTCAAGCGGATAGGAGTGGGTGTTGCGCGTCATGATGATCAACGACCTTTCGTGGGCTTGTCGCATCACGGTAGATCGGGGCAGACGGCGTGCGCTATCGGTTGAATTACGCATCTCTTCTGTACTGACCTGGCTGTGCTGACCTGGCTGTGCCGGCCCCTCTGTACCGTGGTGCCGGTCGTAACGTTCCTTGTCATTCCCGCCAAATGGGTAGAGGCTGCGATTATCAGCTAGCAAAAGGAAGTCAAGGTCATGCCTGATAGTGACAAGCCCCCGTTTCCGCCGTTCACCCGTGAGACGGCCATCCAGAAAGTGCGCGCGGGAGAGGACGGCTGGAACGGCCGAGATCCGGTGAAGGTCGCTGCCGCGTACACGGTCGACAGTTGGTGGCGCAACCGCTCGGAGTTCGTCGAAGGGCGCGAGGCGATCATCGCCTTCCTCGAACGCAAATGGGCAAAGGAGCTGGAGTACCGGCTCATCAAGGAGATGTGGGCTTTTGACGACGACCGCATCGCCGTGCGCTTCGCCTACGAGTACCACGACCCTGACGGCGCCTGGTTCCGCGCATACGGCAACGAGAACTGGCAGTTCGACGAGCACGGGCTCATGCGCTGGCGTCACGCGAGCATCAACGACGTGCCGATCCAGGAGTCCGACCGCAAGTTCTTCTGGGATCGCAGCGCACCCCGACCGCTCGACCACCCGGGCCTGAGCGACTTCGGCTTCTAGTCGACCGGGCTGTCGAGGCCGCCCATGCGCTCGAGTGCCGCCTGCACGAGGGCCGTGGCGGCATCCGGGATCACGTGGTTGTTGAGGTAGGTGCCCTCGAGCCAGGACAACACCTCGTCGACGGGAAGCCCGATCGCGGCCCAGTCCACGCCGGGAAGCGCCGCGGTGGCAGGCTCGCCGCTCGGATCGAGCCAGGCCCGCGCGATCGGCGTGCGGGGATCCTCGTCCTCCGTCGGGCTCCACAGCAGCGCCACGGGGTGGTTCTCTCCCTCGACATGCTCCTGGTCGACGTTCCCGGCGCCGAGCCAGGGAAGCGTGAGGATCTCCCCCTCGATCTCGACCTCCAGCAGATCGAGCTGTGCGGGCTCTGTTGAGCACACGTAGAGGGTGTACCCGGCGTCGTGCCACGCCGCGGCCTCCTCAATGTCTTCGAGCAGCGTGGGCATGAGCGCGTGTACGGCCGAGGTGAGAGCGGATGCCCAGGCGATGAGCCGCGTCGTGTCGCGGCCGGGCCACGGGCTCGAATCGCGGTGCTCGCCGTCGTCGCCGTGGAAGTGATACTGGATGCCCTCTTCGGACGCCGAGAGGTGAAGCTGCCCGTCCGGAACAGAGATGTACAGTCCGCTCGTGCGGGTGTCTTCCTCCCACTCCATGTCGAGTTCTGGAATCCCGAAGCGGGCGGGCAGTTCGAGGGTGGACGCGGGCCCGCCGCCGAGGTTCAGTACCGCTCGGAAGCTGCTGTTGGGCAAGCGAAGGCTCATGTCTGCCACGGGGTGCGATTCTCCTTCTGCGCTCTCCACCATCAGTACGGTACCTAGTGAGGATAGGGGAAATTGCAGGGAAGCTCGCGCGAGGCTGGGTTACGATGCAGCGAGCGTTGATTTTTGAGAACCATCGGTATGTGCAGAACAACAATGGCCCGAGTCGGACAGAGGTGTTGATGTGACGGCATCCCTGATCCTCGACATCGTGCTGCTGGTCGCCCTCGTCGGATATGCGGTCTATGGCTTTCGTGTCGGCCTCATCGTCAGTCTGGCCGGCATCCTCGGAATCGTCGTGGGCGCAATCGCCGCGTTCCTCGCGATTCCGCTCGTCGCGGGCTGGGTGAGCGACAGCGTGTGGCGCGTTCCCGCCGTGCTCGTCGCAATGCTCGTGCTGCTCGGGGCTGGCCAGGTTCTCGGCCTGGCCGTGGGCAGGGTCATCCGACGCGTGCTCGATCGCACGCCGCTGAAGATCTTCGATCGCCTGCTCGGGGCCGCACTTGACCTGGTGGTTGCCGCGTTGGTGCTGTCGATGCTCGCGTTCAGCATCGGTGCGCTCGGCGTGCCCTTCCTCTCCCAGACCATCGGGTCGTCACGAGTCATCACGACGGTCAATGCGCTCACCCCGGATCCGGTCAAGGCGCTGCTCGCCCAGCTGCGCTCCGTGGTGGTGGAGGATGGCCTGCCCGCCATCGCGGACGCTCTCGCGCCCAGGAGTGCTCCGCCGGCCCCGAAGGTCGTACCGAACAGCGATGCGCTGGCCGCGGCGGCCGCGTCGGTGGTCAAGATCACGGGAAATGCGTACCAGTGCGGCCAGAACCAGTCCGGTTCCGGGTTCGTGGTCGCCCCGGGCCGCATCGTCACGAACGCGCACGTGGTGGCGGGCGTCACCTCCCCCGTCGTCGAGCCGAGAAACGGCGGCGCATACCCCGGCCGAGTTGTCTACTTCGATCCGCAGCACGATCTCGCGGTCATCTCCGTCGTCGGGCTGTCCGCACCGCCGCTTCCGCTCGGCCAGAACCTTCCCGTCGGAGCACCCGCGGCGTTCGACGGCTATCCGCTCGGTGGCCCGTTCCAGTCCGGGGCGGCCAAGGTGCAGAGCGTTCCCACGGTCGAGATGCGCGACATCTACGGCGACAATCCGCAGCCGGTCGAGTTGTATTACCTGTCTGCCGCGGTGCAGGAGGGGAACTCGGGCGGACCGCTGCTGAACCAGGCCGGGCAGGTGGCAGGCGTGGTGTTCGCCAAGTCGACGACCTCGTCGTCCGTGGGTTATGCCCTCACCATGAAGGAGCTCTCCCCCGTGGCGGATTCGGCCTCATCGCTGTCGACGTCGGTCGCGTCTGGTCACTGCGTCAAGCGCTGACTGCCAGACTGGACGTCGAACGACGGGAGCTCCACAGCGTGCTTAATGACTGGCCACTCGATGAACTGCAGCGGTACAACCCCGAGATAGCCGAGCCACCCGGTCTCACCGACTTCTGGCAGCGCACCCTCGGTGAGACGCGCACGCACGGGCTGAATGCGCGTTTCGACCCGGTTGACACCGGGCTGACGCTCATCGACACCTACGACGTCACCTTCGCGGGGTACGGCGGCCAGGAGGTGCGCGGCTGGCTGCGCGTTCCGGCGGGCGCGGGCGCGCCGTTGCCCACGGTCGTCGAGTACCAGGGCTACGGTGGCGGCCGCGGACTCGCCCACGAGCCCACCCTGTGGCCGCTGGCCGGGTATGCGCACCTGCTCATGGACACGCGCGGACAGGGCTCGGTGTGGAAGGTCGGCGCGACACCGGATGCCGAGCCGGGGTCGAACCCTGAGCAGCCCGGTTTCATGACCCGTGGCATCCTCTCCCCGGAGACCTACTACTACCGGCGCCTCATGACGGACGCCGTGCGCGCCGTCGAGACCGCTGCGGTGCACCCGGCGGTCGACCCGGCGCGCATCGTGGTGAGCGGGGCCAGCCAGGGCGGCGGCCTCGCGCTCGCCGTCTCCGCGCTGCTCTCGGAATCGCTGCCCGGCTCTTCCGGACTGCCCGCCCTCGCCGGAGTGATGGCAGACGTGCCGTTCCTCTCGCACTTCGAGCGCGCGATCCTCATCACCGACGGCAATCCCTACGGCGAGATCGCCCGATACCTGTCGATCCACCGCGATCGCATCGAGCAGGTCATGCACACCCTCTCGCACTTCGATGTCGCCGGCCTCGTGCGCCGTTCGAGCATCCCCGCGTTGTTCTCGGTGGCGCTCATGGACACGACCTGTCCCCCGTCGACCGTCTACGCCGCGTACAACAACTACGCGGGGCAGAAGGAGATCAGGGTCTACCCGTTCAACAACCACGAGGGTGGGCAGGTCGACCAGGATCGCGTGAAGCTGGCCTGGCTGAGGGAGCTGTTTGCCCGTGGCTGAGCCTGTACCTCCGTTGGGCCTCCTGCTCGATGTCGACGGACCGATCGCGAGCCCGGCGGCTCGAACCATCGCCATCCGGAGCATCCTCGACGATCTCGTGCTGCTCGCCGGCGCCGGGGTGCCCATCGCGTTCATCACCGGCCGCTCGGACACCTTCGTGCGCGAGCAGGTCGTCGCGCCGCTGCTGGACGCGGGGCTCCCACCGGACGCGCGGATGTTCGCGGTGTGCGAGAAGGGCGGCACCTGGGCCGAGATCACGGCCCGGGGACTCGGGGAGCTCACGATCGATGACAGCGTCGCGCTTCCCGATGACCTCGAGGAAGAGATCCGAGACCTCGTTGCGACACGCTTCGCCGGCACGATGTTCTTCGATGAGACCAAGCACGCCATGATCTCGATCGAGCAGCGGACGGATGTCGACCACGCCCGCTATCTTGAGGCCCAGCCCGCGATGAACCAGGCCGCGTTCGACGCGCTCGTGCGGCATGGTCTCGGAGCTCACCTCGGCGACCGGGAGGTACCTGATGCCGACGGCCGCGTGCCCTTCCGGGTGGACCCGACGGTGATCTCGACAGACGTCGAATCCGTGCTGCTCGACAAGGATCGCGGGGCAGAACGCGCACTCGCCCACTTCGCCGAGAGCGGTCCGCTTCCGCGGCTGTGGCGCTCGGTCGGGGACTCGCGCAGTGACTATCTCATGGCCGACCACCTGCACAGCGAGGGATTCGAGGTCGCGCACGTCGACGTGCGGCCGAGCGACGGCATCCTGCAGCGGCCGTATCCGATCGTCACGGAGGGCGAGCTCATCCACGACGAAGCCGGGGCGGCGTTCCTGGCCCACTGGACTCGAAAGCTGGGCCTGCGCTGAAAAAGTTCATGGCACCGGGGTGTATCTGCCGGGGAACGTGCCACGATGCAGGAATGCACTGCGACGGATGGGAGACATCGTGAAGATCCTGGTCGTCGAGGACGACCCGGAGATGGGCCGGTTGATCGAGCGCGGCCTGCGCGTGGAGGGCTATGACGTCGTCGCGGTCGACAACGGGGTCGATGCCCTGATCGCGGTGAGCAAAGAAGAATTCGCGCTCGCCGCAATCGACGTGATGCTCCCGCGGATGTCGGGCTTCGAGATCTGCCGCCACATCCGCGACACCGGCAGCACGATGCCCGTGCTCCTGCTCACCGCGCGCAATGCCGTGGAGGATCGGGTGTTCGGGCTCGACTCCGGTGCGGACGACTACCTCACCAAGCCCTTCGCCTTCGTCGAGCTGACCGCGCGGATCCGGGCCCTGCTGAGGCGCGATGCGAGCGGTGGCAAGCTCACCCTCTCCGTCGGACATCTCGTGCTCGACTCGGCGTCGCTGCGCGTCCTGATCGGAGAACGACAGCTCGCGATGAGCCCGAAGGAATTCGCGCTGCTCAGATTGCTCGCGACGAAGCTCGGCACGACGGTGAGCAGGGTGGGCATTCTCGAGGAGGTCTGGGGTTCCGCGGAGAACATCGACCACAACATCGTGGAGCAGTACGTGAGCTATCTGCGCCGCAAGCTCGATCCTGCACAGTCCGGCGTGCGTATCACCACCGTCCGGGGCGCCGGCTACATGCTGGAGCTGACCGAATGAGGCGTCTGGGCTCTCGCCTGTCGATTCGCTGGCGAATCACCCTCGGGAGTCTCGTGATCGCGGCGCTCTTCTTCGGGGCCACCGGCATCGTCTTTCGGTTCCAGGTGGATTCGATCCTGCACCGCACGGCGTCGACCCTGCTCTCCAACGACGCAGAGCAGTTCCAGACCTCCCTCGTGTCGAGCGCCGGAAAGAGCGTCGACCAGCCGGGCCGGGGCCAGCTGGTCGCGGTCGTCGATCCGAACGGTGAGGTCAAGGTGAACACCCTGCCGCACCTGCTCACCGGGCGTCTCGGCACCCTGCTCGAGATGGATTCGACCGTGAAGACGATCAATTCGAGGGACGACAGCTACCTGGTTCGAAACGAGACGGTGAAGACCGCCGCGGGGAGCTGGCACATCGTCACGGCCCGCAACCAGGAGACCTTCACGATCCTTCTCGACCAGCTCACCATCGCCCTGCTCATGGCCGCGGGCCTGCTGCTCGTGGGCTTTGGTGCTGCCTCCTGGCTGCTCACGGGAGCGGCACTGCGTCCGGTGACCAGGATGCGTACGCAGGCAGAGGAGCTCAACAGCCGAGGCTCTGCAGAACCCCTCGCCGTTGGACCAGCCAGGGACGAGCTCGCCGCACTCGCAACCACGCTCAACGAGTTCATCCTGCAGCTGCGGCACTCCGCCGAGCGGGAACGACAGATGGTCTCGGATGCCAGCCACGAGCTGCGCACGCCCATCGCCGTCCTGAAGACCCAGCTCGAGCTCGCCCACCTGGCCCGTGGGGACGCGACCGCTCTCGAGGAGGAGATCACCGCGGCGGAGCACTCCGTCGACCGACTCGCGCGCCTCGCCAACGGGCTGCTCGAGCTGTCCCAGGTGCAGGCTGCGGGCACCGGCGACGTCAGTTCGTTCGCGACACTGGCCGTGGAGCTCGCGAACTCGGTGGATCGTGCTCGGCTGCTGGCCGCATCCGCGGAGATCACCGTGGACTTCGAGATCTCCGAGATCGTCGAACCGCTCGACTACCCGATCGCGGCCGAGAACTTCGGGCGCGTGGTGAGCAATCTCACCACCAACGCGATCACCGCGCTGTCGGACGCGGGCATCGGCACCGTGCGAGTCGTGCTCGGCCAGGCCCGGGAAGACCTGATCCTCACGGTCAGTGACGACGGCCCCGGGATCCCTCCGGACTTCATCCCCGTCGCCTTCGACCGCTTCTCCCGCCCGGACGAGTCACGGAGCACCCACGCGGGCGGTGGTGGTCTGGGCCTCGCCATCGTCAGCGCCATCGTGACCTCGGCGCGCGGCACCGTGACCCTCGAGAACCGCGCGAACGGCGGCGTACGCGCCACCGTCATCGTGCCCGTGACCTCCCCACGCTGACGGTCAGCGGGGCCTGCGCCTCCACGCATCCTTGAGGGTTTCTGTATGAACTCTCATCGTCAACCGTGCCAATCCGGGCCTCGACTCAGGCGGCCGTGACGAGCATGGAAGAACACGGCATTCACTCCTGAACGCCGCGATTCTGACAGCGGGAGGGGGAGTTCAATGACCGCGACCGTCACCCCGCACAGCGTCATTGCGCCGGTCCCGGATCCCCGCGTGCACGGAGTGCGGTCGATGCGCCTGCGTACCCTGGCCATCGGGATCGGCCTGCTCGCCGCTGCGATCTCCTTCGCCGGCTCCTGGGTTCCGTCATTCTGGGGCGATGAGGCCGCGAGCATCATGTCAGCAGAGCGTCCCGTCTCCACGCTGTTCCCGATGCTCGGCCGCGTCGACGCGGTTCACGGGCTGGCTGGACGGTATCGGACACCGTCTGGGCGATGGAGATGAAGCCAGCGGGGGCATCCGTGCCCGCAGACGTGCTCGAACTCCGTCAGCTGGGGTTCCAGGTGCAGCACGAATATTCGGTGCACCGCACCGTCATCTACGAACTCGGCAGGAGCGGTTCATGAAGCAGGGAGACACCTTGAGCAGGACACTCGTCATCATTCCGACCTACAACGAGCGGGAGAACCTTGAGTCGATGGCTCAGCGCGTGCTGCACAGCGACCCGGACATCGAACTCCTCATCGTCGACGACAACTCACCGGATGGCACGGGCGCGCTCGCCGAGGACCTCGCGTTCCGCGAACCCCGCCTGCACGTGCTCCACCGCCCGGGCAAGCAGGGGCTCGGCGCCGCATACCAGGCGGGCTTCCGCTGGGGACTCGGCCGCGGCTACGAGGTGCTCGTGGAGATGGACGGCGACGGCTCCCACCAGCCCGAACAGCTCCACCGCCTCCTCACCGCGATCGCTCATGCCGACATGGTGATCGGCTCGCGCTGGGTCGCCGGAGGACAGATCGAGAATTGGCCGCTGCGACGGATGCTGCTCTCGCGCGCGGGGAGTCTCTACGCGAGGATCGCCCTCGGGCTGCCCTTCCACGACATCACGGGCGGGTATCGGGCGTTTCGGGCATCGGCGCTGGACGCCATCGACCTGTCCACCGTCGCGAGCGAGGGCTACTGCTTCCAGATCGACATGCTGTGGCACGCGTATCGACAGGGGCTGCGCATCGCCGAGGTGCCGATCACGTTCGTCGAGCGCCAATTCGGTGTCTCTAAGATGGGCGCAGGTATCGTGAAGGAGGCCATCACGCGAGTCACCCTGTGGGGACTCGCGGGGCTGCCCGCCAGACTGCTCTCCCCCGCACATCGATACACCACGCCGATCCACCAACAGGAGGCCGCACATGTCGCGTGAGGCCAGGGTCGCATTCCTGCGGGAGCTCGTGACCTTCGGCCTGGTGGGCGGCGTCGGCCTGGTCGTCGACATCGTGGTGTTCAACGCGCTGAGGACCACCGTGCTCTCCCCCGACTTCGTGCACGAGGGGCCGCTCTGGGCCAAGGTGATCTCCACGACGCTCGCGATCGGGTGCAATTGGATCGGGAACCGATTCTGGACCTACCGGGATCGCCGTCGCAGCGACGTCGTGCGCGAGGGCATCGAGTTCGCCGTGGTCAGCGGTGCGGGCATGGCGATCGCGCTCGGCTGCCTGTGGGTCTCGCACTACCTGCTCGGATACACCTCGCTGCTCGCAGACAACATCGCGACCAACGTCGTCGGCCTCGCCCTCGGAACGGCCTTCCGCTTCGCGCTCTACCGCTGGTGGGTGTTCGGGGCTTTCCGTCGGAACCGCCATTCCTGGCCGAATCCGATCGCCACGACCTCGCACCCTGCAGCCTCGATCCCCGCGGATGTCGGAGGCAATTGACATATTCGAATGTATGTTCGAATATGGGGGAATGCCTCCCGCCAGCACAGCCGTCGCACCCCGGGAAGGGGCTGCTCGCGAGACGGTGCGCGAGCTGCAGGCGCGGATCGGGCGGATGCAGGCGACCAAGCTCGATGCCCGCGCCATCCCCACGCACGCGGCCCTGTCCGGCCTGCTCCCCGGTGGCTCGCTCAAGCAGGGCGCGAGCTACTCGGTCGAGGGTTCGCTGACCCTTCTCATGGCTCTCCTGGCCGGGCCATCGGCGGCCGGATCGTGGTGCGGGGTGGTCGGGGTTCCGGAGTTCGGGATCGAGGCCGCCGTCGCCCAGGGAATCGCACTCGAGCGGTTGGCGCTGGTGCCGCATCCCGGCGAACACTGGCTGACGATTGTCGCGGCCCTGGCCGACGTGCTCTCGGTGGTGGCCGTCCGTCCGCCGAAGCGGGTGGGCGATGCCGTCGCCTCGAGGCTGGGCGCGCGGATCAGGCAGCGTGGCAGCACGCTCCTCGTGCTGGGCGGGTGGCCGCAGAGCGAAGCCGTTCTCGGCCTCTCGGAGAGCCGGTGGAGCGGCGTCGGCGATGGCCACGGCTACCTGGCTGCACGGCAGGCCACGGTGACCGTGGTCGCACGCGGCGGGCGTCAACGCAGCGGGAGGCTGTGGCTGCCCGATCCGGAGCAGCAGTTTCGGCCGGTTGAGGCGCAGCAGTTTCCTGCAGTGCGGAGGGCCGCGGGATGACAGGCCGTCCCGTGTCGGCAGCCCGCAGCAGTTCGGCGATTCGCCGTGGGCAGATCGACCGCACCATGGTGCTCTGGTGTCCGGACTGGCCCGTCACGGCAGTGCTGCTGGCCAAGGGACTTCCCCCGGATGCGGCGATCGCGCTGGTGGATCGCGGTCTCGTTTTCGCCTGCTCGGCCACGGCCCGCCGCGAGGGGGTTCGACGGGGGCTCCGGGTGCGGGAGGCCCAGTCGCGCTGCACAGCGCTGCTGGCGCTCCCCTACGATGCCGCACTCGACAGCCGGGCCTTCGAGCCGGTGATCGCCGCCATCGAAGAGACCATGCCGGGGGTGCAACTGCTGCGCCCCGGCACCTGCGCCCTCCGCATCCGCGGCCCTGCCCGATACTACGGCGGAGAAGAAGAGGCCGCGCTGTGGCTGCTCGACCGGCTCGATGCCGCGGGCATCCACGGTGCCAGGGTCGGCATTGCGGATGGGCCGTTCACGGCCGAGCGCGCGGCGAGGCTGCAGAGGCACCAGAGGATCGCGATCGTTCCGGAGGGCGAGTCCGCGTCCTTCCTCGAACCGCTGCCCGTCGGCCTCCTGGACCAGCCGCAGCTGGCGACCCTGCTGCGCCGTCTCGGCATCCGCACGCTCGGGGACTTCGCCGCGCTGCCCGGCATGGCGGTACGGGACCGTTTCGGGGAATCCGGCGCACGGCTGCACGCGCTGGCCGCCGGGCAGGACAGCCGACCGATCGTGCCGCGCGTTCCGCCGGAGGAGTTCGACAGCTCGATCGACTTCTGGCCGGGCCTCGACCGGATCGACCAGGTCGCATTCGGTGTGCGGGAGTCGGCCGATCGGTTCATCGAGCGGCTCAGGGCGGCGAAACTGGTGTGCACGGCCCTCCGGGTGGAGATCGAGTCGGAGGCGGGTGAGATCTCCGAGCGCGGCTGGTTGCATCCGCGCTCCTTCACCGCGGCGGATGTCGTCGACCGGGTGCGCTGGCAGCTCCAGGGCGGCAGCAGCGGGGACAGCGGCCTCGGCTCGGCCATCGTCGGGGTGCGGATAACACCGGACAGGGTCGACGCCATCGGCAACCATGAGGAGGGGCTCTGGGGATCGGGGCCGGACGAGCGGGTTCACCATGCCCTCTCCCGGGTGCAGAGCATGCTCGGTCATGGCGGGGTGCTCACCGCGACGGTGAGCGGCGGGCGTACCCTGGCCGACCGCTGCGAACTGACCGCCTGGGGTGACCCGGTGTTTCCCGAAAAGCCCGCAGCCCGGCCGTGGCCCGGCGCGCTGCCCGCGCCCTTCCCCGCGACGGTGTTCCCACTCCCCCAACTCGTCTCCGTGGTGACGGCGACGGGCGAACAGCTCGGCCTGGATGCCCGCGGGATGCTCTCCGGTGCACCGGCGGGCTTTTCCCCCACGAACTCCCCACGCGACTCCCGACCGATCCGGGGCTGGGCCGGCCCGTGGTCGATCGACGAGCTGTGGTGGGATGCCGACCGGGCCCGCAGGGCGGCAAGGTTCCAGCTGCTCGACTTCGATGGCGTGCCCTGGCTCCTGGTCATCGAGGGCGGCTCCTGGTGGGCGGAAGCGAGGTACGACTGATGGGCTGGAACAATCCGCCCATCCCCTGGGCCGAGTTCGAGAGCAAGCTCTCCAACCGCCCGAGTGCGGCCTCTTTTCATGGTGACGGCGGCGACAGTCCGGCCTGGTCACGCAAAAAACCGCGATACGAGCCGCTCCCCCTGCCGCCGGCCGATCCCGCGGCCGTGCCATACGCGGAGCTGCACGCGCACTCCACCTTCAGCTTCCTCGACGGCGCAAGTTCCCCGGAAGAACTGCTCGAGCAGTCCGTGCGGCTGGGACTGCACGCCCTCGCGCTCGTCGACCACGACGGCTTCTACGGCGTGGCCAGCATGGCCGAGGCGGCGGAGGGCTACGACCGGGTCGGTACCGTGTTCGGCGCGGAGCTCTCGCTCGGCCTGGGCGGCCCGCAGAACGGCATGGCAGACCCGGAGGGCAGCCACCTGGTGGTGCTCGCCCGCAAGGAGGAGGGCTACCACCGGCTGGCCGGGGCCATCACCTCTGCGCAGCTGAACGGGGGTGAGAAGGGCAAGCCGCAGTACGAGCTGGCCGAGCTGGCCGAACGGGCCGCGGGCCAGTGGATCGTGCTCACCGGATGCCGAAAAGGGTCGGTGCGCCAGGCGCTGCTCGCCGGGGGCAGGCACGATGGCCCTCCGGCCGCGGCCAGGGAACTCGACCGTCTCATCGAACTCTTCGGGCACGACAGCGTCGTCGTCGAACTCCTCGACCACGGAGGCCCGCTCGACAGCGGCTACAACGACGTGCTCGCGGGCCTTGCCGCCCGCCGCGGGTTGCGCGTGGTGGCGACGGGCAACGTCCACTACGCGCTGCCGGAGCAGCATCGGGTCGCCGCGGCGTTGGCGGCGGTGCGGGCGCGCAGGAGCCTGGAGGAACTGGACGGCTGGCTTCCGGCATCCGGATCGGCGCATCTGCGCTCGGGGGCCGAGATGGCCGCCCGCTTCGCCCGCTATCCCGGGGCCATCGAGACGACGGTCGAGGTGGCAGACGAACTGAGCTTCCGGCTGCGCACCGCCAAGCCGAGACTGCCGAAACAGGAGGTTCCCGAGGGACACACCCCGATGAGCTGGCTGAGGGAACTCGTCTGGGATGCGGTGCCCTCCCGGTTGCCGAAACTGGACGAGGAGGGCAAGGCGCGCATCGAACGGGAGCTCTCGGTCATCGAGAAGAAGGACTTCCCCGGCTACTTCCTCATCGTCTACGACATCGTGAGATACGCGCGCAGCAAGGGCATCCTCTGCCAGGGCCGTGGCTCGGCCGCCAATTCGGTCGTCTGCTACCTGCTGAGCATCACGGCGGTCGACCCGCTCCGCTACCACCTCCCCTTCGAGCGCTTCCTCTCCACCGCGCGCGACGAAGAGCCGGACATCGACGTCGACTTCGACTCCGAACGGCGCGAAGACGTCATCCAATACGTCTATGGGAAGTACGGGAGGCAGAACGCCGCGCAGGTGGCCAATGTCATCCAGTACCGTCCCCGGTTCGCGGTGCGGGACATGGCCAAGGCGCTCGGCTACAGTCCTGGGCAGCAGGATGCCTGGTCGAAGCAGATCGAGCGCTGGGATATGCCCGCGTCCGGTGGCGAGAGCGAGATCCCCGATCCGGTGCTCGATCTCGCGCGGCAGGTCGAGAAGTTTCCCCGGCACCTCGGCATCCACTCCGGAGGCATGGTGCTCACCGAACGACCGGTCGGCGAGGTCGTGCCCATCGAGCACGCGCGCATGGACGGCAGGACGGTGGTGCAGTGGGACAAGGACGCCTGCGCTTGGATGGGACTGGTCAAGTTCGATCTGCTGGGTCTCGGCATGCTCTCCGCGCTGCAGTACACCTTCGACCTCGTGCAGGACAACCTCGGCGAGGCGTGGACCCTCGATTCCATTCCCAAGGAGGAGCAGGGGGTCTACGACCAGCTGTGCCGAGCAGACGCGATCGGCGTGTTCCAGGTGGAGAGCCGCGCCCAGCTGAGCATGCTCCCCCGCCTGCAGCCGCGCGAGTTCTACCACCTCGTCGTGGAGATCGCCGTCGTGCGGCCCGGGCCGATCCAGGGCGGGGCGGTGCACCCGTATGTCCGCCGGAAGAGGGGGTTTGAAGAAATCGACTATCCGCACTCGCGCCTGGAGAAGGTGCTGAAGCGCACACTCGGGGTCCCGTTGTTCCAGGAGCAGCTCATGCAGATCGCCGTGGAGGTCGGCGGCTGCAGCATGGAGGATGCCGACCTGCTGCGGCGTGCCATGGGCTCGAAGCGGGGCAAGGAGAAGATCGAGTCACTGCGGGAGAAGATCTACGCGGGCATGTCGGAGAACGGGATCGTCGGCCGGCAGGCGGACGAGATCTACGCGAGGATCGAGTCGTTCTCCGGCTTCGGCTTCGCCGAGAGTCACGCGCTCAGCTTCGCCCTGCTCGTCTACGCCAGCGCGTGGATGAGGCTGCACTATCCGGCAGCCTTCCTCGCCGCCCTCCTGCGCGCGCAGCCCATGGGCTTCTACTCGCCGCAGTCGCTCGTTGCGGACGCCCGGCGGCACGGCGTCGCGGTGCTGCGGCCGGACATCCTGCGCTCCGGGGTGGATGCCGGGCTCGAGCTGGTCGGCGCACGGACCTCCCCCACGGGCGACGATCGGTGTGTGGACCGGGAGCAGCCTCCGATCGGGCCGTTCGACCGCACCGCGCACTTCGATACCGACGACCACCGACGTGACGGGGCTTTTGCGGTGCGGCTCGGTCTCGCCGAGGTCTCGGGTATCGGTGCGGACCTGGCACAGCGGATTGTCGCCGAGCGCGAGAGTGCGGGTGATTACACGAGCATGGCCGACCTGGTGCGACGGGTCGGGCTCCAGACCGTCCAGCTGGAGTCGCTCGCGGCAGCGGGAGCCTTCGAGTCGCTCGGCCTGTCGCTGCGCGAGGCGCTCTGGGCGGCGGGCGATGCAGCCCAGAATCGGGCGGAGTACCTGGGCGGCAGCATGGTCGCAGTCCAGCCTCCCCTGTTCTCGATGCCCTCCGAGGCCGAGGTGCTGCTCTCCGACCTGTGGGCGACGGGGATCTCGCCCAACGACCACATCATCCGGCACCTCCGCCCGGCGCTCGATCGTCGTGGTGCCCTCAGCTCGACGCAGCTCGCGGAGGCGGAACCGGGCAGGCGGGTCGAGGTCGGCGGGGTCGTCACCCACCGTCAGAGGCCGCAGACCGCGAGCGGCATCACCTTCATGAACCTGGAGGACGAGACCGGCCTGGTCAACGTCGTCTGCAGCGTCGGGGTGTGGTCGCGTTATCGGCGCATCGCACGCGACAGTCGGGCGCTCATCGTCCGCGGCATGCTGGAGCGCTCCCCGGAGGGAGTCACGAACCTCATTGCCGACCGTTTCGAGCCGCTCGAGATCCTCGCCCAGACGAGTTCTCGGGACTTCCGCTGACCAGATAGATCCCCGCGGCTCTTATGCCGAGGTGGCCAGACCCCGCTCGGCTCGTGCCAGCAGCACGCAGGTGCACAGGCCGTCGATGGCGGCCCGCACGTCTTCGAGCGAAGCGAAGCTCGGGGCGATGCGGATGTTGGAGTCGCGCGGGTCGTCGTGGTACGGGAAGGTGGCCCCGGCCGCGGTCACCGCGATGCCCGCCTGCTTCGCGAGCTCGACCGCGCGGCTGGCGCAGCCCTCGCCCGCCTCGAGGCTCACGAAATAACCGCCCGCCGGAACGGACCATTCGGCAACACCGGCCAGGCGCGCCGTGAGGATCTGCTGCACGACGTCGAAACGCGGCGCGAGGATCGCGCGGTGCCTGCGCATGAGCTCACGCACGCCGTCCGCATCCTTCAGAAAGAGCGCGTGGCGCAGCTGGTTGAGCTTGTCCGGCCCGATGGTTCTCGCGGAGCGGTAGCCGCGCAGCCAGGAGACGTTCGCCTCTGAGGCTCCGAAGAACCCGACGCCGCCGCCGGGGAAGGTGATCTTCGAGGTCGAGGCATAGACGAGCGGACGGTCGGCGTTACCGGCGGCAGCGGCGAGCCCGAGCACGTCGATCACGGCGGGTGTCTCGTCCGTGAGGTGGTGCACGGCGTAGGCGTTGTCCCACATGAGGCGGAAGTCCGGCGCGGCGGTCGGCATCCCGACGAGGCGGCGCACCTCGTCTTCGGAGTAGGTGACCCCGGTGGGGTTCGAGTACATCGGCACGCACCACATGCCCCGGATGCCCGCGTCCTCCGCCACGAGGCGCTCGACGCGATCGAGGTCGAGCCGTCCGTCCACGAAGGGCACCGGGATCATCCGGATCCCTAAGGACTCACAGATGGTGAAGTGCCTGTCATAGCCGGGAACCGGGCACAGGAAGGCGAGGTTCTCGACGTCCTTCCACGGGGCGCTGCCCCCGGGAACACCGTGCAGCATCGCCGTCGAGACGGTGTCGTACATGATCGGCAGGCTCACCGTGTCCGGCGCGAGAAGCTGGTCTACCGGGATGCCCAGCAGCTCACCGAAGATGGTGCGCAGCTCGGGCAGCCCGTCGAGGCCGCCGTAGTTGCGCAGGTCCGTCCCTACCGCGTCGCGGTATTCGTCGCCGGGCAGGGACAGCAGTGCGTTCGAGAGGTCGAGCTGCTCGGGCGAGGGCTTGCCCCGGGTCAGGTCGAGGGTGAGCTTCTTGGCTTGCAGTTCTCGGTAGCTGTGCTCCAGCGAGGTTTCGGTCACCCGATTAACGTTACCGGCCCGAGCCCGTGCGTTTGCGCAGCAGATCGATGCGCGATTGCAGTTGTGTAACGCTCGCCTGGGCCACCGCCGGACCACCGCACATCCTGCGCAGTTCCGCGTGGATGAGCGCGTGCGGCTCCCCGCTCAGCTTGGCCCGCATCCCCACCAGACTGTTGAGCAGGGTGCGCTGTTCCTTGAGGGTGCGGTAGAGCGGCGGAGGTGGTTCCTCGCCTGCGGCGATCTGCCTGCGTCTGCGGTCCTCACCCCGTCTGGCCTGCCTGGCCTGCCTGGCGCGCAGGAGGTCGCGCACCTGTTCTGGTTCGAGGAGTCCCGGGATGCCGATGAAGTCCTCCTCCTCGAGGCTGCCGGGCTCCGCGGCGTAGCCGAACTCCGTTCCCTCGTAGAGCACGCGGTCGAAGTTCGCCTGCGACTCGAGCGCCTTGAAGTCGAACTCGTAGAGGTTCTCCGCGGACGCGGACTCCGAGCTGTTCGCCTCCTCCACGAGCTGGTCGTCGAGCAGCAGTTCCCCCGTGCCTCGGTCGAGGGCGTGGTCGCGCTCGAGCTCCATCTGGCTGGCCAGGGCCAGGATGCTCGGCACGCTCGGCACGAAGATGGACGCGGTCTCTCCGCGACGCCTCGTGCGCACGAAGCGACCGATCGCCTGCGCGAAGTAGAGCGGTGTCGATGCGGAGGTCGCATAGACGCCGACTCCGAGGCGTGGGATGTCGACGCCCTCCGAGACCATGCGCACCGCGACGATCCAGCGCTCTGACGACTTGGAGAAGCTCGCGATTCGCTCGCTCGCCGCCTTCTCGTCCGAGAGCACGACCGTGGGCATGCGGCCCGTGATCGACTTCAGGAGTTCGGCGTAGGCGCGCGCGGCGAAGTGGTCCGTGGCGATGACGAGTCCGCCGACGTCCGGAACGGCGGCCCGCACCTCACTCAGCCGCCGGTCGGCCGAGCGCAGCACCGACGGCATCCACTCGCCCTCGGGGTCCAGCGCGGTGCGCCAGGCCTGCGCCGTGACGTCCTTCGTGTCGCCCTCGCCGAGCCTCGCCTCCATCTCGTCACCCGTGCGGGTGCGCCAGCGCACCTTGCCGGCGTAGGCCATGAACATCACGGGGCGCACGACGCCGTCCTTCAGCGCGCGGCCGTAACCGTAGGAATAGTCGGCCCGCGAGGTGCGGATGCCGTGCTCGTCCGGGTAGTAGGTGACGAACGGGATGGGTGAGGTGTCCGAGCGGAACGGCGTCCCGGTGAGCGAGAGGCGCCTGGCCGCCGGTTCGAAGGCCTCGCGGATGGCGTCACCCCAGCTGAGTGCGTCCCCGCCGTGGTGCACCTCGTCGAGGATCACGAGTGTGCGCGCGCCCTCGGTGAGTCCTCGGTGCAGCGTCGGCCTCTTCGCGACCTGCGCGTAGCTGACGGCGATGCCGTGGTAGTGCCTCGCCTGTCTGCCATGGCTGTTCTTGAAGCCGGGGTCGAGACGGATGCCCACCCGGTGTGCCGCGTCGGCCCACTGCCGCTTGAGATGCTCTGTCGGTGCCACGACGGTGATGCGGTCGATCGTCTTGCGCGCCAGAAGCTCCGCGGCGAGCCGGAGGGCGAAGGTGGTCTTCCCTGCGCCCGGCGTTGCGGCGGCGAGAAAGTCGCGCGGTTCCCTCTCGAAGTAGGCCTCGAGCGCCTCTTCCTGCCAGGCGCGCAGCTTGTCTGCCGTGCCTCGTGCCGCGCGCTCGGGGAAGGAGGGAGAGAGATGCTCCGCCGCCGAGGTGCCGACCTGGTAGCCGAAGGGAAGCGGAGTACTCACTTGAAAAGACATTACCCGGTGCGGGTTGGCATGCCGTCACAAGGTGATGCATCGTTGATTCCATGACACAGGAACATCCGTGGTCGCGTTACGTCGCCGTCGGCGACTCCTTCACCGAGGGAATCGGGGACCCGGAGCCGAAGAGTCCCGGTGGCTTTCGCGGCTGGGCCGATCGCGTTGCCGAGGTGCTGGGAGAGGGCACGGACGACTTCGCCTACGCGAACCTCGCCATCCGCGGACGGCTGCTGCAGCAGATCCTCGACGAGCAGATCGAACCGGCTCTTGAGCTGCGGCCCGATCTCGTGACGATCTCCGCGGGCGGCAACGACATCATTCGCCCGAACACCGATCCGGATGACGTGGCAGAGCGCCTCGAGGGCGGCGTCGCACGCCTGCGCTCAGACGGCGCGACCGTGGTGCTGTTCAACGGACCGGACATCGGCATGACTCCCGTGCTCGGCCGGGTGCGCGGCAAGGTCGCGATCTACAACGAGAACCTGCGGGCGATCGCCTCGCGGCACGACCTCGTCGTCGCCGACATGTGGGCGCTGAGGGAACTCAAGGACCCGCGCATGTGGGCGCCCGATCGGCTGCACTTCTCCCCCATCGGCCACAACACGATCGCGCGGATGGTGCTTGACGCTCTGGGTGTGGAAAACGACCTCGAACCCTATTCGCCGGAGCCGCTGCCTCCGCGTCCATGGCGCCAGGCGAGGGTCGAAGACATCGGCTGGGCGCGCGAATACCTCGTGCCCTGGGTGATCCGGCGCATCCGTCACCAGTCCTCCGGAGACGGGATCAGCCCCAAGCGTCCCGGCGATGGGGAGGCCTGGCGCAGATAGTGCGGGTCAGCCGGTGGCTCAGCGCCCGAACTGGGTCGCGGCCGGGCAGTCGAACGGGTCTCCCCCGGCCGCGAGCCCCACGCGGTTGAGGTACCTCACGACGATCCCGTAGGACTCCACGAGCGTCGTCTCGGTGTACGGCACCGTGTGCGTCTCGCAGTACTCCTTCGCGATCTCCTGCGCCTTGGCCAGGTGCGGCCTCGGCATGTTCGGGAACAGGTGGTGCTCGATCTGGTAGTTGAGTCCGCCCATGAAGGTGTCCATGACCCAGTTGCCCTTGATGTTGCGGGAGGTCAGCACCTGGCGGCGCAGGAAGTCGACCTTGCTGTCGTGATCGAGGATGGGCATCCCCTTGTGGTTGGGCGCGAAGGTCGCGCCCATGTAGACCCCGAACACTGCGACCTGCACACCGATGAAGGCAAACGCCATGCCGAGCGGCAGGAAGAGGAAGATCACCGCGAGATACGCGCTGATCCTCGTGACCAACATGGAGATCTCGAGCCAGCGCTTGTCGACCCTGCCCCGGCCGAACACCGTCTTGAAGCCGAGGATGTGCAGGTTGATGCCCTCGAACATGAGCGCGGGGAAGAACAGGTAGCCCTGGCGCTTCGTCGCCCATGCGTAGAGGCCGCGGGCTTTGGACGCGTCCTCCGGGGTGAACGAGACGAAGTCGCGTTCGATGTCCGGGTCCTTGCCGAGGATGTTCGGGTTGGCGTGGTGCCTCGAGTGCTTGGTCATCCACCATGAATAGCTGATGCCGACGAAGAAGTTCGCGAGAACCCGCCCTACGACGTCATTGACCTTGCCTGAGGCGAACACCTGGCGGTGTGCGGCTTCGTGGGCGAGGAAGGCGTACTGGGTGAGGATCACGCCGAGCCCACCCGCGATGAGCAGCTGGTACCAGCTGTCCCCCAGCAGCACGAAACCCGCGATCGCCCCCGCAAGGCCGAGAGTGAGGATGCCGAACATCATCAGGTAGAAACTGGTTCGCTTCTCGAGCAGGCCGGCGTCCCTCACGGTGCGCAGCAGCGCCGAGTATTCGGTCGTCGGATTGGCTCGGCTCCCACCCACGCGAGTCCTGGTGAAGGTGACGACGGGAGCTGCGGCAGAATCGGCCACGATACCTCGTTTCGGGGAATGACTTCCCAGCCGAGTAACGAAGCGGGCGCTCCTGGATACCTCCGACTCTAATGACACTGGCTGTGAATGGCGTGAACGTAATACACTTTCGCCATACATTCCCATAGGGGAATAGAAGTTATCAGAGTTGCAGTGGATTGCCCAACCGCCACAGGATGCCCGGGTCTGCGATGCCTCGATCGAGCGACAGCGGCACGGTGATCTTCGTCGTTCCCACGGTGAAAACAACGCTTCCGACTCGCTCCCCCGCCTCCGCGAGGCCGGTTCTCTTCGTCGTCACCTTCGAGGTGATCGGGGTGTCTGCCCAGACAACCACCGGATGATTCGATTCCGCGACGGCGTGCACCGTGGAGTCCCACGGTGTGGAATACCGCGCGAAGCTCTGCCCCACCGTGGTGAGGGTCACGCTGTGGAAGCCCTTCTTTGCCGTGCTGATCAGGCTGCGCACCGCCGCGTTGAGCGAGGGATGGTCCACGCCGCCCAGGACGACGCCGACGAGGGTGATCTTCCGGTCTCCGACGGTGAATCTCGAGGAGAACAGCAGGCAGGCGCCTGCTTCGTCGAGCGTGCCGGTCTTGATGCCGTCGACCCCGTTGTGACCGAGAAGCCTATTCGTGTTCGTGATGGTGCCCACGTACGGAATCGTCACGCTTGTGGTCGACACGATGCGCGCGATGACCGGATTCGCCAATGCGAGCTTGCCGATGGCCACCAGGTCATCCGCTGTGCTCGTGTTCCCCGGGTTCATACCGGAGCTGTCGAGAAGTGTTGTGTGGGTGAGGCCGTGGGCGGAGAGCCAGCTGCGGGCAGCCTCGAGGAATGCGGGCTGCGAGCCGAAGGCCCAGCTCGAGTACGACTCTGCGTAGTTGTTCGCCGAGGCGATGAGCATGACCTCATTGACCTGTAGCTGGCTCAGGGACATCCCTGCTCGCACCGGCTTCGTCTCGCCGTTCCGTGCCATGTACGCGTGCACGAGCGACGCGTCGTGCGCGTCGAAGGTGATGGTCGGCCCCGATTCGCCGAGGGCAAGCGGCTTGGCGTCCAGGACGACGAGACTCGTGATGACCTTCGTGATGCTGGCGATCGACCGCGGTGTCATATCCGCCCCGCTGCCATCGGCACTCGCCAGGATGCCGGGGAAACCGATGGCACCGATCGCACTCGAGCCGAAGCCCGGCCAGTCCAGCGCTGCCGCAGGCTGGGTCTTGGCGGGTGCGGACTGCACCTGCGCGGCGACCGGAGGGACAGGCGCCAGCAGGGTCACCGGCAGATAGATCCCTGCCGAAAGCACGACTGCCGCCGTGGTGAAGACGGAGAGTCGCCTGGCGAGGTAGTTGGGTCGTCGAGGCGGCTGCACCCGCCCATGATAGTTCGACGGCGTGGAGTTACCTGACCCGAAGCGCCCACAGCGCAACCGCGCTGGCCGAGGCGACGTTGAGCGAATCGACCCCGTGCAGCATCGGGATCGTGACCACGGTGTCCGCGTTGCGCAGGGCGTGATGGCTCAGGCCGTCACCCTCTGTTCCGAACAGGATCGCGAGGCGCTCCGGTGCATCGGCCGCGAAGTCATCCAGATCGACGGCGACGTCGGAGAGCGCGAGTGCCGCGAGATGGAAGCCGGATGCCCTGAGGATGTCCGCGCCCTCCGGCCAGTCCGGCAGCCTGGTCCACGGCACCTGCAGCACCGTTCCCATGCTCACGCGCACGCTGCGACGGTAGAACGGGTCCGCACAGCGCGGGGTGATGAGCACGGCATCCGCGCCGAGACCGGCTGCGGCACGGAAGATCGCACCGACGTTGGTGTGATCGACGATGTCCTCGAGCACGACGACCCGTCGCGCGCCCGCGATGAGCTCGCCGACGGGAGCGAGTGGCGGTCTGTGCATCGCGGCCAGTGCACCGCGGTGCAGGTTGAAACCGGTGAGGGTCTCCAACAGCTCCCCCGGCCCGACATAGATCGGAACATCATAGGGGGCGAGAAGCCGTTCCATCTCGGGAAGCCACTGCTCCTGCACGAGAACGGAGCGCGGCCGATGTCCGGCCTCCAGCGCGCGCAAGATGACCTTGCTCGACTCCGCGATGTAGAGTCCGCCGGCTGGCTCGCTGAGCCTGCGCAGCGCGACATCGGTGAGGCGGGAATAGTCCGCGAGCCCCTCATCGCCCAGGTCGGTGATGCGGACTATCTGCACGAGAACTCCCTAAGCTGTGAAGTGCGATGTCAATGCGGGAGGAGCGGATGTGACCACCGATTCTCCGGCGACACTTCCAGCGGCGATGGCGACAGCTTCCGCTTCCGCACTGGAACGCGCGGTGGAACTGCTCGCCGGGCGCAGCATCGCGGTACTGACCGGAGCAGGTGTGAGCACCGACTCCGGCATCCCAGACTATCGCGGAGCGGGAGCCCCGGTGCGGACGCCGATGACCTTCGAGAAATTCCTCTCGGGCGAGGAATTCCGCAGGCGCTACTGGGCTGGAAGCCACCTCGGCTGGAAGCGTTTCGACGGTGCGAGACCGAACGCGGGGCACTTCGCCCTCGCCAGGCTCGAGCGCGACGGGGTCACGAACGGCGTCATCACCCAGAACGTCGACGGACTGCATCTCAGGGCCGGATCGGAGCACGTCGTGGATCTCCACGGCACCATGCACAGGGTGCGCTGTCTGAACTGCGGCCAGACCTTCGCCCGTGACGACATCGCCCGCAGGATCAGCGAGGCGAACCCCTGGCTCGACCTCGACGAGGCGCGCGAACTCGGGCCTGACGGCGACGTCGTCTTCACCCACCTCGACGACTTCGCGGTGCCGGAGTGCACGGTCTGTGGCGGGATACTCAAGCCCGAGGTCGTGTTCTTCGGCGAGTTCGTTCCGAAGGAGAAGTTCCACGAGGCACTCTCGCTCGTGCAGTCCGCCGACGCGCTCCTCATCGCAGGGTCATCACTCGCGGTCAACTCTGGCATCCGCTTGCTCGATCGGGCGGTCAAGCGCCACATTCCCATCGTGATCGTGAACCGCGGGGCGACCAAGGGAGACTCTCGCGCCGACGTCACGATCGACGCGGGCACCTCAGAAGTGCTCACGACACTCGTGGAGAGGCTGGATCGGTAGTCTGGAGAGAGTTGTGGCGTGACCGGGCCACGCCGAGCGGAGAAAGCGATACCGATGACTCTTCTGTACCTCGTGCGGCACGGTGAGACCGATTGGAATCGCCAGCGGCGCATCCAGGGCAGCACGGACATCCCGCTCAACGACACCGGGCGCGCACAGGCCGCGCGCGCGGGCGCGCTGCTCGCCAGGCGCGAGTGGGACGGCATTCTTGCCAGCCCGCTCTCTCGCGCATACGAGACGGCGCGAATCATCGCGGATCGGGTCGGGCTCGAGGCACCGGCCACCCTCGACGAGGTCGTCGAGCGCGCGTACGGGGATGCCGAGGGCCTGAGCGCCAGGCAGCTCGAGCGTCGCTTCCCTCCCGGTGTCGCCGTGCCGGGCAGGGAGAGCAGGGAGAGCGTCGCGGCGAGGGTGCTTCCCGCACTGCTGCGGCTGGCGGAGGGCCACCTCGGCCAGCGCTTCATCGTCGCCACCCACGGAGGGGTGATCCGCACCGTGCTCAACGCGGTCGCGCCCGGCGTCGCGGGTCACCGCGGTGTGCCGATCAGCAACGGATCGATCCACAGCTTCCGGCTGAACGACGGCGCACTCGAACTCGTGGCCTTCGATGACCCGATCGACGATGCCTCGATCGAACCGGGCGCCGCGGACCTCACGCAGCAGAACGCGATGGAGCGACGGGAGCCCGATCTCCGCTAGGAGCGCTTCGCCGCGGGAACGAGCGAACTGAGCAGCGTCAGCAGGGTCTGTGCGCCGATCTCCCAGTTGAACTCTGCGCCCTGCCTGCGGGCGAGCGTGGAGAGGTGCGCCCAGCGGTTCTCATCGTCAACGGCAAGGACGGCATCCGCGAAGGCCCGCGGATCGTCCTGATCGAAGAAGGTCGCGGCCGTTCCCCCGACCTCGCGGAAGACCGGGATGTCGCTGATCACGAGCGGAGTCCCCTCGATCATCCCCTCGATCAGCGGGATGCCGAAGCCCTCGTCACGACACGCCGAGACCATGGCGACGGAGTCGCGCAGGTGTGCCCGGTACTCGTCGTCACTCACCCCGTTCTCGAACACGATCGAATTCGCTGGGGCGAGGGCCGAGAGCCGGTTCCTCGCCTCGTCGCTGATGCGACTCAGCAGGTGCAGCCTGTACCCGGGCAGGAAGTGCAGGCCCGCGGCCAGTGTCTCCACGTTCTTGTTCGGCATGAAGGTTCCCATGTAGACGAGCTTCTTCGTACCGGGATGGCTTCGCACCGGAGCACCGGAGTCCGGTACGCCGGGGCGGATCACCGTGATCGGACGCTTGGTCAGCGAGACCTCGCGCATCTCACGCTCGCAGTTGTACGAGCCGGTGACCACGGCGTCCGCACGATTGAGCGTGATCCGCTGCGGCCAGTAGAACAGGTGGAATGCCCGCCAGCCTGCCCTGATCGCCCAGCTGAACTCCTTGGGAGGCGTGCGCGTGCGGTAGAAGACCATGTCGTGCAGCGTGAGCACGAGCTTGAACCTGCGACCGATCGAGCCGATCATCTGCATGGGACTGAAGACGACATCCGGATGCTCGCGGTTGAGCGAGAGAAGCGAGATCCAGGGCTCGAGAAGGCTGGTTCCCGGGCGCGCCATGATCCACGGCAGGTCAGGGAGCATCTTCAGCTGGCGCTCGTCGCTGATGAGCATGGTCACGGGGTGCAGCCTGGAGAAGGCCTCGACCAGCCCAGCCGTGTATCGACTGATTCCGTCGTGCCGCTCGAATCGGGTGTAGCGGCAGTCGAAGATGACCTTCATCGTTCGCTCGGTACCTCCAGGAATTCGCGAATGGCCTCTGCCGCGAGATCGGGGACCTCGTAGTGGATGAGGTGGCCGACGTCGGGCAACACGGTGAGGCTCGCGTGGGGAAACAGTTTCTCGAGCTCGTACTGCGCAGACACCGGAGTGATGTCGTCGAGCTCCGCGGCGACGAGCAGGGTGGGCACGTCGATCTTCGCGGCGAAATCGCTCACGTCGGCGCTGATCGACGCGTCGAAGGCCTCGACCACGACGTCCCGGCTGGCGAAGTTGTTGAAGTAGGTGTGGTGCTCGGAGTGGATCCACCTGCGCAGTGCCTTGTCGTGCGTCTTGGCGAGGCTCACGCTCATGAAGTGCACGATGAGCCAGCGCTTGAGCAGGAAGCTGCCCACCCTCTCCGGGAGTTTGCCTGCGAGGCGGTAGTACAACACGGTGAGTTTCGTCGCCAATGGTCTCGGCCCCTCGAGGCCCGAGACGGCGATCGGGTTGATCAGGATGAGCTTCGGCGTCTTCAGACCGAGGACGATCGCCTGGGACGAGATGATCGAACCGAAGGAATGCCCGAGCGTGACCGCGGTTCCACCGAGGCCGAGAGCGTCGATGAAGGCGATGAGCCAGCGGGCGTAGCCCTCGATACTGTGCGGCACCTCGGTCAGCGGTGTCGACTCACCGAATCCGGGGAGGTCTGGGCTGATCCAGCGCACCCCGGGAAGCTGCGCGATGACGGGCTCGAGCCCGTGATGTTCCCCCCGGTACCCATGCGCCACGACCACGGTCGTGGCAGCATCGGGGTCACCGTACACCCAGTACCGGGTGATGCCGCCCAGGAGAGCCACCTCGTGTTTTTCGATGGGGACCTTGGCGAGCAGGGCGGCAAAGGGAGAATTGACGTTCATTTGACTTCAGTCTACGGATTTCGGCTCAGGCAAGCGTTTGCAGGAGGGACTTAGACTCGGAGATAGCACTTTGTTACCGTTTCAGCCGTCGTCGAGGGGGCGCCGTGAGCTTCACCGCACCTATCCAACTGCCAGGGCTTACTCTCGACCCGCAATGGTACAGGCGATCGGTGTTCTACGAGGTCATGGTTCGCTCGTTCGTCGACAGCAACGGCGACGGCGCCGGGGACATCCAGGGGCTGATCTCGCGCCTGGACTACCTGCAGTGGCTCGGCGTCGACGCACTCTGGCTTCCGCCGTTCTTCCAATCCCCCCTGCGCGACGGCGGCTACGACGTCTCGGACTTCCACGCGATCCTTCCGGAGTTCGGCACGCTCGACGAGTTCAAGGATCTCGTGACCAAGGCGCACGAGCGCAACATGCGCATCGTCATCGACTACCCGCTCAACCACACCTCCGACCAGCACGACTGGTTCCAGCAGTCCAGGAGCGACCCGGAGGGGCCGTACGGCGACTACTACGTCTGGAGCGACACGGACGACAAGTATCCGAACATCAGGATCATCTTCGTCGACTCCGAGGAGTCGAACTGGGCGTTCGACTCTGTTCGTCGGCAGTTCTACTTCCATCGCTTCTTCTCGCACCAGCCAGACCTCAACTTCGAGAACGCCGCCGTCCAGGAGGATGTCATGGAGGTCATCCGCTACTGGATGGACCTCGGTGTCGACGGTATTCGCCTCGACGCGATTCCCTACCTCTACGAGTCGGAGGAGGGTAACGGAGAGGGTGAGGCGCCGACCCACGACTTCATCAAGCGGATGCGGGAGATGGTCGATCGGGACTACCCCGGCCGCATCCTCATCGCCGAGGCGAACCAGTGGCCGCGGGAGGTCGCTGCCTTCTTCGGCACGGAGGAGGAGCCGGAGTGCCACATGGCCTTCGACTTCCCGGTGATGCCCCGCATCTTCTATTCGCTCAGGTCGCAGCAAGCCGACGAGCTCGTGCGCGTGCTCTCCGAGACCACGGACATCCCGGAGGGCGCCGGATGGGGCGTGTTCCTGCGCAATCACGACGAACTCACGCTCGAGATGGTGTCGGAGGAGTACCGCCAGGCCATGTACGGCTGGTACGCCTACGACCCGAGGATGCGTTCCAACATCGGCATCCGTCGACGGCTCGCTCCCCTGCTCGACAACTCGCGGGCGGAGCTCGAACTCGCTCACGCGCTGCTGTTCTCTCTTCCGGGAAGCCCCTTCCTCTACTACGGGGACGAGATCGGGATGGGCGACAACATCTGGCTGCCCGACCGAGACAGCTCGAGAACGCCGATGCAGTGGACCCCGGATCGCAACGCGGGATTCTCCTCCGCGGACCCCGGCAAGCTCTACCTCCCCGTCGTGCAGTCGCTCGTCTACAACTACACGCTCATCAACGTCGAGTCGCAGCTCGCCCAGTCGCGTTCTCTGCTGCACTGGGTTCGCAACGTCATCCACGTGCGCAAGGCCCACCCCACCTTCGGGCTCGGATCGCTCACGGTGCTCGAGACCGATCACGAGTCCGTACTCGCGTTCGTGCGCTCCTATCCGGGTTCTGGCACGCAGTTCGGCGATTCGAGCGAGGACGTGCTCTGCGTGTTCAGCTTCGCCCACAATCCCGTCTCGGCCACGATCACTGCGGAGCAGTTCGCCGGATCGGCCCTCTTCGATCTTTTCGGCGGAAGCGAGTTCCCGTCGTTCAACGACGACGGATCACTCACGCTGACCCTGGGAACACAGAGTTTCTACTGGCTCCACGTGGGCACTCCCGGAAATGCCGGTGGTCGGCCATAGGCTGGCAGCGTGACTACAACTTGGTATGACGAACTCGGCGTCTTCGACCTGGAGACCACAGGAATCGATGTAGAGACGAGCCGAATCGTTTCGGCCACCGTCGCGGTCATCGATGCGGACGGCGTGGTGCGTGAGCGCACCGACTGGCTCGCAGACCCCGGGGTCGAGATTCCTGCCCAGGCCAGTGCCGTGCACGGCATCACGACGGAACGCGCGCGGGCAGAGGGGCGGATGGCCGCGGAAGTCGTCGCAGAGATCGTCGCCTCACTCAGCTCGCTCCTGGAGCGCGGCGTCGCGGTCACCGTCTACAACGCGTCGTACGACCTCACACTGCTCAACCGCGAGGCGCGCAGGCACGGTATCGCCCCGCTCGACTCCCCCGCACCCATCATCGACCCGCTCGTGATGGACAAGGCGGTCGACCGCTACCGCAAGGGCAAGCGCACGCTCGAGTTCGCGGCACGGTTCTACGGAGTCGAATTGCTCGACGCCCACGACGCGGGCGCGGATGCCATTGCGGCGGGGCGCGTCGCCCAGGCGATCGCCCGGCGCTATCCGGAGAGGCTCGGGGCCGATGTGAACGAACTGCACGAGCTGCAGGTCGGCTGGTGTGCGGAGCAAGCTGCCAGCTTCCAGGAGTACATGCGGCGCAGCAGGCCGGACTTCACGGCATCCGGTGCCTGGCCGGAGCGGTAAGCCGGCTGGAGCCGGGGTGTGTCAGGCGCCGAAGCCCTTGTAGCGCGAGTTGAACTTCTCGACGCGGCCGGCGCTGTCGAGGATGCGCTGCTTGCCCGTGTAGAACGGGTGCGACTCTGACGAGATCTCGACGTCGATCACGGGGTAGCTGTTTCCGTCTTCCCAGTCGATCGTCTTGTCGCTGCTCACGGTGGAGCGCGTCAGGAAGGTCGCCCCCGACGCGAGGTCGCGGAAAACGACCGGAGCGTACGTGGGGTGGATGTCAGACTTCATCGTTATTCCTTGACTGTGACGTAGATGTGTTGCGGATGGTTATAAAAGATTCGGCAGAGAAGGCCGACTAGAAATGCTACCAGAACTAGGCGGCCCGTGCGGAGAAGCGCCCCTGGCTGTGCTGCACCTCGAGCTCGAGGCCGTAGGTCTCGCTGAGGTTCTCAGAGGTGATGACCTCGTCGATCGCGCCGGCGGCCTGCACGGAGCCGTCCTTGAGCAGCAGGGCATGGTCGAAGCCACGCGGGATCTCTTCGACGTGGTGGGTCACCATGACGATTGCCGGGGCGTGCGGTGCGCTCGCGTAGCCGCCGAGCAGCTGCACGAGCTCCTCCCTGGCTCCGAGGTCGAGGCTCGCGGCCGGCTCATCGAGCAGCAGCAGCTCAGGGTCGGTCATCACGGAACGGGCGATCTGCACGCGCTTCTGCTCTCCGTCGCTCAGCTCTCCGAAGAGGCGGTTCTCGAAGGCGTCGAGCTTCCACTCGGCGAGCACGCGCTGCGCACGCCGGACATCGATCTCCTCGTAGCTCTCGTTCCAGCGTCCGGTGACGGAGTACGCGGCCGTCAGGACGACGTTCAGCACGGTCTCCGTCGCGGGAATCCGGCGCGCGAGCGCCGTCGACGCGAACCCGACGCGAGGGCGGAGTTCAAACACGTCGACCCTGCCGAGCTGGTCATCGAGGATGTGCGCGGTACCGGAGGTGGGGTGAAGCATTGCGGCACAGACCTGAAGGAGCGTCGTCTTGCCCGCGCCGTTAGGGCCGAGGACAACCCAGCGCTCGTCATCGGCGACGGTGAGGTCGACGGAGTCGAGGATGGGATTGCCGTCGCGGACGATCGTGACGTCGGAAAGCTCGAGAACGCTGGCCATGCCTCAACCCTAACGCGCCACGAGAGAGCGATAGATCTCCTGGGTCTTGCGACTGATCATGTCCCACCCGAACTCGTGTTCTGCCCTGGCCCTGCCTGCCTCGCCCATCCGATTTGCGCGCTCGGGATCGCTGATCACCTCGATGATCGCCGCCGCGAGGTCCCGCACGAAGGCGTCCGGGTCCTCCGGGGTCCCCGTGCCATCGTGGAGCTGCTGGATCGGCACGAGGCGGCCGGTCACGCCGTCATCGACGACCTCCGGGATGCCCCCGGTCGCCGTGCCGACAACGGGGGCGCCGCACGCCATGGCCTCGAGGTTCACGATGCCGAGTGGCTCGTAGACCGAGGGGCACACGAAGGTGGTCGCCGCGGTGAGCACGGCGGAGAGCTCGCGCCCGCTGAGCAGTCGCTCCAGCCAGACCACGCCGGTCCTGTGCCGCTCGAGCTCGGCGACGCCTGCCCGTACCTCAGCGAGGATCTCCGGGGTGTCCGGTGCACCCGCACAGAGCACGAGTTGCACGTCTTCGGGAAGGAGTGCCGCGGCGCGCAGGAGATACGGCAACCCCTTCTGGCGAGTGATCCTGCCGACGAAGACCACGGTCGGCCGCTCAGGATCGACGCCGAGTGCGCGCAGGAGCTCGTCGTCGTGCACGGGCTGCCAGCGCTCCAGGTCGATTCCGTTGTGCACGACGTGCACCTTGTCTGCGTCGAGGAACGGGTAGGAGCTCAGGATGTCCGTGCGCATGCCGTGACTGACCGCAATGATTGCGTCGGCATCCGCGAAGGCATTGCGCTCGAGCCAGCTCGAGACGCGGTATCCGCCACCGAGTTGCTCCGCCTTCCAGGGGCGCAGGGGCTCGAGGCTGTGCGCGGTGATGACGTGGGGAATGTCGTGCAGGAGCCGCGCGAGCTGCCCAGCCCCGTTCGCATACCAGGTGTGGGAATGCACGAGATCGGCACCGGCGACGTCCCGCGCCATCTGCAGGTCGACGCCGATCGTCGCGATGGACGGATTCGCGCCACTGAGCTCTGCGGGCACCAGATAGCTCTGCACGCCCTCCTCGTCTCGCGGGGCGCCGAAGCACCGCACCCTGACGTCGAGGTCTGCGCGGAGGGAGCGGACCAGTTCCGCTACGTGCACTCCAGCACCGCCATAGACCTCCGGCGGATATTCACGGGTAACGACATCGACTCTCACATGAGGAACGCTAGTACACGGCCACCTCTCCCCCGTACTCTGGGAGCATGGTGGCCAAGAAGATATTCGGAATCGTGCTCGCCGGCGGAGAGGGCAAGCGACTCATGCCGCTCACGGCGGATCGCGCCAAGCCCGGTGTGCCATTCGGAGGCAACTATCGCCTGATCGACTTCGCCCTCTCCAACCTCATCAACTCTGGCCTGCGGCAGATCGTCGTTCTCACCCAGTACAAGTCGCACAGCCTCGACAGGCACGTCTCCCAGACCTGGCGGCTGTCTGGGCTCACCAACTCCTACGTCGCATCCGTGCCCGCCCAACAGAGGCTCGGCAAGCGGTGGTTCGCGGGGTCAGCCGATGCCATCCTGCAGAGCCTCAACCTGTTGCGTGATGAGAAGCCCGACATCGTTGTCGTCGTCGGTGCTGACCACGTCTACCGCATGGACTTCAGCCAGATGATCGATGCCCACATCGCCTCGGGCGCGGGCGTCACGGTCGCGGCGATCCGCCAGCCGATCGCGCTCGCGGACCAGTTCGGCGTGATCGAGACCAGGGTGGGCGATCCGACCAGGATCGCCGCCTTCCACGAGAAGCCCAAGAACCCGACGGGTCTGGCGGACTCGCCCGGTGAGGTGCTCGCATCCATGGGCAACTACGTGTTCGACGCGAGGGTGCTGATCGATGCCGTACTGCGCGACGGCGAACTCGCGGACTCCAACCACGACATGGGTGGAGACATCGTGCCGGACTTCGTCTCGCGCGGCGACGCCGCCGTGTACGACCTCAACCGCAATGAGGTGCCTGGCGCGACCGATCGTGACCGGTACTACTGGCGCGATGTGGGAACCATCGACTCATTCTTCGACGCGCACCAGGACCTCATCTCGGCCCTTCCCATCTTCAATCTCTACAACTCGGAGTGGCCCATTCACAGCCAGCAGCTGAACTCACCGCCGGCGAAGTTCGTCCGTGACGCGCATGGAAACGTCGGAACGACCATCGACTCGATCGTCTCGCTCGGCTCACTGCTGTCCGGTGCCCACATCGAGCGCAGCGTGCTCGGCCCGTGGGCGACGGTGGAATCCGGAGCCCACGTCACAGACTCGATCGTCTTCGACCGGGTGAGGATCGGGCCGAACGCCCTCGTGCGCAGGGCTATTCTGGACAAGGAGGTCGTGGTTAACGAAGGCGCGACTGTCGGTGTGGATCCCGAGGCCGACAAAGCGCGAGGATTCACCGTCACGGACTCCGGCATCACCATTGTCGGTAAGGGTGTCCACGTCGTTTGAACCCGCATCGCGCTGACCGTCTCCTGGCGCGCGAACCGCACAGGAATGGCCACACGAACACATGGTGCAGACTCCATCGACCGGCTTTCTCGTCGTGCTCGACGTCGACTCGACCCTGATCGAAGACGAGGTGATCGAGCTGCTCGCGGATGCTGCGGGCTCGCTCACGGCTGTCGCGGCGATCACCTTCCGGGCGATGAACGGCGAACTCGACTTCGAACAGTCCTTGCGCGAGCGGGTGGCGACCCTCGCCGGGCTTCCCGAGAGTGTGTTCGACGACGTCGCCGGGCGCATCCGGGTGACCAGGGGCGTGACGGAGATGATCGCGGGTGTGCACGATGCCGGCGGCAAGGTCGCCGTGGTCTCCGGTGGGTTCCACGAACTCGTCGATGGCCTGGGTCAGCAGCTGGGACTCGACTACTGGAGCGCGAATCGACTCGAGGTGGTTGACGGGCGGCTGACCGGAGGACTCGTCGGTCCGATCATCGACTCCGCGGCCAAGGCGGAGACGCTTCGTCGCTGGGCCGCGGATGCCGGAATCCCGATCGAGCGCACCGTCGCGGTGGGGGACGGCGCGAACGACCTTCCCATGATGGCGGTTGCCGCGCTGTCCGTGGGCTTCGACGCGAAGGCTCCCGTGCGGGACGAGGCCGACCTCGTGATGGATCGCCGCGACCTGTCACAGCTGCTCGCGCTGCTGGGACTGCGGGGCTAGAGCCTCGATTGCTCGGTGACGCGGGCAGTCAGTGGCCCATGCCGAGGCCGCCGTCGACCGGGATGACCGCGCCGGAGATGTAGGCGGCGTCGTCGCTCGCCAACCAGGCGATGACCTTGGCAACCTCTGCCGTGCTTCCGTAGCGCCCGGCGGGGATCGACTTGAGGTACTCGGCCTGTTGGGCTTCAGGCAGTTCCGCCGTCATGTCGGTCTCGATGAAGCCGGGCGCGACGACGTTCGTCGTGATGTTGCGCGATCCGAGTTCCCTCGTGAGGGATCTCGCCATCCCAATGAGTCCGCTCTTGGACGCGGCGTAATTGACCTGGCCGGCGGAGCCGAGCATGCCGACGACGCTCGAGAGCAGGACGATGCGGCCAAACCGGGCCTTGAGCATCCCCTTCGATGCGCGCTTGACGACTCGGAAGGTTCCCGAGAGGTTGGTGTCCACGACGGCGGTGAAGTCCGCGTCACTCATGCGCATGAGGAGCGTGTCCCGCGTGATTCCGGCGTTGGCGATGAGCACCTCGACCGGACCGAGCTCCGCCTCGACCGCCGTGAAGGCCTCGTCGACGGATGCGGCATCCGTCACGTCGGCCCGAACGGTGAGGCTCCCCGACGGTCCGTCTCCGGAGCGTGCCGTCACAGCGACGCGGTGTCCCTGCGCGAGGAACTCCTCCGCGATCGCATACCCGATGCCCCTGTTTCCTCCGGTGATGAGCACTGTTCTTGGCGTCGTCATGGGGTTCTCGCTCTCGTGGGGAATCTGTGGCTGGCCACGGCGGAAGACGAGTCTTGGCCGTTCAGGCAAACTCCCGCAATCTTAGTCTTAGGCTTGGGGTGAGCCCCTAAAGAGACAGCAGCGATGAAACAACAATCGATCACCACACTCCCCCGGTCGCCGGAAGACGACCGGCACAGTCGCATGGTCAAGTACTCGGTGATGATGGCGATTCGCGTCGTCTGCATTGCCCTGTGCCTCTTCGTGCAGGGATGGTGGCTTCTCGTCTGCGCCATCGGTGCCATTGCGCTCCCGTACGTCGCCGTCGTCGTCGCCAACAGCGTGAGACGCCCCAGCACTGAAACGGTGCTGCGACCGGGTGGGGTCGTCCCGGTGAATCAGGGTGAGACGCCACGGGCCGGCGACAGTCGGGTGGAATGAGAGCATGATGCTGCACGAGGCCGAGTCTCGGCTGGTGTGCTCGCGGGCCGGCTGCCGGGCGGATGCCGCGTGGAACGTCAACTGGCGCAATCCCAGGATCCACACTGCGGACCGCGTCAAGGTGTGGCTCGCCTGCGATGAGCACCGGCAGTATCTCTACGACTATCTCACCACCAGGTCGTTTCCGGTCATCGTGACCCCGCTCGACGAACACGTCGACAGCGTGCCGGATTCCACGGTGCAGCATCCGGCGACGGGCCCGGCGTGAGCCACTGGCGCATCCTGCTGACGAGACGCTGGCTGGGCTATCTCGGGTTCGCCATCGCCTTCGCGATAGCGTGCTCGTTTCTCTCCTCCTGGCAACTCTCGCGAGGCAGGGAGGCGGTCGCGGCCAACGCGCTCCTCTCGGCCAACTTCGACTCGGTTCCTGTCGATCTGGAACAGGCACTACCGCACCTGGACGCCTACGCGGCACACCAGCAGTGGCTTCGGGTGAAGGCGGTCGGGCACTACCTTCCCGACAAGGAACTGCTCGTGCGCAATCGACCGACCAATGACGGTCCGGGCTTCGAGGTGCTCACTCCCCTCAAGCTTGCCGATGGCTCGATCTTCATCGTGGATCGAGGGTGGGTACCGACGGGAAGCAAGCAGGATGCTCCCGACTCTGTCCCCGCGGCACCGAGCGGCGAGGTCACCGTGATCGCGCGGCTCCAGGCGAGCGAGCCGCAGCTCGACAGCCGGAGCGCATCGGGCAACCAGGTCGCGACGATCCACCTGCCCCAGATCGGCGCCAGAGTCGGCGGCAGCGTCTACACGGCCGCGTACGGCGTGCTCGACAGCCAGACGCCCGCGGGCACCGCACTCACCAGGATCGATGCCGAACCTCCTGTGCAGAATGAGGGTCTGCACTGGTCATACATGATCCAGTGGGTCATCTTCGCCCTGATCGGCTTCTTCGGCCTCGCCTACGCCGTGAGACAGGAGTATCGACTGCGCAACGTGGATGACCCGGCCGAGCGTGCCAGGGCGGAGGAACGCGAACGCAGGCGCGCGCTCAAGAAGTCTGACGCCGACATCGAGGACGAGATCCTGGATTCAGTGCCGCGTTAGGCGAGCGTCACCAGCTCCGCGTAGTCGCGGTTCCACATGTCTTCGACTCCGTCCGGGAGGATCAGCACCCGTTCCGGGTTCAGGGCCGCCACGGCTCCCTCGTCATGGCTCACCAGGACGACCGCGCCCGTGTAGTTGGCGAGGGCATCCAGGATCTCGGTGCGGGACGCCGGGTCGAGGTTGTTTGTCGGCTCGTCGAGCAGCAGCACGTTGGCGCCGGAGACCACGATCATCGCGAGGGCGAGCCTCGTCTTCTCACCTCCGGAGAGCACGCCCGCGGGCTTGTGGGAGTCATCCCCCGTGAACAGGAACGAGCCGAGCACCCGGCGCGCCTCGGTCTCTGTGAGGTTCGGAGAAGACGAGACCATGTTCTGCAGCACGGTGCGCTTGACGTCGATGGTCTCGTGCTCCTGTGCGTAGTAGCCGATGCGCAAGCCGTGCCCCGGCTCCACCACGCCGGTGTCCGGCTCGTCGACGCCCGCGAGGATCCGCAGCAGCGTCGTCTTTCCCGCGCCGTTGAAGCCGAGCACGACGACCTTCGACCCGCGATCGATCGCGAGGTCGACCGCGGCGAAGATCTCGAGGGAGCCGTAGCTCTTGGAGAGATTGGTCGCCATGAGCGGCGTCCTGCCGCAGGGCACAGGCTCGGGGAAGCGAAGCTTGGCCACCCGGTCGACCGTGCGCACGTCCTCGAGCCCGGAGAGCATCTTTTCGGCGCGACGCACCATCTGGTGCGCGGCGGCGGCCTTGGTCGCCTTTGCGCCGAACCTGGCCGCCTGCATCTGAAGAACGGAGGCCTTCTTCTCGATGTTGGCGCGCTCCTTCTTGCGGCGCTCCTCGTCCGCGGCGCGCTGGCGCTGGTAGTTCCGCCAGCCCATGTTGTAGATGTCGATGACCTGGCGGTTCGCATCGAGATAGAAGACCCGGTTCACGGTCTCTTCGACGAGGTCGATGTCGTGGCTGATCACGATGAGTCCGCCCTGGAAGGCCTGGAGGAACTCCCGCAGCCACACCACGGAATCCGCGTCGAGGTGGTTGGTCGGCTCGTCCAGGAGCATCGTCTCCGCCCCGGAGAACAGGATGCGGGCGAGCTCGATGCGCCGCCGCTGGCCGCCGGAAAGCGTGGAGAGCTGCTGGTCGAGGATGCGATCCGGGAGGCTCAGGTTGCTCGCGATGGATGCGGCCTCTGCCTCAGCCGCATAGCCGCCCAGGGCGAGGAAGCGGTCTTCGAGCGTGCCGTAGCGGGTCATGGCGGCGCTGCTGACAGCCGGGTCGCTGCTGCCCATTGCAACGGTGGCCTCTTCCATGCCGAGGACAATCTGGCCGAGCCCGCGGGCATCCAGGATGCGCGTGCGCGCAAGATCCTGCGGGTTGCCGGTGCGCGGGTCCTGGGGCAGATACCCGATCTCGCCGACCCGGTCGATCGTGCCCGCGGTCGGCTGCCCCTCGCCCGCGAGAATCTTCGTGAGCGTGGTCTTCCCCGCGCCGTTGCGCCCGACGAGTCCGATCTTGTCGCCCCGTTCGACGCGGAAGGTCACGTCTTCCATGAGCACTCTCGCGCCGACTCGTAGTTCGACATCGTGCACGCTGAGCACAGGCAAAGTCCATTTCTTTGTGTTGCCGCGACAACGGAAGTCAAGGGGTAGGCACCTAGTATATTTCGTGGGCACCATGAGAATGCCCGGAGCCAAAGGAGAATGAATGTCTAACCTGACCCTCGCAGTCGGCCGCCCCACCATCGCAGACCGGGTGTTCGCACGCGGGATTCCCATGGACATCGCACTCATCGCCGCTGGCGCAGGGCTCACGGCCATTGCCGCGCAGGTCAGCATTCCGATCTGGCCGGTTCCCATCACGGGCCAGACCCTCGCCGTGCTCCTCGTCGGCAGCATTCTCGGTGCACTGCGCGGCACCCTCGCCATGGTCCTCTACGCGGTGCTCGGCATCGTCGGGCTTCCGGTGTTCAGCGACGCGACGCACGGCATGAACATCATCCTCGGGCCGACCGGTGGCTACATCATCGGCTTCATCTTCGCCGCGGGCTTCACCGGATGGCTTGCCCAGCGCGCCTGGGATCACCGCATTCTCGGCGCCGTGCTCTCGTTCCTCGGCGGAACGGTCGTCACCTTCGCGATCGGTCTCCCCTGGCTTGCAGCCTCGCTTCACCTGAACGTCGAACAGACCCTGGCCGCGGGCCTCTACCCGTTCATCATCGGTGGACTCGTCAAGGCGTTGCTCGCCGCGGGCATCATCCGTCTCTCCTGGCACCAGATCGCTGCGGCAGACAACCGCGACGAGCGGGACGGCGGCTTCTAGACCCGCGGTTTCTCCACCCGCGGTTTCTCCACCCACACCGTTCGCACGACTGAAAAGCCGTGTGGCGACTGGTTGCTCAGTCGCCACACGGCTTTGTCGATGAGGTCGCGCGAGTTACATCGCGAACCCGAGGGCTCGCATCATGTCGCGGCCGTCATCGGTGATCTTGTCCGGTCCCCACGGTGGCATCCACACCCAATTGATGCGGAACTGGTCGACGACGCCGTGGAGAGACTCTGCGATCTGCTCCTCGATGACATCGGTGAGGGGGCACCCGGCAGAAGTCAGCGTCATGCTGATGATCAGCGCGGTGTTCTCTTCGTCCCAGGTGAGGTCGTAGATCAGACCGAGATCGACGACATTGACCCCGAGCTCGGGGTCCATAACGTCCTTGAGCGCCTCTTCCACCTGGTCGAAGAGCGCCGGAGCCAATGCAACTGCCATGTTCTCACCCTACTTTCGAGTCTTCGAGATAGCGATCATATCCGGAGTTCTCCAAGGCGTCTGCCAGTTCTGGGCCGCCACGCTCTGCGACCCGACCGTCGACGAAAACGTGCACGAAGTCGGGGCGGATGTACCGCAGGATGCGCGTGTAGTGGGTGATGAGCAATACGCCGAGGTCGGTCTTGGCCTTCGCGCGGTTGACGCCCTCCGAGACGATCTTGAGTGCGTCGACGTCGAGGCCGGAGTCGGTCTCGTCAAGAATCGCGAAGCGGGGCTTGAGAACCTCGAGTTGCAGGATCTCGTGGCGCTTCTTCTCTCCGCCGGAGAAGCCCTCGTTGACGCTGCGGTCGGCGAAGGCGGGATCCATCCGGAGGTTCTTCATGGATTCCTTGACCTCCTTCATCCATCCGCGGATGGCCGGGGCCTCGCCGTCGAGAGCGGTCTTGGCCGTGCGCAGGAAGTTCGACACCGCGACACCGGGAATCTCGACCGGGTACTGCATCGCGAGGAACAGGCCGGCGCGCGCACGGGCATCCACTGTGAGCGAGAGCAGGTCCACACCGTCGAGCGTCACGGAACCGCCCTCGACGTGGTACTTGGGGTGACCGGCGATGGTGTAGGCCAGGGTCGACTTGCCCGAACCGTTCGGCCCCATGATGGCGTGGGTCTCGCCGTCTTTGACCGTGAGGTCGACGCCCTTGAGAATCTGTTTGGCGCCCTGCTCGGTCTCGACGCTGACGTGGAGGTCTTTGATGTCAAGTACAGACATGGTCTGGTTGCTTTCCTTGGATTAGTTGTTGAGGATGGGCGTTGGATCGATGTAGACGTCGCCGTCCACGATCGAGACGGTGAAGACGGGCACGGGCTCGAACGCCGGCAGCGTGAGTGCCTTGCCCGTCACGAGCGAGAACTTGGACCCGTGGGCCCAGCACTCGATGGTCTCGTCTTCGACGAAGCCCTCCGCGAGGGAGATGTCGCCGTGGGTGCAGGTGTCGCCGATCGCGTGCACGACTCCGGCGGAGTCGCGCACGACCGCGATCGGCACGTCGTCGATGACGACGCGCACGGCGGCTCCCACCCCGATCTCGGACTCCGGGCAGATCTTGACGGGCATCCGATCACTCCGCCTTGCTGGCCAGGAGCTCGGCTTCGATAGCGGCCTGCAGTCTGGCTTCGAGCTCGGGGAAACCGATCTTCTGCACGATCTCCGAGAGGAAGCCGCGCACGACAAGGCGCCTGGCCTCGTCCTCCGGGATTCCGCGGGCCTGAAGATAGAACAGCTGCTCGTCGTCGAAGCGCCCCGAGGTGCTCGCGTGCCCCGCACCGAAGATGTCGCCGGTCTCGATCTCGAGGTTGGGGATCGAGTCTGCGCGCGCACCCTCGGTCAGCAGCAGGTTACGGTTCTGCTCGTAGCTGTCCGTGCCCGGTGCGCTCGGGCGGATGAGCACGTCGCCGACCCACACGGTGCGAGCGCCCTCACCCTGCAGCGCGCCCTTGTAGCTCACGCGTGACTTGGTGCTCGGCGCGTCGTGATCGACGAAGACCTGCTGCTCGAGGTGCTGCCCTCCGTCGGCGAAGTACACGCCGAACAGTTCGACATCGCCGCCTTCTCCCCCGAGGTGAACGGAGGGGTTGATGCGCAGAACCTTGCCGCCGAGCGAGACGAGCACGTGCTTGAGGTGCGCGTTACTGCCCACCTCGGCGAAGTGCGAGGCGAGGTGCACGGCATCCGCGTTCCACTCCTGAACGGACACGACGGTGAGGTTTGCCTCCTCCTCGATCTGGATCTCGAGGTTCTCGCTGAGATCGGCCGTTCCGCTGTTGTCGATGATGACGAGACCGCTGCTGTGCTTCTTCGCCGTGATCACCATGTGCGCAGCGCGCGCGGCGTTTCCGAAGGAGTTCCGCACGATGTTGACGCGTGAGGGCTCCTCCCCGCTGATGGTGATGGAGAGTGCCTTGTCGAAGGTCGTCCAGGCGTTGGCCGAGGCGCGATCCTCCGGCGTGCCCACGGAGCCGACGCGGGCGTCGCTCCTGTCGATCCATTCGACGGTCGTGCCGCCCGAGGCGGTCACGGTGTATTCGTACGGGCTACCGTCGGGCTGCGCGGTGAGGAGCGAGCTCAGGAGTGCGACGGGAGTGCGCTTCCACTCCGCCTCGAAACCGGAAACGGTCTCGAAATCTGCGACATCATACGAACTGAAGCGTGCAGAGCGCGTCTGCACGGGGATCAGTCCCCAGCCACCGTCGGTGTGCTGCTTGGAGCCGAGACGCGAGTGGTCGATCTGCGCTGATTCTGTGGGCATTGCTGTGGTCGTGGGAATGGCGTTGGCTGACATCTAGCCGACTGATCCTTCCATGCCCATCTCGATGAGTTTGTTCAATTCGAGGGCGTATTCCATGGGAAGTTCGCGCGCGATCGGCTCGATGAACCCTCGCACGATCATGGCCATGGCTTCGTCTTCCGGCATGCCACGCGACTGCAGGTAGAACAGCTGTTCGGCGCTCACGCGCGAGACAGTCGCCTCGTGGCCCATCTGTACGTCGTCTTCACGGATGTCCACGGTCGGATAGGTGTCTGACCGGGAGATGGTGTCGACCAGGAGGGCATCACAGCGCACCGTGTTTGCGGAATGGTGCGCGCCCTTGGCGATCCGCACCTCACCTCGGTAACCGGAGCGACCCCCACCGCGAGCGATCGACTTCGAGACGATCGACGACTGCGTGTACGGCGCCATGTGGATCATCTTGGCGCCGGCATCCTGGTGCTGGCCGGGCCCAGCGAACGCGACGGACAGCGTCTCGCCCTTGGCGTGCTCGCCCATCAGGTAGATCGACGGGTACTTCATGGTGACCTTGGAGCCGATGTTGCCATCGACCCACTCCATCGTCGCGCCCTCGTAGGCGAGTGCCCGCTTGGTGACGAGGTTGTAGACGTTGTTCGACCAGTTCTGGATCGTCGTGTAGCGAACGCGCGCGTTCTTCTTGACGATGATCTCGACGACCGCGGAATGCAGCGAGTCCGAGGAGTACACCGGGGCGGTGCAGCCCTCGATGTAGTGAACGTAGCTGCCCTCGTCCGCGATGATCAGGGTGCGCTCGAACTGGCCCATGTTCTCGGTGTTGATGCGGAAGTAGGCCTGCAGCGGGATCCGCACGTGGACGCCCGGCGGGACATAGACGAATGAACCGCCAGACCACACCGCGGTGTTGAGTGCCGCGAACTTGTTGTCACCGGCGGGGATCGCGGTTCCGAAGTATTCCGTGAAGAACTCCGGGTGCTCGCGCAGCGCTGTGTCGGTGTCGAGGAAGATGACGCCCTGCTCCTCGAGCTCCTTGTTGATCGTCTGGTAGACGACCTCGGACTCGTACTGGGCCGAGACGCCGCTCACGAGCTGCTGGCGCTCCGCCTCGGGGATTCCGATGCGCTCGTAGGTGGTCTTGATGTCCTCTGGAAGGTCTTCCCAGCTCGTCGCCTTCTTCTCGGTAGACCGCACGAAGTACTTGATCTTGTCGAAGTCGACACCGGAAAGGTCCGCGCCCCAGGCGGGCATGGGCTTCTTGAAGAAGATCGAGAGGGCCTTGAGTCGGTTCTTGAGCATCCACTCCGGCTCGTCCTTGTGAGCCGAGATGTCGGCAACCACCTCGGGAGAGATCCCACGTTTGGCGGATGCGCCGGCGACGTCGGAGTCCGACCAGCCGAATTCGTAGATTCCCAAGCTTTCCAGCTCGGGGCGGTCGATCAGGACGTCTGACATGACTCTCCTCTTTGTTCCTGCTGTTGCTAACCCCGCTGGGTGAACCAGTATTCCTCGCGCGACGTGGGCGCGGGGCCGGGGACGATGCCGTATTTGTGAACCGGGCGGACCTTCCTCGACGAACCTTCGTTCGGCCGTCGACCGGCTATATGGGAACAACCCTGACGTCGGCGTCAACAGTTACGCACTGAACACCCGGTAACTGAACCAGTGCCTCAATCCTACAGGCTCACGGCTTCCCGTGGCTGGAATTGCTCGTGGACGATGCCGCGGAACAGCGTGGGATTGACCTCCAGCAGCACGCGAAGGGCACCGACCCAGACGAACGCCGCACCGAGAAGATGAATCGCGACGAGCAGCGCGGGAAGGGAATCCAGCGCCTGCGTGACCCCGATCGCGCCCTGGACGATCACGACGACGATGAACACCGCGACCCGGAATCTCGCCAGCGCCGCACCGGAATCACGGCGAAGCACGACCCAGAGCACGATCGCGAGGACGAGCACGGCGGCCCCGAGCAGCCCGTGGGCTATTGTCAGCGCCGTCCAGTCCAGCGGCATCCGTTTCACCGCGGCAGAATCGCCGGAGTGCGGCCCTGAACCGGTGACGAGCGTGCCCACGAGGATGAGGACGAGGCTGACCAAGACGATGATCCAACTCAGCCGCCGCGAGAGTGCGGTGGTCTGCACCGGTTCGGCATCCGGCTTCTCGTGGACTCGGTGCCAGGTCAGGGTCGTTGTCGTCAGCAGCGCGATGGCCAGAACGAAGTGCATGGCGACGACCCAGGCGTTGAGGCCGGCGAGCACCGTGACTCCTCCGGCGACCGCATTGGCAACGACAAGCCAGAACTGCGACCAGGCGAGTCGGGTGAGGGATCGTTCGCGCGGCTTCTGCAGGCGGGCGGCGATGATGACCCAGGCGACGGGCACGGCGATGAAGGCACTGAACAGTCGGTTGCCGAACTCGATGATGCCGTGGATGCCCATGACACCGGTCGGAGACAGCGATCCCGGGTTGCAGTCCGGCCAGGTGGGGCAGCCGAGGCCGGAACCCGTGACCCGCACCACTCCCCCGGTGAAGATGATGAGAATGCTCACGACCAGCGCCCAGGTCGTCGCCCAGCGCAGGGCGCGCGACGACAGCGTGAAGCGATCAGCGAGAAAGTCGAACGGTGTACGCATCGCCATCAGAGGACGAAGTAGAGCAGCGGGTCGATACCCACCGCGACGAACAGCAGGGTCAGGTAACTGATCGAGCTGTGGAACACCTTCATCGGCTTGACCTCACCGTGCCTGATCGCCATCGAGTACAGGCGGTGCGATTCGAAGATGAACCAGCCGCCCGAGACCGCGGCGAGCACGGTGTAGACGATGCCCATCTGCCCGACCGGGATCAGGAGAAGCGAGCAGGCCACAGTGGCCCAGGCGTAGAGGATGACCTGCAGGCCGACCTGCGTTCTGCCCCGCACGACCGCGAGCATCGGGACGTTCGCCGTCGCGTAATCGGTGCGGTACTTCATGGACAGCGGCCAGTAGTGCGGTGGTGTCCAGAGGAAGATCACGACGAAGAGGATGAACGGCGTCCAGCTGAGCGAGCCCGTGACGGCGGTCCAGCCGATGAGCACGGGGAAGCATCCGGCGATCCCGCCCCAGATGATGTTCTGCGAGGTGCGGCGCTTGAGCACGAGCGTGTACAGCACGACGTAGAACAGGAGCGCGACGAGCGACAGGATGGCGGACAGCCAGTTCACGAGGAACCCGAGCCAGGCCACGGAGGCAGCACCGATCACCCAGGAGAAGACGAGCGCCTCGCGGTCGCTGAGCTCGCCCGTGACGAGCGGCCGCTTGCTCGTGCGCTTCATCACCCGGTCGATATCGCGGTCGATGTAGCAGTTGAACGCGCCGGCCGACCCCGCGCTCAGGGCGCCGCCGATGAGAGTCGCCAGAACGAGCCAGAGATTCGGGATGCCACGCTGCGCCAGGATCATCACCGGCGCGGTCGTGACGAGAAGGAGTTCGATGATCCGTGGTTTCGTGAGTGCGACATACGCGCGAAGCTTTCGCGAAAAACCGATCGTCTCGCGTTCGACGCGAGTGTGTACAGCTACGTCCATTACTCCTCTATCGCAGGTGCATGAGCCCACCGTCGATTCTAGGCTGAAGTTCCGTGAGTGGGTGCCCCGACCCGTATCGGTGAATAGTGCAAGGCCCCACGGTCACTCGCCGCTTTCTCTATACTTGATAATGCTTGCCAGCCGCGAGCCTTCTTATTCCGATCCCCACCGCAGTGCCCATCACCGCAGCGGTGTGGTTCATCGGTTGCCTGCGGCAGTGCCGATGATGTCCGGGCGAGTGCACACTCAGAGTGATCGATCCCGACACGGGCGGTCGCCTTTAACGAAGGGTCATCAAGTACGTGACAACTCTCCAGTGGGATCCCATCGATGACAAGGCAGTCGACACAGCACGAGTTCTTGCTGCCGACGCAGTCGAGAAGGTCGGCAACGGTCATCCCGGCACGGCAATGAGCCTCGCTCCTGCGGCGTATCTGCTGTTCCAGAAGGTCATGCGTCGTGACCCGAGCGACAATGAGTGGATCGGGCGAGACCGTTTCGTGCTCTCGGTCGGGCACAGCTCGCTCACCCAGTACATCCAGCTGTATTTCGGGGGATACGGACTCGAGCTCGACGATCTCAAGGCGCTGCGCACCTGGGGCTCGAAGACTCCTGGTCACCCGGAGTACGGTCACACCGCTGGAGTCGAGATCACCACTGGACCGCTCGGCCAGGGCATCTCTTCCGCCGTCGGCTTCGCCTACGCGGCGCGCTATGAGCGTGGCCTGTTCGACCCGGATGCCGACGAGGGGACGAGCCCGTTCGATCACTACGTGTACGTGATCGCGGGCGACGGCGACCTGCAGGAGGGCGTCTCGAGCGAGGCGTCATCGCTCGCAGGGCACCAGGAGCTCGGCAACCTCATCGCGATCTACGACAGCAACCAGATCTCGATCGAGGACGACACCAACATCGCGTTCACCGAGGACGTGAAGGCGCGCTACGAGGCCTATCACTGGCACGTGCAGGTCGTCGACTGGAAGAAGACCGGTGTCTACGTCGAAGACGTCGCGGCACTGGGTGACGCGATCGAGGCCGCGAAGGCCGAGACCGGCAAGCCGTCCCTCATCATCCTCAAGACCATCATCGGCTGGCCGTCGCCGAAGAAGCAGAACACCGGCAAGATCCACGGATCGGCACTCGGCGCCGACGAACTGGCAGCAGTCAAGGAGGTGCTCGGCTTTGACCCGGCCAAGCACTTCGATGTCGACCCGGCCGTCATCGCCCACACCCGCAAGGCTCTCGAGCGCGGCAAGCAGGCCCACGACGAGTGGAACGTGCAGTTCGACGCATGGGCTGCGGCCAACCCGGAGCGCAAGAAGCTTCTCGATCGCGTGCTCAGCGGCGCGCTTCCCGACGGCGTCGAGGCCGCACTCCCCCGGTTCGAAGCGGGCAAGGACATGTCCACGCGCGCCGCGTCGGGCAAGGTGCTGAACGCGCTCGGCGCGGTGATCCCGGAGCTGTGGGGCGGTTCCGCCGACCTCGCGGAGTCCAACAACACCACGATCGAGGGAGCGGCAAGCTTCGTGCCGAGCGAGCGCTCGACCCACGAGTGGGCGGGAACCGAATTTGGTCGCGTCCTGCACTTCGGGATCCGCGAGCACGCCATGGCCGCGATCCTCAACGGCATCGTGCTCCACGGCAACACCCGTCCGTACGGTGGCACGTTCCTGATCTTCAGTGACTACATGCGGCCGGCCGTGCGCCTCGCCGCTCTCATGAAGGCGCCGTCGATCTTCGTCTGGACCCACGATTCCGTGGCACTCGGCGAAGACGGCCCCACCCACCAGCCGATCGAGCAGCTCGCAAGCCTCCGGGCGATCCCCGGCCTCGACGTCGTGCGCCCCGCGGACGCCAACGAGGTCGCCTGGGCCTGGAAGACGATGCTCGAGCGTCGCAACGGTCCGGCCGGTATCGCCCTCACGCGCCAGAACATCCCGGTGTTCGAACGTGGAGACGGTGACGCCAGTGGAGACGTGTTCGCCAGTGCGCGCAACGTCTCCAAGGGAGCGTACGTCCTTGCCGAGGCGCCGAACGGCACGCCGGATGTGATCTTCATCGCGACCGGCTCGGAGGTGCAGATCGCGGTCGACGCCCGCGAGCAGCTCAGGGCAGAGGGCATCAATGCCCGTGTCGTGTCGGCCCCGAGCCTCGAGTGGTTCGAGGAGCAGAGCGCGGAATACCGCGAGTCTGTGCTGCCGAAGAGCGTGAAGGCCAGGGTCTCGATCGAGGCCGGGCTCGACCTGAGTTGGCGGGGCTACGTCGGCGATGCGGGCCGCAGCGTCTCGATCGAGCACTTCGGGGCATCCGCCGATTACAAGACCCTGTTCAGAGAGTTCGGTATGACGACAGAGCACGCCATCGCCGCAGCCAAGGATTCACTGGCCGCCCTGTAGGCGCCGCAAACATACGAGGAAAAGAGACATCATGACGAACACCGCATCTCCGCTGGACACACTGACTTCACTGGGAGTGAGCATCTGGCTCGACGACCTCTCGCGTGACCGGATCGTCTCCGGCGGGCTCCAGAAGCTCATCGACGACAGGCACGTCGTCGGTGTGACGACCAACCCCACGATCTTCGCGACCGCCCTGGCCAAGGGAACCACCTATGACGCGCAGGTCGCAGAACTCGCCGCGGCGGGCACCTCGGTGACCGACGCCGTGTTCGAGATCACCACGCACGACGTCGCGGCAGCCTGCGACATCTTCCGCCCGAGCTACGAAGCGAGCAACCACGTGGATGGCCGCGTGTCAATCGAGGTCGAGCCGAGCCTCGCCTACGACACCCCCGGCACCGTCGCCCAGGTCAAGCAGCTCTGGGCCAAGGTCGACCGCGAGAACGTCATGGTCAAAATTCCCGCGACCGAGGCCGGCGTGCAGGCCATCGCCGACGCGACCGCCGAGGGAATCAGCGTCAACGTGACGCTCATCTTCAGTCTCGAGCGTCACCGCCAGGTCATCAACGCCTTCCTGAGCGGCCTCGAGCGCGCGAAAGCCGCAGGCATCGACATCTCCACCATTCACTCCGTCGCCTCGTTCTTCGTCTCGCGCGTCGACGTCGAGGTCAACAAGAGACTGGATGCGATCGGCACTCCCGAGGCTCTCGCGCTGAAGAACAAGGCGGGCATTGCCAACGCTCGCCTCGCCTACCAGGTGTACGAGCAGGGCTTCTCGAGCGAGCGCGCGAAGGTCCTGCTCGCCGCGGGAGCCAACAAGCAGCGGCCGCTGTGGGCATCCACGGGTGTCAAGGACCCGTCGCTTCCCGACACGCTCTATGTCACCGAGCTCGCTGTGGCGGAAGTGGTCAACACCATGCCGGAGAAGACGCTCGAGGCCACCTTCGATCATGGAGACATCCAGGGCGACCGCGTGACCGGCCTGTACGACGAGGCCAATGCGCTGCTCGACCAGCTTGCGGCTCTCGGCATCTCCTACGACGACGTCACCGCACTCCTCGAGAAGGAGGCCGTGGACAAGTTCATCGTGTCATGGGGCGAGTTGCTCGACACCGTGACCGCTGCCCTCGAGTCCGCGTCCGTCGGAGCACAGAAATGAGCTTCGACATCACCGTCAGCGGTGCAGCGGGCGAGGCCGTCGAGCGCGTTGTTCCCCAGCTTGTGAGCGACCTCGTCGCCTCGCGCATCATCGGACAGGACGCGACTCTCTGGGGCCCGGAGGCCGAGGAGGAGGCCGCGAAGCGTCTCGGCTGGACCGAGGCCGTCGTCATCTCCGAGCCCCTCGTGGACGACATCGTCGCGCTGCGTGACAAGCTGCACGCGGCAGGCGTGAACCACGTCGTGCTCGCGGGCATGGGCGGTTCGTCGCTCGCTCCTGAGGTCATCACCCGCACGGCAGGAGTCGAGCTCACCGTGCTCGACTCCACCGCTCCGGGCCAGGTGCTCGCGGCCCTGAACGACCGCATCGAGACGACCGTCATCGTCGTGTCGTCCAAGTCCGGTTCAACGGTCGAGACCGACAGCCAGCGCCGCGTCTTCGAACAGGCGTTCAGGGACGCGGGCGTCGATCCGCTCGAGCGCATCGTCGTCGTGACCGACCCCGGTTCTCCACTGGACGTGTCCGCGCGTGCAGACGGCTTCCGCGTCTTCAACGCGGACCCCAACGTCGGCGGCCGCTACTCCGCACTCACCGCCTTCGGCCTCGTGCCATCCGGCCTCGCTGGCGTCGACATCGCGTCGCTGCTGGGCGAGGCCTCCGTTGTTTCAGGGCGCCTCGCGATCGATAGGGCGGACAACCCCGGCCTCATCCTCGGTGCGGCCATCGCGGGTACCAGGCCGCTCAAGAACAAGCTGGGCATCGTCTCCGACGGAACCTACATCGTGGGCTTTGCCGACTGGGCCGAGCAGCTCATCGCCGAGTCCACGGGCAAGATCGGCAAGGGAGTTCTGCCCGTCGTGCTCGACGCGCGCTCCCCCGAGCTGACCGAGAACCTCGACGACCTCCAGATCGTGCGCCTGGTCGAGAGCGCCAGGGCAACCGAGGAGGTCGCCGACGGCGAGATCGAGATCAGCGGCACGCTCGGTGCGCAGATCCTGGTCTGGGAGTTCGCCATCGCCGTCGCGGGTCGACTGCTCGGAATCAATCCGTTCGACCAGCCGGATGTCGAGTCAGCCAAAGAGGCGACTCGCGGGCTGCTCGACGCCCGCCCGGAGCCCGCGGCACCGGCGTTCGTCGAGAGCGGCATCGAGGTTCGCGGAACCTCCGATGTCGTTGACGGCTCCACCACGCTCGCGGCGGTCGTCGACGCACTCCTCGCGCAGCTCGGTTCGGACGGCTACGTCTCGATCCAGGCCTACGTCGACCGCGTCGCTCACCCGGAGCTCGCTCGGCTGCGTGACCTGGTCGCCGCACGCTGTGGGCGTCCGGTCACCTTCGGCTGGGGCCCGAGGTTCCTGCACTCGACCGGGCAGTTCCACAAGGGTGGGCCCGCGATCGGTGTGTTCCTCCAGATCACGGAGACGTCGCCTGTCGACGTCGAGATCCCGGAGCGGCCGTTCACCTTCGGCCAGCTCATCCAGGCGCAGGCCGCGGGCGACGCGAGCGTGCTCGCGCAGCACGGTCGGCCGGTCCTCACCCTCACGATGACGGACCCGGCGCAGAACATCGCCGCGCTGCACTCGCTCCTCGGCTGAGCACCCGCTCGTTCGCACGTCACACCTACAGAACTCAAGGAGTCGAATGTCGCCGGTGGAAATCACCCCGGAATTCAACCCGCTACGGTTGTCCTCCGATCGACGACTCAACCGCATCGCGGGACCGAGCAGTCTGATCATCTTCGGCGTGACGGGCGACCTGTCTCGCAAGAAGCTCATGCCGGCCGTGTACGACCTGGCCAATCGCGGGCTCCTGCCTCCGGGCTTCGCGCTCGTCGGCTTTGCCAGGCGAGACTGGGAAGATCAGGACTTCGCCCAGGTGGTGCACGACGCGGTCAAGCAGTACGCCCGCACGCCCTTTGTCGAGGAGGTCTGGGAGCAGCTCTCCCAGGGCATCCGTTTCGTCCAGGGCGAGTTCGACGATGATGCCGCGTTCGAGCGGCTGAAGGTCACCCTCGACGAGCTCGATCGCACGCGCGGAACGATGGGCAATCACGCCTTCTACCTGTCGATTCCGCCGAAGTCGTTCCCCCAGGTGACGGAGCAGTTGCGGCGTTCGGGTCTCGCGGAGCAGGTCGACGGCCAGTGGCGCAGGGTCGTCATCGAGAAGCCCTTCGGCAGCGACCTGACCACCGCACGGGAGCTCAACAACGTCGTCGAGTCTGTGTTCCCCGCGGATTCTGTGTTCCGTATCGACCACTATCTCGGCAAGGAGACGGTTCAGAACATCCTCGCCCTGCGCTTCGCCAACCAGCTCTACGAACCGATCTGGAACGCGAAGTACGTCGACCACGTGCAGATCACCATGGCGGAGGACATCGGGGTCGGAGGCCGGGCCGGGTACTACGACGGTATCGGCGCCGCCCGCGACGTCATCCAGAACCACCTGCTGCAGTTGCTCGCGCTCACGGCCATGGAGGAGCCCGTGTCGTTCAACGCGGCCGACCTCCGCGCCGAGAAGGAGAAGGTGCTCTCCGCGGTGCGTCTGCCGAAGGATCTCTCCACGGCGACCGCGAGAGGGCAGTACTCGAGCGGGTGGCAGGGCGGTGAACGTGTCGTCGGATTCCTCGACGAGGATGGCATGAACCCGCAGTCGCTCACCGAGACCTACGCGGCCATCCGCCTCGACATCGGCACCCGCCGGTGGGCGGGCGTTCCGTTTTACCTGCGCGCGGGCAAGCGCCTGGGTCGCAGGGTCACCGAGATCGCCGTCGTGTTCAAGCGCGCACCGCAGTATCTGTTCGCCGAGAGCCAGACCTCTGCGCTCGGCCAGAACGCGCTTGTGATCAGGGTGCAGCCCGACGAAGGAGTGACGATCCGGTTCGGCTCGAAGGTTCCGGGCGCGAGCATGCAGGTGCGTGACGTCACCATGGACTTCGGATACGGCCACGCCTTCACGGAGGCGAGCCCTGAGGCGTACGAGCGCCTCATTCTCGACGTGCTGCTCGGGGACCCGCCGCTGTTCCCCCGGCACCAGGAAGTCGAGCTCAGCTGGAAGATACTTGACCCGATCGAACAGTATTGGGCCACACTGGGACAGCCGGAGCAATACCGCCCAGGAACCTGGGGACCGAGCTCGGCAGACGAACTTCTCGCCCGCGACGGCCGAAACTGGAGGCGTCCATGATTGTCGATCTGCCCAACACCACGAGCAGCCAGATTTCGAAGGCACTCGTGAAGATCCGCGAAGAGGGCGGCGCGGTCGCCCTTGGACGGGTGCTCACCCTCGTGATCTCCACGGCACTCGGACACGAGGAAGAAGCGATCGAGGCGGCAAACGACGCCTCTCGCGAGCATCCGATGCGCGTCATCGTGATCTCGACGGACGCCGAAGCAGAGCGCTCGAAGGACGAGGCGCGACTCGATGCCCAGATCCGGGTCGGCGGAGACGCCGGCGCGAGCGAGGTGATCGTGCTCAAGGCCTACGGCGACACCGCTTCGGACGAAGAGGGCCTCGTCACCGGGCTCCTGCTGCCCGACGCGCCGGTCGTCGCCTGGTGGCCGGGCGAGGCCCCGCCCGTTGCGGCGGACTCCCCGCTCGGACGCATCTCCCAGCGAAGGATCACGGATGCCGCGGCGCAGAGCAACCCGCGCGAGTTCCTGGGCCACCTCGCCTCGACCTACCACCCCGGAGACACCGACTTCTCCTGGACCCGATTGACGCTGTGGCGCGCTCAGCTCGCCGCCGTTCTCGACCAGCCTCCGTACGAGGCGATCACGCAGGCAGAGGTGCACGGAGCGTCGGACTCCCCCTCGACCACGTTGCTCGCCGCGTGGTTGCAGTTGCAGCTCCAGGTGGAGGTGAGGCACGAACTGCTCATGCCATCGGCAGGAGCGCCCGGAATCCAGGGCGTGAAGCTGCACAGGGCCTCAGGAGTGATCGAGCTCGAGCGCACCCACGTGAACATCGCAACGCTCGCGCAGCCGAACCAGCCCGTTCACGACATCTCGCTCCCCCGGCGCAATCTGCGCGACTGCCTGGCCGAGGAGCTGCGCAGGCTCGACCCGGACGACCTGTTCGGCGACGTCATCCAGAAGGGCCTCGGGGAACTCGGCCAGCCGTCCACGGTGACGGCCGAGGACATCCTGGTGGGGGTGAAATGAGCAGGGAACGCAGGGTGCTCGTCCATCAGGATGCCCAGGCCCTCACCGCCGCGGTTGCCGCTCGTTTCATCACCAAGGTCGTCGATCTCCTGGACAAGAGGCCGGAGGTCAATGTCGTCCTCACCGGAGGAACGGCAGGAATCGGCGTGCTCCGCGCGATCAACAGCTCTCCGGCCAGGGACACCATCGACTGGTCGCGGGTGCAGCTGTGGTGGGGAGACGAGCGATGGCTCCCCTACGGCGACGCCGATCGCAACGACCAGCAGGCACGGGATGCGCTGCTCGATCATGTCGCTCTCGTGCCGGAGAACGTGCACTACTTTCCCGTGTCGGACGGCCCGCTCGAACTGGATGCGGCAGCGGTGGACTACGCGCGCGAACTCGCGGAGGCCGCGCCGGAGGGCGAGACAGCACCCCGCTTCGACATCACCTTCCTTGGCGTCGGACCCGACGGGCACATTGCGTCGCTCTTCCCCGGACGGGAGGAGGGCATCCGCACCACCGATACGACGGTCATCAGCGTTCGCAACTCGCCCAAGCCGCCGCCGGAACGTCTCAGCCTCACGCTCGGCGTACTGAACTCCTCCGACCGGATCTGGTTGGTCATGTCTGGCGTGGACAAGGCCTCAGCACTCGGCCTGGCTCTCGCCGGCGTGAGCAAGTTCGAGGTTCCTGCCGCAGCAGCGGAGGGCCGCAAGCGCACCGTGTTCTTCGTCGACAAGGATGCGGCAGCAGAGGTTCCGCCTGAGCTGATCGCGACAGACTACTAGCGCGCTGCGCCGGTGTAACTACTGCGCTGCTGTTACTGCGCTGCTATTTACTGGGCGGTGAGCTTGCCGCGCCGCGCGCGAAGCTGCTCGAGCGCCTCGTTGAGAAGCGTGACCGCTTCTTCCTCGGTGCGACGCTCTTTCACGTAGGCGAGGTGAGTCTTGTACGGCTCGAGCTTCGTCACCGACGGAGGGTTCTCTTTGTCCCTGCCTGCGGGAGAACCGCAATTGGGGCAGTCGATCTGCTCCGGGATCTCCTCGGGCTCAATGCTCGCGAGGAAGTACGGGCTCAGCTCGTGGCCGTTGGCACACCAGTAGAACACCTGCACGCGCTCCGCGTGAAAACCGCGATCCTGTTCGCCCATCGGGCCCGCGCCGACGCGCGAACCACGAATTGCACTACCACCTGAAGCCATGGTGTCTCCTAACCGGCTGCGTCGAACTTGGTGATGAGTCCGAGCACGATGATGCACGCGATCCAGATGACGCCCAGGAGCACGGTGATGCGGTTGAGGTTGCGCTCCGCGACACCGGACGCACCAAGATTCGAGGTGACCCCTCCACCGAACATGTCGGAGAGTCCGCCGCCATGACCGCGATGAAGGAGGATCAGCAGCGTCAGCAAAAGGCTCGTTATGCCAAGAAGCACCTGGAGGGTGACCTGGAGAACTTCCACAACGTGCCTTTCGGGTCTGCGCCCATTGGTATGTAAATGGACGCTGTTCAGTATAACCGGGATGTGTATCAGGTACCGACGTGCTTCAGGTACCGACGTGCTTCTGGTAGCGCACGATGCTGGAGAACTCCTGCTGGTCGAGGCTGGCCCCTCCGACGAGTGCTCCATCGACGTTCGGCTGCCTCATGAATCCGGCGATGTTATTCGCTTTGACCGAGCCGCCGTACAGGATCCTGGTGGCCGCGGCAGCCTCGTCGCCGATCGACTCGGCGACGACGGTGCGGAGCTGGGCAGCAACCTGCTCTGCCTGCTCCGGAGTGGCTGCCTGGCCGGATCCGATCGCCCAGACGGGCTCATAGGCCACGACGATGTCCGACCCGGCCTTGACGCCGTCCAGGGCTGCACGAAGCTGTGCAACGGGAACGGCACTCTGGCCGTGGACTTCGAGGTCTTCCGCGGTCTCGCCCACGCAGATCACCGGAACGAGATTGTGTGAGAGCGCTGCCGCGACCTTCGCCGCCACCGTCTCGTCGGTCTCCGCGTGCAGCGTGCGACGCTCGGAGTGGCCGATGATGACGTAGTGGCAGTCGAGCGCGGCGAGGAACGACGCCGAGATCTCGCCGGTGAAGGCGCCGGACTCGTGCGCGGAGACGTCCTGCGCGCCAAACGCGATCGGAAGACGGTCGGCGGCGACGAGGGTCTGCACGGAGCGCAGGTCGGTGAAGGGGGGGAACACCGCGACCTCGACTGAGTCGAAGTCGTGGCGGGCATCCTTGAGACTCCACGCGAGCTTCTGCACGAACGCGATCGACTGCAGGTGGTCGAGATTCATCTTCCAGTTGCCCGCGATAAGGGGTACGCGAGCAGAGGTGTTCACTGCCATCCGAGAGCCTCCAGGCCGGGGAGGCGCTTGCCCTCGAGGAACTCGAGACTGGCACCGCCTCCGGTTGAGATGTGTCCGAACTGGCCATCGTCGAAGCCGAGCGCGCGCACGGCCGCGGCCGAGTCGCCGCCACCGACGACAGACAGGCCCTTCACCTCGGTGAGCGCCTGCGCAACAGTCCTGGTTCCTTCGGAGAACGGAGCGAGTTCGAAGACGCCCATCGGGCCGTTCCAGAACACCGTCTCGGATGCCCGGATGACCTCGGCGAACCTCGAAGCGGTCTCCGGCCCGATGTCGAGCCCGAGACCGGAGGCACCCCACGGGGTGTCCTCGATCGAGTCGGCGGCGCGCACCTCGTGCTCCGCGTCCGCACCGAACTTCGAGGCGACGACGACATCCGTCGGCAGCACGATTTCGACGCCGAGCCTGCGCGCTTCGTCGAGGTATCCGCGCACGGTCTCGATCTGGTCGGTCTCGAGCAGGCTCGCGCCCACCCTGTGGCCGAGGGCGGCGAGGAAGGTGAACAGCATCCCGCCGCCGATGAGCAGTGAGTCGACCCTGGGCAGCAGGTGTCCGATGACGCCGAGCTTGTCCGAGACCTTCGAGCCGCCGAGGACCACCGCGTACGGCTTGGCCGGCTGCTCTGTGAGCCTGTCGAGTACGTCGAGCTCTGCGGCGATCAGCAGACCGGCGGCACTCGGAAGCGCCTGCGCCAGTTCGTACACGCTCGCCTGCTTGCGGTGGGCGACACCGAAGCCGTCGGAGACGAAGGCGTCGCCAAAGGCCGCGAGGCGCTGTGCGAAGGCCGCACGCTCATCCTCGCTCTTCGAGGTCTCCCCCGCGTTGAAACGAAGGTTCTCCAGGAGCGCGACGTCACCGTTCTGTAGGGCGTCCACGGCGTCTTTCGCCGCAGCACCGACGGTGTCTGCGGCGAAGGTGACGGGCTTGCCGAGCAGTTCGCACAGTCGCTGCGCGACCGGGGCGAGACTGTACTTCGCGTCTGGTGCCCCGTCGGGGCGCCCCAGGTGCGAGATCACGATGACCCGCGCGCCGGCGTGGATCAGGACGTTGAGCGTCGCGAGAGAGGCGCGAATGCGGCCGTCATCCGTGATCTCGCCGTCCTGCAGGGGGACGTTGAGGTCACAGCGGACGATGACCCTCTTGCCCTCGAGCGAGCCGAGGCTCTCGATAGTGCGCAGTGTCATGACTGTCGTTCTGCCGTGGCAGGGCGGCTCAGGAAAGACGCTCTGCGACGTACTCGGTGAAGTCAACGAGGCGGTTGGAGTAACCCCACTCGTTGTCGTACCAGCCGGCCACCTTGACCTGGTTGCCGATGACCTTGGTGAGGCCGGCGTCGAAGATGCAGGAGTGCGGGTCGCCCTGGATGTCGCTCGAGACGATCGGGTCCTCTGTGTAGCTGAGGAAGCCCTTGAGCGCTCCGCTCTCCGCGGCCTTCTTGTACGCGGCGTTGACCTCGGCGACGGTGACGTTGCGGCCAGCCTCGATGGTGAGGTCGGTGATCGAGCCGGTCGGAACCGGAACGCGAAGAGCGTAGCCGTCGAGCTTGCCGAGAACCTCTGGAACGACGAGGCCGAGCGCCTTGGCGGCACCCGTCGAGGTCGGAATGATGTTGACGGCGGCCGCGCGTGCGCGACGAAGATCCTTGTGCGGCCCATCCTGCAGGTTCTGGTCTGCGGTGTATGCGTGCACGGTCGTCATGAGACCACGCTCGATGCCGAACTCACCCAGGAACACCTTGACGAGCGGCGCGAGGCAGTTCGTGGTGCAGGAGGCGTTGGACAGGATGTGCTGCGTGGCCGGGTCGTACAGGTGCTCGTTGACGCCCATGACGAAGGTGCCGTCGTCATCCGTCGCGGGGGCGGAGATGATGACCTTCTTCGCGCCAGCGTCGATGTGCTTCTGCGCGTCCTTGGCATTGGTGAAACGGCCGGTGGACTCGATGACGATCTCGACGCCCAGGTCTCCCCAGGGAAGGTTCGCCGGCTCGCGCTCCGCGAGCACCTTGATGCGCTTGCCGCCGACGACGATGGCGTCGCCGTCGACCGAGACGTCCTGTGCCAGACGGCCACCGACGGAGTCGTACTTGAGCAGGTGTGCGAGGGACTTGGGGTCGGTCAGGTCGTTGACGGCGACGACCTCGAGGTCTGCGCCCTGTGCGAGTGCCGCACGAAGGTAATTGCGGCCGATGCGGCCGAAACCGTTGATCCCGATCTTGACTGTCAAGAGAACTCCTGATGCTGAGGCGCGATAAAGCGCAACTATGGGTTGGGGGATGATTGCGGGTCAACGCTGGCCCTGCGAGCGGTGCCCGGAACACGCGGTTCCGGGCAGGCCGCAGCTATGAGAGTACCAGCAGGCCGTTCGTCTTTTCGCGCGCGGCGTCGAAGCGCTTCTGCACGTTGGCCCAGTTGGCGATGTTCCAGAACGCCTTGATGTAGTCGCCCTTGACGTTCACGTAGTCGAGGTAGAACGCGTGCTCCCACATGTCGAGCAGCAGGAGTGGAACGGTTCCCGTGGCGAAGTTGCCCTGGTGGTCGTAGTACTGCTGCACGAGGAGCTTGCTGCCGAGCGAGTCCCAGACGAGCGCGCCCCAGCCCGATCCCTGGATGCCCGCGGCTGCCGCGGTGAAGTGCGCGACGAACTTGTCGAAGGACCCGAAGTTGTCGTCGATCGCCGCAGCGAGCTCACCGGTGGGCTTGTCTCCGCCGTCCGGTGAGAGGTTGGTCCAGAACACGGTGTGGTTCACGTGGCCGGCGAGGTTGAAGGCGAGGTCCTTCTCAAGCTTGTTGATGTTGGCGAAGTCGTTGGCGTCGCGTGCTTCCGCGAGCTTCGCGAGGGCCGTGTTGGCGCCGGTCACGTAGGCCTGGTGGTGCTTGTCGTGGTGGAGTTGCATGATCTTGCCGCTGATGTGCGGCTCGAGGGCGGCGTAGTCGTAGCCCAGTTCTGGAAGCGTGTATTCAGCCATTGATTTTCTCCTTGCCTGATGTCCCGGCGCGCGGAACAGCGCGAATTGCGGGTGACGATTTCAGTCTAGTAGCGCGGTGCGCGCGGCGTCCGGGCTCAGGCGTCCTCGTAGTCCGGGGGAAGGTTCGCGTCCGTGCCGGGGATGCCGAGGTCCGCGGCCCGCTTGTCCGCCATCGCGAGCAGCCGGCGGATCCGGCCGGCCACGGCATCCTTCGTCATCGGCGGATCTGCGTGGTGGCCGAGTTCGTCGAGGCTCGAGTCTCTGAACCTGAGTCGCAGCTCCCCCGCGTACTTGAGGTGGTCCGGCAGCTTCCCATCGAGGATCTCGAGGGCGCGCTCGACCCGGGCGCATGCGGCGACGGCGGCCTGCGCAGAACGGCGAAGGTTTGCGTCATCGAAGTTGACCAGGCGATTCGCCGTGGCACGCACCTCGCGGCGCTGCCTCAGCTCCTCCCAACTCAGCAGGGTCGCGTGCGCGCCCATGTGCACGAGCATCGCGCTGATTGCCTCGCCATCGCGGATGACGACCCTGTGAACGCCACGGACCTCGCGTGCCTTCGCGGAGATCTTCAAGCGCCCGGCCGCCCCTACGAGCGCCATGGCGGATTCGTTGCCGGGGCAGGTGATCTCCAGCGCGGCCGAACGGCCGGGGTCTGTGAGCGACCCGTGCGCGAGGAACGCTCCACGCCAGACGGCGGCGAGTTCTTCGCGAGAACCGGTCGTGAGTCGATTGGGCAGGCCACGGATGGGGCGTCGTCTCGCGTCGAGAAGGCCGGTCTGGCGCGCCAGGGTCTCCCCACCGTCGAGCACCCGCACCAGATAATGGCTCGTGCGCCTGAGGCCGGACGCGGAGATCACCGAGATCTCGCTCTTGACGCCGTAGAGCTCAGCGAGATCCTTGCGCACCCGCCGCGCGAGCTGCGCCGTGTCGAGCTCGGACTCGACCGCGATTCGCCCCGAGATGAGGTGCAGGCCACCGGAGAACCTCAGGATGGTCGCGAGCTCGGCGGCACGAACCGTGGTCTTGCTCACCTCGATGCGGGCGAGTTCGTCTTTGACGTCGGCGGTGAGGGCCAATCGAGTCTCTTCTTTCTGTGCGATGGGAGCCATCCTGGGTGTGGCAGTCGTCACTCGCGACCGAGGTCGCGATGTTTGACGCTGACGGCGACGCCGTCGTGTGAGCGGAGCATGGCTGCGAGTTGTTCCGTCACCGCGACTGAACGGTGCTTTCCCCCTGTGCATCCAATGGCGATCGTAGCGTGCCTCTTGTTCTCGCGCTGATAGCCGGCAAGTACCGGCTCGAGGGCTTTGGCGTAGTTCTCGATGAACTCGGCCGCACCCTCCTGGGCGAGGACGAAGTCCCGCACCTCCGCGTCGAGACCGTTGTGCATGCGCAGTTCGGGGATCCAGAACGGGTTGGGGAGGAATCTCATGTCGGCGACGAGATCCGCATCGGCCGGGAGCCCGTACTTGAAGCCGAAACTCAGCACGGTCAGGTGCAGGCCAGGGGTGTCATCGGAGGCGAAGATCTCTGCGGTCTTCGTCGCGAGCTGGTGGATGTTGAGGTCCGAGGTGTCGATGATGATGTCGCTGTCCTCGCGAATGGACAGCATCGTGGCACGCTCTGCGGCAATGCCGTCGAGGAGTGTTCCGTCGCCCTGCAGCGGGTGGGGGCGTCGCACCTGTTCGAAACGGCGCACCAGTTCGGCATCTGTCGCCTCGAGAAAGATGACCCGTACCGCGGTGCCTCCCCTGAGTTCGTGGACGATGCTCTGAAGGTCAGCGAAGAGCTTTCCACCGCGTGCGTCGACGATCGCGGCGATCCGAGGCAGCGTGTTTCCGGCGCGCCCCGCGAGTTCGACCAGAGGCCTGAGCATCTGCGGCGGAAGATTGTCGACGACATACCAGCCGAGGTCTTCCAGGGCGTTGCCGACGGTGGACCGCCCCGCGCCGGACATCCCCGTGACGATGAGCACTTCCTGGCTCTGACTGTCGTCGATCATCCGAATTTCGCCTTCGCTGGGTACTGCCTGGCCTGACCCAAGCCTAGCCAACCGCGCCGCCTCCGTCAGTCGTGGAGCCTGGAGACGATGGTCGAGGCAAGCGCCGCACCGATGCCGCTGACCTCGGCGATGTCGTCTGGCTGGGCGGCTTTGAGACGTGCAACGGAGCCGAAATGCCGAAGCAGGCTGCGCACGCGGGCGGGGCCGAGTCCCGGGATCTCGAGCAGGACAGAGGTGATGTCCTTCTTCCGTCGCTGTCGCTGGTAGGTGATGGCGAAACGGTGGGCTTCGTCCCTGATGCGCTGGAACAGGAAGAGAGCGTCGCTGTTACGGGGAAGGATGACCGGGTAGTCGGAGTCTGGAAGCCAGATCTCCTCGAGGCGCTTGGCGATCCCGCACAACTGGATGCCGGTGACACCTGCATCGTCGAACGCGCGCTGCGCCGCCGCAACCTGGGGTTGTCCGCCGTCGACGATGAGGAGGTTCGGGCGGTACGCGAATCTCCTGGGCGCGGAGCCGTCGTTGTCATCAGGCCTCATCTCGTCGTCGAGGTGAGCGAGACGCCTGGAGATGGTCTGGTAGATCGATTCGGTGTCATCGGTGGAATCCGGGATGCTGAATCGACGGTACTGGTCCTTGCGCGGCAGGCCGTCCTCGAACACGACCATCGACGCGACGATGTTGGTGCCGCTCAGGTGGGAGGCGTCGTAGCACTCCATCCGCAGCGGCGCCTCGTCCATGCCGAGCGCCTCCTGGATGTCTGCAAGCGCCTGGGAGCGGGCCACGAAGTCGCCACTGCGCCTGGTCTTGTAGAGCACGAGGGCGTTATGGGCGTTGGTCGCGACGGTGTGCGCGAGCGCGGCGACATCCCCTCTTTTCGCGACACGCAGTGACACCTTGCTCGCGCGACCGCGCTTCTCCGAGCGCACCTCGCCGAGCCAGAGCTCGAGTTCTGCGGCATCCGCGGGAAGCTCTGGCACGATGATGCGACGTGGTGGAGCCGCCTCGTCGCCGTCGTAGGCGTTGTGCAGCACGGTCTCCACGAGCTCGGAGAGTTCGAGATCGAGCTCCTTGTCGACGACCCAGCCGCGTACACCGCGGATGCGGCCGCCTCGGACGATGAACTGCTGGACCGCCGCGGCGAGTTCGTCGTGGGCGATGCCGAAGATATCGGCGTCGACCTCGTCGCGGAGCACGACGGCGCTCTTGGAGAGCACGGTTTGCAGGGCGGACAGCTGGTCGCGGAGTTTTGCCGCTCGTTCGTACTCCTGCGCCTCCGAGGCGCGGCTCATCTCTCTGGACAGGGTGTCGACGTACTTCGAGTCGTTCCCCGCCATGAACGAGGCGAAGTCGAGAGCGATCGACCTGTGCTCTTCTTTGGTCACCCTGCCGACGCAGGGGGCCGCACACTTGCCGATGTCGCCGAGGAGGCACGGTCGCCCCGTCTGGACCGCGCGTTTGTAGGTCGCATCGGAACAGCTGCGCATCGGGAACGCCTTGAGCATGAGGTCGACGGTCTCTCTGATCGCCCACACCTTTGTGTACGGACCGAAGTACCGCGCGCCCTTCAGGTCGCGCTTTCGCGTGACGATCACCCGGGGCACCGGCTCGCCGAGCGTGATGGCGAGATAGGGGTAGGACTTGTCGTCCTTGAACTGCACGTTGAACGGCGGGTCGAATTCCTTGATCCAGGTGAACTCGAGCTGGAGCGCCTCGAACTCCGTGCCGACGACGGTCCACTCGACCGAGTTCGCGCTCAGCACCATTCGCCTGGTGCGCTCGTGCAGGCTCGCGAGAGGAGCGAAGTAGTTGCTCAGGCGGGCCCTGAGGTTCTTCGCCTTACCGACGTAGAGCACGCGACGGCTCGCATCCCTGAAGCGATAGACGCCCGGCTCCGTGGGAATCTCTCCCGCCTTGGGGCGGTAACTGACGGTGTCTGCCATGGCTAGCCCGTTGCGCGGAGTTCTGTGCTGCCGACCCCTGTGCCGGCGACTCCCGTGCCCAGGATCTCCGCGAGGAAGCGCCCGGTGTGGCTCTTCTTCACCCTCGAGAGTTGCTCCGGAGTGCCGGAGAAGAGCACCTCTCCCCCGCCTGCGCCGCCCTCTGGCCCCAGGTCGATCAGCCAGTCCGCAGACTTGATCACGTCGAGGTTGTGCTCGATCACGATGACGGTGTTGCCCTTGTCGACCAGCCCGTTCAGCACCATCAGCAGCTTGCGCACGTCTTCGAAGTGCAGTCCGGTCGTCGGTTCGTCGAGCACGTAGATGCTGCGACCCATCGAGCGCTTCTGCAGCTCCGTTGCGAGCTTCACGCGCTGCGCCTCTCCCCCGGAGAGGGTCGTCGCGCTCTGGCCGAGTCGCACATATCCGAGCCCGACATCGACGAGAGTCTTGAGATAGCGACTGATCGCGCTGATCGCCTCGAAGAACTCCGCCGCCTCGCTGATCGGCATGTCGAGTACCTCGGCGATGTTCTTGCCCTTGTAGCGCACGGCGAGGGTGTCCCGGTTGTACCGGGCGCCCCCGCACACCTCGCAGGCGACGTAGACATCCGGGAGGAAGTTCATCTCGATCTTGATGGTTCCGTCGCCCGCGCAGTTCTCGCAGCGACCGCCCTTGACGTTGAAGCTGAAGCGGCCGGGAAGATATCCACGAGCCTTGGCATCCGTCGTCTCGGCGAACAGTGAGCGGATCTTGTCGAAGACACCGGTATAGGTCGCCGGGTTGGATCGCGGGGTGCGACCGATCGGGTTCTGGTCGACGTGGATGACCTTGTCGAGGTTGTCGAGGCCCGTCACCCTCGTGTGCTTGCCCGGGATCTGGCGTGCGCCGTTGAGCTCGTTGGCGAGCACCCGGTAGAGGATGTCGTTGACGAGCGATGACTTGCCCGATCCGCTGACCCCGGTGACGCCGATGAAGGTGCCGAGAGGGAAGCCGACGGTGACGTTCTTGAGGTTGTTGGCGCGGGCGCCCTCGACCGTGACGGTGCGCTTCTTGTCCACCGGTCGCCTGGATGCCGGAGTCGGGATCGACCTGCGCCCCGCGAGGTAGTCCCCCGTGATCGACGCCGTGTTCTCGACCAAATCGTCATAGGAGCCGGAGTGCACGACCGTGCCTCCGTGCTCGCCCGCTCCGGGGCCGATGTCCACGACCCAGTCGGCCATGCGTATGGTGTCTTCGTCGTGTTCGACGACGATGAGGGTGTTGCCGAGGTTCTTGAGCTTGACGAGCGTGTCGATGAGACGCAGGTTGTCGCGCTGGTGGAGCCCGATGCTGGGCTCGTCGAGCACGTACAGCACGCCCGTGAGCCCCGAGCCGATCTGCGTCGCGAGACGGATGCGCTGCGCCTCTCCTCCGGAGAGCGATCCGGCAGAGCGCCCCAGATTGAGATAGTTGAGCCCGACCTCGATGAGGAACTCGAGCCGCGCGCGAATCTCGCGCAGCACCTGCGCGGCAATCTTCGCCTCCCGCTCAGACAGCTCCATCGTCTGCATGAACTCGTAGGCATCCGCGAGACTGAGCTCCGTGACCTCGGCGATGTTGCTGCCGTGCACGGTCACCGCGAGAACCTCCGGCTTGAGTCTTCGCCCGTCACAGACGGGGCAGTTGACCTCGCGGAGATAGCTCGCATAGCGCTGCCGCGCGGAGTCGGTCTCCGCCTCGAGGTACTTCCTCTCGATGTAGGGGATGACGCCCTCGAAGCCCGTCGAATACTTCATCTCCCGCCCGAAGCGGTTCTTCCACTTGACCGTGACCTTGAAGTTGTTGCCACGGAGCACGGCGTCGCGGATCTCCTCGGGCAACTCCGTCCACGGGGTCGACAGCGAGAAGTCGAGGTCGCTCGCGAGGCCCTCGAGCAGTCGCTGGAAGTAGTTGAACAGCCCCTTGCCCGACTGGGTCCAGGGCAGGATCACGCCGTCGGCCAGGCTCAGTGCGGGGTCGCCGAGGAGCAGTTCGGAGTCCACGGACATCCGTGTACCGAGTCCGGAGCACTCCGGGCAGGCTCCGAACGGCGCGTTGAAGGAGAAGGTGCGGGGCTCGATCTCGGTCAGCTGCACCGGGTGCCCGTTTGGACAGGAGAGCTTCTCGGAGAAGTTGCGCCAGGCCGCGTCGCCCTCGAGGTCGACGTAGTTGATGGCGACGACGCCATCCGTGAGCCTCAGCGCCGTCTCGAGCGAATCCGTGAGCCGGGTCAGGATGTCATCGCCCGCCACGAGCCGGTCGACCACGACCGAGATGTCGTGCTTGTACTGCTTCTTCAGGGTCGGCGGGTCGGTGAGCTGCACCTGTTTCCCGTCGACGATGGCGCGGGAGTACCCGCTCGCGGCGAGCTCGTGGAAGAGATCGACGAACTCCCCCTTCTTCTGGGAGACCACCGGACTCACGACCTGGTACCGTGTGCCTGCTTCGAGAGTCATGAGCTGGTCGGCGATCTGCTGCACGCTCTGGCGCGAGATCGGCTCGCCACACTCTGCGCAGTGCGGGATACCGATCCTGGCCCAGAGCAGGCGCATGTAGTCGTAGATCTCGGTGATCGTGCCCACCGTCGACCGGGGATTCCGGTTGGTGGACTTCTGGTCGATGGAGACGGCGGGACTCAGCCCGTCGATGAAATCGACGTCAGGCCGGTCGACCTGGCCGAGGAACTGGCGAGCGTAGGCCGAGAGTGATTCAACGTAGCGGCGCTGGCCTTCAGCGAAGATCGTGTCGAAGGCGAGCGACGACTTTCCGGAGCCAGACAGGCCCGTGAAGACCACGAGAGAATCACGCGGAATCTCGAGGTCGACGTTGCGGAGGTTGTGAACTCTCGCGCCGTGCACGCTGAGCTTTGACGAGGACTTCACGGGCGAGATAGACACTCTATAGATTCTATCCAAGCCACTGACATTGCTGCTGGTGGCGGAGCGCCGCGCGGCACTCAGGACAGGTGTCCCGCGGCCGCCATCTGTCTGAGTTCCTTCTTCAGATCGGACACTTCGTCGCGCAACCGGGCCGCGAGCTCGAATTTGAGCTCTCCGGCGGCCTGCAGCATCTGTTCGTTCAGGTCGCGGATGATCGACTCGAGGTCGTTCGCCCCGTTCGCCGCGAGTCCCTCGTGGCGGAGGTTCGGCGTCGGTGACAGCTTCTGGCTGGTCCTGCTCTTGCGGTCCCGGCTGTGACCGTCTCGGTCGGCGAGGAACTGGGCCGTGTCCGCGTCCTCCCGGGCGAGCGCGTCCGTGATATCGGCGATCTTCTTGCGCAGCGGCTGGGGGTCCACGCCGTGCGCGACGTTGTAGGCGACCTGCTTCTCACGCCTGCGGTTCGTCTCGTCGATGGCGATCCTCATCGAATCGGTGAGGACATCCGCGTACATGTGCACGGCGCCTGACACGTTCCTGGCCGCGCGACCGATGGTCTGGATGAGCGAGGTCGAGGAGCGCAGGAAACCCTCCTTGTCGGCGTCCAGAATCGCGACGAGGGAGACCTCGGGCAGGTCGAGGCCCTCCCGCAGCAGGTTGATGCCCACGAGCACGTCGTAGACGCCCTGCCGGAGCTCCGTCAGCAGCTCGACCCTGCGCAGAGTGTCGACGTCGGAGTGCAGGTACCGTACCCGCACGCCGGCCTCGCCAAGGAATTCGGTGAGCTCCTCCGCCATCTTCTTGGTGAGGGTGGTGACCAGCACGCGCTCGTTCTTCTCGGTGCGCGCGCGGATCTCCTCGAGCAGGTCGTCGATCTGTCCTTTGGTGGGCTTGACGACGATCTCCGGGTCGATCAGACCGGTCGGACGAATGATCTGCTCGACCACGCTGTCGGTGATGCCGAGCTCATACTTGCCCGGTGTCGCGGACAGGTAGACCTTCTGTCCAACGCGCTCGAGGAACTCGGAGAATTTGAGCGGCCGGTTGTCGAGGGCACTCGGGAGCCGGAAGCCGTGCTCGACGAGGGTGCGCTTGCGCGAGGCATCCCCCTCGTACATCGCTCCGATCTGCGGAACGGTGACGTGGGACTCGTCGATCACGACGAGGAAGTCCTCGGGGAAGTAGTCGATGAGGCAGTGCGGCGCCTCCCCCGGCTGGCGCTGGTCGATGTGCCTAGAGTAGTTCTCGATGCCGCTGCAGAAGCCGATCTGCTCCATCATCTCGAGGTCGAAGGTCGTGCGCATCCGCAGCCGCTGTGCCTCGAGCAGCTTCCCCTCGCGCTCCAGTTGTTCGAGCCGCTCCGCGAGTTCGATCTTGATGGTCTTGATCGCGGCCTGCATGCGCTCGGGCCCCGCGACGTAGTGGGAGCCGGGAAACACGGATACGGCGTCCAGCGTCTTCACCACGTCCCCCGTGAGCGGATGAAGGCTGTAGAGAGCCTCGATCTCGTCACCGAACATTTCGATCCGGATCGCGAGCTCCTCGTACATCGGGATGATCTCGATGGTGTCTCCGCGCACCCTGAAGTTGCCGCGGGAGAAGTCGATGTCGTTGCGCTGGTACTGCATGGAGACGAACTTGCGGATGAGCGCCTCGCGATCGATCTTCATGCCCACCTGGAGGGCGATCATCGCGTCGAGGTATTCCTCTGAACTGCCCAGACCGTAGATGCAGGAGACGGTCGAGACGACCACGACATCCCTGCGACTGAGTAGCGAGTTCGTGGTGGAGTGTCGAAGTCGCTCGACCTCGGCGTTGATCGACGAGTCCTTCTCGATGAAGGTATCGGTCTGCGGAACGTATGCTTCCGGCTGGTAGTAGTCGTAGTAGGAGACGAAGTATTCGACGGCGTTGTTGGGCATGAGTTCGCGGAACTCGTTGGCCAGCTGGGCCGCGAGGGTCTTGTTGTGCGCGAGCACGAGGGTGGGGCGCTGCACCTTTTCGATGAGCCAGGCCGTTGTCGCGGACTTGCCGGTGCCCGTCGCGCCGAGGAGCACGACATCCGTCTCGCCCGCGTTGATCCTTCCGGCGAGCTCGTCGATTGCCGCCGGTTGGTCGCCGCTGGGCGTGTAGTCGCTGATCACCTCGAATGGGCGAACAGAACGTGTGGGTTGCATCCTTCGAGTCTAGGTTCGACCTACGACACGCGCTCCCAGAGTGCATCCACCTGGGCGAGGGTGTCCTCCAGGGTGCCGTTGTTGTCGATCACGACGTCGGCGATCGCGAGCCGATCCGTATCGCTCGCCTGCGACTCGATACGACGGTGTGCCTCGTCGTGGTCCAGACCCCGCAGTTCCACGAGGCGGCGCAGCCGGGTCGCGGCGTCGGCGTGCACGACAGCGACGAGGTCGAAGCTCAGGTCGCGGTTCGTACCGGCCTCGACGAGCAGTGGAACGTCGTAGACGATGACGGCGTCGGGATTCTGCTGCTCCGCCTCGGCGATGAGCCCCCGAACACGGTGCCAGATCTTGGGGTGGGTTATCGAGTTGAGCCTTTCCCTGGCCTCCGGATCGCGGAAGATGACGGCACCGAGGGCGGCACGATCAAGTGAGCCGTCGGGGCGCAGCACATGGGTGCCGAACTCGGACGCGATCTCGGCGAGGGCGGGTGTGCCCGGTTCGACGACCTCCCTGGCCAGCACATCCGCGTCGATGACGACCGCGCCGAGGGCTGACAGTCGTTCGCTGACCGTGGACTTGCCCGAGGCGATCCCCCCGGTGAGCGCTATGAGATACACGGGAGTCCGTTGAGCTGCACGCCACCATGCTACCGGCGGTGGTGATGGCACACGAAAGCGGCCGGGTCCGCGAGGACCCGGCCGCTATCGACAGGTGATCAGGAGTTGCTGGAGAGCTTCTCGCGAAGCGCCGCAAGCGACTCGTCGTCGGCGAGGGTTCCCGCCGAGCCGGACTCGCTCGAGAACGAGGAGCCGGACGATGCGACGTCCGTGATGGTCTCGTTCGCGGCAGCCGCGACCTGCTTCTTGTGGGCCTCCCAGCGGGCCTGGGCTGCAGCGTAGTCCTGCTCCCACTTCTCGCGCTGGGTCTCGAAGCCCTCTTTCCACTCGTTGGTCTCGGGGTCGAAGCCGTCAGGGTACTTGTAGTTGCCCTGCTCGTCGTACTCCGTGAGCATTCCGTAGAGCGCCGGGTCGAACTCGGTGCCCTCGGGGTCGACACCCTCGTTGGCCTGCTTGAGGCTCAGCGAGATGCGGCGACGCTCGAGGTCGATGTCGATGACCTTGACGAAGACCTCTTCGCCGACCGACACGACCTGCTCGGCGAGCTCGACGTGCTTGCCCGAGAGCTCGGAGATGTGAACCAGGCCCTCGATGCCGTCTGCGACGCGAACGAACGCGCCGAACGGGACGAGCTTCGTGACCTTTCCGGGTGCAACCTGGCCGATGGCGTGAGTGCGCGCGAAGACCTGCCACGGGTCCTCCTGGGTGGCCTTGAGCGACAGCGACACGCGCTCGCGCTCGAGGTCGACCTCGAGGATCTCGACGGTGACCTCCTGGCCAACCTCGACGACCTCGGAAGCGTGCTCGATGTGCTTCCAGGACAGCTCGGAGACGTGAACCAGGCCGTCGACGCCGCCGAGGTCGACGAAGGCGCCGAAGTTGACGATCGAGGAGACGACGCCCTTGCGAACCTGGCCCTTGGCGAGGTTGTTGAGGAAGGTGGTGCGGCTCTCGGACTGCGTCTGCTCGAGCAGGGCGCGGCGAGAGAGCACGACGTTGTTGCGGTTCTTGTCGAGCTCGAGGATCTTGGCCTCGATCTCCTGGCCGAGGTACGGCGTGAGGTCGCGGACGCGCCGGAGCTCGATGAGAGAGGCGGGAAGGAATCCGCGAAGGCCGATGTCGACGATGAGGCCGCCCTTGACGACCTCGATGACGGTGCCGGTCACGACTCCGTCATCATCCTTGATCTTCTCGACGTCGCCCCACGCGCGCTCGTACTGCGCGCGCTTCTTCGACAGGATGAGGCGGCCTTCTTTGTCTTCCTTCTGCAGGACGAGCGCCTCGACGCTGTCGCCGACCTGGACGACCTCCGTCGGGTCGACATCGTGCTTGATGGAGAGTTCGCGGGAGGGGATGACGCCCTCCGTCTTGTAACCGACATCGAGGAGGACCTCGTCACGATCGATCTTGACGACGACACCCTCGATAAGGTCTCCGTCGTTGAAAAACTTCAGTGTCTTCTCGACCGCGGCCAGAAAATCTTCAGCAGATCCAATGTCGTTGATGGCGACCTGCTTGGGGCCGACGGTCGTTGCGGTTGTCATGTAGTAGTTGCTCCAGGATGGAAGATGCCCCTCGGGGCACAATCGGGCCACTGTCGAGATGGTTCGTTTGTGTTGTCGCCAGCGGCAGGCGGATAAATCATCGCAGACTGCGACTCTCTAGCTTATCGTGCCAGTGCGCCGGGGGCCAAGCCGGGAAGGTCAATCGGACAGGAGAGCCGCGCGGAGGGTGTCGAGTCCGACTCCCCCGAGTCCCAAGGCCTTCTTATGGAAGGCGCGGATGTCGAAGTCCGCTCCCTCGCGTCGCCGGTATTCGTCGCGGAGCTGTTCCCAGATCCGCTGCCCGACCTTGTACGACGGTGCCTGTCCGGGCCAGCCGAGATAGCGATTGACCTCGAAGCGCACGAACGGCTCGTTCATGTTGACGTTGTGGGAGAGGAACTCGAACGCGAAGTCGCCCGTCCACGGCCCGGTTCCGTCTGGCCGCGTCTTCTCGAGATGCACGCCGATGTCGAGGACGACGCGGGCCGCGCGCATCCGCTGTCCGTCGAGCATCCCGAGGCGGTCCGCAGGGTCGTCGAGGTATCCGAGCTCCTCCATGAGGCGTTCAGCGTAGAGCGCCCAGCCCTCGCCGTGCCCGGAGGTCCAGGACTGTCGGCGCCAGGAGTTCAGCGAGTCCTTGTTGTAGGTGGCCTGTCCGACCTGGAGATGATGGCCGGGAACACCCTCGTGATACACCGTCGTGAGCTCACGCCAGGTATCGAACTCGGTGACGCCCTCCGGCACGCTCCACCACATGCGCCCCGGGCGTGAAAAGTCGTCGGTCGGTCCGGTGTAGTAGATGCCGCCCTCCTGGGTCGGAGCGATCATGCATTCGAGACGCCGAAGTTCGGCAGGAATGTCGAACTGGGTTCCCGCGAGCTCGTCGATGGCGCGGTCGCTGGTCTCCTGCATCCAGGCCTTCAGGGCGTCGGTGCCGTGAAGTTTTCGCGTGGAGTCCTGGTCCAGGAACTCGATCGCCTCCTTCACGGATGCGCCCGGCTTGATCTCCCTCGCGATGGACTCCTGCTCCGCCACCATCCTCGCGAGTTCGGCGATACCCCACTCGTAGGTCTCGTCGAGGTCGACGGTCGCGCCGAGGAAGTCGCGGGAAGCGATCTCGTACAGCTCTCTCCCGACGGCGTCTTTTTCGGGCGCGTGCGGTGCGAGTTCCGTGTCGAGGAATTCGGCGAGTGCGCCATATGCCGCGGCAGCCTTCGCGGCCCCGGTTGCGAGATCGTTCTTCAGTGACTCCGGAAGCTCTCCGCTCTCCGGCGCAGCGCCGGCGGCGAACTCGAAGAAGAATCCGTTCGCGGGCACTTGTTTTCGTGCCTGGGCGATGATCTCCCGCACCTGTCGGATGGCCGGGACGTTGTGTGCGTCGATGCCTGAGCGCAGGGTCTCGATGTACCCGTTCATCGCGGCAGGGAGGTTGCGCATTCGCGTGGAGATGGCGTTCCAGTCCTCCTCCGTCGCGGTGGGGACGAGGTCGAAGATGTCACGCAGGCCCTGCGCGGGCGATGCGATGACGTTGAGGTCTCGCTGGTCGAAGCCCGCCTCATGCTTGTCGATCGCCAGTTGCAGTACTCGGCTGAGGTCCATCTTGGTGACGCGGTCGACATCGTCGGCGGCCTCGGCTTCGGTGATGCGCTTCAGCGTCTTCCTGGTCTCGGCGATGGCGCGTTCCGCACCCGCGGGCGAATAGTCGGCGTACTCACCCTCGCGGCCGGGCCTGCCGAGGTACACGTGGTACTCCGGAAACAACTCCAGCTCTGTGTCGACCCACTCCTCCGCGATCGCGTCGATGGCGGTGTGTTCTCGATTCCCCTGTGTCATCATTCGAGGTGTCATCATTCGAGCCTACGCGTGAGGCGTCGGACGATCGAGTCCGCAACCTCCCAGGGAACGATAGCTAGTCGGCGTCGAGATCGGTGGCGAGCAGTGAGGCGAGTGAGTCGAGGGCCTCTTCAGCGCCGTTCCCGTCCGCACTCAGCGTGACCTCGTCGCCGTGCGCGATACCGAGGGACAGCACCCCGAGGATGCTCGCAGCATTTACCGAGGTGCCGTCGCCACGCGTGAGCGTCACGGCCACACCCGTGGCGGCCGCAGCCTGGCTGAACAGCGCCGCGGGCCGAGCGTGCAGCCCGACGGCGGACTTCACCGTTGCTCTTCGTTCTGACATCGTGCTCTCCCCTGCTGTCGATCTGTCCGAATCGTTCGGTTGGTCCGGTGCGCACCGCGTGTCTAGTGCGCGGCCTCATCCCAATTCTTGCCCGTACCGACCTGCACATCGAGCGGAACCTTCAATTGCCTCGTGTCGGCCGCGTGTCCCATCCGCGCGGTGACGAGGCTCGTCATCGTCTCGAGCTCGCCCTCCGCCACCTCGAAGACCAGTTCGTCGTGCACCTGCAGGAGCATCCTCGACCCCAGCTTCTTCTCCTGGATGTCGTCCGCGATATCGAGCATGGCGATCTTGAGGATGTCGGCGGCCGAGCCCTGGATCGGCGCGTTGAGAGCCGCGCGTTCCGCGTTGTCGCGCAGCACACGGTTGGAGGAGTTGAGGTCGCCGAACGGGCGCCGCCGTCCGAAGATCGTCTCGGTGTAGCCGTCCTTTCGCGCCTGCTCGACGACGCCGCGCAGGTAGTCGCGCACCGCGCCGAAGCGCTCGAAGTAGTCGGCCATGAGCTGCTTTGCCTCTGAGGTGTCGATGCGCAGCTGCTTGGAGAGGCCGAATGCGCTCAGACCGTAGGCGAGTCCGTACGACATCGCCTTGACCTTGCTTCTCATCGTCGGCGTCACCTCGGACGGTTCGACCCCGAAGATGCGCGAGCCGACGAAGCGGTGCAGGTCTTCCCCGGAGTTGAACGCCTCGATGAGCCCGGCGTCACCGGAGAGGTGTGCCATGATCCGCATCTCGATCTGGGAGTAGTCGGCCGTGAGGAGGGTCGTGAACTTCGGGCCGCTCTCGAACGCCGAGCGGATCTCGCGCCCGACCTCGGTACGAACCGGGATGTTCTGCAGGTTCGGATCGACGGAAGAGATGCGGCCGGTGCTCGTGCCCGTCTGGTCGTAGGTGGTGTGCACGCGGTGATCGGGCCCCACGGCTTTGGCGAGGGTCTCGACGATCTGTCCCAGCTTGGTCGCGTCGCGATGCTGCAGCAGGAGATCGAGGAAGGGATGAGGGCTGCGATCCTGCAGGTCCGCGAGCGATGCCGCGTCAGTCGAGTACCCGGTCTTGTTCGCGCGCGTCTTCGGCATCCCCAGTTCGTCGAACAGCACCTGCTGCAACTGCTTGGGCGACCCGAGGTTCACCTCGTGCCCGAGCTCCGCGTACGCGCTGGCGGCAAGACCGGCCGCCTTCTCTCCCAGTTCGGATGACAGGCGCGAGAGTATCTGCGCGTTGACGGTGATGCCGGTGAGCTCCATGGTTGCGAGGATCGGCAGCAGCGGCAGTTCTATCTCATCAAGCACCGACCTGGAGCCCGGCTCGAGCCGCTCCGCCAGATACTCCGCGAGTTGGAGGACGTACCAGGCCTCGGTCGCAGAGCTCAGCGCCTCCGTATCCGGCACGAGCTGATTCGGATCGGGCTGCGGGATGCGTTCGCCGAGCAGGTCGTACACCTGCGTCGCGAGATCCCTGGAGTGCGCACCCGGTTTGATCAGCCAGGCCGCGAGAGTGACATCGAAGGCAATGCCCCTCAGCTCGATTCCTGCCCTGTGCAGCGCCTTGTACTGCGGTTTGGAGTCGAACAGGTATTTGGGCGCATCGCTCGCGAGCCAGGTCTCGAGCGCGCGATAGTCCGGGCGCCCGGGTGCCCAGGGAACGTAGGCGGAGTCCGTCGCAGAGGCGAGACCGAACCCCGCAATGCCCTCCGGGCCGACATCGAGCTGCAGGCCGAGCGGGAGTGTGCCGTCCTTCGTCGCCTGAGCGATCCAGAATCCCAGTTCCTCGTCGACGAGCGTTCTCACGGCCGGGACGACGGTCCCTGACTGCGCCGCACCTTCACCATCCGTGGCGGCTGCAGACGCTCCGTCGCCGCCAGCGATCTTGAGCAGCCTGGTGAGGAGGGTGCGGAACTGGAGCCTGTCGAAGACGTCGCGCACGGCGGTCTCGTCGATTGGGCGGCGTTCGAGATCCGCGGGGCCGACGGGGAGGTCAACGTCGGTGAGCAGGTGGTTGAGCTTGCGATTGCGGACCGCGTTGTCCTTCTGCTCGCGCAGCTTCTCCCCGACAACACCCTTGATCTCGTCAGCGTGAGCGAGGATCTGGTCCAGTCCTCCGTACTGGTTGATCCATTTGACCGCGGTCTTCTCGCCGACCTTGTCTATGCCGATGAGATTGTCGCTCGTCTCGCCGACGAGGGCGGCGACATCCGGGTACTGGTGCGGCTCGATGCCGTAGCGCTCGACCACGGCATCCCTGTCGTAGCGTTTGAGCTCTGAGACACCGCGGGCGTTGGGGTACAGCAGCGTGACGTCGTCGTTGATCATCTGGATCGCGTCGCGGTCACCAGAGACCACGAGCACGCGGTACCCCTCGGCCGCGCCGCGCGTCGCCAGGGTCGCGAGGATGTCGTCGGCCTCGTAGTCCTCCTTGGTCACGGTGACGATGTTCATGGCGTGCAGCGCTTCTTCGAGCAACGGGATCTGCCCGATGAACTCCGGCGGAGTCTCGCCGCGGGTGCCCTTGTACTCGGGATACTCGCGCGTGCGGAAGGAATATCTCGAGATGTCGAAGGCCACGGCGAGGTGCGTGGGCTTCTCGCTCTGCAGCAGGCTGATGAGCATCGCGATGAAGCCGTGGATCGCGTTGGTGTGTTGACCGTCGCGGGTCTGGAAACTGTCTACCGGGAGGGCGTAGAAGGCGCGGAACGCCAGCGAATGGCCATCGATAATCAGAAGGGTAGGCTTTTCGTTGTCCGTCACGCAGCCAGCCTAGCCGCGGCCGCCGACAGACCCTCCAGTGCCGTGTAAAGGACGCCGATGACGATTTTTCCCGAGAACCTCGATCCGACTCTTGTCGAGCGGCTGGTGTCTTCGGGCGGAGGCGAACTCACGCGCAGGCTCGGAATCGAATTCCGGGAGTTGTCGGCAGAGTATTCCGTCGGGACGATGCCGGTCGAGGGCAACAGACAGGTGATCGGCATCCTCCACGGTGGTGCTCACGTCGTGCTCGGTGAGTCCCTCGGCTCGATCTCGGCGGCGATCCACGCGGGGCCAGGGCGCATCGCCATGGGCATCGAGATCAATGCGAGTCACACGCGCTCGATCTCATCCGGGGTCGTCACGGGAACCTGCACGGCACTCAACCTCGGGCGCACCCTCACGACTCACGAGATCGTCATTCGCGACGAGGAGGGCCGCAGGCTGTCCACCGTGCGGATCACGAACATGCTCCGCGATCGCTGAGCTCTCAGCTCGCGGCAACGGTCTCGGCGTCGGCCAGATCGGAGTGGTGGATGGCCGCAACGTTCGGGTGTGCCCGCAGGCGATAGCGAAGCGCGTTGTCGCCATAGGTCTCGAGGATCGGACTGTTCGTCGGGTCGACGGTCAGGCCGCGAGCCTCTGCTTTCAGTTCCGCGCTCAACTCGAGGTGCGGCATCGAGGTGTCGAGTGCAGGGTTGAAGAAGAACGGGATCGAGACGCGGTCATCGCCCCGACGCGGTGACACCACGCGATGCAGCGTCGCCTTGAGGTAGCCCTGCGTCGCAAGCTCCAGCATTTCGCCGATGTTGACGACGAATGCGCCGTCGATCGCGGGCGCATCGATCCACTCGCCTTCGTGCTCGACCTGAAGTCCACCCTTGCCCGGCTCCACCAACAGCAGCGTGAGCACGCCTCCGTCCCGGTGTGCTCCGACGCCCTGCGCCGGCTCGATCCCGGTGGTTCCGGGGTAGCGGACAATCTTCAGGAGCGGGAACGGCCGCACAGCGAACGCCTCATCGAACACACCGATCGGGGCTCCGAGTGCCTGTGCCCACGCGCGCATGAGTCGCAGGGACAGGTCGCCGAGTTTGTCCATCCAGCGGGAGACGACATCCTGCAGCTCGGGAAGTGCGGTCGGCCAGAGGTTCGGTCCCTCCAGTCGCCAGTATGGCGCCACGCCTTCGCCCTCTACGACGAGGTCACGCTCGGCGCCGATGTCGATCTGTTCACGCCAGTCGATGTCGCCGTGCGTGCGCTCTCCGCCCACGCGGGTGTAGCCGCGAAACTGCGCACTGTGAATGTTCTCGATGGCGAGTTTGTCGCTCTCTGGCAATGCGAAGAACCTCCGCGACACCGCGAGGATCTCGTCGATCAGGTGCTGCTCGACACCGTGGCCGACGAGGTAGAAGAACCCGACGTCGTGCGTGATGGCTCGTAACTTTTCGAGGAATCTCTGGGCCGACTCGGCTCCACGGTCGAGTTCGGAAAGGTCAAGGAGGGGAAGCGAAGCAAGCACGATGCAAGCTTTCCACGTGCGGCGAGCGGCCCGTGCTTTGTTACAGCGACGGTCGACGGACCGAGGAGGCGGCGGGGCTACTTCTTGGCGGAGAGCTGTTCGATGATCGCCTGGGCGACATCGTGCATGGTGAGGCGGCGGTCCATGGATGCCTTCTGGATCCAGCGGAAGGCCTCGGGCTCGGTGAGGCCCATCTTCTCGTTCAGCAGCCCCTTGGCGCGGTCGACGAGCTTGCGGGTCTCGAACCGCTCGACGAGGTCGGTGACCTCCGCTTCGAGCGTGATGATCTGGGCGTAGCGAGCGAGTGCGATCTCGATCGCGGGCAGGAGATCGTTCGGGGTGAATGGCTTGACGACGTACGCCAGCGCTCCGGCCTCGGTTGCGCGCTCGACGAGTTCCTTCTGGCTGAAGGCGGTGAGCAGGACAACCGGCGCGATGTGGTTCTTGGTCAGACGTTCGGCAGCTGAGATCCCGTCAAGGAGAGGCATCTTGACGTCCATGATGACCAGATCCGGACGCAGTTCTGTCGCGAGTGCGACGGCCGCTTCTCCGTCTCCCGCCTCACCAACGACCTCGAAGCCGTTGTCGCGGAGTGTCTCGACTATGTCCAGGCGAATCAGTGACTCGTCTTCTGCCACAACGACGCGGCGGGGAACTTGTGTGGGGGTTTCCTGGTCAGTCACGAGCTAAAGCCTACGGTATTCTGACAATCGTTACTGTGCGCCGGTGTGGCGGAATGGCAGACGCGGAGCACTCAAAATGCTTTGCTCGCAAGGGCGTGTGGGTTCGAGTCCCACCACCGGCACAGCGGATTTACGCTATTCGAGGCCTCCTGCGGCGATCAATTGTCGGTACGGCATCAGCGCGGCCTGCATCCCCAGGCCGACGACCCCGATCATCCGCCCGCCCCGGTAGTACCCGAGAACGCAGGCTCCGGTCAGCTCGCCCTCGAGCAGTCGAGTCTCGTCGGCGAGTGATGGCAGGCCGTACGCGCGCAGGTCTATCTCGAACTGCACCGACCAGAAGGTGGGCATCGGTGTGAACGGCCGTGCCGCCGTCTCAGCGAAGGAGCCGTCGTCCGCGAGCTGCGCGGCGAGCACAGCGCCGACGCGCTTGCCCGTGTCCGTGGGGATGTTCCAGTGCTCGATCCTGCGCGGTTTCTCGTCGAACACGAGGTGCGGGAAGCGCGCGATGTCGCCGACGACATAGACGTCGTCGTGCACGGTGCCGTCCAGCGAGACGGCGCGCATGGCGGTATCCGCAAGAACCCCGTCCGTCGTGTCGAGGCCGGTGCCAGCCAGCCACTCGCTGTTGCACTCGGATCCGATGGCCTCGACCAGGACATCCGCGTCGAGTCGTTCGCCGTCGTCGAGCACGACTCCGGCGAACCGCGCGGCACCGAGCACGTCGACCACACTCCTCCCCAGGCGAAACCGCACGCCGTGCGCCTCGTGCCTGCGCTGAATCTCCGCGGCGAGCTCCAGGCCGAGCGGCCGGATGATCGGCAACTCGCGCGGCGAGACGATCGTCACCTCGCAACCGAGCTTGCGTGCCGTCGCGGCGACCTCGCAGCCGAGGAACCCCGATCCGAGCACGACGAGGCGGCGTCCCTCTCGCAATTCTTCACGCAGCGCGATCGCATCGTCGAGGGTGCGAATCGTGTACCGGCCCGGCATGGACGGATCCTTCTGGCCGGGAAGGGTGAGCCTCCTGGCGCGGAGCCCGGTCGCAATGACGAGGGCGCGCCAGGTGTGTTTCACGCCGTCATCCGTCGTGACAGTCTGGGCGTCGAGATCCGCTGCGGTCACGGACGTGCCGCGCAGCCACTCGACATCTTCCGTCGCCGCGCGCTGGGGAAAAGCGACGGCCTCGTGGGTCACGACAGTCGACAGCACCTCTTTTGACAGGGGCGGCCGGTTATATGGCGCGTGCAGTTCCTCGCCGATAATCGTGAGCGGACCGGAATACCCCGATTTGCGCAGTGCCTCGGCCGCGCGAAGCCCGCCCATCGCTCCGCCGACGATGATGACGGGGGCGGCATCGGGCACGGTGACCACCTACTCGACGATTCGGATGGCCTGCATAGGACAGACGTCGACAGCGGCTTCGACCTGGTCGCGTTCGTCGTCGTTGGCTTCCGCGAGATACTCGAGTTTGTCGTCACTGTTCAGGTGGAAAATCCTGGGAGCCTCGAACACACACTGCCCGTAGTGCTGGCAGAGGTTCATGTCCACTTCGACCTTGATCATTGCGCGTCCTTCGCTGCTTTCTCCTGCACCGTTGAGGGGTACAGGTCCTTCGACGGGGTACGGATGCCCCGAAACTCCCAGTCGCCACCGAGCGCCGTCGAGACGACCTCTTCGCTCGCGCTCGGTTGGGCACCGACATCCGTGCGGATGGCGGATGGACCGGTGACGATGTGATTGCGCAGAGTGCCGAGGCCCTCGACCTCGACCTCGACGACATCCCCGGGCTCGACCGGGCGAGAGAACGCGGGGGTTCCGGTGAACAGCAGGTCCCCTGGGCTCAGGGTGATCGTCCTGGCAATGTCGGCCACGAGATAGTTCATGTCCCACTTCATGTTCGCGGTGCTGTCGTCCTGGCGGACGACGCCGTTCACGAGGGTGCGGATGCGCTTGTCGTGGAAGTCCCAGCCCGTGACGAGCCCGGGGCCGACGGGGGCGAGCGTGTCGCTGCCCTTGACGCGGAGCATCGACCCGGCATCGGTGTCCCTGAAGTCATGCAGTCCGTAGTCGTTGCCGACGGTGTATCCGGCGATGTAGTCGCCGGCATCGGCGGGCGTGACATTGCGGCAGGTGCGCCCGATGACGATCACGATCTCGCCCTCGAAGTTCAGGAACCTGCAGCCCTCCGGTCGCACGACCGCTCCCTCGTGGCTGTTCAGCGCGGTCACGGGTTTGTGGAAATAGGTCGGCGCGGGCGGCAGCCTGGTCATGAACTCCTCTGTACGGCTCGCGTAGTTGAGGTGCACGGCGATGATCTTGCTCGGCACGGTCGGCGGCAGGTGGACGGCATCCTCGATCGCGATCTCGCGCCCGTCGCCCGCGACAAGGGCATCTCCGTGGCGAACGACCTCCGTGGCGAAACCGTCGAGAAGGATGCGACGATACTCAGTCACGATCCAGGACCAGATCCTTCGGTGCGGGGAATCCGCCGTCCGGACGGGGGAACCAGATGTGCACCTGCCCGGTTCCCACGGAGTTCTCATAGTCGCTGTACTGGATTCCCGGCGCGGTGCAGGCCTCCTCGCCGATGGCGCCCGCGGTGAGCAGCCAGTGGCCGAACATGGCCTCTGGACGCACCTTGTGGAACGCCGGCATGGTGTCGAGCACCTTCGCGTGGTCGCCCGCCTTGAACCAGTCGAGTCGCTCGTAATCGGCGGCGAGCGCCTCCTTCGAGAAGATGTGACTCGGATCGGCCATCTCGTGCTTGCGCAGTTCGCGCAGCTTGTAGAACGTGTGCGACAGTGCGCCTGAGGCCAGGATGATGACCCTACGATCGCTCGCCGCGATCGCCTCGCCGATGGCGCGACCCGCGCGGAGGAAGTCTTCGTCTGTCGCGGTCTGGCAGACGCTGACGCTGACCCACTTCTTGTCGGGGAGCCCTTCGCCCAGATACTTCCAGAGGTTGATGGTGGCGTACATCACCGGTAGGTCGGGGTCGTCGATCGGAGTGATCCAGGTGCCGTTCTTCTCCGCGCGATCTTCCATGAGGTTCGCGAGTTCCGGGTCGCCGCGGTAGTCGTAGGGCACCCCGTGCATTCCACGTGGCAGCTCCTCCGAGGTGAACAGGCCGTGGCGACGATCCTGCGAGGCCACCACGAACTCCACCGTGGTCGCCCAGTGGCTGTCCATGACGATGACGGTGTCGTAGTCCTCGGTCTCGAAGACGTCTTTCCTGAGTTTTTCGAGTGCGGAGACGAGGGTCGAGTCCTTGCCCTCGTTGAGCTCCATGCGCTCCTCTTTCGGAAGCATGATGGTGGGGACGTGGGCGATGAGACCCACTCCGACTACTTCACCCATGGCGAGCACTTCCTTTCATCGATGCAGGCTTCCATCCGTGTGGGGCCACGACCGTGTTCTTCACGTCCGCGTAGAAATCGAATGACCAGGTACCGCCCTCGCGACCGATCCCGGATTTCTTGGAGCCGCCGAATGGCGCCCTCAGATCGCGTACGAAGAAACAGTTGACCCAGATAGTGCCGGCGACGAGCCTCGTTGTGACCGATTCCGCGTGCGCGCGGTCCCCCGCGACGACGACGGCCGCGAGCCCGAATTCCGTTCCGTTGGCGAGCGAGACGACCTCGTCATCCGTCTGGAAGGTCTGCATCGTGAGCACGGGCCCGAAGACCTCCTGCGTGACGATCTCGCTGCCGGGGGTCGGATCGCCTATGAGGGTCGGACGAAAGTAGAGGCCGCCGAGTTCCGTGTTCGGTGTTCCGCCCCAGACGATGTCCGCTCCCTCGGCGGTTGCCCGATCGACGAAACCCTTCACCCGGTCGAAGTGGGTCTGGTGCACCTGGGGGCCGATATCCGTGTCCGGATCCCTGGGGTCGCCCTGCCTGAGCGCGACTGCTTTCGACCTGAACGCCTCCGCGAACGCGTCCGCGATGCTCTCGTGCACCAGGATTCGCGTGCCGGAGAGGCAGACCTGCCCCGCGTTGTCGTACTGGTCGATCGCGAGCGTGGCCGCGAGTTCGAGGTCAGCGTCGGCGAGCACGATGAACGGGCTCTTGCCGCCGAGCTCGAAGCTGCAGGGTGTCAGGTTCTCTGCAGCGGCCTTGGCGATCGTCTTCGCGGTCGGCACGGAACCGGTGAACGAGATGCGGCTGAGTCCCGGATGCGCGACGAGGGCGGCGCCGGCTTCCTTGCCGTATCCCTGCACGACGTTGAACGCGCCGTCGGGAAGCCCCGCCTCTTTCGTGATGTCGGCGAACAGGGACGCCGTCAGCGGCGTCCACTCCGCGGGCTTGAGCACCACGGTGTCTCCGGCAGCGAGAGCGGGTGCGATCTTCCAGGTCGCGAGCATGAGCGGGGCGTTCCATGGCGTGATCAGGGCTGCGACCCCGGACGGGTCCCAGGACACGTGATTGTCATGTCCTCTGGTTTCGAAGTCCGGATGTCCGAGGTGGTTCACCAGCCAGTCGGCGAAGAAGCGGAAGTTGTGGGCCACCCTGGGCATCACACCGAGCAGGTGGCTGCGCAGCAGCGCGCCGTTGTCGGTGGTCTCGACGATGGAGAGCTGCTCGATGTTCTCCTCGACCAGGTCGGCGATTCGATTCATGATCGCCGCGCGCTCCCGGGGGGCCGTGGTGCCCCAGATCGGGAAGGCCGCCTGTGCCGCGGCGACCGCGAGGTCGATCTCGCGCTGCCCCCCGCGAGCGATGTCGCCGAGAAAACTGCCGTCGATGGGCGAACTGTTGCGGAAGGTGTCGTCGGAGGCGACGCGTTCTCCGCCGATGAAGTGCCGCGTGTCGACACTCACGCCGACCACGTCGATACTTGTCATGTGCGCCGCTTCCCGTCTCCCCTGACTCTTCGTTAAGTCATTCGGATGCTAATGAGTTACCCTAACCGATAGGCGGTGGCTCTACAACTCTCCGGAGGAGATTCGCGCGAAGCGTGCGAGCAGTGACCAACGCTCGATCCACGGAGTACAGATGACCCATGTTTACCGCCCACGAATCGCCGTCATCGGTCGGTTCGCAGAAAGCACCTCGGCCTTGCGCTATCGAGCGGTGGTGAACGCGAGAGCGCTGCTCGAAGCGGTGTGGAACGCTGGTGGCGACCCGTTCACCCTTCTCCCCGTCGGAGACGTCATGTGGGGCGAAAGGCTCGGTGGCTTCGACGGCATCCTCCTCCCGGGGGGCGGAGACATCGACCCGGCCAGATACACGAAGGACGCGCGGGTCGAGAGCGTCTACGACGTCGATGCCACCCAGGACACCGCGGACCTGAAGTCCGCTGACTACGCGCTCGAGAGCGGCATGGCCGTCCTCGCGATCTGTCGGGGGCTCCACGTGGTGAACGTCGCCAGGGGCGGAACGCTCGTCCAGGACCTACCTGTGACGCACCACAACCTCCTGCACGATGTGACCGTCGAGCGCGGTGCGGAGCGCTTCGGCTTCACCGAGAACACGGTGCGGGCGTCCTGCTACCACCACCAGGGGCTCGATCGCCTCGGCCAGGGAATAGACGCGGTCGCTCGCGCGGCGGATGGCGTCGTCGAGGCCGTGACGATCGACGCAGCGGGCTGGGCTGTCGGCGTGCAGTGGCATCCTGAGGACACCGCGGCAGAGGACCCGCAGCAGGCGGCGCTGTTCGAGGAGTTTGTGCGCCAGTCGCGACTCGCACACCAGACCGCGTAGGCCAGACGCGCGCTACTTCTCGACGTTGCTCGTGATCAGGCGAAGCATCTCGGCGAAGTCCTGGCGCCTATCGGCGGGAACAGGGGCCGCGACGTGTTGTTCCTGTTTGTTGAACGCCGGGAAGAGCCCGGTCATCAGCGTGCGCCCGTCCGGCGTCATTCGCACCAGCACGAGCCGTCCATCCACCTGACTCTTCTCCCTCGACACCCACCCCCTGCCCTCGAGGGTCGAGAGCACGCCGGTCAGGGTCGCCTTGGAGAAACCGCCCTCGAGCGCGATCTGCCTCGTCTCGATTGGCTCCCAGATCCAGGTCACCCACAGGACGACGAACGCCGTCCAGGACAGGTCGTTCTCGGAGAGTACGGTGCGCTCGAGATGATTCCGCACCGCGTTGGCCGCACGGAACAGGTTCGATGCCACTGCCATTGACGCATAGTCGATCGGGAGCTTGCCCAGGCGCTTCTCTACCTCCCGCTCCGTCTCCGCGAGCGTGTGGGGTCCTGGCATCAGTTCTCCTTGGGTGCGATCTCGGTCGCCACTCTAGTTGACGGTACTTCAGCGGTGACAGACAGACCACCAGGATGTCGCAGGAATTCGGCCCGGGGTGTAGATTGTTCGCACCCAAACAATATCCCCCTGGAGGATGAGTTGAGTTCAATGACGAACGTCACCCTGGCAGACCTGGATCTCTTCGAACACGAGCAGCCCTGGGCGGTCTTCGACGAGCTACGCGCGAGTGCTCCGGTGCACTGGGACGAGGAAGAAGCACCCAACAAGGGGTTTTGGTCGCTCACCCGCTACCACGATATCGTCGGCGTGCTGCGTGACACGGAGACCTTCTCGAGCGAGCGCGGAGGCGTGAGCACGGAGGAGCTGGATGACGACCAGCTCGAAGCCCGCAAGTCCATGCTCGAGACCGACGGCGTTCGACACCGTGCGCTCCGTCGCCTGATGCAGGGCGAGTTCACCCCCAAGGCGGTCGCGGGCTACGAGACCTTCCTGCGCGGACTCACCGCGTCGACCCTCGACGCGGCCTTCGCAAAGAAGGAGTTCGACTTCGTCGCGGAGGTCGCAGCGGACTTCCCCATCCGGGTGCTCGCTCGCATGCTGGATGTCCCGGACGCGGACATCTACAAGCTCATCGACTGGGGTAACCGGATGATCGGCAACAGTGACCCGGAGACGGCCGATGTTCTGGCGAACTCCGCGGAGAGTGAAAAATATCGGCTGCTTCCGTTCCGCTCCCCCGCGGCCCAGGAGGTCTTCGACTACGGCCACGAACTGGAACGCGAACGCCTCGGCAAGGACGGCACGGATCTCGTCTCCAGGCTCATCAACCAGGAACCGGCGGACGGCATCGCGCTCTCGGAGCGCGACTTCAACAGCTACTTTCTGCTGCTGGTCGTCGCGGGGAACGAGACCACGCGCCACTCCATCACGCACTCGATGAACTACCTCATGCAGAATCCCGACCAGCTGGCGCTGCTCCAGGAGCGGCCGGAGCTCATCCCGTGGGCGGTCGAAGAGCTTCTGCGTCTGGCGAGCCCGGTCTATCACTTCCGCCGCACCGCGACGAAGGACACGGAGATCAATGGCCAGGCGATCAAGGAGGGCGACAAGGTCGTCACCTGGTTCGCCGCAGGCAACCGCGATCCGGAAGTCTTCGAGGACCCGTACCGGATGGATGTCACCCGTAATCCGAACGAACACATGGCGTTCGGTCGGGGCGGGCCGCACATGTGCATGGGAAACGCTCTCGCGAGGCTCGAGATTCGCATCATGTTCGAGACCTTGCTCCCCCGCATCACCGGCATGGAACGGCGCGGCCCTCTCGACCACCTGCGCTCCAATTTCGTGAACGGGATCAAGCGCTTCCCCGTGCGCGTCGAACTCGCCGGTCAGTGATTCGGCGGCGCTAACATCGCGATCCTCGAGAGAAAGGCGTCAAGGAGTGCCACGGTGCGCTGCTGCGCGGTGCTTTCTTCCGCGCGAGTGTGCGCGAGCAGCGCGTCGGGGTCCTGGCCATCGTCGATGACCTGTTGGCGGCCGCCCTCGAGCAGCCACCCCTCGAGCGTGCTCGCGGTGAGTTCTGGGTGGAACTGCACGGCGAGGCTGCGCCCGTATCTGAAGGCCTGCGATGCCACGGAGTCTCTGGCGATCTCCTGCGCGCCATCCGGTAGTTCCCAGCGGTCGTAATGGAACTGGAACCACGGCCCGGCGGGCATGAGAGAGGCGTCGTCGCTGTGGATCGCCGTCCAGCCGATTTCCGGCTTGGGCGCCCTCGCGACACGGCCGCCGAGGGCACGCGCGACGAGCTGTCCCCCGAAGCAGATACCGAGCACGGGGATGTCCCTCGCGAGCGCGTCCTGGACCCAGGCGATCTCGGGCAGGAGCCAGCGTCCGATACGGGCGTCGTCCCACGCTCCCCAGGGTGCGCCCATCGGGACGATGAGGTCATACTGGCCTGGATCGGGAAACTCGAACGCGACGTTGGGGGTTCGGAAATCGGCCTCGCTCACGACGAGGATCTCGTCGACGTCGAAACCGCGGCGACGCAGATGATCCGAGACGAACCCCGTGGGGCTCACGTGGTCGTGCATGACAAACAGAGCTCTCACGGTTTCGCCTCACTGTCGGTCGGGGCTTCACTGCCGGTCTGGCTTGGGGAACGTGCATTTGCGCGGACGTGGCTTAGTATCTCACTATTCGTTTATACCCAAACGATTTATCAGCAAAGGAGCTGAATAACAGATGGGCACCGATGCAGTTGCTCTTCAGTCGCGGTTGGAAGCGGATGGTATCGACGTCCTCCGCCTGATCTACGCCGACGTGCTGGGAATCACGAGGTCAAAGGATCTCTTGGTCAGCCAGTTCTCTCACTCCGTCGCCAAGGGGGCGACCTTCTGCCAGGGCGTGTGGATCACGACGACGCGGGGCGGAGTACTCGACGGGGACAAGATCATGTCGAGCGGTCTGCCAGACCTCATCGCGACCGTGGACCCGGAGACTCTCACGCTCATGCCGTGGGAGCCGGGCGTCGCGCTCATCGTTGCAGACGCGTTCAATCCGGATGGCACGGAGAGCCATATCGCACCGCGCTCCGTGCTCAAGAGCGTGATCGCCCGATACCAGGCGCTGGGGCTGACCCCGGTCGTCGGGCCGGAGCTCGAGTTCTACATCGCGGAGCGGGGAGAGAACGGATGGAAGCGCGCTCTCGAGCGGACGGGGCGCGTCTACACGACAGGAACCTGGGTGGATCCTGAAGGCATCTTCCTCAATCTGCTTCGCCAGCTGGATGCCATGGACATTGGCGTCTTCGCGGGGAACCACGAGTTCAGCCCGTCGCAGTACGAGATCAATCTCTGGCACGGTGAAGCACTCGATGCGGCGGATCGCACCTTCCTGTTCAAGACCGCCGTCAAAGACATCGTGGCGCGCTCGGGAAAGCTTGCGACCTTCCTCGGACGGCCGTGGACGGACGAGGGAGGCAGCGGCTTCCACCTGCATTTCTCCGTCATCGATGCGGCGGGCAGAAATCTCATGTCGACCGCCGAGGGCGAGCTCTCCGACACCGCGAACCACCTCATCGCGGGCATCCTCGAGAACGCTCCCGCACTCGTCGCGCTCACGAATCCGACCGTCAACGCATACAAGCGCCTCGGGCCGGATACCCTTGCGCCGTACCGCGCGAATTGGGGCCATGACAACCGCAGCACGATGCTCAGGGTGCCGCCGGAACGCGGGGACGGCACGAGGCTTGAAATCCGGGTAGGTGACGGCGCGGCGAATCCGTACCTGATCGTTGCCGCGGTTCTTGCGGCCGGGCTGGACGGCCTCAGCAGGTCGCTTACGGTGCCACCCAGCGCCGACGGCTGGGCCTACCAGAACGACGCCGCGGAGGTCCTTCCCGGTTCACTCGGGGTGGCATTGGACGCCCTCGACGCCAACTCCGTGCTCCGCGAGACGCTCGGCGAGGCGTTCATCGACGTGTTCACGGTGCTCAAGCGCGATGAACTCGCGCGTTACGAGGCAGAGGAAGAGGATCCCGCTACCCGCGACGTCACCCGGTGGGAGCTTGACGAGTACCTCGAGGACTATTGATCCGGTTCAGCCGACTCGGTTCAGACGATTCAGCTCAGACGGGTCGGGAGCGGTCGGCGACAAGCTCTCCTCCATCGAAGGTGGTTCCGATCTCGCGGTAATAGCCGCCGATGATCTCGTCGACCGGGAGAATCGAGTGCAGTTCGTCCCATGGTGAATCCGCGAGTGAGAGTTCTGCATCGCCCCGCCAGGCCTGCCCCAGGTCGAGATCGATTCCTCCCATCGAGACGAGCTGGTCGAGCGAGAGCCCCTGATCCTTGCCGATGGAGGGCATGATCCGGTTGTGCAGCATCCGATGGCCGTTGACGAAGCCGTTGGCCTCCGACGGTTCCCGCAGCGTGACAACGGCGGAGGCCAGCCGGTGGTCGTATGCGGCGAGGGATGCCCCGAGCTGGGCGCCAGGCGCGAGCCTCGGCGTCGCCTTCCCCCGATTGAACACGCGGGTGACGTGGATTGCTCCGAGCTTCTTCGGGTAGCCCTGGAACCAGCCACGGCCCAGTGCGAAGTCCTTGGTGACCCAGATGGCCACGCAGCGGCTGTAGACGGTGCCCTGGTATGCGCAGCGCACCACGACGAAGGCCTCGAGATACTGCGAACGCACGGGGTCGAGCAGCTCGAGCCCCCCGTCGCTGCAGGACTGCCAGTCTGCCCAGATGAGGGCGACGGCGCCCGGGTCCTCGGGTGCGAGCTCGATGTCCTCCGGCAGGATGGCGCGGATGTTGGCCGGGTCCGTGCGGTACTCGACGGTGAGCAGGGTGCCCGAGTAGTGCCACGGTGGGCTTGGGACGAGCGCACTCGTACCTTCCGGCGTCAGTGGCGGGAGGAAGCCGTTGAGAGGTGTCATAGCGCCAGAGTGTAGTCCACAATCCACGATGGTTCGTACCCAAATGAATCGCACGGATTGGCGTTTCCCTCTTGACGGGGCCCGCTCCGTTCGCCAAGGTGTAGTAACTCGTTCGGATACGGACGATCTGTGCACCCATGAACTCAACGAGGAGTATCTCAATGGCGCTTACCGAAAAAACCGCCGACGAGCCGCAGACCTCCCTGCACAAGGGACGCCTCGGCACGATCGGAATCGTCTTCTTCGTCGTGGCCGCTGCGGCGCCACTCGTCGGCATGACCGGTGCTGTACCGGTCGCCGTGGTACTCGGAAACGGGGCAGCCGCACCCGGAGCCTACCTGGTCGTCGGCATCACGCTCCTGCTGTTCAGTGTCGGCTATGCGGCGATGAGCCAGCGGGTCACCAACGCCGGCGCGTTCTTCGCTTACATCGGGCGAGGACTCGGACGGAACGCGGGCATCGCATCGGCCTTTGTCTCGATTCTCGCCTACCTTGCGGTGCAGCTTGCGATCTTCGGATTCTTCGGCGGAGTCATCTCCGGACAGTTGGGGATCATGCCGTGGTGGGCCTGGGCGCTCGTCGCCTGGGTCGTCGTCACGGTGCTGTCCCTTCTGCGTGTCGACGTCGGAGCCAAGGTGCTCGGCGTTCTCATGCTGTGTGAACTGGCCGCGCTCGTGGTCACCGCGATCGTGATTCTTGCAAACGGTGGACCGGATGGAGTCGACTTCTGGGCGTCCTTCAACCCCGCGGCAATCCTCGCGGGCGGGTTGGCCGGGTCGGCAGGAATCGCCTTCGCCTTCGCCTTCGCGTCCTTCATCGGTTTCGAGGCGACCGCGATCTACGGCGAAGAGTCCAAGAATCCGAAGAAGGTGGTCCCCCGCGCAACCTACCTCGCTGTGGGCGTGATCACGGTGCTCTTCGCTCTGACCGCCTTCGCGATGGTGACCGGAATGGGCGCGGGGCATGCCGTCGAGACCACCGACAAGCTCTCCAACGGGCTTGCTGACCCGGCGCAGGTGCTGTTCTCGCTCGCGACCCAGTACGTGGGGCCGTGGATGGCGACGATCATGAGCATCCTCGTCCTCTCGAGCCTGTTCGCCGGGCTCCTCGCGTTCCAGAACGCGGCGAGCCGCTACCTGTTCGCGATGGGACGTGGAGGCGTGCTCCCGGCCAGGCTCGGTACGGTCAACCGGCGCGGGGCACCGAGTACCGCATCCATGGTCACGTCCGTGATCAGCGGACTCGTCATCGTCATCTTCGCGATCTTCCAGCTCGACCCCGTGCTCAACCTGTTCTTCTGGTTCAGCGGACTGGCAGTCGTTGCGATCGTGCTGATCGAGATCCTGGTGTGTGTCGCGGTGATCGCGTACTTCCGGAAGAACCGGGGCGACGAGAACATCTTCCAGACGATGATCGCGCCCGTGCTCGCGGTCATTGGTCTCGTGCTCGGAGAGTACCTCCTCATGTCGCGCTTCGGCCTGCTTGCGGGAACTGTCGCCGAGGGTGTGGACCCGACGGCAGCGTGGGGACTCAGCCCGATCGGCTGGGTGCTGATCCTGCTGCCTTTCGCTCTGCTGCTCGTGGGCTTCATCATCTCGCGGGCGCGCAGGGCCGTGAACGCGGAGTTCCTGCGGGACGTGTTGTCCTGATAGAAAAATGAGCTGGGCGCCTCCCGTCACGGGAGGCGCCCAGCGCCATTTCTGCTGTGTGGTCTCTACTCCGTCTTCCAGACGGGAGCAACCGCGTTGGCCGCGTCGCCGACGCGGTGAACGCGCAGGTCGTTCGTGGACCCGGAGATCCCGGGAGGGGAACCGGAGATCACAACGACCTTGTCGCCGACCTCGGCCATGTTGTTGCCCAGCAGGATGTCATCCACCTGGTGGAACATCGCGTCCGTGTGGGTGACCCGGTCGACCAGGAACGACTCGACTCCCCAGGTCAGCGCCATGCGGCGACGGATGGCCTGGTCCGGTGTGAACGCCTTCATGGGGATCTTCACCCGCAGCCTCGACATGCGACGCGCGGAGTCACCGGACTCCGTGAAGACACACACGTACTTGGCGTCGACGAACTCTGCGACCTCCGCAGCGGCGAGCGTCAGCGCGCCACCCTGGGTGCGAGGCTTCGTTCCGAGCTCCGCGATGCGCTCGAGTCCGTGGTCCTCTGTCGATGCGATGATCTTCGCCATGGTCGCCACTGTGACGACCGGATACTCACCGACGCTGGTCTCGCCGCTCAGCATGACCGCATCCGCGCCATCCAGCACCGCGTTCGCGACGTCGGAGGTCTCGGCACGCGTGGGCACGGGGCTGGAGATCATCGACTCGAGCATCTGGGTCGCGACGATAACCGGCTTGGCCATGCGGCGCGCAAGCTCAACAGCGCGCTTCTGTACGATCGGGACCGCCTCGAGCGGAAGTTCGACGCCGAGGTCACCGCGCGCAACCATGATCGCGTCGAAGGCGTCGATGATCGCCTCGAGGTGATCGACGGCCTGCGGTTTCTCGATCTTGGCGACGACGGGAACCTTGCGACCCTCCTCGGCCATGATCTCGTGCACGCGGGTCACGTCATCGGCGTTGCGGACGAAGGACAGGGCGATGATGTCCGCACCGAGGCGCAGGCCCCACCGCAGGTCCGCCTCATCCTTTTCGGACAGCGCGGGAACGTTGACAGCGACGCCCGGGAGGTTGATGCCCTTGTTGTTGGACACGGGACCGCCGACGACGACCTTGGTCGTGACGACGGTGCCGTCGGTCTCGACGACCTGCACCTTGACCTTGCCATCATCGATGAGAAGGAAGTCGCCTGGCGAGACATCCTGCGGAAGGCCCTTGAAGGTGGTTCCGGAGAGTTCCTTGGTGCCGATGACCTCTTCCGTCGTGATCTTGAAGATGTCCCCAACGGCCAACTCGTAGGGTCCGTCTGCAAACTTGCCCAGGCGGATCTTTGGTCCCTGGAGGTCGACGAGGACGGCCACGGGCTTGCCCGCGTCATCCGCCGCCTTGCGCACGTTGGCGTAGACCTCCTCATGCACGTCATAGCTGCCGTGGCTGAGATTCATTCGTGCAACATCGACGCCCGCGTCAATGATTGCCTTGATGTTCTCGTAGCTCGACGTGGCTGGGCCAAGTGTCGCGACGATTTTGGCTCGTCTCATGTCTTCCTTCTGTGTGGGTACTTCAATGGTTGCACAAGCGCTTGCACGCTCAGGTTCTACAGCGCGATGGCCTTATCGGTCGGCTTCACGGGGAACGGCAGGAGGGTCTCGCCCTCAAGGTACCGATCAACCATAGACGCAGCGGCGCGGCCCTCCGCGATCGCCCACACGATGAGCGACTGCCCTCGGCCGGCGTCGCCCGCGACGAACACCCCGGATTCGCTGGTCTGGTAGTCGGCGCCGCGCTCGATGTTTCCCGAGACGAGTGGCACGTGCAGCTGGTCCTCGATCTCGACACTGTCCGTGCCGCTGAAGCCCAGCGCGAGCAGTACGAGGTCTGCGGGGATCTCGCGCTCTGTACCCGCCTTCGGGACCCTCAGGCCATCGACATACTCGGTCTCGGCGAGCCGGATGGCGCGCACCTCTCCGACCTCGTTCGCCAGGAACTCGACCGTCGACGCGAGGTAGACACGGTCTCCGCCCTCCTCGTGCGCGTGAGAGACCTCGAACAGGTTCGGGTACATCGGCCACGGCTGGTGCTCCGGGCGCTCCAGCGGAGGCTGGACACCGATCGCAAGGTTGGTGACGGATAGGGCGTGCTGCCTGTGGGCGGTTCCGATGCAGTCGGAGCCGGTGTCTCCGCCACCGAGGATGACGACATGCTTTCCCTCCGCCGTGATCTGGTCAGGGACGATGTCGCCGGCCCCTACCCGGTTCTGCTCGGTGAGGTACTCCATGGCGAAATGCACTCCGGGCAGGTCTCGCCCGGGGATCGGCAGGTCGCGTGGTCGCAGCGCGCCAGTGGCAACGACGACGGCATCGTAGCGAGCACGAAGGTCTGCCCAGCTGATGTCGACACCGATCGTGACGCCCGCGCGGAACCTGGTTCCTTCCGCCTGCATCTGCCTGAGCCGGTTCTCGATGACCTTCTTCTCGAGCTTGAAGTCCGGGATGCCGTAGCGCAGCAGGCCACCGATCCGGTCGTCGCGCTCGAACACGGCAACGGTGTGCCCTGCCCTGGTGAGCTGCTGAGCGGCAGCGAGCCCGGCGGGGCCGGAGCCGACCACGGCGACGGTCTTGCCTGTGAGGCGCTCCGGCGGATGCGGCTGCACCCAGTCGTTGGCCCAGGCCTCATCGACGATCGACTGCTCGATCAGCTTGATGGTCACCGGCTCCTGGTTGATACCCAGAACACAGGCGGTCTCGCAGGGGGCCGGGCAGAGTCTCCCGGTGAACTCGGGGAAGTTGTTGGTGGCGTGCAGGCGCTCGCTCGCCTCCCGCATCTCTCCTCGACGAACCAGATCGTTCCACTCCGGGATGAGGTTGCCGAGTGGGCAGCCCTGGTGACAGAACGGAACTCCGCAGTCCATGCAGCGGCTCGCCTGTCGCCGCAGTGTCGCGGCGTCGCCCTCTTCGTAGACCTCTTTCCAGTCCATGAGCCGGATGGCGACGGGCCTGCGAGGGGGAAGCTCCCGCTTGCGCGTCTTCAAGAAACCCTTGGGGTCAGCCACCTGTCACCTCCATGATTCTGCCCCAGACGACATCGCCGTCGGGGTCAAGTCCTTCTTGTTCCGCGGTGGCGCGCGTCTCGAGCACGGCCGCGTAGTCCCGCGGCAGGACCTTGACGAATTTCTCCAGGGTCGCGTCGATGTCATCGAGCATCCTGGCGGCCAGTGCGGAGTCCGTCTCGGCCAGGTGCCGCGCGAGCAGGTCGGTCAGGATCGCCCTGTCTGCGCTGCCCAGCGGAAGCAGTTCGAGCTCGCCCGCGGCAAGAGCCTCGCTGTTGACCCGCTCGGGGCGAAGGTCGTACACGTACGCCGTTCCGCCCGACATCCCCGCACCGAGATTCCGCCCGGTGCCTCCGAGGATGACCGCGAGTCCGCCGGTCATGTATTCGAGGGCGTGGTCGCCGACGCCCTCGACCACGGCCGTCGCACCGGAGTTGCGCACGAGGAAGCGCTCGCCCACGATTCCGCGGATGAACATGCTTCCCCGGCTCGCACCGTAGCCGATGACGTTGCCGGCGATGACGTTCCGTTCGGCAGGGAACAGGCTGCGGCGATCGGGCCGAAGCACGATCTCGCCACCGGAGAGTCCCTTGCCGACGTAGTCGTTGCTGTCGCCCTCGAGGCGCAGCGTGATACCCGCGGGAAGGAAGGCACCGAGCGACTGGCCGGCAGATCCGAGGAGATTGACCTCGATCGTGTCTGTCGGAAGCCCGTTCTCGCCGTAGCGAACGGTCACCTCGTGCCCGAGCATCGTTCCGACCGAGCGTTCCGTGTTCCGGATCGGCAGTGAGATCGAGACGTGCTCTCCACCCCGGAGTGCCGCGTCGCTCAGCCGGATGAGTTCGACATCGAAATGCTTCTCGAGCTCGTGGTTCTGCGGTCTGCGGTGTGCGCGAGGCGCATCCGCCGGGAACTTCGGACCACGAAGGATCGGAGTGAGGTCGAGCCCATCGGCCTTCCAGTGCTCGATCGCACCGTTCACGTCGAGCACGTCGGAGCGACCGATCGCCTCTTCGAGCGTGTGGAAGCCGAGCTCCGCAAGGTACTCCCGCACCTCCTGCGCGAGGAACTCGAAGAAGTTGACGACGAACTCCGGCTTACCGGTAAAGCGTCCGCGCAACTCGGGGTTCTGGGTCGCAACACCGACCGGGCAGGTGTCGAGGTGACACTTGCGCATCATGATGCACCCGGAGACGATCAGCGGGGCCGTCGCGAAGCCGAACTCCTCCGCGCCGAGCAGGGCAGCCACGATCACGTCGCGCCCCGTCTTCAGCTGGCCGTCCGTCTGCACGACAACGCGATCGCGCATGCCGTTGAGCATGAGGGTCTGCTGTGTCTCCGCGAGCCCCAGCTCCCACGGAGTACCCGCGTGCTTGAGCGAGTTGAGCGGGCTCGCACCGGTACCACCGTCGTGGCCGGAGACCAGAATGACGTCTGCGAGAGCCTTCGCGACTCCCGCGGCAACCGCACCGATCCCGGACTGGCTCACGAGCTTCACGTGGATGCGCGCGTCGGGGTTTGCCCTCTTGAGATCGTGGATGAGCTGCTTCAGGTCCTCGATCGAGTAGATGTCGTGGTGTGGAGGCGGACTGATGAGTCCGACCCCCGCGGTCGCGTGCCGCGTGCGCGCGATCCACGGGTACACCTTGGCCGGCGGCAGCTGGCCGCCCTCCCCCGGCTTGGCGCCCTGGGCCATCTTGATCTGGATGTCTGTGGCGTTCGTGAGATACATGCTCGTGACGCCGAAGCGCCCGGAGGCGACCTGCTTGATCGCGCTGCGACGCTCCGGGTCGACGAGGCGGTCGACATCCTCGCCGCCTTCACCGGTGTTGCTCTTGCCGCCGATGCTGTTCATCGCAATCGCGAGGGTCTGGTGTGCCTCTGCGCTGATCGATCCGTAGCTCATCGCTCCGGTGGAGAACCTCTTCACGATGGAGGACACGGGCTCGACGGAGTCGATCGGAACCGGCGGACGGACTCCGTGGCGCAGCGTGAACAGGCCGCGGAGGGTCATGAGGTTGGTCGCCTGCTCGTCGACGAGCTTCGTGTAGTCACGGAAGATGTCGTAGCGGCGGGTGCGGGTGGAGTGTTGCAGCCTGAACACCGTGTCCGGATTGAACAGGTGTGGCGGGCCCTCCCTGCGCCATTGGTACTCTCCGCCGGTCGCGAGGCGCTCGTGTGCCGTCGTGGACGCGTCGTCCGGATAGGCGCTCCTGTGCCTGGACAGGTTCTCCGACGCAACGACGTCGATGCCGACACCGCCGAGCTTGCTCGTCGTGCCGGTGAAGTAGCGCTCGATGAACTCCTTGTTCAGGCCGACGGCCTCGAAGGCCTGCGCTCCGGAGTACGAGGAGACGACCGAGATGCCCATCTTCGACATGATCTTGAGCACGCCCTTGCCGAGCGCCTTGATCAGGTTCGCGACGGCCTTCTCCTGGGTGATGCCGGTGACGGTGCCGTTGCGCACCAACTCCTCCGCGCTCTCCATCGCGAGGTAGGGGTTGATCGCGGATGCGCCGTACCCGATCAGGAGTGCGACATGGTGCACCTCGCGCACATCGCCCGCCTCGACGATGAGCCCGACCTTGAGTCGGTTCTCCTTGCGGATGAGGTGGTGATGGATGGCGGACACCATGAGAAGCGACGGGATCGGCGCGAGGTCCTTGTTGGAGTCGCGATCAGACAGCACGAGGTACTTCGCGCCGTTTTCGATTGCCTCATCGGCCTCGACGCACATGGCATCGATGCGGTTCTGCATCGCCTGCGGACCCTCGTCGAAACGGTACAGGCCGCGCAGGGTCGTGGTGGTGCGACTGCCCGGCGACGCGTCGATGTGCTGGATCTTGGCGAGCTCGTCGTTGTCGATCACCGGGAAGTCGAGGATGATCTGGTACGCGTGCTCCGGCGTCGCCGTCAGCAGGTTGCGCTCCGGCCCGAGCCCGAGCTTCATCGACGTGACGACAGCCTCACGGATGCTGTCGAGCGGCGGGTTGGTGACCTGGGCGAACTGCTGGGTGAAGTAGTCGAACAACAGGCGCGGGCGGTCCGCGAGCACCGCGATCGGGGTGTCTGAGCCCATCGCACCGATGGGCTCTGCTCCGTTCTGTGCCATTGGGGCGAGAAGAACCTGCAGCTCCTCCTCGGTGTAGCCAAAGGTGCGCTGGCGCCGCGTCACGGACGCCGGCGTGTGCATGATGTGTTCGCGGTCCGGGAGGTCCTTGAGGTTGATCCTGCCCGCGTCGAGCCACTCGCCCCACGGCTGGGACGCCGCGAGCTCGCCCTTGACCTCTTCATCCTCGATGAGTCGACCGGCCTCGGTGTCGACGAGGAACATCTTGCCGGGGCGCAGTCGGCCCTTGCGCACCACGAGGCTCGGGTCGACATCCAGGACGCCGATCTCGCTCGCGAGGATCACGAGGCCTTCGCTCGTGACGAGGTAGCGGCCGGGGCGGAGGCCGTTGCGGTCCAGGGTCGCACCGACGAGGGTTCCGTCGGTGAAGACGAGTGCTGCCGGACCGTCCCACGGCTCCATGAGCATGGAGTGGTACTCGTAGAACGCGCGGCGAGCTGGATCGATGTCCTGTTGGTTCTCGTACGCCTCGGGGATGGTCATCATCATCGCGTGCGGAAGCGAACGACCGCCGAGGGTCAGGAGCTCGACCGTCTCGTCAAGGGAGGCAGAGTCGCTTGCTCCCGGGGTGAGGATCGGGAAGATCGAGTCCATGTCCCCGAGCACCTCTGAGTGCAGCTGGGACTGCCTGGCACGCATCCAGTTGCGGTTGCCCTGGACCGTGTTGATCTCGCCGTTGTGCGCGAGCATGCGGAAGGGCTGGGCCAGGGGCCAGGACGGGAAGGTGTTGGTGGAGTAACGCGAGTGCACGAGGGCGAGGCGTGAGGCGAAGCGGGGGTCGGACAGGTCAGGGTAGAACGGTTCGAGCTGGAGCGTGGTCACCATGCCCTTGTAGACGAGCGTCCGGCAGCTCAGCGACGGGAAGTAGACCTCGAACTCGCGCTCCGCACGCTTGCGGAGGCGGAAGGCCTGACGGTCGAGCGCGAGGCCAGACACGGCCGAGCCGGTCTCGGTGCGACGCGTGCTTGCAAGGAAGAGCTGTTCGAAGTGCGGCATCGCCTCACGAGCGAGGTGTCCGAGGCCCTCCGGGCGCACCGGGACCTCACGCCAGCCTAGAACCTCGAGCTGCTCCTGCGCGGCAAGGGCTTCAATGCCGCGGCGTGCGACCTCACGCGTCTCCAGGTCGGTCGGGAGGAACGCCATGCCGACGACATACCGTCCCTGCTGGGGAAGGTCGAAGTCGACGACCGCACGAAGGAACGCGTCCGGGATCTGCGTGACGATGCCCGCACCGTCTCCGGTTCCTGCGTCCGAGCCGATCGCACCGCGGTGCTCGAGGTTGCGCAGGGCTCCGAGTGCCGCGTCGATGATGTCGTGGCCGGCGGTACCGCGAAGCGTCGCGACCATGGCGAGACCACAGGCGTCCCGTTCGTCGGCCGGGTCGTAGAGGCCGGTTGCTGCGGGGACCGAGCTGAAGCGTGAAAAGGGTGGCGTGACTGGCATGAAGTACCGTCCTCTGGAGATGACAGATGAATGCGGGACTTCAGCGGCCCAGAAGGAATTGAACGGGCGGGTCTGAGATTCGACCCTCGATGCCTCGAATGATTGGAGTCTTCGGGACGTGCCCATCGCCTCGCTTGTGACGAGCGCTGACATTGCCTGATCCGGACGCTGCTGGGGTATCGGTCGAGGCGTCATTGCCATCTGAATCCGAATAGGTGTTCTCAGAGTGTAGCGCAGCCGGAAGCACCCATCGTGCGCGGGCGCGAGACTGCGGCGAAGAAATTATTTGCTCGGCGTTGTGCCGCGGGCCAGGGCCGCCGCAGTCTTCGCGACCGCGGTGACTCCCCCGTCGGCGAGTGACTTCACCAGCGCGGACCCGACGATCGCGCCGTCCGCGTAGCCCAGGACCTCGCGCACCTGCTCCGCGGTGGAGATGCCGAGGCCGACACACGCGTGGGTTTCGCCCACCGTACGCAGCCGCGAGACGAGCGTGCGCGCGGCCGAGTCGACATCCGTACGAGCACCCGTGGTGCCCATCGTCGAGACGGCGTAGACGAAACCGCGACTGAGCGAACTGGCGCGCGCGAGCCGCTCGTCGGTCGAGGACGGCGCAGCGAGGAAGACGCGGTCGAGGCCGGTGCGCTCGGAGGCGGCGAGCCACTCCGCGGCCTCGTCCGGGATGAGGTCGGGCGTGATGAGGCCCGCTCCCCCCGCCGCGACCAGTTCGTCGGAGAAGCGCTCTGTTCCGAACTGGGTGATCGGATTCCAGTAGGTCATCAGCAGCACGGGAGCGCTCGTGCGTGCCCGGATGGCCGCAACGGCCTCAAAGGCGTGGTGCAGGCGGAAACCGTTGGCCAGCGCCGTCTGGGTCGCGCGCTGGATGACCGAGCCGTCCATGACGGGATCGGAGTATGGGAGTCCGAGTTCGAGGACATCGACTCCGTTCTCGACGAGGGCGAGCGCGGCATCGATGCTCGTGGGCAGGTCGGGGAATCCGACCGGAAGGTAGCCGATGAGGGCGCCGCCTCCCACGGCCGTGCGCGCGGTGATCGCGTCTTCGACCTGGCTCACCTGGCACCGTCCAGAAGGTTGAAGTATGCGCCTGCGGTCTCCATGTCCTTGTCCCCGCGGCCGCTGAGGTTCACGAGGATGACCGCGTCCGGCCCGAGTTCGCGGCCCAGCCTGAGTGCGCCCGCGAGTGCGTGTGCCGACTCGATGGCGGGAATGATCCCCTCGGTGCGGCTGAGCAGCCTGAGGGCCTCCATTGCCTCGCTGTCGGAGGCGGGAAGGTACTGTGCCCGGCCGATGTCGGCCAGCCACGCGTGCTCGGGCCCGACCCCCGGATAGTCCAGCCCGGCCGAGATGGAGTGTGACTCGATCGTCTGGCCGTCGTCGTCCTGGAGCAGGTAGGTGCGAGCGCCGTGGAGGATGCCGGGCCTGCCGCGCTCGATCGAGGCGGCATGGCGCTCCGTGTCGATGCCGTCGCCCGCGGCCTCGAATCCGTACAGGTGCACATCCGGGTCGTCGAGGAACGCGTGGAAGATGCCGATCGCGTTGGAGCCGCCGCCGACGCAGGCCGCGACGGCATCCGGCAGCCTGCCCACGAGGTCGAGAACCTGCTGCCTGGCCTCCTCTCCGATGATCTTCTGGAAATTGCGCACCATCTCGGGGAACGGATGCGGGCCGGCGGCCGTACCGAAGATGTAGTTGGTCGTCTCGACCGTGGTCACCCACTCGCGGTACGCCTCGTTGATCGCGTCCTTGAGAGTGCGTGCGCCCGTCGTCACCGGCACGACCTCCGCGCCGAGCAGGCGCATGCGGGCGACGTTGAGCGCCTGCCGCTCCGTGTCGACCTCTCCCATGAAGATCGTGCAGTCGAAGCCGAACAGCGCCGCGGCCGTGGCCGTTGCGACGCCGTGCTGGCCCGCACCGGTCTCCGCGATGACACGGGTCTTGCCGAGCTTCCTGGTCAGCAGCGCCTGGCCGAGCACGTTGTTGATCTTGTGCGAGCCCGTGTGGTTGAGGTCTTCCCGCTTGAGGATGATGCGCGCGCCACCGGCGTGCTCAGCGAACCGAGGCACCTCTGTGATGATCGACGGCCTGCCGGTGTAATTGCGGTGAAGCTCCGCGAGTTCGGCCTGGAACATCGGGTCTGTCTTGGAGGCCTCGTAGGCCGCGGTGATCTCGTCGATGGCCGCGACGAGCGGCTCCGGCATGTGCCTGCCGCCGTATTCGCCGAAGTATGGTCCGCGTTCGTCCCGGAGAGCCATCAGGAAGCCAGGAACTGTTGGAGGGTGGTCACGGGGTCTCCATCGGTGACAAGGGCTTCTCCGACGAGCACGACATCCGCGCCGGCCTGTCGGTAGTGAGCGACATCGGCGGGCGAGGTCACGGCGGACTCTGCGACCCGGATGACGCCGGAGGGGATGCGGTCGGCCAGGCTGCCGAAGAGGTCCTGGTCGAGTTCGAAGGTGTTGAGGTTGCGCGCGTTGACGCCCACGAGGGCAGCGCCGATGTCGAGCGCCCTCGACACCTCGTCCGCGTTGTGCGTCTCGACGAGCGCGGTCATGCCGAGTTCGGAGACGAGCGAGTGCAGCTCGCCGAGCCTGGCCTGGTCGAGTGCCGCGACGATGAGCAGGACGATATCCGCGCCGGATGCCCGCGCCTCGAGCACCTGGTACGGCTCGACGATGAAGTCCTTGCGCAGCACGGGAAGGCTGACGGCCTCACGGACCGCCTCGAGGTCCGCGAGGGACCCGCCGAAGCGCCTGCCCTCGGTGAGTACGCTGATCGCGCTTGCGCCACCGGTCTCGTAGGACACGGCGAGGGCCGCCGGGTCGGGGATGTCCGCGAGCGGGCCACGCGATGGGCTCGCCCTCTTGACCTCCGCGATGATCTTCACGCGATCGGACGGGGCCAGCGCCTCGAGTGCGTTGCGTGCCGTGTCGCGGGCCAGAGCATCCGCTTCCACCAGCGCAAGGCTGCGCTGTTCACGTCTGGCCGAAGCATCTTCGAGTGCCCCGGCCACCAGATCGGGAAGCACCCCTCTAGTGCTCTTTGGGGACGTACCGGGCGCCGCCCACTCCGTAGCCGACCCGAGCGAGGATCCAGCCGACGATCAGGCCCACGATTGCGAGCCCTGCGCAGGCCCAGACGACCACGGGAAGGTCGAGGAAGAAGGCAACCGTGCCGACGGCAAAAGCTACCAACATGATGATCACAGCGGTCCACGCGGCTGGCGAATTGCCGTGGCCGGGATCTGATGTGTCGTCGCTCACAATGCTCCTTCTTGGGGTGTTGAATCCAAAGTCTAGCGTGCGGTTGGGTCGCTCCCCCCGCTCAACTCATCCCAATCGGAAACAGAGCCGCCAGATTCTTTTCCGCGCCCGGTGCCGACGGCGTCGTAGCGGCGCGTCGGCCCGGGCCAGCGGCGCACCGTGAAGACAGTCACGATTCCGATGACGGCGGTGATGACTCCGAGGATCACCGCGACCACCGGCCAGGCGGAGGTATCGACCGAGGACACGAGCGCGGCGATCGAGTCGGGGCCCGAGACGCCCGTGGCCTTGGTGACCGCCGCGGCAGAGGATGACACGGGGCCCTGGATCGCGATCGCGCTCGACGCGATGACCCCCGCCCCGAGTGCGACCTGGATCACGCCGAACGCGATACGCAGCGCGGGGCCGGAGATCGCGAGGGCCGCCACGAGGGCGAACCCGGCGAGGCTGAGAGCGGAGAGGTCCGGCGCGGCCGTGCTGCCCGGCACAGAGAGTGCCGTGATCGCGGTGTCCGTGCCTGTGACACCGAGGTGGAACCACTCCTGCGTCCAGGTGAGCAGGGTCAGGGCGCTCGCGAGGATGCCGGCGAGCAGTGTCAGAGTTTTGGTGCGCCGTGGCGTCATGGTCAGCTGAGCCTCCGAAGTGCGTTGGCGACCGCGACTGCCCGTAGCGGGGCCGCCGCCTTGTTCTGTGCCTCGCGGTGTTCCGTCTCGGGGTCCGAGTCCGCGACGAGGCCCGCGCCCGCCTGTACCCTCGCGACTCCCCCCGAGATAGTGGCAGTGCGGATCGCGATTGCGAGATCGAGATCTCCGGCGAACCCGAAGTAGCCGACCACGCCGCCGTAGAGTCCGCGCTGGGCGACCTCCAACTCGTCGATGATCTCGAGTGCGCGCGGCTTGGGAGCGCCCGAGAGTGTTCCCGCAGGGAAGGTGGCTGTGAAGACCTCGAGTGACCCCGCATCCCGTCTCAGGTCGCCCTCGACGGATGACACGAGGTGCATGATGTGGCTGAACCGTTCGACCTGCATGAACTCCGTCACTTCGACGGTGCCGGGCACACACACCTTGAGCAGATCGTTTCTCGCGAGGTCGACGAGCATGAGATGCTCCGCGCGCTCCTTCGGATCGGCGAGGAGCTCTTCTGCGAGGGCCAGGTCTTCTTCCGGACCCGCGCCTCGGGGCCTCGACCCCGCGATCGGGTGCATGTAGACCCGACCGGCATCAACCTTCACAAGGGCCTCCGGCGAGGAGCCGACGACCCAGTAGGGCTCGCCGGTGCCGTCGAGAAGCGTGAGCATGTACATGTACGGGCTCGGATTGAGCGTTCGAAGCACCCGATAGACGTCGATCGGATCCGCAGTGCTCTCGTGATCGAAGCGCTGGGAAATGACGACCTGGAAGACGTCTCCATCCCTGATGTGCTCCTTCGCGCGCTTGACCGCCTCCTGGTATTCGCCCACTGCGATGCGGGGCATGGGGTTCGGTGCGGTGGAGATGTCGACGTCTGCGAGCCAGGCCTCCGTGGGCCGCGCGAGCGCGCGCTGCATGGCATCGAGCCTGGACTGCGCCTCGCTCCAGAGCGACTCAGGGGTCTCCGCGCCGTCGTTCAGAGCGGAGGCGATCAGGAGCACACTTCCCGTGGCGTGATCGACGACCACGAGCTCGGAGACGAAACTGAAGGCCTGGCCGGGGATCGAGAAGTCGGCGGGCGGGACGTTCGGCAGTCGCTCGATCTGGCGAATCGCCTCCCAGCCGATGAATCCGACGAGACCGCCCGTGAGCGGGGGATGTCCGGCCACCCGCGGTGTCCGCCAGCGTTCGTGGAGGGTGTTCAGCGTGGCCAGAGGGGCACGCGGATGCTCAGCGCCGAGCGCCCGCTCCTCGGAGAGTCCGTAGTCGAGCCAGAGGGCGACATCCGCCTGCTGGGTCAGTACGCCGAAGGATGAGACACCTATGAAGGAGTAGCGCGACCAGATTCCGCCCTGCTCGGCGGACTCGAGCAGGAAGGTGCCCGGCGTGCCCTCCGCCAGCTTGCGGTAGATCCCCACGGGCGTCTCGCCGTCCGCAAAGATCTCTCGAATCACCGGGACGACCCGATGGTCGGTTACAAGAGCGTCGAACTGTTCGCGGGTCGTCTCATTCATCGGGCCGCTCCGTTGTGGCGGTGCCGATCACGGGGCTGAGCGGGTCGACATCGAAGCAGCGCCTGGCGCCCGTGTGGCAGGCCGCACCGATCTGCTCCACCGAGACCAGCAGGGTGTCGTCATCGCAGTCGAACGCGGCGCCCCGCACGTACTGCACGTTGCCCGAGGTGTCGCCCTTGCGCCAGTACTCCTGCCGCGAGCGACTCCAGAACGTCACGCGCCCCTCGGTGAGGGTGCGCCGAAGAGCCTCGGCATCCATCCACCCGAGCATGAGCACCTCGAGCGTGTCGTGCTGCTGGATGATGGCCGGAAGGAGACCGTCGCTGTTGAAGACGGCGCGAGAGACGACCGAGTCGAGAGTGGTGCTGTCCATGCGTTCTACCTCACGAGCAATCCTGCGGACCGGAGTCCGCGCTTCACATCACCAACGGTGAGATCACCGTCGTGAAAAACGGATGCCGCGAGCACGGCATCCGCACCGGCCGAGATCGCGGGTGCGAAGTCCCGGACCGCTCCCGCTCCCCCGCTCGCGATGACGGGGACGGAGCTGATCGAGCGCATCGCGGAGACGAGCTCGAGGTCGAAACCGTCACGGGTGCCGTCCGCGTCGATGGAGTTGACGAGCAGTTCGCCGACGCCCCGGCGGACGGCCTCCGCGGCCCAGTCGAGCGCGTCCATGTCTGTCTCGGTGCGACCGCCGTGCGTCGTCACCACGAAACCGCCGCAAGAGCGCTTCACGTCGAGCGAGAGAACGAGCACCTGCGAACCGAAGCGAGCCGCGATCTCATCGAGCAGTCGTGGCCTGGCGATCGCGGCGCTGTTCACGCCGATCTTGTCCGCGCCGCTCGCGAGCAGTCTCGCGACGTCATCGCTCGAACGCACCCCTCCACCGACCGTGAGGGGGATGAACACCTGTTCCGCCGTGGCGCGCACGACATCGTAGGTCGTCGATCGTTCGTCGACGGTGGCCGTCACGTCGAGAAAGGTCAGTTCGTCTGCGCCCTGTTCGTAGTAGCGCCTCGCCAGTTCGACCGGATCTCCTGCATCGCGGAGATTGGCGAAGTTGACGCCCTTCACCACCCTGCCGGCCGCGACGTCGAGGCAGGGAATGACCCGCACGGCGACGGGCATCTCAGATCCTTGCCGCGTGGATCGGGCTGACCAGGATCGCCCTGGCTCCCAGTTCGTACAGACCGTCCATGATGGCGTTCGTCTCCGCGCGCGGCACCATCACCCGCACGGCGACCCAGTCCCTATCGCGCAGCGGCGACACCGTCGGGGACTCGAGCCCGGGCGTGATCGCGGAGGCCTGCTCGAGGAGCTCTGCGGGCAGGTCATAGTCCATGAGCACGTACTGGCGCGCGACGAGGACACCGTGCAGCCTGCGCTGGAAGGTCGTGAGGCCCGCGAGGTCCTCCCGCGCGCTGATCAGCACGGCGGTCGATTCGAGGATGACCGGGCCGAAGATCTCGAGGCCCTGCTGTCTGAGGGTCGTTCCGGTCGAGACGACGTCGGCCACGGCATCCGCGACGCCCAGGCGCACCGCGGACTCGACCGCTCCGTCGAGGTGGACGAGGTTCGCCTTAACTCCGTTCGCGGTGAGGAAGGACCCGACGAGGCCTGGGTAGCTCGTGGCGATACGCACACCGCCCAGATCGTCGAGTGCCGAGAACTGCCCGGCTGGGCCGGCGAAACGGAAGGTTGAGCTGCCGAAGTCGAGGTGTTCGATCTCGATCGCGGTGCTACCGGAGTCCAGCAGCAGGTCGCGGCCGGTGATTCCGACATCGAGCGCGCCGGAGCCGACATAGGTCGCGATATCGCGAGGCCGCAGGTAGAAGAACTCGACCTCGTTACGAGGATCGGAGACGATGAGCTCTTTCGGGTCGCGACGGATCACATACCCGGCCTCGAACAGCATCTGGATCGCGGTCTCGGAAAGCGATCCCTTATTGGGAACTGCAATACGCAGCATGGTGACTTCTCTTTACTTCGTCGGGGCGAACGATGGACGCGGGTGGGCCGGCCATCACAGATGTCGGTAGACATCCTCCGTCGTCAGGCCCTTCGCGATCATGAGCACCTGAAGGTGGTACAGCAGCTGGGAGATCTCCATGGCCGTCTCGTCGTCACTCTGGAATTCTGCGGCCATCCAGACCTCTGCGGCCTCTTCGACGATCTTCTTGCCTATCGCGTGAATACCCGCGTCGAGCTCGGCCACGGTACCGGAGCCTTCCGGGCGAGTCGTGGCACGCTCGCCCAATTCCAGAAAAAGGTCGTCGAAGGTCTTCACAGCTTCAAGGGTACCGGTCTGGAGCCTCAGCTCACGCCGAGGAGGTCGATCACGAAGATGAGCGTGCGCCCGGAGAGCTGGTGTCCTCCGCCGGCCGGACCGTATGCGAGGTGCGGCGGCACGATGAGCTGGCGCCGTCCCCCGACCTTCATACCGGGGATGCCCTCCTGCCATCCCGCGATGAGGCTCCTGAGCGGGAAGTTCACGGACTGGCCGCGGCTCCAGGACGAATCGAACTCCTCTCCGGTCTCGAGATCCACGCCGAGGTAGTGCACGTCCACGGTTGCGCCCGGGGTCGCCTCCGCGCCCGTTCCGATCTCGATGTCGATGGAGACGAGCTCCTCTGGTGCGCCACCCTCGTAGAACTCGATCTCCGGCTTGGTCTTGTTGAAGTCAGTCATGGCACTATCCAAGCAGATGCGCGTGCGCCGTTGCTTCTGCCCGCAGTACCTCGATCTGTGCCGCCGGGTCCGCGGCATTGAACACGCTGGATCCAGCGACGAAGGTGTCCGCTCCCGCCTCCGCGGCGATCGCGATCGTCGTCTCGGTGACGCCGCCATCGACCTGGAGCCAGACATCCAGTCCGGACCTGTTCACGGCCTCGCGCAGGGCCCCAAGCTTGGGCATCGTCGACTCGATGAAGGACTGGCCGCCGAATCCGGGTTCGACGGTCATGACGAGCACCTGGTCGAACTCGGCCACGAGCTCGAGGTAGGGCTCGACGGGGGTGTTCGGCTTGAGGGCGATGCCCGCGCGTGCCCCGATCTCGCGGATGCGCCTGGCCAGCGCCACGGCGTCCGCGGCGGCCTCGGCGTGGAAGGTCACGGAGTACGCGCCGAGTTCGGCGTAGCCGGGGGCCCAGCGATCCGGGTCGTCGATCATGAGGTGGATGTCGAGGGGCCTCGGCGTGACCGCCTGCAGGCTTTCGACCATCCTCGGGCCGAAGGTCAGGTTAGGGACGAAGTGGTTGTCCATGACGTCGACGTGGATGAGATCGGAGTTCGCGATCCTCTGCAGTTCGCTTTCGAGGTTCGCGAAGTCCGCGGTGAGGATGCTCGGATTGATGCGAATCGACATGCGATCACCCTATTCGTGCTGCGGGTCGGCCGTGCTGCGGACCCGGTTGCCCGCCACGCTTCTCGAGCAGGCAGATGAACATGGCGTCCGTTCCGTGGCGGTGCGGCCAGAGCTGCACGTGACCGTCGGTGTCGCCGAGGTCGAGCGGATGCGTCGTCACACGGGCGAGGATCGCAGCGGTGTCGAGCCGAACCAGATCGCTTCCCGCCTGGGCGAGCGCCCCCGAGACGATCGCCCTGGTCTCCCCGAGGTGCGGAGAACACGTGACGTAGGCGAGGATGCCGCCCGGCTTCAGCGCCCTGGTCGCGGAGGCGATGAGCGCGGCCTGCAGTGAGGCGAGTTCCGCGACGTCTGCGGGATGCTTGCGCCACCTGGCCTCCGGGCGGCGACGCAGTGCCCCGAGCCCGGTGCATGGCGCGTCGAGGAGGATGCGATCGAATTGCTCCGACAGCCCGGTGCCGATCTCGGTGCCATCCTGCACGAGCACCTGGGGCGGGTCGGGGAAGACCGCGAGAGCGCGGCGAACGAGTTCGGCGCGCGCCGGTGCAACCTCGTTCGCGACGAGGGTTGCCCCGGCCGCAGCGGCCTCGGCGGCGAGCAGCGCGGCCTTGCCTCCTGGGCCCGCGCACATGTCGAGCCAGCGCTCCCCCGCGACCGTCGGACGTGCGCGCGACAGGGCGAGAGCGGCGAGCTGTGAGCCCTCGTCCTGTACTCGCGCGCGTCCCTCGCGCACCGCGGGGAACTGCGCGGGGTCACCACCGTCGCTGACGGCACCGACCGGCGAGTATCCCGCACGGTGGGTGTCGTGCAGTTCTTGCGGAGTGGCAAGGCCGGGCAGGGCCGTGAGACCCACGCGCGGTGCGGCGTTGTCTGCCCGCAGGAGCTCGACCAGCTCGTCTTCTCGCCCTTCCGCGGCAAGAGCCTGCCGGAACGCGCGAACGATCCAGACGGGGTGAGAGTGTTCGCGAGAGAGGCGTTCGTCGTCGCTCTGGGCCGAACTGACGACGCGATCGTGCCACTCATCGACCGTGCTGCGAGTGATGGTGCGCAACACGGCGTTGACGAAGCCCGCGGCGGAGCGAGAGCCGACCTCGTGAGCGAGGGTGACGGATTCGTCGACGGCAGCGTGCGAGGCAACCCGCATGGACAGCAACTGGTGTGCTCCGAGCCTGAGCACGTCGAGGATGGGCGCGTCGATGTCGTTCACCGATCGCCCCGCCGCGATCTCGATGACCGTGTCGTAATATCCGAGACCACGCAGGGTGCCGTAGCTCAGCTCGGTGGCGAACGCCGCGTCCTGGCTGCCCAGCTTCGAGCGCTCGAGCTTCACCGGCAGGAGGAGGTTGGCATACGCCTCGGTCTCGCGAACGGCGGTGATGACCTCGAAGGCGATTCGCCTGGCGGGCTGTACCGACCTGATGGTGCGGGTCTTTGGTGCGCTCATTCCGCGAACTCCCCGGCGTTCGCCGTTCTGCCGCGCCACCACTCGGCCGCCGCCATCGGTTTCTTGCCAGCGGGTTGCACGGTGATGAGTTCCAGTGGGGTGGTGCCCGTTCCGACGAGGATGCGTTCTCCGCCCGAGGCAAGCCTTCCCGGGGCGAGGGCAGCGGTGGCTTCCGCGGGCCGCGCGCGGTGAATCTTGAACCTGAGGGCGTCGATCGTCGTGAATGCACCGGGTTCCGGCGTGACGCCGCGGATGAGCCTGTCGACGGTGCCGACGTCGGCCGACCAGTCGATGCGGCCATCCGCCGGTTCGAGCTTGGGCGCCGGGGTGACGTCACCGTCCTGCGGCACGGCGCGTGCCGTGCCTTCCGCGAGAGCGTCGACGACGCGCAGCAGGAGCTCCGCGCCCGCATCCGCCAGAGAGGTGAGCAGGTCGCCCGCGGTCTGCCCGGGGGCAACAGCCTGGGTGAATTGGCCAAAGACCGGCCCTGCATCGAGGGCTTCGACCAACTGGAACACGGAGGCGCCCGTGATCTCGTCGCCCGCGATGATCGCGCGCTGCACGGGCGCTGCACCTCTCCAGCGTGGGAGAAGCGAGAAATGCAGGTTGATCCAACCCAGTCGTGGAACGCTCAGCAGCGGTTCGCGCAGGAGGCCGCCGTAGGCGACGATGACGCCGAGATCAGGGCCGAGTGCGGTGATCCGCTCCGTCGCCTCCCCCGCGAGCCGGTTCGCCTTGATGACGGGGAATCCGAGGTCTTCTGCGGCATGCGCGACAGCGGTGGGGGTGAGTGTCCGTCGCCGCCCCTGCTCGGAATCCTCTCGCGTGAGCACAGATGTCACTCTGTGCCGGCTGGAGTGCAGCGCAGCCAGGCTGGGCACGGCCGCTGCCGGGCTGCCCGCGAACACGAGAGAGAGAGTTGTCACGGGAACCAATCCGGCACGCCCTGCGGGGAACGCGCTCATTGAGCGAAGGGCTCCGTATCGTCGAAGCGCACTTTCAGTGTAGGCAACGGCTGGCTCCGATCGGACCCGGCCGCGCGTCTGCGTCGCGTCGTCGCGTTGCGAACAATCTCCGCCTTGAGCACGGCGGCAACTCGGGCGCCCGCCGCGTAGTCGAACCTCACGATTGCGCGCACGCCGACGTCCGCGACGTCGACGGGTCCGAGCACGTCGAGGGAGGCCGACTCCGTCTCGAGGGCCGACACCGCTGCGATGGCGGCGTCGACGGCATCCGTCGACCCGGAGACGGATGCCACCCGCACGGCTGGCGGGAAACGAAGCGTGCGGCGGTCCTCGAGTTCGGAGTGGAGGTAGTCGTCGAGGCGCCAGGTCGCCAGGGCGGACGCAAGAGCGCCACCGACCCCGACGAGCATGGTTGCTGCCCCGCGCGCGGCGAGGGCTGTGGCGTTTGCCCACCAGCGCAGGCAGTCCTCCGCGACCCGGAGGCTCTCGCGGGCGAGCATCCGGTCGCCGTCGAGAAGGAGTACGGCACGATACCCGCCGGATGCGATGGGCTCCGCACCGCGGGTCGCGATCACGAGGGAAGGTTCGGCGCCCACGGTGAGAATGGGGCGCTCGCCGTCTGCGACGATCACTCGCACGCCCGGGAACGCCCTGCCGAGCTCCTCCGCCGTGCGGGTCGCACCCTGCCCGACGGCGCGCAGTCTCGTGCCCTCGCAGTTCTGGCAGGCCCATTCGGCGGCGAGAGCACCGCACCACAGGCATGCCGGAGTCGACCTCGCCGAGGCAAGCCCCAGCGGGCCGGAGCACCGCTTGCAGCGGGCGAGCCTGTGGCAACTGGCGCAGCTCAGCCTGGGCAGGTATCCGGGACGTGCGACCTGGACCAGCACGGGTCCGTGCTCGAGTGCGGATCGCGCCTGCTTCCAGGCGGTCGACGGAATCCTAGCCTGGGCGGCGAGCCGGTCGTCAGAGGACTGGCTCTGCGTGGGGATGACCTTCGGCAGGTATCGACGCACGGGCGCGATGCTTCCGAGCCAGCCGAGTTCCACGAGCCTCTGCACCTCGGCGCTGCGGGCGTGCGAGTAGAACAGCAGGGAGCAGCCCTGAAGTTCCTGCCGGACGAGGGCGGCATCGCGCGAATGCACGTATGGACTGAGCGGTTCCGAGTGCAGCGGATCACCGTCGTCCCACAGCGCGATGAGACCGAGGTTGGCGGCCGGTGCGTAGATGACCGAGCGGTTTCCGACGACGACGAGCGGTGAGTCGTCGAGGCACGCGAGCAGTGAGCGGTACCGGTCCGGATTCGACTGCCTGGCATCCAGGCGCACGATCTGTTCCGGCGGAAGCACCGCTTCGAGAGCGGCGGACAGTTGTTCCTGGTCCCGATAGTCGGGAACACAGAGGATTGCCGTCTTTCCGGCGGCGAGGCATCGCGCCGCAGCATTGGCCATGGCCACGGCCCAGCGACCAACCCAGCGGCCATTCGGCAGATTCGAGACAAGAGGGGTGACCTCGACCGAGGCACGCCGAGCGTGGGCGATCGCGTCATCAAACGCGGACGGGGCGTACTCGCTCTCTCCCGATGCCGGTGCCGTCTTCACCCCCGAGACACGAGGCTCCGGGGCCGCCAGCCACGCCTTCTCGACCCGGACCTGGCGCTTCGGGATGGCCAGCCTCAGGATGTCGCTCGCGTTCCCCGCAGCGCGATCGGCCAGGCGTCTGGCGAGTGCCCACACCTCCGGGGTCAGGATCGGCACGGTCGAGACGACGGACTCGAGCTCACTGAGGGTTCCCGGGTAATCGACGGAGTCCGTGAGTTCGACGATGAAGCCATCGGCGATCCGGCCTGCCGAGCGCAGGGGTACCCGCACCCGCACACCCGGCCCGGCCTCCTGCGCGTACTGCTCAGGCACTCGATAGTCGAACAACCTGTCGAGTTGTGGCAGTGACGAGTCCAGAAGCACCCTGGCGATGGATGCGGCCATCGAGACTACAGTTTCGCTGCGCTACGCAGGGCATCCACGCGGTCGAGACGCTCCCAAGTGAAGTCGGGAAGTTCGCGTCCGAAGTGGCCGTAGCTCGCGGTCTGTGCGTAGATGGGCCGCAACAGGTCCAGGTCGCGGATGATGGCCCCGGGGCGAAGGTCGAACACCTCGCGGATGGAGTCGATGATCGTCTGGTCGTCGATGTGGCCGGTGCCAAAGGTCTCGACGTACAACCCCACGGGAGCGGCCTTGCCGATCGCATACGCGACCTGCACCTCGATCCTGTCAGCGAGTCCGGCCGCGACGGCATTCTTGGCGACCCAGCGCAGCGCGTACGCGGCCGAGCGGTCGACCTTCGACGGGTCCTTGCCGCTGAACGCGCCACCGCCGTGCCTGGCCGCGCCTCCGTAGGTGTCGACGATGATCTTGCGCCCGGTGAGGCCGGCATCTCCCTGGGGGCCTCCGATGTGGAAGACGCCGGTCGGGTTGATGAGAATGCGAGTGTCTCGTGAGTCGAGGTCGACCGTCGCCAGCACGGGGCGGATGACGAGTTCCTCGAGCCTGGCACGGAGGTCCTCGGTTGAGATCGAGGGTGAGTGCTGCGCGGACAGGACTACGGTCTCCACCGTGCGAGGGATCGCGCCGTCATAGCCGATCGTCACCTGGGTCTTGCCATCGGGGCGAAGGAAGTCGACGATGTCGTCCTTGCGCACGGAGGCAAGGCGCTCGGACAGTCGATGCGCGAGCCAGATCGGCAGAGGCATGAGCTCAGGGGTCTCTGTCGTCGCGTACCCGAACATGATGCCCTGGTCGCCCGCACCCTGGAGATCTCCGGCGTCCGTGCTGGACTCTTCGCGGTTCTCGATGGCGTGGTCGACACCCTGGGCGATGTCGGGAGACTGGCCGCCGATGGAGATGGAGACGCCACAGGAGCGACCGTCGAACCACACGTCGGATGAGTTGTAGCCGATCTCCGAGATCCTGGTCCTGACGATGGCCGGGATGTCCACGTAACCGCTCGTGGTCACCTCGCCGGCGACGTGCACAAGGCCGGTCGTCACGAGCGTCTCCACTGCCACTCGAGAGTGTGCGTCGACGGCGAGCAGGGCATCCAGAATGCTGTCAGAGATCTGGTCACAGATCTTGTCAGGATGCCCCTCCGTCACACTCTCTGAGGTGAAAAGGCGCAGTGCAGTACTCATGGATGATGCCTCGCAAGACGGGTAGACGGATGGTTTACGGCAGCAAGTCGAGAATACGCTCGGCCACTGTCAGCTTGTTCCCGGCGGCCTCGCCCACTATATCTCCGGCCCTGTCGATGACCACGACGGTATTGTCCTCAGACGCGAAGCCCTCCGTCCAACCGACGGTGTTGAGGACGAGAAGGTCGGCGCCCTTCCGGAGGATCTTCGCCCTGCCCAGTTCGAGCAGGGCATTGCGGTCCTGTTCGGTTTCGGCTGCGAAACCGATGATCACCTGTCCCGATTTTTTCGCGCCGGAGAGCTCCTTCAGGATGTCGGGGTTCCTGACCAGACGGAGATCGAGGGTGTCGCCCTGGTCCTCCTTCTTGATCTTGCTCGGCTGCACCTCGGCAGGGCGGTAGTCCGCAACCGCGGCCGCCATGATGATGACATCCGCGGTCTCGGCGCCTTCGTGCATCGCCCGTGCCAGCTCGTCGGCCGTGGAGACAGCCTGGAAATCGAGGTTCGCAGGAACCGGGATCTCAAGGTTTGCGCCGACAACCGTCACCTGGGCTCCGCGTGCGGCGGCGGCGGCGGCGAGGGCGAGCCCCTGCCTTCCGCTCGAGCGATTTCCGATGAAGCGAACCGGATCGAGTGGCTCGCGTGTCCCTCCGGCAGAGACGAGGATTCGCTTGCCCGTGAGATCGCGTGTGGCCGTAGAGTTCCCCCGGCCCGAGACCGACATGGCGACGGCGACGATCTCGTCAGGCTCGGCCATCCTTCCCGGTCCGGAATCTGCCCCGGTCAGTTGCCCTGCGGCCGGGCCGACGAGCGTGACGCCCCGTGACCTCAGGAGAGCGACGTTCGCCACCGTCGCGGGGCTGCGCCACATCTCCGTGTGCATCGCCGGGGCGATCACGAGCGGAGCGGTGCTGGCGAGGATGGTGTTGGTCAGCAGGTCGTCGGCGAGGCCAGCCGCGAGCCTCGCGATCGTATTGGCGGTCGCCGGCGCGACGACGATGAGGTCTGCGGCCTGTCCGATCGCGACGTGCCTCACCTGCGCGACGCCCTCGTAGAGGTCGCTGTGCACGATGTTGCGGCTGATCGCCTCGAGCGTCGGGCGACCGACGAAGCGCAGCGCGGCTTCCGTTGCCACGACATGGACATCGTGCCCGGCGAGCACGAGAAGCCGGATGACGCCGACCGCCTTGTAGGCAGCAATGCCACCGGTGATGCCGACGACGACGTTCAACCGAGAACTCATCGAGCGCTCCTTATCGGGGCCGGGGTGCGCACGGCGAAGTGCTAGGCGGCAGCCTCTGCGAGAGGCTTGACCACGAGCTTGTCCTCGTTGATCTCGCGCATGGCCACGGAGAGCGGCTTGTCATCGATGGTCGAGTCGACGAGCGGACCGACGTTGTCGAAGAGGCTTCCCTCGTGCAGGTCGGCGTAGTAGTCATTGATCTGGCGCGCACGCTTGGATGCGAAGATCACCAGCGCGTACTTCGACTCGACCTTTGAGAGGAGTTCGTCGATCGGCGGGTCAATGATGCCTTTTGCTCGTTCAACCATGGCGGTGCTCCTTGATATCGGTTGTGTTGACGTCCGTTGTGCGGGCCGCTCGCGCCACGATCTCACGGTCTGTGTCGATAGTCGGCGCACGCGTACTCAAGTATTTTTGTGGGATTGCCATCAAGTCTACGACTTCCTGCGCCGCCTGGCTGACTTCCCTGTTGACGACCTTGTAATCGAACTCGTTCTGGGCGGCTAGTTCGACCTTCGCAGTCTCCAGCCTGCGTCGCTGTTCGGCGGAGTCTTCCGTGTTCCGGCCGATCAGTCTGCGCACGAGTTCGTCCCAGCTCGGAGGCAGCAGGAAGATCAGCACGGCCTCGGGCATGATGGCCTTCACCGACCTCGCCCCCTGCAGGTCGATCTCCAGGAGCACGCTCTTTCCGGCGGCAAGTGCGGCGTCGATCGGGGCCCTGGGCGTGCCGTAGCGGTAGGCGTTGTGCACGGTGGCTGTCTCGAGCATCTGCCCTGTCTCGATGAGACGATCGAACTCCTCATCGCTCACAAAGTAGTAGTTCACGCCCTCGACTTCACCCGGCCGTGGGGCGCGAGTGGTTGCGGAGACGGACAGGTGAACCTCGGGGTGGTGTTGACGGATATGGTTCGCAACGGTTCCCTTGCCCACGGCGGTCGGACCCGCGAGCACGACGAGTCTGCAGCGGGCGGCGCCGCGAGCGTGCTGTTCTCGCTCGACCACCCAGTCGCGAAACCGGGTGCGCTGGCGGGAGCCGAGTCCGGCGAGTCGTTTGGAGTCCGCTATCCCGAGTTCACGCATCGTCTTTTCGGCGCGCGTCGGTCCGAGCCCGGGCATGCTGGTGAGCAGATCGCGCACCCTGAGGCTGCCCTCCGCGGCGGATGACTCCTCCGACCACGCCGCGTCGATGACGGAGACGGCACTGCGTTCCCCGTGTCGGACCGCCGCCTTCACTGCGGCACGAGCCCGGCGTGCCGCGACCGCGGCCCGCGAGGCCGCGACCCTGTCCACGGCGGGAGGAGTCACCCTCGCCACTGCGCGACCTCCTTCGCCTGCGAGCTGATCGCATCGGCGATGCCGACCGACCCGGCGGAGAGAACGCTGCGAGAGGCGGAGACGATGACCTGTCCTCGTGCGGCGCCGTAGAGATCGCCGAGCTCGCTGTACCGGGCCCCCTGATGGCCGAACCCCGGTGCGAGGATCGGAGTTGCGACGCCTTCCGTCATGCGTGCGAGGTCTATTCCGTAGTCGCCGAGATCGACGGTGGCTCCGAGCACGACGCCGATTGATCCGAGTCTGTCCGAATCTGTCCCCGCCGACGCAGTGATCCCGGCCACGGCGTCGACGATACTCGCGGCCACTGTCCTGCCCGCAGCCGGGCCGCCAGCCAGCGTCGAATGCTGCAGTTCGAGGGCTTCCGGATTAGAGGTGGCGGCGAGCACGAATATGCCCTTGCCCGTTGAGTGCGCGAGCGCGACGGGCGCATCGAGAGAGGCAACCCCCAGGTACGCGTTCATCGTCAATGCATCCACTTCCAGCGCATGTCCCGGTGTGAGCCAGGCCTGTGCATACGCCTCGACAGTGCTGCCCACATCGCCGCGCTTGGCATCCGCAATGACGAGCAGCCCCGCTGCGCGAGCGGCGGCGAGCACCTCCTCGAGGGCGCGATAACCGGCCGAACCATGGCGTTCGAAGAATGCCACCTGCGGCTTGACCAGGCCGACCCGTCCCGCGGCGGCCTCGACGACACGCAGTCCGAATTCGCGCAGCCCGGATGCATCGTCCGGCAGGTTCCACGACTGCAGCAGGAAGCCGTGCGGATCTATGCCGACACAGAGCTGGCCGTAGGCGTCGAACGCCCCTGCCAGCCGCTGTCCGAATCCTTCGGTCACGCGTGAGCATCCATTCGTTCTGCGCGCTCGATCGCGTAGTCCTGGAGGGACTTGACGGCGAAGCCCTTGCGCATGGACTCGATGGACGCGACGGCGGCGCCGACCTGCGCGATGGTCGTGTACAACGGGAGATCGGCGGCGACGGCAGCGGCACGGATCTCGTAGCCGTCTGCTCGGGCGCTCCGCCCGCTTGGCGTATTGATGACCATGTCGACCGCCTCGCTGTTGATGAGGTCGACGATCGACGGCGCCGACTCCCCGGATGTCTCGCCCTGATCGTACTTGCGCACGACCTCGGCGGTGATGCCGTTGCGGCTGAGCACCTCGGCGGTGCCGAGCGTGGCGAGGATGCGGAAGCCCAACTGCTGCAGGCGCACGACCGGCAGCACGATGGCCCGCTTGTCGCGGTCGGCGACCGAGACGAACACGCTGCCCTGCGGTGGAAGGCGTACCGCCGCGGCTTGCTGGCTCTTGGCAAATGCGAGGGGGAAGTTGGAGTCGATGCCCATGACCTCGCCGGTCGAGCGCATCTCCGGGCCGAGGACGGAATCCACGATCTTGCCCTCCCTGGTGCGGAAGCGCTTGAACGGCAGCACGGCCTCCTTGACGGCGACCGGCGAATTCATCGGGACTATCGCGCCATCGTGCTTCGGCAGCATCCCGTCGTCGATGAGCGACTGGATGCTCAGGCCGGACATGACCAGTGCAGCTGCCTTGGCAACGGGGGTGCCCGTCGCCTTGGCGACGAAGGGCACGGTGCGCGACGCACGAGGATTCGCCTCGAGAACGTAGAGAACGCCGGCGCCGATGGCGAACTGCACATTGAGCAGGCCGCGCACGCCCACACCGTGCGCGATCGCCTCGGTCGCGGCACGGACCCGCAGGAGCTGTTCCCGGCCGAGCGTGACCGGCGGAAGCGTGCAACTGGAGTCACCGGAGTGGATCCCGGCCTCCTCGATGTGCTCCATGATTCCGCCGATATAGAGCTGTTCACCGTCGTAGAGTGCGTCGACATCGATCTCGATGGCGTCGTCGAGGAAACGATCGACGAGCAGCGGGTGGCTCGGGCCGATGATGCCCTGTCCGGCCATGCGCCGGAAGTAGTCCTCGAGCGACGGGTTGTCGTAGACGATCTCCATGCCTCGGCCGCCGAGCACATAGGACGGCCGCACGAGCACCGGATACCCGATCTCCTCCGCGACCGCTGCGGCGCCCGCGTAGTCACTGGCCGTGCCGTTGCGTGGCGCGGTGAGCCCTGCGATGTCGAGGATGCCCTGGAACAGTCCACGTTCCTCCGCGAGATCGATGGCCTCCGGACTCGTTCCGAGGATCGTGATGCCCGCGGCCTTGAGACCCTTGGCGAGCCCGAGTGCGGTCTGGCCTCCGAGCTGCACGATGACCCCGACGAGCTCACCGCTCTGGCTCTCGGCGTGGATGACCTCGAGGACGTCTTCGAGCGTGAGCGGCTCGAAATAGAGCCGATCGGAGGTGTCGTAGTCGGTCGAGACCGTCTCCGGGTTGCAGTTGATCATGATCGTCTCGTACCCCGCGCCGGAGAGGGCGAAGGAGGCGTGGACACAGGAGTAGTCGAACTCGATCCCCTGGCCGATCCGGTTCGGGCCAGAGCCGAGGATGACGATCTTGCGACGGTCGCTCGGCGCGACCTCCGTCTCCCGGTCGTAGCTCGAGTAGTGGTACGGGGTCAGCGCGGGGAACTCGCCCGCGCAGGTGTCAACCGTCTTGTAGACCGGGCGCACGCCGAAAGCCTGGCGGATGGAGCGGACATCCAGTTCGTCCATCCCGCGGATGCCCGCGATCTGCTGGTCGCTGAAGCCGTGATCCTTGGCGAGGCGCAGAAGATCTTCGTCCAGTGCGGCGGATGAACCGATCTGCTCCGCGATCTCGTTGATGAGCACGACCTGGTCGATGAACCACGGGTCTATGGCGGTCGCGTCGAACACCTCCGCGATCGTCGCTCCGGCGCGCAGCGCCTGCTGCACGGTGACCATACGGCCGTCCGTTGGGACCTTCGCGAGAGCGAGGAGTTCCTCTTTGTCTCCGGGCTCGCCGTCCCAGTGGAAGCTCGATCCGCGCTTCTCGAGAGAGCGCAGGGCCTTCTGCAGTGCGGAGGCATAGTTGCGACCGATGGCCATCGCCTCGCCCACCGACTTCATGGTGGTCGTGAGCCGGGCATCCGCGGCGGGGAACTTCTCGAACGCGAAGCGGGGAACCTTGACGACGACGTAGTCCAGGGTCGGCTCGAAACTCGCCGGGGTGACCTTCGTGATGTCGTTCGGGATCTCGTCGAGCCGGTAGCCGATCGCGAGCTTCGCGGCGATCTTCGCGATCGGAAAGCCGGTTGCCTTCGATGCCAGAGCGCTCGAGCGGGAGACGCGGGGGTTCATCTCGATGACGATGACCCTGCCGTTGGCCGGATCGATCGCGAACTGGATGTTGCAGCCGCCGGTGTCCACGCCGACGGCGCGGATGATGTCGATGCCGATGTCGCGAAGCTTCTGGTACTCGCGGTCGGTGAGGGTGAGCGCAGGGGCGACCGTGATGGAGTCCCCCGTGTGCACGCCGACGGGGTCCACGTTCTCGATCGAGCACACGACGACCGTGTTGTCCGCGGAGTCGCGCATGAGCTCGAGTTCGTATTCCTTCCAGCCCAGGATCGACTCCTCGAGCAACACCTCCGTGGTCGGGCTCTGGTGCAGGCCGTCCCCGACCATGCGGATGAGCTCTTCAGGCGTGTAGGCGAAGCCGGAACCCAGCCCACCCATCGTGAACGAGGGCCGGATGACCAGCGGGTAGCCGAGATCGTCCGCGAAGCCGAGCGCCTCATCCACCGTGTGCGCGATGTGGGAGCGCGCGACCTCTGCACCGCACTCGATGACGAGCTCCTTGAACACCTGGCGGTCTTCACCGCGGTGGATGGCGTCGAAGTCCGCTCCGATGAGCTCGACGTTGTACTTCTCGAGGATGCCGTGCTCGTGAAGCTCGATGGCGGCGTTGAGCGCCGTCTGCCCGCCGAGCGTCGGAAGGATGGCATCCGGCTTCTCCTTCTGGATGATCGACTCGATCACCTGCCAGGTGATCGGCTCGACATAGGTCGCGTCGGCGAACCCGGGGTCCGTCATGATCGTCGCGGGGTTCGAGTTGATCAGGATGACGCGCACGCCCTCCTCGCGCAGAACCCGGCAGGCCTGCGTGCCGGAGTAGTCGAACTCGCACGCCTGGCCGATGACGATCGGGCCTGAGCCGATGACCAGTACTGAGGTGATGTCTTCGCGCTTCGGCATTACTTGTTGTCGCTTTCGGTGCTGGAGTTCTCTGTGTTGGGATTCTCGGGGCGGTGGGCGAGCACCAGATCGCGGAATCTGTCGAAGAGGTAGTTTGCGTCGTGCGGGCCAGCGGCCGCCTCCGGGTGATACTGCACGGAGAATGCCGGGATGTCGAGCGCGTTGAGGCCCTCGACGACGTCGTCATTGAGATTCACGTGGCTGACCTCCACCCGACCGAATCCGGCCGGCGACTGCGAGATGCCGTCGAGGGGCGCGTCCACGGCGAAGCCGTGATTGTGGGCAGTGATCTCCACGCGGCCCGTTGCCCTGTCGACAACGGGTTGGTTGATGCCGCGATGCCCGAAGGGCAGCTTGTAGGTGCCGTAGCCGAGCGCCCGGCCGAGCAGCTGGTTTCCAAAACAGATGCCGAAGAACGGCAGGCCCTGGCGCAGTACTGAGGTGAGCAGTTCGACGTGAGCGTCTGAGGCCCCCGGATCACCCGGGCCGTTGGAATAGAACACCGCGTCGGGCTTCGTGGCGAGCAGTTCGTCGAAGGTGGTCTGCTGGGGCAGCACGTGCACGTCGAAACCGCGCGCCGAGAGGTAGTTGAGAGTCGATGCCTTGACGCCGAGGTCGAGCACGGCGACCGAGCCGATGGGCTCCCCCTCCGCGGGGATCGTGAACGCTTTCGCCGTGGACACCACCGCAGAGAGGTTCAGGCCGGTCATCTCGCTCGAACCGCGCACGAGGGCGAGCTGGTCTTCCTCCGTGAGCTCGGCATCTGGTCCGGAGAATATCCCCGCTCGCATGGCCCCGCTGTCCCTGAGGCGTCGGGTCACCGCGCGGGTGTCGACCCCGCTGATTCCGACGATCTTCTGTTCTTCGAGCTGCGAGTCGAGAGAGCCTGTCGCCCGAAAGTTCGAGACGATCCTGGATGGTTCGCGCACGACGAAGCCCGCGACCCAGATCTGGTGCGACTCCTTGTCGACCTCGTTCACTCCGGTGTTGCCGATGTGCGGCGCGGTCATGAGCACGATCTGGCCGGCGTACGAGGGATCGGTGATGGTCTCCTGGTAGCCCGTCATGCCCGTGGCGAACACCGCTTCACCGAGAGTTCGGCCGCGTGCGCCGTAGGCTCGGCCGACGTAGCGGCTTCCATCCTCGAGCAGGAGTACGGCGGGGTCTCTGGTAGCCACTAGCGGGTTCCTCTCTGGTCGGCTGTGCCGACGATTGTCAGGTGTATGGCGTCGATGAGGCCGGTGGGATCCGGAGGGTCGACGACGCGGAAGTAGCTGTCGACGGCGGTGTCCCCGAGCATCCAGTTCACACACACCAGGCCGCCCTGCTCCACCACGCGGTCGATCGCCCAGGTGGCGCGGTCGACACCGAGGATGTCGTCGGCGGGAATGAAGGCGTCCCTCTCCCCCGCGATCGCGAGCACGATTCCCGCCCTGGCGACCGTGACGGATGCGCGCGCCCGGAAGCCGAGCCCGGAGACCGCGACTCGGTTGAGCGGCTCTCCCGCGATCGTCGTTCCGACGTAGAGCAGGTCGAGCGCGATCAACTCCTCGCCGATGTCCTCGGGCACCGGGAGTGTGGTGGCGAGTGATGCCTGCCGTCGTTGCCTCGAGCGCCAGCCCGCGTACATCGCGACGAGCACCAGCAGGATGACGACGGCGACGATGATCGTTGCAATGGCTCTATTCATGGCGTGCTCCTGCGTAGTGTGCGACGACCTCGGGCGCGAGGAGTTCCCCCTCGAGCACCGTTGGGTATCCGTTGTGGATGGTCGCCATCACCTTGCCGGGGAGCGTGCGGCCGAGATAAGGGGAATTGGCGCTCTTTCCCCTGAGGGCATCGACGTCGAAAACCCTGCTCGCCTCGGGGTCGTACAGGGCGAGGTTTGCGGGAGCACCGAGTGCGATTCCGGCGGAATAGCCGTCGAGGCGGCCGATCTCCGCGGGCGTGGCAGAGAGAACTCGAGCGATATCGCTCCAGCCGAGTGCACCGCTGTCAACGACAGCGGCCTGCACGACCGAGAGCGCGGACTCCAGCCCGACCATGCCGAACGCGGCCGAGTCCCACTCCCGATCCTTCGACTCGACCGGATGTGGTGCGTGATCGGTCGCGACGATATCGATCGTGCCGTCCGTGAGCCCCTCGCGCAGCGCGACCACGTCTTCGTCCCGGCGAAGCGGAGGGTTCACCTTGAACCTCGCGTCGTAACTGCGTGCGAACTGCTCGGTGAGGAGCAGGTGGTGTGGCGTGACCTCGGCCGTGACGTCGATGCCCCGCGCCTTGGCCCAGCGCACGACATCCACCGAACCTGCCGTGGAGAGGTGACAGATATGAAGCCTCGCACCGACGTGCTGTGCGAGGAGAACGTCGCGCGCGATGATCGCCTCCTCGGCGACCGCGGGCCAGCCCGCCAGCCCGAGGGTGCTCGAGAGCGTTCCCTCGTTCATCTGCGCGTTCTCGGTGAGGCGTGGCTCCTGGGCGTGTTGGGCGACGACACCGCCGAAGGTCGCGACATATTCGAGCGCGCGACGCATGAGGAGGGCATCCGAGACGCACTTTCCGTCGTCAGAGAAGACCCGAACTCCGGCCCTGCTGCGTGCCATGGCACCGATCTCGGCGAGCCGTTCCCCCGCGAGTCCGGCCGTGACGGCTCCGACGGGGCGAACGGTGACGTAGCCTGCGGCTTCCCCGAGCGACTGCACCTGCTCGACAACACCCGCGGTGTCCGAGACGGGAGAGGTGTTGGCCATGGCGTGCACTGCGGTGAATCCGCCGATGGCTGCGGCGCGCGAGCCACTCAGCACGGTCTCGCTCTGCTCGAAACCGGGTTCGCGAAGGTGCGTGTGCAGGTCGACGAGCCCGGGGAGTGCGATCAGCCCGTCCGCGTCGATCACGGTGGTGGCTTTCGCGGAGAGGGAACCGCCGAGCTCGACGATCGTGCCCGCATCGATCAGGACGTCCGTTGTCGTGCCATCGGCGAGGCGCGCACCCCTGACGAGAATGTCGTTCACTGCGCTGCTCCTTCACCGGTTACCGGACCAGGTGCCACCGTTGCTGCTCCGGACAGCAGGAGGTAGAGCGCGGCCATCCGCACCGAGACTCCGTTGGCGACCTGTTCGAGCACCGTCGACCGCTCGGAGTCTGCGGCTCGCGAGGAGATCTCCAGGCCGCGGTTCATGGGGCCGGGGTGCATCACAATCGTACCGGCGCCGAGGCGATCGAATCTTTCATCGTCGAGACCCCACTGCCTCGAGTACTCCCGCGCGTTCGGGAAGAACGCCGCGTGCATCCGTTCGGACTGCACGCGCAGCATCATGAGAACGTCCGGGTTGCTCGCGAGGGCGTCGTCCAGGTCGTAGCCGAGGGTGACCGGCCAGTCTGCTGCGCCGAAGGGAAGCAGGGTCGCGGGGGCGATCAGGCTCACGTGCGCCCCGAGCGTCGTGAGCAGCCAGGCGTTGGAACGTGCGACCCTCGAGTGCAGGATGTCGCCGACGATCGTCACGCTCACCCCATCGAGTGCCTTGCCCCTGGCTGCGGTGCCGTGGAGGCGCCGACGGATGGTGAACGCGTCGAGCAGGGCCTGGGTCGGATGCTCGTGCGTGCCATCGCCCGCGTTGACGATGCCGGCATCGATCCACCCGCTCTGGGCCAGCACCGCGGGCGCTCCGGACGCGTGGTGGCGCACGACGACCGCGTCAGCGCCGATGGCCGCGAGCGTCTGCGCGGTGTCCTTGAGGCTCTCCCCCTTGGAGACGCTGGATCCCTTGGCGCTGAAGTTGATGACGTCGGCGCTGAGCCGCTTGGCCGCGGCCTCGAAGGAGATCCTCGTGCGGGTGGAGTCTTCGAAGAAGAGGTTGACGACGGTCTTGCCGCGTAGCGTGGGGAGTTTGCGCACCTCGCGCAGCTGGACATCCGCCATGTCTTCCGCGACATCCAGGATGGAGGTGGCCTCGTCGCGCGCGAGGTCACGAGTGCTCAGGAGGTGCCTCATGACCCGGCCGCCGCCTCGTCGATGCTCACGAACTCGTCGCCGTCATTCTCCTGGAGGTGCACGTTGATCCGTTCGTGTTGCGCCGACGGCAGGTTCTTGCCGACGAAGTCCGGCCTGATCGGCAGTTCCCGATGTCCGCGGTCGATGAGCGCGGCCAGCCGCACGATGCTCGGACGCCCGACATCGGCGAGGGCATCGAGCGCCGCCCTGATGGTGCGCCCCGAATACAGCACGTCGTCGACGAGCACGACGGTCTGCCCGTCGATGCCGCCGGGAGGAACCGAGGTGGGCGCTGGACTGCGGGTCGGATGGCGGTGGAGATCGTCGCGATACAGCGTCGTGTCGAGGGAGCCGACCGGAATCTCGGCGCCGGAGATCTCGCTCAGGATCGTACCGATGCGCCTGGCGAGAGTGGCACCGCGGGTCGGGATGCCGAGAATGACGAGGCCGTCCGCCCCACGATTGGATTCAAGGATCTCGTGCGAGATGCGGGTGAGCGCGCGGCTGATATCAGCTTGCTGCAGCACGACACGTGCGGGCAATCTGACCTCCTTCCCCGTCTCTCTGGACGGACTTTAAAGGATGTCTGGTGGTGCCAGCCTAGCGCATGCTCAGGATCGGGTCTTCGCGACCCTGCCGAGGAGGCCGTTCACAAAGCTTGCGGAGTCCTCTGTGCTGAGCGACTGCGCGGCATCCACGGCCTCGGAGATCGCGACTCCGTCTGGTACCTCGTCGTTGAACAGGATCTCCCATATGCCGATGCGCACGATCGCGCGATCGATCACGGGCATCCGGTTGATCGTCCAGCCCTGCGCGTAGGTCTCGATCAGTTCGTCGATCTCGTCGCCGTGCGCGGCGATGCCCTCGACGATCTGCCGAGCATACGGCCACGATGACGACCGCTTCGGTTCGGCGAGGTCGTGCGCCGCCTCGATCGCGATGGCGGCGTTGAGCGAGATCTCCCGCAGGTCTGCTCCGTAGAGCAGGTCGAGCGCGCGCTTACGTGCCTTGGTTCGTGCACTCATGCGATGTCTTCCGGTTGCGGTGGAAGCGGTCAGTCGTTGACGCGGCCGAGGTAGTCCCCCGTGCGCGTGTCGACCTTGACCTTGGTGCCCTGTTCGAGGAACAGCGGAACCTGGATCTGGTAGCCGGTCTCCACGGTCGCGGGCTTCGTGCCGCCGGTGGAGCGGTCCCCCTGCAGGCCCGGCTCGGTGTGGGTGATCTCGAGGACGACGGATGCGGGGAGCTCGACGTAGAGCGGCTCGCCATTGTGCAGCGCGATCGTCACGTTCTGGTTCTCGAGCATGAAGTTGGGGGCGTCGCCGACCTGCTCATCGGTGAGGGTGATCTGGTCGTAGTCCGAGACATCCATGAAGACGAAGCCGTCGCCGTCCTTGTACAGGTACTGGAACTCGCTGCGGTCCACGGTCTCGATCTCGATCTTCGCGCCGGCGTTGAAGGTGCGGTCGACGGTCTTGCCCGTACGGACGTTCTTGACCTTGGTGCGCACGAAGGCGCCGCCCTTACCAGGCTTGACGTGCTGGAACTCGACGACGGTCCACAGGCCGCCGTCCATGTTGAGGACTACGCCGTTCCTGATGTCAGCGGTTGAAGCCATACGAGTACTGATCCGTTCATGTGGGGTTTCGGTTGCGCGCCTGTCATGCGAGCGCGCTGAGAACCCGAGTTTACCGGTTCAGCGCGGGTTTCTCTTAATGGCCTCGAGCGCGAGCGAGTACGAGTCGAACCCGAACCCGGCGATGACGCCGGTCGCGACGCCAGAGATGACGCTCGTGTGGCGGAACTTTTCGCGCGTGTGGGGATTGGAGATGTGCACCTCGATGAGCGTGACGCCGGCCTTGGTCACGAGCGCCGCAGCATCCCTGAGGGCGTACGAGTAGTGCGTGAATGCGGCAGGGTTGAGGATGACCGGGGTCGCCGTGTCGACGGCCTCGTAGAGCCAGCCGATCAGCTCGGCCTCGTCGTTCGTCTGGCGAAGATCGATGGAGAACTCCGGCGCGGCCTCGCGCTGCAGGATCTCCCGCAGTTCGTCGAGCGTTCCGCTGCCGTAGACGTCGGGCTCACGGGAGCCGAGGCGTCCGAGGTTGGGGCCGTTGAGGACGAGGACGTTGCTCATGCGCCGAGTTTATCGGGCACGGACCGTCTCAGACGCCGATCTCCTGGTACGCCGCGAACAGAAGGCTCTGGTCGGGGCCCGTCAGCACGGTGGGCTTCGCCAGGTCGTCGAGAACGATGAACCTCAGCATGCCGCCACGCGTCTTCTTGTCGCGCTGCATGACGCCGAGGAGCGTCTCCCAGCGGCCGAGCGGGTAGGTCGTCGGCAGTTGCAGGGACTCGAGGATGCTGCGATGCCGATCGACGATCGAGTCGGGCAGCCTGCCCGCGAGCCTCGCGAGCTCCGCGGCGTAGACCATGCCGATTCCCACCGCGGCACCGTGGCGCCAGAGGTAGCGCTCCATGTACTCGATGGCGTGCCCGAGCGTGTGCCCGTAGTTGAGGATCTCGCGCAGACCCGTGTCCTTGAAGTCCTCCGCGACGACCCGCGCCTTGATCTCGACGGAGATCTCCACGAGCCTGCGGAACTCGTCGCTTTCGGGGTTCGTGGCCGCATCGACGTCTTTCTCGATGATGTCGAGGATCTCCGGACGCTCGATGAAGCCGTATTTCACGACCTCGCCGAAACCGGCCAGGATCTCCATTTTGCTGATGCCCTCGAGCGTGTTCAGGTCGGCGAGCACGACCGCCGGCGCGTGGAACATCCCGACCAGGTTCTTGCCCTGCGCGGTGTTGACGGCGGCCTTTCCTCCGATGGCCGCGTCGACCATGCCGACGAGCGAGGTCGGAACCTGCAGGACGCGCACCCCGCGCATCCAGGTCGCCGCGACGAAGCCGGCGAGGTCGGTGACCGATCCTCCCCCGAAGCCGATCACGACATCCGCACGGGAGAAATCGGACAGGCCCATGACCTGCCAGCAGAAGGCCGCGACCTCGACGCGTTTGGCGGGCTCTCCGTCCGGCACCTCGGCCATGAGCACCTCGTAGCTGTCCACGAGGGATTCCCGCAGCGCGACTGCGCGTGCCCCGAGCGTCGGCGGGTGCACGATGAGCACCTTCTTCGCGTCCGTCCCGATCAGGCCCGGAAGTTGATCGAGGATGTCGCGCCCGATGATCACATCGTACGGGTCTGTTCCGCCCACGGTGATGGTGGAGGTTGTCACTGCGTCTGCTCCCTGTTTGCTGATCTGCTGTGTGCTGCTGTGCGCGCGACTGGGTCGCGTCCGAGCCATTCGGCTATCTCGGCGGCGATCTCGTCGAGAGGTCTCAGGGACGTGTCCCAGCTTCGTGCCGCGAGGCGGTCGTAGATCGCCCTTCGGCGCTCGACCAGCCGGGTCCAATCGGCCAGACCGTCCTTGAGCAGGGGCCTCTTGCCGCCCCCGATGCGCTTGGCCACGGCCTCGGCGCTCACCGTCAACTGCACGACGGGTGCGCCCGTGAGGGCGGCCTGGGTCTGCTCGTCGAGCACGGCACCGCCTCCCAGTGCGACGACGGCGGGCTCGCGAAGTGCTTCGGCGACGGTTTCGCGTTCGAGTTCGCGGAAATAGGGTTCGCCGTAGTCCGCGAAGATCTGGGCGATGGGTCCGTGCTCGGCCACGATGCGCTTGTCGGTGTCGATGAACGGTACGGACAGGATGCGTGCCAGGCGCTTGCCCATCCTGGTCTTGCCCGCTCCGGGTGCACCGATCAACACGAGCTGCGCCAGCACCGCGTTGTCGTCGCCGTGACTGCTCATCTAGTGCAGCGGCTCCGATTCCGGGGACGTCCGCAGGTTCTCCGGAATCGCGGCGAGGTAGGCGTCGAGGTTGCGCTTCGTCTCCGCGAGGGAGTCTCCCCCGAACTTCTCGAGAACCGAGTTCGCGAGAACCAGGGCGACCATCGCCTCTGCGACCACTCCTGCCGCGGGAACGGCGCAGACATCCGAACGCTGGTGGTGCGCCTCGGCGGCGTCTCCCGTCGCGATGTCCACCGTGCGAAGGGCGTGGGGCACGGTGGAGATGGGCTTCATGCCCGCGCGGACCCGGAGAACCGTTCCCGTGCTCATTCCACCTTCGGTTCCGCCGGCCTTGTCGCTCGCCCGGGTGATTCCGCTGGCGGACTCGAACAGTTCGTCGTGCGCCTGGGAACCCCTGCGCGTCGTCGTGAGGAAGCCGTCGCCGACCTCGACACCCTTGATCGCCTGGATGCCCATGAGGGCGGCGGCGAGTTGAGAGTCGAGCCTGCGATCCCAGTGGGTGTACGACCCGAGGCCCGGGGGGACTCCGTACGCGAGTACCTCGACGACACCGCCCAGGGTGTCTCCGTCGTCATGCGCAGTGTCGACCTCCGCCACCATGCGAGCGGATGTCTCCGGGTCGAAGCAGCGGAGCGGATCAGCGTCGAGGGTGTCGACATCCGCGGCCGTGGGAAGCCTGCTGCCCTCCGGCACGCGCACGGGGCCGATGGAGAGGGTGTGGCTCACGAGCTCGATACCGAGCCCCGAGAGGAAGCCGCGTACGACGGCGCCGAGGGCGACCCGTGCGGCGGTCTCTCGTGCACTGGCGCGCTCAAGGACGTTTCGCGCCTCGGGAAAGGCGTATTTCTGCATTCCGACGAGGTCGGCGTGACCGGGCCTCGGGCGAGTGAGCGCGGCGCCACGGCCCTTGGGAAGAGTGTCGAGGTCGACCGGCTCCGCGCTCATCACGTCGACCCAGCGAGGCCACTCCGTGTTTCCGATCCGCAGTGCGATGGGGCTTCCCATGCTGCGACCGAATCGCACGCCGCCGGAGAGGTGGAGTTCATCCTCCTCGAATTTCATGCGTGCACCGCGGCCGTAGCCGAGCTTGCGGCGCGCGAGATCGGCCCGTACGCCATCGAGAGACACTGGAACATCGGCGGGGAGGCCTTCCAGGATCGCGATGAGTTCGGGGCCGTGCGATTCTCCTGCGGTCAACCAACGAAGCATAGAAGAATCCTCCCACAGCCCGCGGGCGCCTCACGCAGTCGTGACGTCCCGATCGCTCAGGAGATGCTGTCGCGCATGGCTCCGAGCACGGCGGACTCGTTCGCGAGGGGGGAATCCGGGTCGCCTCCCACGAAGATTCGCACCTGGGCGAGCGCCTGGTGCAGGAGCATCTCGAGCCCGGAGATGACGGATCCCCCCGCGGCCAGCCACTCGGTCGCGAGCGTGCTCGGCCACGGATCGTACGCGACGTCGAACAGCACAGAGCGGTTCATCGTCTCTTGGTCGAAGGAATACCCGTGGTGTGTGCCGCCCGGGATCGTGCTGATGACGGCATCCGGTGCGAACGCCGGGGTGTGGGTGTCGCGGCCCCGTGCCTCGACGCTCACGCCGAGGTCTGTACCAAGCGTCTCCAGTGGAGCGGCACCGATCGGAGTGCGGGTGAATATGACAACCCGCTCGGCCCCGAGCGAGGCGACGGCGAGAAGCGCGGAAGTCGCGGTTGCGCCGGAGCCGAGCAGGTACACGGTGCGAAGAGAGTCGTTCCCCGCAGCCCGGAATGCGGTCGCTATACCGTAGACATCCGTGTTGAAACCTCGGAGCACTCGCCGGGCGGATGCGTCGTCGAACAGCAGGGTGTTCGCGGCCCCGGCCTGCGCGGCGACACGATCGACGCTGTCGAGCAGAGGGAGCACCGCACGCTTGAGTGGCATCGTCAGGGACAGCCCGCGCCACTGCATATCGCGTGAGTCCACAAACGACGCCAGATCGTCGGAGTCTGTCTCGATGGCGTCGTACTGCCAGGCCAGTCCGAGCGTGGCATAGGCCGCACGGTGCAGTGCGGGAGACTTTGAGTGTGCGATCGGTGAGCCGAGCACCGCGAGTCGCCGGTCGGGAACGTTCACCCGTCGAAGCCCGGATGCGCCCTCAGCCAGGCCTGCCACTGCTTGACCGCCGCGTTGTGGTCGGCGAGTGTCGTCGAGAACACGGTTTCCCCGGTCTCGCCGTTGACGAGCACGAAGTACAGCCACGGTCCATCCGCGGGATGCAGCGTCGCGTCGATCGCCGCCTGTCCAGGGTTCGAGATCGGCCCGATCGGCAGCCCCGCGTTCGCGTAGGTGTTGTACGGATTGCTCTTGTCGGCGCGTTCTTCGGGCGTGGTGGAGATCGTGGTGCCGCCGACGCCATAGCTGACCGTCGCATCGGACTGCAGGTGCATGCCCTGCGCTATGCGGTTGTCCCAGACGCGCGCGACCTTGTAGAAGTCGGAGTCGCTGCCGCCCTCTTTCTGGGTCAGCGCCGCGAGGGTGAGCACGTGATGGCGATCGGCAACCGCAACGCCGTCCGCATCGAGTTGCTTGAACATCGTGTCGACCATGGTCTGGAAGATCTTGTGCGCCGTGGTTCCGGGGTCGAGCGAGTAGGTTGCGGGGAAGAGATAGCCCTCAAGACTGGGTGCCTCGGGCGGCAGTCCGTAGGACGTGTAGTCCGCGGCAGCAGCCGTGAGCTGGTCTTTCGTGATGCCGGTTGCCTGGCTGAGGTCCGCGAGTCGTGCAATCACACCCTTGACCGTGATGCCCTCGGGGAGGACGACCCGCGTCACAACCTTGTTCTTGGGATCCTCGAGGGCCTTGAGAGCGGACTTGGCACTCATTTCTTTCTTTAGCGAGTAGCTGCCGGGGTGAAAATCCACCTGCGGGTTCTGTTTCAACAGCAGGTCGTAGAAGGCGTCGAAGGTCTTCGTGACGCCGGCCGCAGCGAGGGTGCGCGCGACATCCTCACCGATCTGGCCGTCCTTGATCGTCACGATGACCTTGCCGGTGCCGGAACCGGTGAAATCGTTGGGTTCCTCCCAACCGAGGACGTGCCTGATCTGGGGCTGGAAATTGGCCCAGACGTAGCCCGCACCGATACCCGCGACCACGATGATCGCCAACAGCACCCACAGCCAGGTGAGGCGACGTCGCTTGCGCGGTCCCCTCCCACCACGCCCGCCGCCCCGGACATTCGCCTGGCGAAGCTCCCGCCTGCTCCGGGGCTGTCCGTCCCCGGAAGCCGGAAGGCCCCCGGTCGGAGCGTTCGCGCCGGGTTGTGAGGCGAAGATGTCGTCCCAGCTCGGTTCATTCGCCACGATCGGATCCTTCGTCGGAGTGGACCAATACGCCGGGCGGAATTCCAGCGCTGCGCTCGAAGTCCAGCGCATGTTGCAAAATTATAACGGCTGCCACCTGGTCGATGATCTGGCGCGACGACCGGGTGTCGCGCCCGGAGGCCCGGAGCGCACGCTGCGCAGAGACGGTGGAGAGCCGCTCATCCACGAGGCGGACGTCGAGCTCCGTGCGGGAGTCGAGTTCTGCCGCGAATTCGGTTGCATCCGATGTGGATGCGGTGTGGGCGCCGGACAGGGCAAGAGGCAGTCCGACCACTATCTCCACGGCGTTCTCCTCCCCTGCAAGCCGCAGGATCTCGGCGAAGTCCCCGTCGCCGCGGGCAACAGTAGCGACGGGGGTTGCGAGCATGCCGTGGAAGTCGCTCCTGGACACCCCGATACGGGCCTTGCCGACGTCGACGCCGATCCGCACGCCCGACCGCACGGGCTCAGCCCGCGATCGACGAGCGGATCTTCTCGAGCGCTGCGGGCACGGCAGCGAGCTCGGATCCACCGCCCTGCGCGAGATCCGCCTTGCCGCCGCCGCCGCCGCCCAGGATCGCTGCGGCACTCTTGGCGAGGGAACCGGCCGCATTGCCCAGCTCGCGCGATCGTTCGTTCGTCGCGACGATGACCGCCGGCTTTCCATCGACGTCTGCGGCGAGGGCAACGACAGCGGGGTCGGTGCCCAGTCGCGATCGAACGGTGGTCACGAGAGTGCGCAGCTCATCGGACGACGTGAGTCTGCCGACATCGAGACCGAGGAAGGTCACCGACCCGACCGTGACCGCGCGCTCGAGCAGTGCCGGTACCCGGTCAAGCAGTGCGGCGGTCTCAAACTCGGCGATGCGCTTTTCGGCCGCCCTGAGGCTCGAGACGAGCTCCGAAATCCTGCCGGGGAGCTCCGCGCGCGGCGTCTTCAGGCTTGAGCTCAATTGCGACACGATGGCACGCTCCGCAGTGAGATCGTGGAACGCCTCGAGACCCACGAGGGATTCCACGCGCCGGTTGGCCGAACCGACCGAGCTCTCACTGATGACGCTGACCATGCCCACCTCGGCGCTTCGCCCGACATGAGTGCCAGCGCACAGCTCGCGTGACCACGGGCCGCCGATGTCGACGACACGAACGGTCTCGCCATACTTTTCTCCGAACAGTGCCATCGCTCCGAGCGCCTTGGCGTCGGCAAGCGGCATGATCCTGGTCTCGACCTCGAGGTTCTGGCGGATCGCGGAGTTGGCGATCTCTTCGATCTCGGACCGCGTGGCCGGAGACAGCGGCTGGTTCCAGTTGAAGTCGAGCCGCATGTAGCCGGCCTTGTTGTACGAGCCGGCCTGGTGCGCCTCCGGGCCGAGAACCTGACGCAGTGCCGCGTGGATGAGGTGGGTCGCCGAGTGCGCCTGGGTGGCCCCGCGGCGCCACTCCGGATCCACGACGCTCGTCGCGGCGTCTCCGACTCCGACCTCGCCGGAGCGCACCTGTACCCGGTGGCTGATGAGTCCCTTGACCGGGCGCTGGACGTCGAGCACCTCGAGATCGAAACCGGTGCCGACGATGCTGCCCGCATCCGCTTCCTGGCCACCGGACTCCGGGTAGAGCGCGGTCTCGGCGAGGATGATCTCCGCGATGTCGCCCATCACGGCGCGAGTGACGGAGACGCCGTCGACGATGATCCCCAGCACGGTGGAATCCGTCGTGAGGTAGTCGTACCCCGTGAAGGACGTCTCTCCCGCTGCCCGGAATTCGCTGTACACGGAGAGGTCCGCGAGCAGGGTCTTCTTTGCCTTGGCGTCTGCCTTGGCCATTCTGCGCTGCTCGGCCATGAGCTTGTCGAAGGCGTCGCGGTCGACGGAGAGTCCCGCTTCATCGGCCATCTCGAGCGTGAGGTCGATCGGGAATCCGAAGGTGTCGTGCAGCAGGAACGCGGTGTCGCCCGCGAGCTGGGCCGAGCCCGACTTCTTGGTCTTGTCCACGGCGGTGTCGAGGATGGTCGTCCCGCTCGCGAGTGTGCGGAGGAAGGTGTCTTCCTCGGTGTAGGCGAGGCGCCCGATCCGGTCGTAGTCCGTCTCGACCTCGGGGTAGGCGGCCTTCATGGCGTCCCTGGATGCCGGGAACAGCTCGGCGAAGGTCGCGTCCTCGACGCCGAGCAGCCGCATCGATCTCACGGTGCGGCGGAGCAGTCGGCGGAGGATGTATCCGCGGCCCTCGTTCGATGGAGTAACGCCATCGGACATGAGCATGAGCGCAGACCGCACGTGATCGGCGACCACGCGCATCCGTACGTCATCCTCGTGCGCGGCACCGTAGCGCCGACCGGACAGTTCTGCAGCGCGGTCGAGCACGGGGCGCACCTGGTCGATCTCGTAGAGATTCTCGACGCCCTGCTTGAGGAAGGAGACGCGTTCGAGGCCCATTCCGGTGTCGATGTTCTTCTTCGGTAGTTCGCCAAGGATCTCGAAGTGCTTGCCGACGCCCTCGCCGCGCAGGTACTGCATGAAGACGAGGTTCCAGATCTCCACATAGCGATCGTCATCGGTGGCCGGGCCGCCATCGCGGCCGTATGCCGGCCCGCGATCGAAGAAGATCTCGGAGCACGGTCCTGCCGGGCCGGGCAGCCCGGTCGACCAGTAGTTGGTGTCCATGTCGAGGCGCTGGATGCGCTCGTCCGGCAGTCCCGCGATCTTCTTCCAGAGCGCGATCGCCTCGTCGTCGTCCTTGTAGACGGTGACCCAGAGGTCCTTCTCGTCGAAGCCGTATCCGCCGGCGGACTCCGGAGTCGTGAGCAGTTCCCAGGCGAACCCGATCGCCTCCTCCTTGAAGTAGTCGCCGAAGGAGAAGTTGCCGTTCATCTGGAAGAACGTTCCGTGGCGAGGAGTCTTGCCGACCTCGTCGATGTCGAGGGTGCGAATGCACTTCTGCACGCTTGTCGCGCGGGGATACGGCGCCGGGATGAGGCCGGTGAGATACGGAACAAAGGGAACCATGCCCGCGACCGTGAACAGCAGGGTCGGGTCATCACTCACGAGAGACGCGGATGGCACAACCGTGTGACCGCGCGCCGCGAAGTAGTCGAGCCAGCGTTGACGGATATCAGCGGTCTGCATGGGGTTCTGGGTACTGGCTTCCTGTGTAGTGGTCCGGAGGGGGGTCCGGGAATCTGTGCGCGCCGGGTACTAGCCGCGGTGGGTGAGGTCGGAGATGACGTCGTTTGCGTCATCAAGAGCCGATCGCAGCTCCGCCTCGCGGGCCTTGTATCCCTCGACGACCGCGTCGCCGAATTCTCGTGCCTTGGCATCGACGTCTGCAAAGAATGCGCGACCCTGGGGGGTCTGGTTGACGCGATGTGCCGCGTAGAACCCGATGCCGACGCCGACGATCAGCCACAGTATGTTCTTCATGCCCTGCTGCTCCCTAGTGAGTGTGCTGCGTGCCTGGTGTCCTGTATGCCGTGACAAAGCTCAAGCTTACGATGAGAAAGAGCGGGCCACCCGAAGGTGACCCGCTCCGAAGCTACCCGCAACCGGGCAGTGCGCTGAACAGCGCCCCGCGTGGTTAGCGAGCGGCGTAGTACTCGACGACCAGCTGGACTTCACAGGTCACGGGAACCTCTGCACGCTTCGGGCGACGCACGAGGCGTGCCTGCAGCTTGTCGAGTTCGACCTCGAGGTAGCCGGGCGTCTTCGGGAGGACATCGACGTGTCCGCCGGAGGCTGCGACCTGGAACGGCTCCATGCCCTCGCTCTTGGCGTGGACGTGAACGAGCTGGCCGGGGGTGACGCGGAACGACGGGCGGTCGACGCGCTTGCCATCCACGAGGATGTGGCGGTGCACGATCATCTGGCGGGCCTGTGCCGTGGTGCGGGCGATCGCCGCTCGCACCAGGATCGCGTCGAGACGCATCTCGAGCAGCTCGACCAGGTTCTCACCGGTCAGGCCCTCGGAACGGCGTGCCTCCTGGAAGATGATCTTGAGCTGGGCCTCGCGGATGCCGTACTGGGCACGAAGGCGCTGCTTCTCGCGCAGACGAACGGCGTAGTCGCTGTCGGTCTTGCGCTTGGTGCGGCCGTGCTCCCCCGGTGGGTACGGACGCTTTTCGAATCCCTTTGCCGCCTTCGGGGTGAGCGGAATGCCCAGCGCCCGCGACAGGCGGGTCTTGCTACGAGTACGTGACTTGGTAGACACGGTTTCCTTTCGGTACTGAATCATCGGTCTTCTGACAGGTATTCCGGACCACAGCCACTGTGCGAACACAGCCGTTATGTAAGCACAGCACTGGCCGGAAGTTATAGAAGAGGGATGTGCCGCGGGTACCGTCCGGCTAAAGAACGCTTCCCATCCATCAGGATCGTCGCAGCAGCCGCGCGCGAAAACCCCGTGTAGGCGGGGTCAATGCTAGCAGATCAGCTCCCTCGCACCCACAACACTCACTCGCCACGAATGATCCTGCGCAGTTTTTCAAGCCTGAGCGAGACCTCGCGCTCGTTTCCGCGGTCCTTCGGGCGGTAGTACTCCGCGGTGCGCAGGACGTCCGGCAGGTACTGCTGTTTCACGACACCGAGCTCCGAGTCGTGCGAGTACAGGTACCCCTTGCCATGCCCGAGTCTCTTGGCTCCCGCGTAGTGGGCATCGCGCAGGTGCTTCGGCACGCGTCCGATCCTGCCAGCCCTCACGTCCGCCAGCGCGGCGTCGATCGCCATGTATGACGCGTTCGACTTGGGCGCGGTTGCGAGATAGACAACGGCCTCCGCGAGCGGGATGCGCCCCTCCGGCATGCCGATGTACTGCACCGCGTCGGCAGCCGCGATCGCGATCACGAGGGCCTGGGGATCCGCCATGCCGATGTCCTCTGAGGCACTGACGATGATGCGCCTCGCGATGAACCGCGGATCCTCGCCCGCCTCGATCATCCTGGCCAGGTAGTGGAGCGCGGCGTCGACATCCGATCCCCGCACGGACTTGATGAATGCGCTGATCACGTCGTAGTGCTCGTCGCCGTTCCGGTCATAGCGGAGGAGCGCGCGATCGACCGCGAGGGCCACGGTCTCCGCGAGGACGACCGGCTTGCCCTCAGTGCTCGTGGAGCTCGCCGAGAGGGCTGCGGCCTCGAGCGCGGTGAGCGCCCGGCGGGCGTCCCCCGAGGCGAGCCGGATGATCGCCGCTCGCGCTTCCGGATCGAGCACGATGCGGTCATCCAGCCCTCGCTGGTCGGAGACGGCGCGGTCGACCAGAATGCCGAGGTCCTCGTCGCTGAGCGCCTCCAGGGTGAGCAGGAGCGAGCGCGACAGCAGCGGAGAGATGACGGAGAACGAGGGGTTCTCCGTTGTCGCGGCGACGAGGATCACCCAGCCGTTCTCGACGCCTGGCAGCAACGCATCCTGTTGCGCCTTGGAGAAGCGGTGGATCTCATCGAGGAAGAGCACGGTGGACACCCCGTACAGGTCGCGGGATGACATGGCCGCCTCCATGACCTCGCGCACGTCTTTGACACCCGCGTTCACGGCTGACAACTCGACGAACTTCCGTCCGGAGCTGTTCGCGATCGCCTGGGCGAGCGTGGTCTTTCCCGTGCCGGGCGGCCCCCAGAGGATCACGGAGGTCGAACCCTGCTCCCCCGTCTTGTCCGAGGCGAGGCTGACGAGCGGTGAACCCGGGGTGAGCAGGTGGCGCTGGCCCGCGACCTCGTCGAGACTGCGCGGGCGCATCCGGACCGCGAGCGGCGTCGTCCCCGCACGCAAGCCGAGCTGGGCGTCCACCATAGAATCAATGCTAGTTGTCGCCAGCGACACAACGCCGTACCCGATGGAGGATCAGTGGCACCGAGCAAGAACGCCGAGCGCGAGGCACGCGAGGCGCGGGATCGGCTGCGCCGCTACACCGCGCGGCAGAGCGTGCACGCCAGGCAGGTGAAACGGCGGCGGCGCGACAATATTCTCGCGGTCTGCGGCATTCTGGTCGTCGCGGCGCTGGCCACGGCCAGCCAGGTCTTCTACTTCTCCTCCGGGCCGGGCAGGGTGGTCGCTTCACCGAGCGCGAGCCAGACTCCCGCCGCGGCCACGCCCACACCCGCGAGCACCGCCGCAACGGGACAGGATGTGGGCACCGTTCCGTCCGCATCGATTGCGGAGGGGCGCACCTGGACGGGAACGCTCACACTCAACGACGTCGCGCTCGGCATCACCCTCGACGGCGCGAAGGCGCCGCAGGCGGCATCCGTGTTCATCTCTCTGGCCAAAGACGGCTTCTACACCTCGAAGGGCAGCACGTGCCACCGGCTCACGACGAGTGACACCGCGAAACTCATCCAGTGTGGATCGGTGAATGGTGACGGCACGGGCGACGTCGGCTTCAGCTTCGGTCCGCTCGAGAACGTCCCTGCGGACGGCGTGTACCCCGCTGGCACGATTGCGATGGCCAGGGGTGCCGACCCCTACAGCCAGGGAAGCCAGTTCTTCATCACCTATGAGAAGACCACGCTCGACACCTCGACAGGCGGCTACACCGTGTTCGGGTCGGTGACCAGCGGACTCGACTCCTTCGTCTCGCAGATTGCGGATGTGGGGGTCGCCACGGCCTCCGGCTCTTCGACTCCGTCGACGGACGGTCCGCCGGCCGTGCCCACCAAGATCACGGCAGTGTCGGTGAAGTAGCCTCCGCCGCCCGTCTGCGAATTCCGTCTGGGGGCACACACCGGGGTGCAATAGGCTTGTGGCCGGTCAGCCAACCCATTGGCCCGAGCAGCAAGGTGAGACACGTGGTAGCGAACGATCAAGCCCCCTGGGGCCGCGTGGACGAGTCAAGAACCGTCTACGTGCGTGAAGGTGACGGCGAACGCGCGGTAGGCCAGTTTCCCGACGGGACTTCCGAAGAGGCGCTCGCGTACTTCGAGAGAAAGTACACGGAACTCGCAGGCCAGGTGACTCTACTCGAACAGCGCATCAAGCGTGGCACGGCGTCCGCTGACGTCGCCAAGACGATCGCGTCGCTCAAGGAAACGGTTGCCACCGCCAACGCCGTTGGCGACCTCGCATCGCTCCGTTCCCGGCTCGATGGCCTCGAGGGTGCCGCCGGTGAACTCGCCGAGAAGCACACGGCCGAGAGCAAGGCGGCGTTGGATGCAGCGCTTGCCGAGCGCGAACAATTCGTCATCGAGGCCGAGAAGCTCGCGGCTCAGGACCCCTCCAAGGTCCAGTGGAAGCAGCTGAGCGCACAACTCGATGATGTCTTCGCCCGCTGGCAGAAGCACCAGGCGGAAGGTCCCCGTCTTCCCAAGGCGGAGGGGAACGAGCTGTGGAAGCGTTTTCGCGCGGCACGCACCGTCATCGAGAACAACCGCAAGGCGTTCTTCGCCGAACTCGACTCCGCCCACAGGGACGCGAGGTCCCGGAAGCAACAGCTCGTGGAGAGCGCCGAGGCTCTCGTGCCCCAGGGTGCCGCGGGCATTCCCGCGTATCGCACCCTGCTCGACAACTGGAAGGCCGCCGGCCGCGCGGGCAAGAAGTTCGACGATGCGCTCTGGGCCAGGTTCAAGCTGGCGGGCGATGCGCTGTACTCGGCCAAGTCCGAGATCGACGCCCGGGACAATGAGGAGTTCGCGGCGAACCTCGAGCTCAAGCTTGCGCTGCTCGAGGAAGCGGAACTATTGCTGGCGGAGAAGGATCGCACTCGCGCCCGAGAGGCCCTGTTGTCCGTGCAGGAGCGCTGGGATCGCATCGGCAAGGTGCCACGCGACAAGGTGAGAACCGTTGAAGATCGCCTGCGCAAGGTGGAAGCCGCGGTACGCCGCCTGGACGAGGAACACTGGGAGAAGCACAACCCGGAGCGTGAGGCTCGCTCAGAGGGTTTGGCCAGCCAGCTTCAGGCTGCCATTGCCAAGCTCGAGAAGGAATTGGCGGATGCCCAGGGCGAGGGAGACACGCGCAAGATCGCCGAGGCCCAGGAGGCGCTTGACGCGCGCAGGGTCTGGCTGGACGCACTCGGCAAGTAGCGGCATCCCTCCACAGGGCATCGACTCTCCACAATTCCGCTCCAGTCGTCGGTCAATGCCGTTCGCGGGCGCACGATGGGCGGATGAGCCTTCGCCTGCCCCCGGTGTTGTCCGTCGCCGACCTGCCGCTTGCCGAGCTCTGCGCCGCACGACTCGACGGTGAGCTCAGAGGCATCGACGGCTACTTCTCCCCCGTCGACGAGCCGGACGACCTGCGACATCGCGCTGCGGTCCTCGCCGCGATGGCACCGCCTCGGTTGATTGCGGAGCAGTATTCGGCCGCGTGGGTCTGGGGTGCGCGGCTGTGGCCGCCGGACCGGCAGCAGTTCTGTGCCGCCGCCGGCGCCAGGATCAGCATGTCGGCAGCGGCCCCGCACAGGCTGCGCGAGGTGGTTATCGGCGACACGGAATACGTCACGGTCGAGGGGCTGCGGCTGACGACGCCGCTGCGGACCGCCGTCGACATCGCGAGGTCGGGAACCGCATCTGAGACGAGCGACCGCGATGTTCTCGCCAGGCTCATGGTGCTCGGCACATTTGGGCCGGAAGACTGCCGCAGCGCAATGAACAGCAGGCGAAACCTCCCCAGGAGAAACCAGGCCATGGTGCGCCTGGCCGACGCCGCTCGGCTCGAGATCAGCCGTCGCTGACGCGGTACACGTCGTACACGGCGTCGATCCGACGAACCGCGTTCAGCACCCGATCGAGGTGCGTCGTATCTCCCATCTCGAAGACGAAGCGGCTGACCGCGAGGCGGTCGCTCGACGTCGAGACGGTCGCGGAGAGGATATTGACGTGACTTTCGGAGAGCACGCGTGTGACGTCGGAGAGCAGTCCGGAGCGGTCGAGCGCCTCCACCTGGATCTGCACGAGGAACAGGCTCGAGGATGACGGGGCCCACTCGACCTCGATCATGCGTTCGGGCTCGGTCTGCAGCGAGCTGACGTTGTGGCAGCTCGCCTGGTGCACAGAGACGCCGGAGCCGCGCGTGACGAAGCCCACGATCTCGTCGCCCGGAACAGGGGTGCAGCACTTTGCGAGCTTCACCAGGATGTCCGGCGCACCCCGCACGAGCACGCCGGAGTCGCTGTGACGCAGTTGTCGGCCGCGGCCCTTGGTCGGGAACAGGGTCTCCGGGTCTTCGGTCTCCGCCTCGGCGTGCAGGGAGACCAGGACCTTCTCGATCACGGACTGGGTGGAGACATGCCCCTCGCCGACGGCGGCGTACAGAGCCGAGACGTCTTCGTACCGCATCTGCGCGGCAACCTCGCCGAACGAGTTCTGGTTCATGAGCTTCTGCAGGGGAAGGTTCTGCTTGCGCATCGCGCGCGCGATCGCGTCCTTGCCCTGCTCTATCGCCTCGTCGCGGCGCTCCTTGGTGAACCACTGCTTGATCTTGTTACGAGCCCGTGGACTCTTGACGAAGTTCAACCAGTCCTGGCTGGGGCCCGCATCCGGATTCTTCGAGGTGAAGACCTCGACGACATCGCCGCTGGTGAGAGTGGTCTCGAGTGGAACGAGCCTGCCGTTGACCTTGGACCCCATCGTACGGTGCCCGACCTCCGTGTGCACGGAGTACGCGAAGTCGACCGGTGTCGCACCGGCGGGCAGCCCGATGACCTTGCCCTGCGGCGTGAAGACGTAGACCTCCTTCGCGCCGATCTCGAATCGCAGCGAGTCGAGGAACTCGTTCGGATCGGAGGTCTCCGCCTGCCAGTCGGTGATGTGCGCGAGCCAGGCCATGTCGGTATCGCCGCTGAACCCGCCTCCGACGCCCTTGCCGTTGACGCGCTCCTTGTACTTCCAGTGCGCAGCCACACCGAACTCGGCGCGCTGGTGCATCTCTTCCGTGCGGATCTGGATCTCGACGGCGCGCCCCTGCGGCCCGATCACGGTGGTGTGCAGCGACTGGTACAGGTTGAACTTCGGGGTCGCGATGTAGTCCTTGAAGCGACCGGGGATGGGATTCCACCTCGCGTGGATGGACCCGAGCACCGCATAACAGTCGCGCACGGTGCTCACGAGTACGCGGATGCCCACGAGGTCGTAGATCTCGTCGAACTCGCGTCCGCGCACGATCATCTTCTGGTAGATCGAGTAGTACTGCTTGGGGCGGCCGACGACCTTGCCCTTGATCCTCGATGCCTTGAGATCCTCATTCACCAGGTCGATGACGTGCTGCACGAACTCCTCGCGCTCGGGAGTGCGCTGTTTGACGAGGCTCTCGATCTCCACGTACAGCTTCGGATACAGCACGGCGAACGAGAGGTCTTCGAGCTCCCACTTGATCGCCTGGATTCCGAGCCTGTGCGCGAGCGGCGCGTAGATCTCGAGGGTCTCCTGCGCCTTTCTCGTGGCGGACTCCGTGGGCACGAAGCCCCATGTCCTCGCGTTGTGCAGCCGGTCGGCGAGTTTGATGACGAGCACGCGGATGTCCTTGGACATCGCGACGACCATCTTGCGCACGGTTTCGGCCTGCGCGCTGTCGCCGTACTTGAGCTTGTCGAGTTTGGTGACTCCGTCGACGAGCATCGCGACCTCGTCGCCGAAGTCATCGCGCAGTCTGTCGAGGGTGTAGTCCGTGTCTTCGACCGTGTCATGGAGAAGCGCGGCCGCGAGCGTCTTCGGGCCGATACCAAGGTCCGCCAGGATCTGCGCGACGGCTACCGGGTGGGTGATGTACGGCTCGCCGCTCCTGCGCAGTTGTCCGCGGTGTGCGAGCTCGGCGGCGGTGTATGCCCGCTCGATGATCGCGGTGTCCGCCTTGGGGTGGTGGGACCGTACCGTCTTGATCAGGCGATCGACCGCGCCCGTGGGCTGGGCCTTCGAGAACAGGCGTGGCAGGAGGGCGCGCAGCGACGCAACGCTCTGCCCGTGTCCAGTGCTTTCCTGGGCGGTGGAGCCGTGCGTCGTGGTCCCGGTCATCACCGTTCCTCCCCGCAGCGAACCAACACAGTCAAGCTAGCATCGTGGCCTGCACGATCGGTGCTCGTTCGCTCAGGGCGCGTGTGCATGGGACGCGGGCCGACTACTCGACGAGGCTGGCCTGTCGCGCGGACAGCACACGCTTGTCCTGCTTCTTCACCGACTCGTCGTAACCGCGCAGCTGCGCGTACAACGGAGCGGCGATGAAGATCGTGGAATAGGTTCCGACCAGGATTCCGATGAACAGGGCGAGGGAGATGTCTCGAAGGGTTCCCGCGCCGAGCAACAGGGCACCGATGAAGAGGATGCCCGCCACCGGCAGGATCGCCACGACGGAGGTGTTGATCGAGCGCACGAGCGTCTGGTTGACGGCATAGTTCACCGATTCGGCAAAGGTGCGGTGCGACGACTCCGCGCCGTCTTCCATCGTGTTCTCTCGAATCTTGTCGAAGACCACCACCGTGTCGTAGAGCGAGTATCCGAGGATGGTGAGGAATCCGATCACGGCCGCGGGCGTGACCTCGAACCCGAGGATGCCGTAGAAACCCGCGGTGATCACGAGGTCGTGCAGCAGCGCGATGATCGCCGAGAGCGACATCTTCCAGGTGCGGAAGTACAGCGCCATCACGACCCCGGCGAGAAGCACGAAGATGACGAGACCCGTGATGGCCTGTTTGGTGATGTCCTGGCCCCAGGTGGCACCGATGAAGGATGTCGTGACCTGCTTTGTCGGTACGTCATAGGCCTTGGCGAGGGCGGCCTGGATGTCCACGGTCTGCGTGTCGGTGAGCTGGTCCGTCTGGATGCGCACAGAGTGGTCGCCGATGATCGTGACGGTCGGGTTGGAGTTCGGGGCGACATCCTTGACGGTGTTCGCGGCGAAGGTCTGGTCGAGCTGGCTGGTCTGCGATACCTGGAACTGCGAACCGCCACGGAACTCGATGCCGAAGACGAACCCGCCACGGATCACCGGAACGATGATCGCGGTGAGGATGAGTACGGCGGCGACGATGTACCAGATCTTCCGCTTGCCCACGATGTCGTAGGAGCGCGCACCCGTGTAGAGGTCGTTACCGAAATTGGAGAAGCTGGCCATCAGGAATCCTTCCCCTTGGTGCCGGGTTTGTTCTGTTCGGCCGCCTTGCGCTCTGCGATGGTCTGCCGCCTGGCAGCCTCTTTCGCGCTGCTGGCCTTCTTGGCCGCGGAGACGCCGACGGGTTCACGGAAACTGGCCCTGCCTCGATAGACCGCACCGAGTGCCTTCGGGTCGAGGCCGCTGAAGCGGTGGCCCTCGGAGAAGAACGCCGTGCGCGAAAGAAGCTGGAGCACCGGGTGCGTGAACAGCGCAACGACCACGATGTCGATGATCGTCGTGATACCGAGGGTGAGAGCGAAGCCCTTCACGTTTCCGACCGCGACGATGAACAGGATGCCTGCCGCCAGGAAGTTGACCGTGTCCGATGCCAGAACGGTGCGGATGGCGCGCTTCCAGCCCGCCTCGACAGCGGAGGGCAGAGCCCTGCCATCGCGCAGTTCGTCGCGTATTCGCTCGAAGTAGACGATGAACGAGTCCGCCGTGATTCCGATCGCGACAATCAATCCGGCGACACCGGCGAGAGACAGCCGGTACCCCTCGCGCCACGACAGCAGCGTGACGAACAGATAGGTGATGGTCGCGGCCACGACGAGCGACGCGACGGTGACCAGACCGAGGAGGCGGTACTGGAACAGCGAGTAGATGACGACCAGGATCAGGCCGATGAGGCCGGCAAGAAGGCCGCTCTGCAGCTGGGTGCTCCCCAGGGTCGCGGAGATCTGGTTCTTGCTCTGCACCTGGAAGCCAATGGGCAGTGCCCCGAATTTCAGCTGGTCAGCGAGGGTCTTCGCGGTCGCCTGGGTGAAGTTTCCGGTGATCTGCGGCTTCCCGTTGGTGATCACGGCGTTGGTCGTCGGCGCTGAGATCACCTGGCCGTCGAGCACGATGGCGAACTGGTGACGCGCGCCGGTCAACGTGTAGAGGCGAGTCGTCACGTCACCGAATTCCTTCGCGCCCTTGCTGTTGAAGACGATGTTGACCGCCCACTGGCCCGTGACGGCGCCCTGGCTCGTGGGAACCTGGCCCGCGGAGGCGTCAGAGATCGTCTCACCGGAGACCTCTACCGGGCCGAGGATGTACTTGGTGAGCTGCTGTCCCTTGTCGAGGGAGCTCGGGTCATCGCAGGTGATGAGGGGCTTGTCAGGGTCGGCGACGTTCGCGCCGTTCTCTTCCGCACTGCTGCAGTCGAAGCTCGCGAACTTCGCTGCCAGTTCGGGTGTGATCCAGGCCGGATCACTCGCGTTCTTGGGCTCGGTCGTGTTCTCAGTCGGGGTACCGCTCGGTGTTGGAGTCGTACTCGGAGTCGTGGCATCCGCGCCCGGGGTCGCACCGTCAGTCGCGGTGGTCGACGCGGTCGGCGCCGGGGTCGGGCCCGCGCTCGTGTTGCTCGCGGCATCCGTCTGCAGCACAGCACGGAATTCGAGCTTGGCGCTCGACTCGATTCGGTCGATCGTGGCCTGGTCGGCGACGCCCGGGATCGAGACGACGACGTTCTGTCCGCCCTGGGTGTTGATCTCCGCCTCGGACACACCGGAGGCATCGACACGCTGACGGATGATCGACACGGCCTGATTGAGCTGATCGCTCGTGGGCTGCGCCGCCCCTTCGGCGATCTTGGGGGCGAGGATGATCTCGGTTCCGCCCTCGAGGTCGAGCGCGAGCTTCGGCACGGGAGCCGCACCGTCGAAGATCATGCCCGCGCCGTTCAGCCCGCCGAGAACCGCCACGATGACCAGAAGCCAGGTGAGTGACCGCCAGGCTTTCCTGACCGGGGTGTTACGTGCTGCCAACGGGTACTCAGCTTTCTACGCGTGCGACGCGGTCTGCGACGATGGACGCACCTCAGACCTGCCCCGCACGAGTCGCGCACGGGCACACAACAGGTTAGTGGTTAGTCTGTGGTCTTCTTGCTGCCACGAGACGGCTTCTTCGCCGTCGGCTCGATCCGCTCGCCGAACTGGGGCTCATCGGCAGGGATGGCGTGGTCTGCGTTGAGATCCGCCTCCTTGACCTCATCGCTGGGCTCGGTGGTCTCCACCGGGGTCTCGTCCTCGACGGCCTTGAGGATCGTCTGGCGGTGGATCTTGAGCACCGTTCCCGGCGTGGTCTCGACGAGCGCGATGTTGGTGTCCTCATCGAGATCGATGAGCGTGCCGTAGAGCCCGTAGTTGGTCATGATCTCGACGCCGGGAACGATCGTCGCCCGGCGCTCCTCGGCCTGCTTCGCACGCTTACGTGAAGACCGGAACTGGAAGAAGATGAACACCGCGAGTGCGACCGCGATGAGTATGAATTCTGTGGGCATGGTGCGAACGAACCTTCCGGAGGTGGTTGTGGGATAAGCCTTGAAGTTTAGAGATGGCCGCTGTGAAGCCAGTTTGAATTATAGGTCATCGCCGAAGAGCGCCTCGCTCTGGCGCTCGAGGCCGAAGTGCTTCCAGGCCGCCCGTGTCGCGACGCGCCCACGAGGTGTTCGGGAGAGCAGACCGATTCGCACGAGAAAGGGCTCGACCACGGCCTCGATGGTCTCGGCCTCCTCCCCCACGGACACCGCGAGCGTGCCCAGCCCGACCGGTCCGCCGTCGAAGCGCGTCAGGATGATGTCCATGACCGCACGATCCAGGCGATCGAGGCCCAACTCGTCGACGTCGTAGAGCGTGAGTGCCGCGTGCACGGCATCCAGTCCGGAGGAGCCGTGAACGAGGGAGTAATCTCGCACCCTTCTCAGCAGGCGATTGGCGATGCGCGGTGTTCCGCGGCAGCGTCCGGCAATCTCGGCGAGGGCGGATCTGTCGATCGGGAGGTCCAGCAACGTCGCCGCCCTGGTCAGCACCTGCTCGAGCTCGTCATTCGCGTAGAACTCGAGGTGAGCCGTGAAGCCGAACCGATCCCTGAGCGGATTGGGCAGCAGACCAGATCTCGTGGTCGCGCCGACGAGGGTGAACGGGGCGAGTTCGAGCGGAATGGAGGTCGCTCCCGCGCCCTTGCCGACCATGATGTCGATTCGGAAGTCTTCCATGGCGAGGTAGAGCATCTCCTCGGCGGACTTCGTCATCCTGTGAATCTCATCGATGAACAGGATCTCGCCGGGGACCAACGACGACAGCACGGCAGCGAGGTCGCCCGCGTGCTGGATGGCCGGGCCGCTCGACATCCGCAGCGGTCGACCGCTCTCCTCCGCAACGATCATCGCGAGGGTCGTCTTGCCGAGCCCGGGTGGACCGGCCAGGAGAATGTGATCCGGGGTGCGGTTCTGCAGTGACGCGGCACTCAGCAACAGTTGCAGCTGCGCTCGCACCTTCGACTGCCCGACGAACTCTGCGAGCGTCTTCGGCCTGAGCGCACCCTCGAAGGCGAGCTCGGCATCCGACTCCGGGGTGGGGCGGGCGACCGCGTTGGACGGGCCGCTCGCCACGTTCTCGCTCACGATGCGCCCTTTCCACCCGCGCTCTGCGGGCCGAGCTGGCTGAGGGCGAGCCTCAGCAGCGCGGGAACCTCGAGTGCCTCGCCTGCCGTCTGGGCGAGTGCGTCCTCCACGGCCTGGGCGGCAACGCGCTCGGGCCAACCGAGCCCGACGAGTGCGACCAGCACGCTTTCGCCGAGCGATGCCGGAGCGGAAGCGGCCCGGGCCGTGCCGACGCTCACGTGCATCTTGCCCGCGAGAGAGACGATGATCAGCTTTGCCGTCTTCGGACCGATTCCGGAGACCTTGCGGAAGGCGCCGTCGTCCTCGACCGCGATCGCTGCGGCGATGTCCGACGGGGTCATGACGGCGAGCACGCCCATGGCCGATTTGGGACCGACGCCGGTGACCCCGCGGAGCAGGTCGAAGACGGCGAGTTCCTCTGCATCGGAGAACCCGAAGAGCGCGAGGTCGTCCTCCCGCACGATCAGGGCGGTGCTCATGGCCGCCTCGCTCCCGACGCGCAGCGTCAGGGCATGCTGTGGCGTCACGGTGATCGCGAGGCCGATTCCTCCGACCTCGATGACAACCCGGGTCCCGGCCGCGGACAGAACTGTGCCGCGTACCGAGGAGATCATGGGGACAGCCTACGTTTTACCGCCGACTTCGCCGTGGAGCGTTCCGCGGCGAGCCACGCCTGCTGTGCCGGAGTCAGGCCGGCGCCCGGTGTCTCCGACGCAGGTCTGCCTCCGGAGACGAGGCCGGGAGTGCGCCATGCGTGGCACAGCGCTATGGCAAGGGCGTCGGATGCGTCTGCCGGGCTCGGCAGCTCCGCCAGGCCGAGCACGCGGGCGACCATCGTCGCGACCTGCTTCTTGCCCGCAGATCCATAGCCCGTCACGGCCGCCTTGACCTCGGACGGCGTGTGGAGGCCCGCGGTGAGGCCGTGCCGCGCCGCGATGTGCAGTGCGACCCCGCTGACCTGGGCGGTGCCCATCACCGTTCTCAGGTTGTGCTGGGCAAAGACCCGTTCGATCGCGAACGCCTCGGGCCGGTACTCCTCGAAGAGCCGCTCGATCTCCGTGCCGGCCGAGAGCAGCCGCTGTTCGAGCGGCATGTCCGGCGAGGTGCGGATGACCTCGACCCAGACGAGCGATGCCGAACGGTCGGCTGCGACATCCACGATCCCGACGCCGCAGCGGGTCAGGCCGGGGTCGATGCCCAGCACCCGGATCGTCACGCCTGCGGTTCCTACTCCTCCTCGTCGAGGATCGCCTGCACCTCGGCGGGGACGTCGAAGTTGCCGTAGACGTTCTGCACGTCGTCGTTGTCGTCGAGTGCGTCGATGAGGCGGAACACCTTGCGCGCGGTCTCCACGTCGACCTCGATGGTCAGGCCGGGCACGAACTCGATGTCGGCGGCGTCGTAGTCGATGCCGGCCTCCTGCAGCGCGGTGCGGGCACCCACCAGGTCGTGTGGTTCCGTGACGATCTCGAATCCGGCACCCCGGTCGTTGACCTCCTCGGCGCCGGCATCGAGCACGGCAGCCAGGATGTCATCCTCGCTCACCTCGTCGGTCTTGGTGACGGAGATGACGCCCTTGCGGCTGAAGTTGTATGCGACGCTGCCCGGGTCGCCCATGGTGCCGCCGTTGCGGCTCACGATGGTGCGCACGTCTGCTGCTGCGCGGTTCTTGTTGTCGGTGAGGCACTCGATCAGGAGGGCGACTCCGCCCGCGGCGTAGCCCTCGTACATGATGGTCTGGTAGTCGACCGCTTCGCCGAGCTGGCCGGAGCCGCGCTTGATCGCGGAGTCGATGTTCGAGTTGGGAACCGAGGTCTTCTTGGCCTTCTGGACGGCATCGACGAGCGTCGGGTTTCCGGCGAGGTCAGCTCCGCCGAGCTTTGCGGCGACCTCGATGTTCTTGATGAGTTTGGCGAATGACTTGGCGCGACGCGAGTCCTTGACCGCTTTTTGGTGTTTCGTGGTTGCCCACTTGGAGTGACCTGACATGCTCGACATTCTATCCAGCCACGGCACTCCATTCCGGCTCGCTCAGGCGGGGCTGCGGAATCCGACCTGCTCCACCCGATCGAGGAAGTACTGGTGGAAGCGCGTGTCACCGGTCATCTCCGGATGGAACGACGTGCCGAGAAGGTTGTCCTGTTCGACGGCGACCACCCGTTCGTCGCTGAGTGCGGCGACAACGGTCACGTCGGAACCGACCCGTTCGACCACGGGCGCGCGGATGAACACCGCGTGCATCGGCTCTTCGCCGACGGCGGGGATATCGAGATCGACCTCGAACGAGGAGGTCTGCGAGCCGAAGGCGTTGCGGCGAACGTCGATGTCGAGCCCGCCGAGGCTCTGTTGCCCCTCGATCGCGTCGAGCACGGTGTTCGAGAGCATGATGAGGCCTGCGCAGGTGCCGTATACCGGAAGTCCGGATGCGATGGCCGCCTTGAGCGGCTCGGCCAGCCCGAAGAGCCTGCTGAGCTTGTCCATCACGCTGGACTCACCCCCGGGGATGACGAGCCCGGCCACCTTCTCCAGGTCTTCCGCGCGGCGCACGGGGAGCACATCCGCGCCGAGGGATCGGAGCACGGCGATGTGTTCCCGGTAATCGCCCTGAAGCGCGAGGACGCCGACCGGAGCGGTCATCTGCGGTACCTGCTCAGTTCTGGGTCACCAGCCACGTTCTGCGAGGCGGTGCGGTGCGGGAAGGTCCGCGACGTTGATGCCGACCATCGCCTCGCCGAGGCCGCGCGAGGCCTCCGCGATGACGGAAGGGTCATCGAAGAACGTCGTCGCCTTGACGATCGCCGCGGCGCGCTTGGCCGGGTCGCCCGACTTGAAGATCCCCGAGCCGACGAACACGCCGTCTGCGCCGAGCTGCATCATGAGTGCGGCATCCGCGGGGGTTGCGACGCCACCGGCAGTGAAGAGCACGACCGGGAGCTTCCCGGTGCGCGCGATCTCGGCGACGAGCGCGTATGGAGCCTGCAGCTCCTTGGCCGCGACGTACAGCTCGTCTTCGCTCTTCGAGGTGAGCGCCGCAATCTCTGCCTTGATGGTACGGATGTGCTTGGTGGCTTCCGATACGTCACCCGTGCCGGCCTCGCCCTTGGAGCGGATCATGGCCGCACCCTCGTTGATGCGGCGGAGCGCCTCTCCGAGGTTCGTGGCACCGCAGACGAAGGGGACGGTGAACTTCCACTTGTCGATGTGGTTGACGTAGTCGGCGGGGCTCAGCACCTCGGACTCGTCGATGTAGTCGACCTTCAGTGCTTCGAGGATCTGCGCCTCGACGAAGTGCCCGATGCGCGCCTTGGCCATCACGGGGATGGAGACGGCATCGATGATCCCGTCGATGAGGTCTGGGTCGCTCATGCGGGCCACCCCGCCCTGTGAACGGATGTCCGCGGGCACGCGCTCGAGGGCCATGACGGCGACGGCACCGGCATCCTCGGCGATCCTGGCCTGCTCTGCGGTGACGACATCCATGATGACGCCACCCTTGAGCATCTCGGCGAGTCCGCGCTTGACGCGATCGGTGCCGAGCTCTTCTGGCTTCTTGCTGTCGCTCACTGTTGCCTTCCTTGTCGGCTGCCTCGTGGGCGCCATCTAGCTGTTGTCTATTCTACTGCGCTCAGGCCGTCGGCCAGGCGTTCGCGACGTCCCTGCGAACGTCGCCGAGCAGCTGCGGCAGCGCCTTGGTCTTCGCGATGATCGGGAAGAAGTTCGAGTCGAGCGCCCATCGCGGCACGATGTGCTGGTGGAGGTGCTCCGCGATGCCCGCCCCGGCGATCCGGCCCTGGTTCATTCCGATGTTGAAACCGTCGCAGTGCGCGACCGTGCTGAGCACGCGCATCGCTGTCTGGGTGAGGCTCGCCATCTCGGCGACCTCCTCCTCCGTCGCCTGGTCATACAGTGCCACGTGGCGGTACGGGCACACCAGCAGGTGGCCGGTGTTGTACGGGTAGAGGTTGAGGAGCACGTAGCAGGACTTACCTCGCGCGACGATCAGCGCCTTCTCGTCGTCCATCGACGGCGCGACGCAGAAGGGGCACTCGTGCCTCTCCGGCTGCTGGCCGCTCTCGATGTAGACGAGACGGTGTGGCGTCCACAACCGCTGGAAGGAGTCTGGCACCGCAGCGAAGTCCGAGGCGGGTTCCGCCCGCAGCCCGCCGAACTCGTCTGGTTCGTATGGCCCACCCATCAGACCTGCACCTTGGCGGCGATCGCGCCGGTGATCCTCGCGATGGCGTCGGCGATCGGGATGCCGTTCTCCTGGCTTCCGTCGCGGAATCGGAAGCTCACGGCGCCTGCCGCGCGATCCTCCTCACCGGCAATGAGCTGGTAGGGCACCTTGGCCTTGGTGTGCGTGCGGATCTTCTTCGGCATCCGGTCGCCTGAGTGGTCCACCTCCGCGCGAACGCCCGCGGCCTTGAGCTGCGCGACGACCCCGTCGAGATACTCGCCATACTCCTCTGCCACGGGGATGCCGATGACCTGCACCGGAGACAGCCAGACCGGGAAGGCCCCGGCGTAGTGCTCGAGCAGGATCGCGAAGAAGCGTTCGATCGACCCGAGAAGTGCGCGATGGATCATCACGGGCTGCTGTCTCGTTCCGTCGGCCGCGGTGTATTCGAGCTCGAACAGTTCTGGCTGGTTGAAGTCCAGCTGCACCGTCGAGAGCTGCCAGGTGCGCCCGATGGCGTCCCGCGCCTGCACGGAGATCTTCGGGCCGTAGAACGCCGCTCCGCCCGGATCGTCGACCAGTTCGAGACCGGACTCCACGGCGACCTGTCGCAGGGTCTCCGTCGCCTCTTCCCACTGCTCGTCGCTGCCGACGGACTTTTCCGGATCCTTCGTCGAGAGTTCGAGGTAGAAGTCCGTGAGACCGTAGCCGCGCAGGGTCTCCAACACGAACTCGAGCTGTCTGGTGAGCTCTGGCTTGACCTGCTCGGCCGTCACGTAGATGTGTGCGTCGTCCTGGGTGAGCCCTCGCACCCGGGTGAGGCCCGAGAGGGTGCCGCTCTTCTCGTAGCGGTACACGGTGCCGAATTCGGCGAGACGCAGGGGGAGTTCCCGGTAGCTGCGCCCGCGCGCACGGTAGATGAGGTTGTGCATCGGGCAGTTCATGGGCTTCAGGTAGTAGTCCTGGCCCTGCCTCGTGATGTTGCCGTCGTCATCCCGCTCCTCGTCGAGGTGCATCGGCGGGAACATGCCGTCCTTGTACCAGCTGAGGTGCTGGCTGATCTCGTAGAGATGCGCCTTGGTGATGTGCGGGGTGTTGACGAGTTCGTAGTCGTTCGCGATCAACCGCTCGCGCATGAAGTTTTCGATCTCGGCCCGGATGATCCCGCCTCTGGGGTGGAACACCGCGAGGCCGGAGCCGATCTCCTCGGGGAAGGAGAACAGGTCGAGTTCAGCGCCGAGCTTGCGGTGGTCGCGCTTCGCGGCCTCTTCCATGCGCGTCTGGTACGCGCGCAGTTCGTCTTTGGAGGCCCAGGCCGTGCCGTAGATGCGCTGCAGCTGCTTGTTCTTCTCCGACCCTCGCCAATAGGCGGCCGCGGTGCGGGTGAGCGCGTAGCCGTTGCCGATGAGGCGGGTGCTGGGAAGGTGCGGACCGCGGCAGAGATCCTTCCAGAGGGTCTCCCCCGTCTTCGGATCGACGTTGTCGTAGATCGTGAGCTCTGCCCCGCCGACCTCGACAGACTCGTTGTCGCCGCCCGCGGCGCCCTGGGTTGCCGGATGTCCCTTGAGACCGATCAGCTCGAGTTTGTACGGCTGGTCGGCGAGTTCCGCGCGCGCCTCGTCCTCCGTCACAACACGCCGCACGAAGCGCTGGCCTTGCTTGATGATGCGCTCCATGGCCTTGTCGATGGCCTTGAGGTCCTCCGGCGTGAACGGCACCTCGACGTCGAAGTCGTAGTAGAAGCCGTCGACGATGGGCGGCCCGATTCCGAGCTTCGCCTCCGGGTTGATGGACTGCACCGCCTGCGCCGTGACGTGGGCGGCGGAGTGACGGAGGATGGCGAGGCCATCCGCGGAGGAGATCGCCACCGGTTCTGCGCGCTCGCCCGCGGCGACGACTGCGGCCATGTCGCGCAGTTCGCCATCCACCCGCACCGCGACAATGCTGCGGTCCGTGAACAACTCGAACCCCGTCGTGTCTGTCGTGGCCGTTATCGGATCGAAAACGGGCGCAGAGTCAGCGGAGGGTTCAGACACGAGTGAGGTGCTCCTTACTGGGAAAACAGGACAGAACAACTGTAGCGTCGCAGGATGACCGCCTCAGCGCCGCTCGACTACGAGCCTCATGAAGAGCTACACGATCAGAATCTCGCCTCTCGTCTCAACTGGTTGAGAGCCGGTGTTCTGGGGTCGAACGACGGCATCGTCTCCACGGCGGGTCTCGTGGTGGGTGTCGCCGGTGCGACCTCGAACGTCGGCGCAATCCTCATCGCCGGGCTTGCGGGGCTCGTCGCAGGCGCGCTGTCCATGGCGGGCGGCGAGTACACCTCGGTCAGCGCCCAGCGGGACACCGAGCGCGCCGCCCTGGCCAAGGAGCGCTACGAACTCGAGCACATGCCGGAGGAGGAACTGGCCGAACTCGCCGAGCTCTACCAGGCACAGGGGCTGAGCCCCGAGACTGCGACGAAGGTCGCGGAGGAGCTGACGGCACACGACGCCCTCCGTGCGCACGCGCAGATCGAGCTCGGGATCGACCCGGACCACCACGCGAACCCGTGGGCGGCCGCGCTGGCCTCAATGGTGTCGTTCGCGCTGGGGTCCGTGCTTCCGCTGCTCGCGATCGCGCTGCCTCCGGTCGCGCTGCGGATCCCGATCACGTTCGTTGCGGTCGTCGCGGCCCTGTCGCTTACCGGATGGGTCGGCGCGCGTCTCGGAGGTGCCTCGCCGGGACGGGCGATCATCCGAAACGTCGCGGTCAGTGTCGTGACGATGGTCGTGACCTTCGCGATCGGCAGCCTGGTCGGCACCCAGATCGGTTAGCTCCTGCCGACTCGATCCGGAAATGCGTAAGGCCCCGAAAACAGCTTCGGGGCCTTACTGGAGTGGGCGGTACTGGGATCGAACCAGGACGATCGCCTTGGGGCGGACGCGCAGCGTTCGCGACGCTCGTCAGGTCGCCGGCTCGATCCGGAAATGCGTAAGGCCCCGAAAACAGCTTCGGGGCCTTACTGGAGTGGGCGGTACTGGGATCGAACCAGCGACCTCTTCCGTGTCAGGGAAGCGCGCTACCGCTGCGCCAACCGCCCGGGTTTCTTACTGTGACGAGTGGGTACTGCTGGAGGTGGCGACGGGATTTGAACCCGTGTGGACGGCTTTGCAGGCCGCTGCCTCGCCTCTCGGCCACGCCACCATGGTGGGTTCTCACACGTTGTTGACTTCTCAGCGTGAGACTTCACTCGAGCGGATGACGAGATTCGAACTCGCGACCCCAACCTTGGCAAGGTTGTGCGCTACCACTGCGCCACATCCGCACACCCACATTTCTGCGTGCTCAGTGACTCTATACGAAAGCTGGAGTGTTAGCCAAACCCCGGGCCGAGTGTGTCGGACCGCGCTCGAATAGGTGCTCGGCCTCCGTCTCGACTAAGATCGTGTCTCGCAGAACGAGCCCGTCTTCGGGCGCGAAGAGGGCGATTGGCGCAGTTGGTAGCGCGCTTCCTTCACACGGAAGAGGTCATCGGTTCAAGTCCGGTATCGCCCACACCTCATCGTCGCTGCCATCACCGGTTTCTGACGGTCGCCTCTTCCGCTTCGAACCCTTGTGAGCGCGCGGCGTATAGTGCGCGCAGCAGCAACACGATCACGAGCGCGACCAGGAACGACCACAGGGCGATCCCGACCGCAGCACCGGCCTGCTTCGCTATCCCGTCGGGTTGACCGGTGTCCTTCCAGCCGATGCCGCTGCCGAAGATCCCGATGTAGATGACACCGATCACGCCACCCACGAGGTGAATCCCGACGACCCCGACACCGTGGCCCAGACTGGAGCGCCGGGACACGGTGACCGCCGCCGCGCAGATCGCCCCGGCGACAACGCCGAGGGCGAGTGTCCAGGCCGGGGTCAGGATGTTGCAGGCGGGAGTGATGGCCACGACTCCGGCGACGACGCCGGAGGACACGCCCCGCACGCTCGGCTTTCCGGTGATGATGAACTCGATCACCCACCAGGCCACGGCAGCGGCAGCGGGAGCGATGAGAACGTTGAGGGCGATCGTGCCCACGACGGAGTCCAGCGCAGCCTCCGATCCTGCGGTGAGGCCGAACGCGCCGATCCAGACCGCTGCCGCACCGCCGAGCGAGCGCCAACGCGCGATCGGAGCCGCGGCATCCCTCCCCCGTCGCAGGACGAGGAACACGGCGAGCACAGCGGCTCCGGCGGCGATGTGCACGGCGAGCCCTCCCGCCTGGTCGTTGACCTGAAGCTCGGTGAACACCCAGCCGTCGGCGAGGTTGAAAGTCGAGTAGGCGATCGGCGAGTAGCCCAGAGCGAGCCAGAGGACCACGAAGACGAGCCAAGACGCGCCGCGCAGCCTTTCACCGAGAGCGGATGCCAGAATCGTGACCGCGAGGAGCGCGACCGCGCACTCGAAGACGGCGAACCACGGACCCTGGGTCACGACGGCTGTGTTCGCACCGAACCCGGGAACCAGGAAAGCGAACGGGGTGCCCAGGAAGCCGCGGATGAGCGGCGGGCCGACAACGAAGCCGTAACCGCACACGACCCAGAAGGCGATCACGACGACGGCCGTCGCGGCAACGCGCTTCGCATTCGGCGCCGTTCGCGCGTAGAACACCCAGATCCCAAGACAGAGCACGAGTACGAGCAGGCTTGAAAACGCCAAGAGCAGGGCGTTCGCGTCGGGTGACGAGACCCCGAGGAGTGCGCTCATCCGCATCAGGTGCCCTCCTCGGCTCGGGAACAAACGAAAGGGCACTGCTCTCGCGAGCAGCACCCCCACCGTTCGTGGATAGTTTTACACGGTCTCGAGCGCGTAGCCCTCTTCTCCGTGCACGATCGTGTCGACTCCGGCGAGTTCGTCCTCGCCCGTGATGCGGAATCCGATCGTCTTCTGGATGATCCAGCCGATCGCGTAGGCGAGCACGAAGGAGTAGATCGCGATACCGAATGCCGCAACCGCCTGGACGCCCAGCTGGGCGAGGCTGCCGGTGTCGAGCAGGCCGATGCCGCTGCCGAAGATCCCGATGTACAGGGTGCCGATCACGCCGCCGACGAGGTGGATGCCGACAACGTCGAGCGAGTCATCGAAACCGAGCTTGTACTTGAGGTCGATCGCGAGGGCGCACACCGCACCGACCAGGACACCGAGGATGATCGCCCAGCCCGGGGTGAGGATGTTGCAGGCCGGCGTGATGGCGACGAGTCCCGCGACCGCACCGGAGGCCGCACCGATCGAGGTGGGTTTGCCGTCCTTGATCCGCTCGACGATCAGCCAGCCCATGATGCCGGCGCACGGGGCAACGAGGGTGTTGATCCAGGCGATGGCGGCGGTCCCGTCCACGGCGCCCTCAGAGCCCGCGTTGAAGCCGAACCATCCGAACCACAGAAGTGCGGCGCCCAGGAGCGTCAGTGGCACGTTGTGCGGTTTCGAGAGGCCCTTCCTGAAACCGACGCGCTTGCCGAGCACGAGCGCGAGTGCGAGTCCCGCGGCACCGGCGTTGATGTGCACGGCGGTTCCGCCGGCGAAGTCGTTGACCTTGAGGCCGAACGCCGCCCAGCCGTTGCCGAGGTTGAACACCCAGTAGGCGACCGGGAAGTAGACGAGCGTTGCCCAGACCCCGGCGAAGATCATCCAGGAGCCGAACTTGGCCCTGTCCGCGATCGCACCGGAGATGAGCGCGACCGTGATGATCGCGAAAGTGGCCTGGAACCCGGCAAAGGCGAGGCCGTTCAGGTCGGGCTCGAGCGCGCCTCCCTTGCCGACGCCCATGAGCCCGGAGAGTCCGAAGAGGTCGCTGGGGTTGCCGAGCCAGCCAGGAATGAGGGCTGGACCGAACGCGAAGCCGTAGCCGTAGAGCACCCACAGCACGCCGACCAGCCCCATCGCGCCGAAGCTCATCATCATCATGCTGACGACGCTCTTGGCCTTGACCATCCCTCCGTAGAAGAAGGCGACACCCGGGGTCATGAGGAGCACGAGCGCTGCGGCTACGAGGAGCCATAACGAGTTCAGGTTGGTGGTGATGTGGTCGGTCGCTGCCGATAATTCGACCATGGTCGAAGTCCTTTCTCTCGGGAGACGGATCGGAGTTCGACCGATGATCGGCTCCGGTGGCGTGCTGTGTCGCCAGAATGTCCCCGACAGATTTCCGTCTGGGGCGGCTTGTGTTTCGGCAGTGTTACGACGAGTCCGCGCAGGTAAACATCCTGTTTCGGACGCGGCGCACGCCAGTGCCAGGGCGCGGGCGCCTCGCTCTGGCAACTCCTAGACTCTGGGGGATGAGATTTCTCAGAAGCGAGCGCTATGCGGCCCTCCTGTTGATCGGCGCGGCCGGCCTGGGGCTCATCCTCGCGAACACCCCGTGGGCCACCGCCCTGCACGCGGTGAGAGACCTGCACCCGCTGAGCGGATTCCCCGGCGTCGACCTCTCGCTCGGGCACTGGGTGACGGATGGCCTGCTCGCCGTCTTCTTCTTCCTTGCAGCCATAGAGCTCCGCCATGAACTCAGCCACGGAGAACTGGACAGCCCCAGGAAGGCGCTCGTGCCCGCGATCGCGGCCGTCGGCGGGGTGATCGCGCCCGCGCTCATCTTCCTGGCGATCGCGCGCGAGCCGGGCCTGTCATCCGGATGGCCGATCCCGACCGCGACGGACATCGCCTTCGCCCTCGGAGTGCTCGCGCTCGTCGGCCGCGGGCTTCCTCTGCGCATCCGCGCACTCCTGCTCGGCATCGCTGTCATCGACGACCTCATCGCGATCCTCATCATCGCGATCCTGTTCACGACCGATCTCCAGCCGATACCGATGCTCCTCGCCGTGCCGCTCGTACTGGTCTTCGGCTGGATCAGCCGGAAACTGAAGGGCCGTCGCTCGGGCGCGCTCATCGCCGCGCTCGTGGTGATCGGCATAGCCGTCTGGCTGCTCGTGCACCTCTCCGGGATCCACGCCACGGTTGCGGGCGTCGCCCTGGGGCTCGCCACGGGAACGCGCGCGGGCGCCCGTGCCCGACACGCGATCGAACCATGGTCGAACGGGGTCATCCTGCCGCTGTTCGCCTTCGTGGCGGCCCTCGTGACGATCCCGGAACTGCATGGAGCCGGTCCAAGCCCCGTGTTCTGGGCCATTCTCTTCGCCCTGCCGGTCGGAAAGCTCATCGGGATCACTCTCGGCGCAGCGATAGCCAGGCAGCTGTCGCCGAAGCGTCAACGGGCGAAAGTGCTTCCATTCGGCGACATCGTGATGGTCGCGGCTCTCGGCGGAGTGGGCTTCACCGTGTCACTGCTGATGAACGAGCTCGCGTTCAGGCGAGCCCCCGAGATCGCCGTGGAGGGCACTCTCGCTGTACTCGCGGCGTCACTCATCGCGAGCATCATCGGGATCTGGTTCACCGTCGTGCGATCGCGCCACTACAGGCGCCTCGCGCGAGGTTCAGGTCGCGACAACGGCTAGACGATCTCGTCTCCTGTGAGGGCGATGAGCCTCGACACGGCGCGAAGGTACTTCTTGCGATAGCCACCGGCGAGCATCTCGTCGGGGAAGACCCCGTCGAGCGGGGTTCCGGTCGCCCGTACCCGCACCTGGGCGTCGTAGAGGCGGTCGACAAAGGCAACGAAGCGCAGCGCATCCGACTGGCTCGAAAACGGTCGGACGTCGTGCAATCCGACCGTGTCGACACCCTCGATGAGCTTGACGTAGCGAGAGGGATGCACGGATCCGAGGTGTGCGACGAGCGCGCCGAAGTCGTCCACGGTCGTCACGCCGTCAGCGCCTGCGATCGCGGCCAGGAACTCGTCCCCGCCGAGACTCGTGGCGTGGCCCTCGATAGCCCGGCGACGATAATCGAGACCGTCGATGCGCACCGTGACGAACTTCGCGGAGAGGGCGTCGATCTCGCGCAGGAAGTCCTGGGCGGCGAACCGGCCCTCGCCGAGCGCGTTGGGAGGGGTGTTCGACGTCGCGGCGATGCGCGTGCCCGTGGCAGCGAGCTCGGAGAGGAGTCGAGACATGAGGCGGGTGTCCCCGGGGTCATCGAGCTCGAACTCGTCTATGCAGATGAGGCTCGAGCCCTTCAGCAGCGCCGCCGCACGCGCGTAACCGAGCGCCCCGACGAGCGCCGTGTACTCGATGAAGGTGCCAAAATACTTGCGACCGGATGAGGCGTGCCAGAGGGCCGCGAGCAAATGGGTCTTGCCGACGCCGAATCCGCCGTCGAGGTAGACGCCCGGGCGAGTCTCGGCCTGAGCGCGACGGCGAGAGAACAATCCGCCGCGCGCAGAGCCCGCAGCGACGAAGTTCCTGATGGTGGCGACGGCCGCCCCCTGGGACGGGTAATCGCGGTCCGGCCGATACGACTCGAGGGTCGCGGAGCTAAACTGGCGTGGAGGAACGAGATGATTCACGATCTCTTCGCCGGAAAGCGTCGGCGTTCTCGTGACCAGGCTCGATGAGGAGCCGGGCGGTTCGGTAGTCAAACGGGACGCCTCATTATGTTGAATCATTTTGTGTCGAAGTCTTACGGGTGCCCTGTCCTACGGCATCCCTGTTGCGTACATTCGCAAGTACGGACTGATCAAGCCTAGCCCGATCAGCCATCCCACTGAACGCTGCCCCACCCGGGGCGCCACCCGGAGGTAACCATGACCGTTGAGGTCGATTCATCACCCAAGTTCGCGGCTTTTGCCCACCCAGAGCGCCTGGTCAGCACCGAATGGCTGCAGAGTCACCTCGGCACTCCCGGGCTGGTCGTGGTCGAATCCGACGAAGACGTTCTGCTGTATGAAACCGGTCACATTCCCGGCGCGGTCAAGATCGACTGGCACACCGACCTCAACGATCCGGTCGAGCGTGACTACATCGACGGCGAGGCCTTCGCGAGGCTTCTCGGATCCAGGGGTATCGCGCGCGATACGACGGTCGTCATCTACGGCGACAAGAGCAACTGGTGGGCCGCATACGCCCTCTGGGTGTTCACGCTGTTCGGCCACGAGGATGTCCGTCTGCTCGACGGCGGACGGGGCAAGTGGGAGGCGGAGGGCCGCGAGTACACGACCGTCGTTCCGACTCCGGACGCGGTCGAGTACCCGGTCATCGAGCGCAACGACGCTCCGATCCGCGCCTACAAGGACGACGTGCTCGCACACCTCGGCAACCCACTGATCGATGTGCGCTCCCCCGAGGAGTACACCGGCCAGCGCACCACCGCCCCGGCAAACCCCGAGGAGGGCACGCTGCGCGGTGGGCACATCCCGAGCGCACACAACATCCCCTGGGGCAAGGCTGCAGCAGAAGACGGCACCTTCCGTCCGCTCGACGAGTTGAACGCCCTCTATCGCGACGGCGCGGGCCTCAAGAATGGCGACAGCATCATCGCGTACTGCCGCATCGGAGAGCGCTCGAGCCACACCTGGTTCGTGCTCACCCACTTGCTCGGCCTCGAGGGTGTTCGCAACTACGACGGATCCTGGACGGAGTGGGGCAGCGCGGTGCGCGTCCCGATCGTCAAGGGTGCCGAGCCGGGCCCAGTTCCGGTCCGCTGACTCGACGTGCGACGGCCGGGCCTCCTGCCTGGGTCTGGTCGTCGCACTCCCCTGCGCCACGCGCCACAACGGTGAATACTGGAAAGACCATGACCGAACCAGAGCTCCCAGAGTCCCTCGCAACGATCAAGAACGACTTTCTCGAACTCGAGCAGAGAGAGCGTCTCTTGCTGCTGCTCGAGTTCGCGAACGAACTCCCCGAACTTCCCGAGCGTTACGCCGCGCATCCTGATCTTCTCGAGCGCGTCGAGGAGTGCCAGTCCCCCGTCTACATCTTCGTCGAGGTGGATGAGCGCAACATCGTTCACCTGCACGCGACGGCTCCCAAGGAGGCACCGACCACGCGCGGGTTCGCATCGATCCTCGTGCAGGGGCTGGACGGCCTCAGCGTGGACGAGGTGCTCGCCGTGCCGGACTTCTACCCCCAGGACCTGGGCCTCACCGAGGCCGTCAGCCCCCTGCGCATCCGCGGGATGACGGCGCTGCTCGGGCGCACGAAGCGGCAGATCCGCGAGAAGGTCGGCGCGGTCAGCGCCTGATTTCACTCGGCGTTCAGGCGTTCGAGCCAGGACGCGATCGCGGCGTTCCAGCGCTCCGGATCGTAGTTCCACAGCTTGGTGTGTCGCGCACCGGCAAAGGTCTCCATCGTCACGATGTCCGGCCGTGCCTCCGCGAGGGCATGGGATGCCGTCGACGGCACGTACCCGTCGTCGTCGCTGTGCAGAATCAAGATGGGCGTCGTGAGAGCCGCAGCTCCGCGCACGAGATCGAGTCGCTCGAGATCGATAGGCTCGTGTTGCCCGGTGAGCACTCGACCCCACGCGCGCCCCATGATCACTTTCGCGGCGGCACCGATCGGCTTCGGCAGTCGTGAGAGTTTCGCCTGGAAGTCGAGTGCGATCGACCAGTCGACCACGGGCGACTCCAGCACGATTCCGCGGATCACCCGGGCGAGGGAGGATCTGGTGGCCAACTGCAGAGCCGTCGCTCCGCCCATCGACCATCCGACGAGCACCACGGATGTCGCGCCCCGGTCGATCGCGTAGGCCAGCGCGGCCTGCACGTCCAGCCACTCCGTGTCGCCAAGAGAATACTTTCCGTCCGGACTGGCGGGCGCCTCTCCATCGTTGCGGTACGACACGACGAGTGAGTTGTAGCCGGCGTCGCGAAACACCGGAACACCGCGGAGGGTCTCCGCTCGAGCCACCGCTCGCCCGTGAACGTGGATTGCCCAACGATCACTCCCCGTTGCGCTGGGGATGAGCCAGGCGGGCGCGGGTCCGACGGGAGTGTCGATGACGACGTCCTCGAACTCGTAACCGAGTTCACCGGGGCTCAGATAGATCCACCCGTTGAACCGTCCGGTCCTCGCGCGGCGCAGATCGGCCCGCTCGACCCGCAGGATGCGCCGGGTCACCGAGTCGTGCGTGCGGCGAACGATCTCGCCGAGGGTCGCAAGCCCGGCACCGGAATCGAACCAGAAGCTGTAGTTCCCCGGGAGGATGGCGTCAGCGGTCGGACCGAGTGTGATCGTGCTGTGCCGCAGGTCGACGTCGAGGATCGGGGTGTCCTCCTTGCGCTTTCGTGGCGGGGTGACGACCGTTCGCGCCATCGCAACAGAGAGCACGAACGCGACCGCCGCGGCCAGAAGAACCGTGCCACCACCCGCGAGGAGCACAGCGGCTCCGACGCGGCGGACGGCGTGCCTTCCGTGATCTGTCACGCTCAAACTTTAGTCTTCACTCGTGCCCGCAATCGTATCAGGTCCCACACCGCCCGAGGAGTTCAGTCTCGCGCTGGAGAGTGTTCGCGAGGCCACGACCCGTGCAGAACTCGTGGTCACGAGCATCCCCTCCCCCGGCAATCTCGCACCGTATTCCTTTGCACTGGCCGCCGACGTGACGCCGGCCAGGCACAGCCAGGACTCTGATCTGGGAACGGGCCGCTTCATCCTGCTGTACGACCCGGACGAGCCGGAGGCCTGGGGCGGCCGGTTCAGGGTCGTCTGCTTTGCCCAGGCTCCCCTGGAGACCGACATCGGCATCGACCCGTTCCTGGCGGATGTCGCCTGGTCGTGGCTCCTGGACGCGCTCGATGGGAAGGGTGCCGCGTACACCGCCGCGTCCGGCACGGCGACGAAGACCATCTCCACCGGGTACGGCGAGTTGGCCAGCCAGGGCGACGGAGCACTCATCGAGCTCAGAGCCTCGTGGACGCCCACGAGTTCGTCCATCGCGTCACACGTCGAAGCCTGGGGAGAGCTGTTGTGTATGCTGGCGGGGCTTCCTCCCGCGGCCGAGGGAGTGAGCATTCTGCCGACCCGCCGCGGAGGACGTGAGTAGCACGAACGACCATTCGGTATCCCCTGCGACGAGATCGGATACGGAAGAGGCTGGGCACAAGACCGTCGCCGTGATCGACACGCGCGAGAGCTACCTCGCCGCGGTCGAGTCCATCTCGGGCGGGAACGGACCGCTCGCAATCGATGCTGAGCGCGCATCCGGCTTCCGCTATTCGCAGCGCGCGTATCTCATCCAGATCTTCCGCAGGGGCGCGGGCACCTTCCTCTTCGATCCTCCCGCCATCGGTGACTTCGCTGAGCTCAATGACGCAATCTCCACAGAGGAATGGGTGCTTCACGCGGCGAGCCAGGATCTCGCCTGCCTCCGCGAGGTCGGCCTGAGCCCCTCCGTCATCTTCGACACGGAGCTGGGCGCGAGGCTTGCCGGGCTGCCGCGCGTCGGCCTCGGCACGGTCGTGGAGGAACTCCTGGGCATTCACCTCGCCAAGGAGCACTCTGCCGCTGACTGGTCCACCAGGCCCCTTCCCCAGTCTTGGCTCGTCTACGCCGCGCTCGACGTCGAACTGCTCGTGGATCTGCGGGATGCGGTGAAGCAGCTGCTCGAACAGTCGGGCAAGAGCGAACTGGCCAGGCAGGAATTCCTGGCCGAACTCACCCGCGGACACCGGGCCCCCAAGGTGCAGGGGTGGCGCAGGCTGTCCGGTGTCCACTCCGTGCGCGGCCCGCGCAATCTCGCGGTCGCGAAGGAGCTGTGGGAGGCGCGCGATCGGTACGCGCAGGAGATCGACACCGCGCCCGGCCGGCTCGTTCCGGACTCCTCGCTCGTCGCGGCGGCGAAGGCACTGCCCGAGAGCAAGCGGGCGCTGGCCGCGCTTCGTGAGTTCACCGGAAGAGCCAGCCGGTCCGAGATCGACCGGTGGTGGGCCGCGATCGAGGCTGGCCTTGCCGCGCAGGAAACACCCGTTCTGCGGATGCCCGGAGACGTCATCCCTCCGCCTCGCTCCTGGAGCGAGAGAAACCCCGCGGCAGACAGGCGGCTCAAACGTGCGCGAGCTGACGTGACGACGCTGGCCGGCGAACGAAACATTCCGGTCGAGAACATGCTGACCCCGGAGCTCCTGCGCCGTGTCGCCTGGGCCCCGCCTGAGCCCTTCGATGAGAACACCCTGAGGGCGGCCCTGGCCGAGCAGGGTGCGCGCGAGTGGCAGCTCGACGAAACCGTCGGAGTGATCTTTCACGCCTTTGTCGAAGCCGACCAAGCCTCCGAGGACTCGGACGAGGCGGCTTCGTAGGAAGAGTCAAAGGATTAATCGGCTCCAGCCCCGCCGCCTAGGATCGCACCAGAAGTAAAACCTAGGAGGCACCGTGGCCGAGAGGCATGAAGTCGTTTTTGTGGACGGAGTCAGGACTCCGTTCGGGCGAGCAGGCGAAAAGGGGATGTACTGGGGAACCCGCGCCGACGACCTCGCCGTCAAGGCCATGATCGGCCTTCTGGAGCGCAACCCCAGCGTTCCGAAGGATCGCATCGACGATGTCGCCATCGCCGCGACGACCCAGCAGGGCGACCAGGGTCTGACCCTCGGCCGCACGACAGCCCTCCTCGCGGGCCTGCCGCGGTCAGTACCCGGATTCGCGATCGACAGGATGTGCGCGGGCGCAATGACCTCGGTCACGACGCTGTCCAGTGGCATCGCGTTCGGAGCGTACGATCTCGTGATCGCCGGTGGCGTCGAGCACATGGGCAGGCATCCGATGGGGTCGGGCGTTGATCCCAACCCGCGCTTCCTGTCGGAGAAGCTCGTTGGAGAAGACGCCCTGAACATGGGGTCGACGGCTGAGCGCATCCACGACCGCTTTCCGCACCTCACCAAGGAGCGCGCGGACCACTTCGCGATGCGCAGCCAGCAGAAGCTCGCAGCGGCGTACGCGGAGAACAAGATCCAGCCCGATCTCATCCCGGTTGCTATTCGCAGTGAAGCCGGATGGGGGCTCGCGACTCGCGACGAGGCGCCGCGCCCGGAAACCACGATGGAGGGCCTCGCCGCTCTCAAGACTCCATTCCGCCCGCACGGGCGAGTGACCGCGGGTAATTCCTCTGGCCTCAACGATGGCGCGACGGTGAGCCTGCTCGCGAGCGAGTCCGTGGCGCGCGAGCTCGGCCTCGAGGCGAAGATGAAACTCGTGAGTTTCGCCTTCGCGGGCGTCGAACCAGAGATCATGGGAATCGGGCCGGTTCCGTCCACGGAGAAGGCCTTGAAGAAGGCGGGCCTGACGATCCAGGACATCGGCCTCTTCGAACTCAATGAGGCATTCGCCATCCAGGTGCTCTCGCTGCTCGACCACTTCGACATCGACGATGACGATCCCCGGGTGAACCTCTGGGGCGGCGCGATCGCGGTTGGGCACCCGCTCGCCTCCTCCGGCGTGCGCCTTATGATCCAGCTCGCCGCGCAATTCAAGGAACACCCGGAGGTTCGCTACGGGCTCACCGCGATGTGCGTTGGCCTCGGGCAGGGTGGTTCGGTCATCTGGGAAAACCCCTACTTCGACGGGAGCAGGAAGTAATGGCAACGCAATTCGCTGAGCTGACCGCGATGAGCGGTGACGAGGTCGTCACCCACTCCTACGTTCGCGACGTGACCCTGGCCAGTGGCAAGACCCTCGCGCTGCTCACGCTCGACAACGGACGAGACCACACGAGGCCGAGCACGCTCGGTCCCATCACGATGGTCGAGCTCTCCGACGCCCTCGACGCGCAGAAGGCCCGGGCCGCCAAGGGTGAGATCGCGGCCCTGGCGATCACCGGCAAGCCGTTCATTCTCGCGGCCGGCGCCGACCTCAGCAAGGTCGGCGACATCCCGAGCAAGGCGATCGCGAAGCAGATGGCGCAGCTGGGCCACCAGACGCTCGGCAAGCTGACCGAACTCGGGGTTCCCTCGTTCGTGTTCATCAACGGCCTCGCTCTCGGTGGTGGACTGGAGATCGGCCTCAACGCGAACTACCGCACGATCGATCGCAACGCGGCTGCGATCGCGCTTCCCGAGGTATTCCTGGGAATTATCCCCGGCTGGGGCGGTGCGTACCTGCTGCCGAACCTCATCGGCATCGAAAACGCCCTCAAGGTGATCATCGAGAACCCGCTCAAGAACAATCGGATGCTGGGGGCCACTGACGCGTTCGAGTTGGGGATCGCAGACGCGATCTTCGACTCCGCGAACTTCCTGGAAGATTCGCTCACGTGGGCCGACGGCGTGTTGAGCGGTGCCATCAAAGTCAAGCGGGCAAACGAACCCGGCAAGATCGAGAGAGCGGTCAAATGGGATGCCGCAGTCGGCATCGCACGGAAGATGCTGGAGAACCGCATCGGCACCGTCGCGAAGTCTCCCTATGCCGCGCTCGATCTGCTCAAGGGCGCGAAGAGCAGCGACAAGAAGACAGCGTTCGCCGCGGAGGACGAGACGCTTTCCGAGCTCATCTCCGGCGACCAGTTCCGCGCGAGCATCTACGCCTTCACCCTCGTGCAGAAGCGTGCAAAGCGGCCCGCTGGGGCCCCGGACAAGGCTTTGGCCAAGCCCGTGACCAAGGTCGGCGTGATCGGGGCAGGTCTCATGGCCAGCCAGTTCGCCCTTCTCTTCGTGCGCAGGTTGCGCGTCCCCGTGGTGATCACCGACCTGGACCAGGCCCACGTCGACAAGGGCCTCGGCTACATTCGCGGAGAGATCGACGCGCTGCTGCAGAAGGGGCGCATCTCGCCCGACGAGGCCAACCGGCTCACGGCGCTCGTGTCCGGCACCACGAACAAGGCGGACTTCGCCGACTGCGACTGGGTGATCGAGGCCGTCTTCGAGGAGTTGGGCGTCAAGCAGGACGTGTTTGCGGACGTCGAGCAGTACATCTCCGAGACCGCCGTACTCGCGACGAACACCTCCTCCCTCTCGGTGGAGCAGATCGGTGCGAAGCTCACACATCCAGAGCGGGTCGTGGGCTTTCACTTCTTCAACCCCGTCGCCGTCATGCCCCTCGTCGAGGTCGTGAAGACGAGCAAGACCGACGACGAGACCCTCAGCACCGCGATGGTGACGGCGGCCACGCTGCGCAAGAATGCCGTGATCACGGCGGACACGCCCGGCTTCGTCGTCAACCGCATCCTGGCCAAACTGCTCGGTGAGGCCATGCACGCCGTCGACACGGGAACACCGTTCGACGTCGTGGATGCGTCGATTGCGCCCTTCGGGTTGCCGATGACGCCGTTCGAGCTGTTGGAACTGGTGGGGCTCAAGGTCGGGGCTCACGTGCTCGACACCCATCACGCGGCGTTCCCCGATCGCTTCTTCGAGAGCAAGAACCTGCACGCACTGGCTGAGCACGGCAGGATCTTCGACCGCGACTCCAAGGGCAAGATCAAGGGCTACGACAAGAAGGCCGTCGAGATCGTCTCCGGCGGCACAACCCCGATGACGGGCGAGCAGCTGCTGCGCCGCATTGAAGACGGCCTTGCCGACGAGGTGCACAGGATGCTCGAGACGCCGGTCGTCGCGGCTCCGGAGGACATCGACCTCTGCCTCATTCTCGGAGCGGGCTATCCGTTCCAGATGGGCGGGGTCACACCGTACCTCGACCGGGTGGGCGCCTCGGAGCGGGTCTTTGGCGACACCTTCCATCACCCGCCGATTCGGGGTACAGAGTAGCCGGACTCGTCCCAGGTCGTGGGCGGCTCGCTGCCCACGACCTGGGACACCAGTTCACGGGCGATCTGCTGTGAACCGAGACCAACGCGTTCGAGAATCTGAGCCCTGCTGCCGTGAGCGAGGAACTCGTCTGGCAGACCGATCTCCGTCAGGGCTGTGTCGACGCCGGCAGCCCTGAGATCCTGACGAATCCGGGTGCCGATGCCGCCGACGCGCACTCCGTCCTCGATCACCGCGACGAGGCGGTGCTCGCGGGCGAGGTCGATGATGCCGCGGGGCACGGGCACCACCCAGCGCGGATCGGCGACGGATGCGCCGATCCCCTGTGCCGCGAGACGTTCAGCCACCTGCAGCCCGAGTTCGGCCATCACGCCGACGGTCACGATCAGTACGTCGCGGCGGTCGTCCTCACGAAGCAGGTCGACGCCGTCCGCCGTCCTGCGCAGCGCGGGAAGCGGTTCGCAGACGTCCCCCTTGCCGAACCTGACAACCGTGGGAGCGTCATCGATCGCGACTGCCTCGGCGAGCAATTCGCGCAGTCGTGCCTCGTCTCGTGGGGCGCTGAGCCTGATCCCGGGTACGACCTGCAGGATCGCGAGGTCCCACATGCCGTGATGGCTCGGTCCGTCCGCGCCGGTGATGCCCGCCCGGTCGAGCACGAAGGTCACGCCCGCGCGGTGCAGGGCGACATCCATGAGCACCTGGTCGAAGGCCCGGTTGACGAATGTCGCATACAGGGCGACAACCGGATGCAGCCCGCCGAACGCGAGACCGGCAGCGGACGTGACCGCGTGCTGTTCGGCGATCCCGACATCGAACACCCGGTCGGGGTATTTCGCGGCAAACTTCTCGAGTCCCACGGGCCTGAGCATCGCTGCAGTTATCCCCACGATCCGCGAGTCGCTCCCAGCCAGAGTGACGATCTCCTCCTCGAAAACCGATGTCCAGGATGCGCGCGTGGAGACCTCGACAGAGTCCCCGGTCTCGGGGTCGATCTGTCCGACCGCATGAAAGCGATCCGCGGCGTCGTGCATCGCAGGTCCGTAGCCTCTGCCCTTCTGGGTGATGACGTGCACGATCGCCGGGGCCCCGTAGTTCTTGGCCTGCCTGAGGGCGCGCTCCACCGCACCGATGTCGTGTCCGTCGATGGGGCCGATGTACTTGATGTCGAGGTTTGAGTACAGTGCGTCGTTGTTGGTGAACCTACTGAGAAAGCCGTGCAGGCCTCCACGCACACCGCGATAGACGGCCCGGGCTGGTGCTCCGAGGCGGCCGAAGAATCGTTCACTCGAGCGATGGAGCTCGCGGTAGCTTCGCCTGGTCCGCACGCCGTTGAGAAAGCGAGCCATCCCGCCGATCGTCGGTGCGTATGACCTGCCGTTGTCGTTGACGACGATCACGAGGTTGCGGCTGTTGTCGTCGCTGATGTTGTTGAGTGCTTCCCAGGTCATGCCGCCGGTGAGCGCACCATCACCGACCACGGCGACGACACAGCGATCGCCCTGTCCGGTCATGGCGAAGGCACGGGAGATTCCATCCGCCCAGCTCAGCGAGCTCGACGCGTGTGAACTCTCGACGATGTCGTGCACCGACTCGGCGCGCTGCGGGTACCCCGCAAGCCCACCTTCCTGGCGCAGCCGATCGAAGTCCTGACGCCCGGTGAGCAGCTTGTGCACGTAGGACTGGTGGCCGGTGTCGAATACGATCGGATCGTGGGGAGAGTCGAACACGCGGTGGAGCGCGATGGTGAGTTCGACGACGCCGAGATTCGGGCCGAGGTGTCCACCGGTCTTCGCCACGTGACCGATCAGGAACTGCCGCACCTCGTCGGCGAGTTGCACAAGTTCGCTGGGCGAGAGCGAGTCGAGATCCCTCGGACCGCGAATCCTCTCCAGCACAGTCATTATCTCAGGCTAGACGAAGCGCCGCGTGCCCGCTGAATTGCTTCGGCGGACACGCGGCGCGTAGCCGTGTGGACGAGGTCAGACGAGGGATCGCAGGACGTACTGCAGGATCCCGCCGTTGCGGTAGTAGTCCGCTTCACCGGGTGTGTCGATGCGCACGGCGACGTCGAACTCGACGCGCTCGGCGCCGGGGCGAGAATCCTCGCTCGGCTCCGCAACCACGTGGACCGTTGCCGGCGTGTGGCCGGAGTTCAGTTCGTCGAGACCCGTGATGGTGATGAACTCCGTGCCGTCCAGACCCAGGGTCTCCGTGCTCTGGCCCTCGAGGAACTGCAGCGGCGCGACGCCCATGCCGATCAGGTTTGAACGGTGGATGCGTTCGTAGCCCGAGGCGATGACAGCGTGAACGCCGAGGAGCGCCGTGCCCTTCGCGGCCCAGTCGCGGGATGATCCCGAGCCGTACTCCTTGCCCGCCAGCACCACGAGCGGAATGCCCGCGGCCTGGTAGTTCTGCGAGGCGTCGTAGATGAACGCCTGTGGCCCGCCCGCCTGGGTGAAGTCGCGGGTGTAGCCGCCCTCGACCCCCGCACCGTTGTTCTCGGACGCGAGCAGCTGGTTACGGAGGCGGATGTTCGCGAAGGTGCCGCGGATCATGACTTCGTGGTTCCCCCGACGCGAACCGTAGGAGTTGAAGTGCTTGCGGTCGATTCCGTGAGCCTCGAGGTACTGGCCGGCCGGGCTGTTCGCCTTGATGTTTCCGGCGGGGCTGATGTGGTCAGTCGTCACGGAGTCGCCGAGCGTGGCAAGCACGCGTGCCCTCGTGATGTTCTGTACCGGATCGAGCTCCATCGTCATCCCGTCGAAGAACGGGGGCTTCCGGATGTAGGTCGACTTCTCGTTCCAGTCGTAGATCGAGCCCGTCGGAGTCTCCAACGAGCGCCAGTGCTCGTCGCCGTCGAAGACCGAGGAGTACTGCTTGTTGAACATTGCTGTGTCGATCGCCTCGTCGACGACCTGCTGAACCTCGGTAGAGTCCGGCCAGATGTCCCTCAGGTAGACATCTTTTCCGTCGGTGCCGACGCCCAGCGAGTCCGTTTCGAAGTCGAAGTTCATCGAACCGGCCAGCGCGTAGGCCACGACCAGCGGAGGGCTGGCGAGGTAGTTCATCTTCACGTCGGGGTTGATGCGGCCCTCGAAGTTGCGGTTGCCGGAGAGCACGGCCGTGATCGCCAGGTCGTTCTCGCGAACCGCGGTCGAGACCTCCTCGGCCAGCAGCCCGCCCGAGTTGCCGATGCAGGTGGTGCAGCCGTAGCCGACGAGATAGAAGCCGAGGTCCTCGAGGTACTTGTTGAGGCCAACCTTGGCGTAGTAGTCCGTGACGACCTTGGAGCCGGGAGCAAGGGTCGTCTTGACCCACGGCTTCGACTTGAGGCCCTTCTGGCTGGCGTTGCGGGCCAGAAGTCCGGCCGCGAGCATCACCGAGGGGTTCGAGGTGTTGGTGCAGGAGGTGAGCGCCGCGAGGCCAACAGCACCGTGATCGATCGTGAACTTCTCCCCGTCGGAGAGCGTCACCTCGGCCGGGTTGGAGTGGTTCGACGGACGCGGGCTGCTGGGGAATGCGAGCTCGAGCTCGACATCCGCAGCGGCATCCACCGTGGCGTAGTTCTCGAGGTCGCGCTCGAACTGGTCCTTGGCAACCGTCAGCTCGACGCGATCCTGGGGACGCTTCGGTCCCGCGATCGACGCGACGACCGTACCGAGGTCCAACTCCACATACTCGCTGTAGGTCGGCTCGTGCTCCGGATCATGCCACAGGCTCTGCATCTTGGAATAGGCCTCGACGAGGGCTATCTGCTCCTCGCTGCGACCGGTGAGACGCAGATAGTCCAGGGTGATGTCGTCGATCGGGAAGATCGCGGCCGTGGACCCGAACTCCGGACTCATGTTTCCGATCGTCGCGCGGTTGGGCAGCGGAACCTGGGCGACGCCGTCACCGTAGAACTCCACGAACTTGCCGACGACGCCGTGTGCGCGCAGCTGCTGGGTGATCGTGAGCACGACATCCGTCGCGGTGACGCCGCTCGGGATCGACCCGGTGAGCTTGAATCCGACGACCTTGGGGATGAGCATGGAGACCGACTGCCCGAGCATCGCGGCCTCGGCCTCGATGCCGCCGACTCCCCATCCCAGCACACCGAGGCCGTTGACCATGGTGGTGTGCGAATCGGTTCCGACGAGGGTGTCCGGGTAGGCCTGCAGGACACCGTTGACCTCGCGCGTCATCGTGACGCGGGCCAGGTACTCGATGTTGACCTGGTGCACGATGCCCGTGCCCGGGGGGACGACCTTGAAGTCGTTGAAGACGCCCTGCCCCCAGCGAAGGAACTTGTATCGCTCGCTGTTGCGGTCGTATTCGAGCTCGACGTTCTGTCCGAAGGAATCGACGGAGCCGAAGGTGTCAGCGATGACAGAGTGGTCGATCACGAGTTCGGCAGGAGCGAGTGGGTTGATCTTGTCCGGGTCACCGCCAAGGCTGATGACGGCCTCGCGCATGGTCGCAAGATCGACGATGCAGGGAACGCCGGTGAAGTCCTGCATGATGACGCGTCCGGGCGTGTACTGGATCTCGGTGTCGGGCTCTGCGGTTGGCACCCAGTTGCCGAGCGCCTCGATCTGGGACTTCGTGACGTTCTGCCCGTCTTCGGTTCGGAGCAGGTTCTCGAGCAGCACCTTGAGGCTGAACGGCAGCTTCTTGTATCCCGGAACCTTGTCGATACGGAAGACCTCGTAGTCGGTGGAGCCGACCGTGAGCGTGCCCTTCGAATCGAAACTATTGACCTGCGGCATTGCTCTGTCTCCTCAAAAGTATCTTGACGTCAAGATAAATATAGCATCGTGGGCGCGGCTCATTCGCCCGGCGCGCCGTCGGCCGGGCGTGCATACACCGCGCGCACGAGCAGCCAGGTCACCCAGAGGAATGCGGCATACAGCGGCACCCCCAGCAGAAGCTTCAAGCCGGCCAGCCACTCTGTCTGCCCCGAGACGTAGAGCGGAACCTCCACGATGAGCCTCAGGGAGAACAGTCCGACCCAGAGCCAGGTCGCGAGCACGAGAACGCCTCGCTTCGCCCTGTCTGTGCGCCATTCCGTGCCCTCGTTGGTGAGGAAGCCGACGATGACTCCGATGAGCGGCCACCTGAACAGGAGGCTGAGGAGCAGGACCGCCGCTGATACGACGTTGATGATGATGCCGGGCAGGAAATTGTCCTCCGGCTTTCCCGTGATGAGCGCGAGAGCGGCGGAGATCGCGATCCCGAACACTCCGGCAAAGGCCTGCGACGGCTTGGACCTGGTCACCAGTCGCACCGCGACGAAGATCACCGAGAGCGCGAGCGGGAACAGCACGGACGGGAGCAGGCTCCTGGTCAGTGTGTACACGATGAGAAAGCCCAGGCCCGGCAGGATCGACTCGATCAGTCCTCGTATGCCGCCGATGGCGGCGAGAAGAGATCGTGCCGTCGGTACCTCGCCGGGGGTCACGCTGCCGATTCCCGTTTTGCGGAGCGCCGCACCTAAGCTCTCGGAGAACCCTGGGCCGGCCTCGTTCGGGTCGTCGCGCGATTCCGCCACGTCTATGCCAGTGATTCTGGCGGTGCGACGTCCGCTCCAAGAGCAGACTTCGGCATGTGGAGCGGGATGAGGTCGCGCGGAGGCATGGGCGTGGTTCCCCTGACGACGACGACGCTGCGGAACAGGTCCTCGATCTGTGCTGCGGCATCCTCGTTCACGACGCCGTCGCCGGCGATGACACCGCGAAGGAACCACCGCGGGCCATCGACCCCGATGAATCTCGCAAGGCGAGACGAACCCGGCTGGCCTGGCGCGGTCGACGGAATCTCCGCGAGGAGCTCAGGACCAAATGGGCCCTCCTTTGCCGTGATCGTTCCGCCCTGCCGTGCCACCTGGTCGGCGATCTGCTCGCGGATCTCGTGCCACAGTCCGGTGGAACGCGGGGCGGCGAATGGCTGAACCTGCAGTGACGAGCCCGCATAGTCGAGACCGACCGCGACGACGCGCTGGCTGCCCTCCTCCACCTCGAGGCGCAGCTGGAGGCCCTCCCGCGGCAAGATCTTCACGCCACCGAGATCGACATAGGGGCGAACTGCGTTCGCTTCCTTCTCGTCGAGCGGTCCGGCGGTGGCACGATCGGCCGGAGCCGACTTTGCCTGCTCGTCGGTCTCATCCGGGGCAACGCCGTCCTGGACGGTGCCGTCCGCAGCGCTTTCCTCTGCTTTACCAGGCCTGTCCTTGCTCACGATCGATCTCCTTGCTCTCCGTCGCGATAGCCCGTCGAACCAAAGCCCGCGGCGCCACGGTGGCTGCCCGGCAGGGTCTCGACGGGGATGAATTCGGCTCTGCTCACCGGCATGACGATGAGCTGCGCTATCCGGTCGCCGACCGCCACAGAATACGGCACCGAACTGTCAGTGTTCAGAAGGGTCACGCGGATCTCGCCCCGATATCCCGCGTCGACGGTGCCGGGACTGTTCACGATCGTGATGCCGTGCGACGCCGCGAGACCGCTGCGCGGCACGACGAACGCGACATAGCCATCGGGGAGCGCAATTGCCGTTCCGGTGCCCACCGTGGCCCGTTCGCCCGCGGCGAGAACCACCGCCTCTGCCGCACGCAGGTCGGCTCCAGCATCGCCGGGGTGTGAGTAGACAGGGGTCGTGTCTCCGACATGGAGTACTTCAACGCTTTCGGCCACCCCATGAGGCTAGTGCAGATCGAAGCTCCACCCGAATAGACCGGTGGTGAAAGGCCGTCGCAAAATCTGGTGCAATGGTGTCATGACGATTTACCGCGAACGGCTGTGGGCTTCACCCTGGGTATTCCTGGCAACCGCGCTCGTGATCCCCGCCGTGCTCTTGGTGTTCCTCCCGATCAACCAGGCGGTCGGGGTGATCACCGCTATCGCCCTCTACACCGCGTGCGTCATTCTCCTGATCGTGTCGTCCCCCGTCGTCGAGGTCACGAGCGACACCTTCATCGCCGGCCGTGCCCGCCTCCCGATCGAACACGCGGGGCGCGTCACGAGCTATCACGTGGACGAGGCGACGCTCGAGCGCGGACAGAGGCTCGACGCTCGCGCCTGGCTGCTGCTGCGAGGCTGGGTGGGTCCCGTCGTCAAGGTCGAACTCAATGACCCACAGGACCCTACGCCGTATTGGCTCGTGTCAACGAGGCACCCTGAGCGGGTGGCCGAGGCTATCGCTCAGGCGCGACAGGCCGCTTAAAGCCCCGAACAACTCGGGGCTCGGCGTCAGGCGGCGCACTCCTGGCAGATCGCCCCAAGCTTCTCCTGGTGGTCGATCTGAGACCTGTGCTTCACGAGAAAACAGCTGATGCAGGTGAATTCGTCCGCCTGGGGCGGAAGCACCACAACATCGAGATCGAGATCCGACAGATCAGCGCCGGGCAGCTCAAAGCCGCCGGGGTTGTCCGCGTCGTCGACGTCAACAACACCAGACATCTTGTCTGGAACGCGTTCCTTCAGAGCCTCGATCGAATCGGAGTCGTCGTCGGTCTTACGAGGGGCGTCGTAGTCGGTCGCCATGCCCATCCACTTCTTATATTGGGTCGGTAAATCTCAATCGGCGGGCATAGTTTGCATCATCTGATTACGAATAGCAAACCATTACACCGACGGGATCGATTTGTCCGTGTGTCAACTTGCGGCGCGCCCGTGTTATTCCCGAACTTCTGGGCCTAACCATGACACCCTTGATGAGAATTGTGACGGCCGGAGAGGCGATTCAGCATGCAAGACCTGAGAGTCATCGGAGTAGAAAACGGGGCGCTCCTTGTCGCGTCCGAGGACGGCACTCGCTACCGTATCGCGATCGACGAGGTGCTGCAGTCCAAACTCCGCAAGGCGGCCCCTGACCCGGGTGCCGGGCGCAAGCTCGCGCCCAAGGAGATCCAGGCACACATTCGATCGGGGATGTCCGCGCAGGATGTCTCTTCGATCACCGGCGTGCCTCTCGAATATATCCAGCGATTTGAGGGCCCGGTGCTGGCGGAGCGCGAGTTCGTCGTCGAGTCCGCATTGAACGTGCCTGTGCACATCGCGATTGAGGCTGATCCCCTGAGTTATGGCACGACCTTCGGCGCGGCAATTCGCGAACGGCTCTATGATCTCGGTGCGATCAACGAACGCTGGGCAAGCTGGAAGGAGGTCGGCGGTGGCTGGATCGTCAAGCTGGCCTTCACCGCTGACCAGATCGACCATGATGCTCGCTGGAGCTTCGACCCCAAGAAGGCCGCGCTCGCTCCCCTCAACAACGAAGCCGTGACGCTTTCGCAACAGGGCGACATCGCCGGTACTCTCATTCCGCGACTGCGCGCCGTCGGCGGAGACGAGCGGGTCGCAGACTCCTCGCGGTTCGACAGCGGAGCATTCTCGGAGAGCGACCTCGAAGGCCACCCCTCAATTCCGCGCGGAGAGGTCTCTCCGCTGGCGAGAGCAAGCGAATCGTCCCCTGCCGTGTCCGCCGCGGCCATCAATCGTGACCCATCGAGCACCGTCGCAGACTCCAGCGAGACCGCGGACCTGCTCGAAGCACTCCGTCGGCGCAGGGGCGAGCGCGAGAGCGCACACTTCGACGATGAGTCCGGGCACGACACCGTGCCGCTGTCCGGCGGCATCCGTCTCATCGACATCCCGCTCGACGGATACTCCGATACGACGACCGCCGACCACGACGATCTTCCCGGAACCACGGCGCAGCAGCCAACCGTGCTGCAGCCCAAGGCGCGCAGGGGCAGGGCAGCCATGCCGAGCTGGGATGACATCGTGTTCGGCGCACGACCGGACGACGATCAGGCGTAAACGGCGATCGGCCTCGAGCCGTCACGCAGCCCAGGCGCCCATCTTCAGGAGAGGAACCTCGGTCTCATCCTGCGTCCAGGAGCCATGCTGGCCGACCATGGAGCGGCCGGTCTGACCCGTTGCCCGTGAGTCGTAGTACGCGATGGCCTTGCGTGCGGCCACGATCAGGTCCCCGATGCGGGGAACGACCTGGGGGTCGACGGCCGGTCCGAACCAGCCGGACGAGATGGCGTCGTCACGAGAGGTGACCCACGAACGTGACGACTCGGACGCTTGCCAGCGTTCGAGAACCGTGTCCCGATGCTCCCGGGTCGCATCCGGTTCGAAGTGCAGCTGAAGGCAGCGGGGCTCCCCCGCGACGAACCGGATGCCGTCGACGAGGCCGGGGTCGGCGTCGAACAGAATGTGGCGACTCTGCGGCACGTCGAGCATGCCGTGGTCGGCAGTGATGATGAGTCCCTCGTCCGGCCGCAGGGTGCCGGAGAATTCCTTCACTGCGCCATCCAGTGCCTCGAGTTCGTGCGTCCACTGGGGCGACTGCCAGCCGTGCGCGTGCCCGGCCTTGTCCAATTCGGGCACGTACACATAGACGATGCAGCGTTCGGACCGGTCGAGAATCCGTCGCGCTTCGTGAAGACGCCCGGGCACGCCCTTACCGCTGTGGAACTCTGCGCCGCGAAGAACCGCTCGCGTGAAGCCCGAGTCGCGATAGCTCTCCGACGCGACGACAAAGCTTTCGATGCCCTCGTCTGCCGCCTGTTCGAACAGCGTGCGCACCCGCTGCCAGGTCTGTGGATCGAACCTCTCGTCCCATCCGCTCAGCTCGTTGACCACGCGGTCGTTGGCCGCATCGAGCACCGTGTATCCGACGAGTCCGTGGACGCCCGCGCTCTCACCGGTCGTGAGCGTCGCGATCGACGACGCGGTCGTTGTCGGGAACGCGGCGCGGATGGTCGACCCTGCTCCGAGGAGCGGAGCCAGCGTGCGGGCATGCCCCGAGCGCGCGGCCAGGGCGGACACTCCCAGGCCATCGACGAGCAGAACGATCGCTTTCGAGGCCGGCGCCAGCCCCATCCGCCCCGGTCTGGAGTGCAGCGCATCGAGGCAACTTGGCAGAACGTCGGCAAGGCTGAACCGGTGCGATTTCGTGGCCGGTAGCATGGCCGTAATCCTATGACTACTCCACAACCTCCCGTTCTGCCCGAGCCGATCGAGCACGCCGCTGGCGAACGCATCGACACCGTTGACGTCTCTTCCGAGATGGAGGACTCGTACCTCGAATATGCCTATTCGGTGATCTATGCGCGGGCCCTTCCGGACGCGCGCGACGGGCTCAAGCCGGTGCAGCGCCGGATCCTGTACATGATGACCGAGATGGGCCTGCGCCCGGATCGCGGACACGTGAAGTCCGCGCGCGTCACCGGTGAGGTCATGGGCAAGCTCCATCCGCACGGCGACTCGTCGATCTACGACGCGATGGTGCGCCTCACCCAGAACTTCATCATGCGCGTGCCGCTCATCGACGGTCACGGCAACTTCGGTTCGCTCGATGACGGGGCGGCCGCCGCGCGGTACACCGAAGCACGCCTTGCTCCCCCGGCGATGGCACTGACCGAGAACCTCGACGAAGACGTCGTGGACTTCGTGCCGAACTACGACAACCAGCTGACGCAACCGGATGTCCTGCCCGCCGCCTTCCCGAACCTGCTCGTCAACGGGGCCAGCGGCATCGCCGTGGGCATGGCGACCAACATGCCGCCCCACAACCTCGTCGAGGTGGTCGGGGCAGCCAGGCACCTGCTGGAGAACCCGGGCGCCTCGCTCGACGAGCTCATGGCGTACGTGCCCGGTCCGGACCTGCCCACCGGGGGCACGATCATCGGCTTGGCGGGGATCCGCGACGCGTACGAGTCCGGTCGCGGGGCCTTTCGCACCCGGGCGAGAGTGTCGATCGAGAGCATCACCGCGCGCAAGAACGGCCTGATCATCACGGAGTTGCCGTTCATGGTCGGCACCGAGAAGGTCATCGAGAAGATCAAGGACGGGGTGAACTCCAAGAAGCTCAGCGGGATCACCGATGTCACGGACCTGACCGATCGGAAGCACGGCGTTCGGCTCGTCGTCGGCATCAAGACCGGGTTCAGCCCGGAGGCCGTGCTCGAGCAGCTCTACAAGCACACACCACTCGAGGACTCCTTCAACATCAACAACGTCGCGCTCGTGGACGGACGGCCGAAGACCCTGGGCCTGCGCGAACTGCTGCAGGTCTATGTCGACCACCGCATCCAGGTCGTCACGCGGCGCAGTGCCTACCGCCTCGCCCGGCGCAAGGAACGGCTGCACCTCGTCGAGGGACTCCTGATCGCGATCCTCGACATCGACGAGGTCATCCAGGTCATTCGCTCCAGCGACGACTCGGAGCAGGCCAGGACGCGCCTGCGCGAGGTGTTCGACCTGAGCGAGTTGCAGGCCGAATACATCCTCGAGCTGCGGCTGCGGCGGCTCACGAAGTTCAGTCGGATCGAGCTGGAGACGGAGCGCGACCAGTTGCTCGCCGAGATCGCTGAGCTCGAGGCGCTGCTGGCCGACCCGGCGAAGCTGCGCGAACGGGTCTCGGACGAGCTCGCGGAGGTCGCGGAGCGCTTCGGCACTCCGCGACGCACGCTTCTCACCGAAGCCTCACCGTCGCTGGCGACATCCTCGGCCTCCTCCAGGAAGGCCGCTCCCGTACTCGAGATCGCGGACACGCCCTGCAGGGTCTATCTGTCCACCACCGGGCGCGCCATCCGCGTCGACACGAGCGACGAGAGCACCACATCGGGCGTGGCTCGCCGTCGCACGAAGCACGATGCGATCCTCTCGGCCCTCGACACGACGAGCCGCACGGAGATCGGGGCCGTCACCAACCGCGGCAGGCTCATCCGCTTCACCGCGGTCGACCTGCCCAGCGTGCCGGGCAATTCCATCCAGCTCGCCGCAGGGGCGAAGATCGTCGACTACCTCGCTCTCGCCGACAAGAAGGAACGCGTCCTCGGACTCGTCTCTCTGGAGTCGGATCGTCCGATCGTGCTCGGCACAGCGCATGGCGTGGTCAAGCGGGTCTCCCCCGGATACGCCTCCAAGCCGAGCCTCGACATCATCTCGCTCAAGCCGGGCGACGAGGTGGTCGGCGTCGGGCAGGGATCGGACGACGACGAACTGGTGTTCCTCACCTCTGACGCCAGGCTGCTCCGGTTCACAGCCTCCTCCGTGCGGCCGCAGGGTGCCTCCGCGGGAGGAATGGCCGGAATCACCCTGTCGGCCGATGCGAGTGTCATCTTCTTCGGAAACGTGGACGGCCCGAGCGATGCGGTCGTCGCGACCGTGTCCTCGTCGAGCCAGACCATCGCCGGTACGGATCCCGGGCGCGCAAAGGTGTCACAGTTCTCCGAGTTCCCGGCCAAGGGGCGCGCGACCGGCGGTGTGCGCGCTCACGCCTTCCTCAAGGGGGAAGACGTGCTCGCGCTCGCCTGGGTCGGCGCCTCCCCGGCCGTGGCCAGCGGTGCGGACGGGTCGGTCCGCACGCTGCCGGATGCCGGAGCCAGGCGCGATGCGTCCGGTACGCCACTCGAGGCGGTCATCGGGTCGATCGGCGCCGCGCTCGGCTCGGAGTGATCACGACGCGGTGGTCTACGCATCCCGTCGCTTCAGGAGCAGTGCCGCGCCCGCCAAACTCACCACGACCCAGGCGAGGATGACGAGCACGTCCTGCCAGGGCTCGAGTCCGCTCGTCCCTTCGCCGGGGCGCGTACCGTACAGGTGGTTGCCGGCATTAGAAAGCAGGTAGCCGAAGGCGTCCCGTGCCCAGTCCCAGGGAATCAGGCTCCACAGCGTGGGCAGAAGCAGGATGACGCCCAACGCGGCCGCGATGCCGCCGGCGCTGTTGCGCAGGATGGCTCCAATGCCCAGCGAGAACACGGCGAGTACGGCCAGGTAGAACGCGCTGCCGAGCAGCACGAGATACACGCGCGGATCGAACAGCTTCGCCTCGACGCCGTCGGGGGCAAAGATCGCGAGCGAAGCAAAGAACGCCAGAACGGTGCTCACGACACCGATCACGAAGGTCGCGATGAACAGCACGACGGCCTTGGCCCAGAGCGCGGGCAGCCGTCTGGGCACCGCGGTGAGCGTTGACCGGATCATGCCCGTGGAGTATTCACCGCTGATGACGAGGACGCCGAGCACGGCGACCACCAGCTGTCCGAAGGTGAGCCCAACCGTCGATGACTGGGCCAGAAGGCTTGCCTGACCTGCTGCGTCGAGCTGATCCGCTCCGGTGTGTGGAGTCGACGCCATGAGCGCGGACAGGCCGACGGCCATCACGATGACGATGAGGTACGACCAGACGGTCGAACGCAGCGTGCGGAGCTTGATCCACTCGGAGCGGACGACGCGATGAAATGCCAGACGCGGTGCGGACGCGGGGAGAGTCTGCTGGGGCGCGGTCGCGCTCATCGGGTCGCCTCCGTCTTGTACTCGATATCGTCCTGTGTGAGAGCCATGTAGGCCTCTTCGAGAGATGCGCCGACGGGTGTGAGCTCGTGCAGCACGATTCCTGCCCTGGCCGCGGCTTCGCCGACCCGCGGTGAGTCGAGGCCGACGACCTGCAGCAGATCTTCCTCCTCGAGCGTGACCGTGACGTCCGGGCTCGCGACGAGACGCATCAGGTCTTGGGCCTGCGGCGTGCGCACGCGGACCACGGTTCCCGTCGCCGCAGCGAGGATCTCTCCCACCGGAGCGTCGGCGATGATGCGACCGCGCCCGAGCACGATGATGTGGTCGGCCGTCTGGGCCATCTCACTCATCAGGTGCGAGGAGAGAAAGACCGTGCGGCCCTCCGAGGCGAGGCCTCTCACGAGCTTGCGGACCCAGAGCACGCCCTCGGGGTCGAGTCCATTGACAGGTTCGTCGAGGATGAGCGTTGCCGGGTCCCCGAGCATCGCAGCGGCGATTCCAAGCCGTTGCCCCATGCCGAGTGAGAAGCCGCCGACGCGCTTGCCCGCGACCGACTCGAGGCCGGTCATCGAGATGACCTCGCGCACGCGTTTCGCGCCGATCCCGTGGGTCGCAGCCATGGCGAGCAGATGGTTGTACGCCGAGCGACCGGTGTGGATCGCTTTGGCGTCAAGAAGCACGCCGACCTCGTGCAGCGGGGCACGGTGATCCGCGTAGCGCTTCCCGTTGACGGTGACCGCGCCGGAGGTCGGCCGATCGAGACCCACCACAGTGCGCATCGTCGTGGACTTGCCCGCGCCGTTCGGGCCCAGGAATCCCGTCACTCGACCCGGCTCGATCGTGCAGCTGATGTCGTCGACGGCGATCTTCGCGCCGTACCTCTTCGTGAGTTGTTCGATCCGGATCATCTTTAGAGCCTAGGGACGACGGAGTGATATTGCGTCATCCTCGCGGCCCGTTCCCGACTTCGTTTTGTCATACCGCGGTATGACAGCACGGCCGTCAGATGTCGATGCGTTCCCGCGCAAGCCCGTCGGAGCCGGCGATGATGAACTCCTTGCGGGGAGCGACGTCGTTGCCCATGAGCAGTTCGAACACGTGGTCGGCTTTGGCCGCATCCGTGATCTGCACTCGCCTGAGCGTGCGATGCTTGCGGTCCATGGTGGTGGTCGCGAGCTGGTCCGCGTCCATCTCGCCGAGTCCCTTGTAGCGCTGGATCGGATCCTGGTACCGCTTGTTCGACCGCTTGAGCGCGGTGAGTACGCCGTTCAGCTCTGCCTCGGAGTAGGTGTAGATCGTCTCGTTCGGTTTGCTGCCGGGGTTCACCACGATCACTCTGTGGAGGGGGGGGACGGCTGCGTAGATGCGACCGTCCCTGATCATGTCGGGCATGTAGCGGAAGAACAGTGTGAGCAGAAGGGTGCGGATGTGCGCACCGTCGACATCCGCGTCACTCATGATGATGACCTTGCCGTAACGGGCGACGGAGAGATCAAAGCTCCGGCCGGACCCCGCACCGATCACCTGGATGATCGAGGCGCACTCCGCGTTCGACAGCATGTCGGCGACGGACGCCTTCTGCACGTTGAGGATCTTGCCTCGAATCGGAAGCAGCGCCTGGTATTCGCTGTCACGCGCGAGCTTGGCGGTTCCCAGTGCGGAATCTCCCTCGACGATGAACAGCTCGCTGTTCGCGACATCGCTGCTGCGACAGTCGACGAGCTTCGCCGGGAGCGAGGAGTTCTCGAGCGCGTTCTTGCGGCGCTGCGTCTCCTTGTGGGCGCGAGCAGAGACACGCGACTTCATCTCCGCTACGATCTTGTCGAGCAGCAGCGAGACCTGCGTCTTGTCGTCGCGCTTGCTCGAGGAGAACCGCTCCCCCAGACACTTCGCAACCACGCTCGCGACGATGTTCTTCACTGCCGGGGTTCCGAGGATCTCCTTGGTCTGGCCCTCGAACTGCGGCTCGGGCAGACGCACCGTCAGCACGGCGGTGAGGCCGGCCAGGATGTCGTCTTTGTCGAGTTTGTCGTTGCCGACCTTGAGCCTCCGGGCGTTCTGCTCGATCTGTGCCCGCAGGAACTTCATCATGCCCTGCTCGAAGCCGGTCTGGTGCGTGCCACCCTTCGGCGTTGCAATGATGTTCACGTAGCTTCTGAACACGGTGTCGTACCCGGTGCCCCAGCGCAGCGCGATGTCGACATGGCACTCGCGGCTGAGCTCCGTCGGCACCATCGCTCCGTGCTCCGAGAGCACGGGGACGGTCTCGGTGAAGGTTCCGGATCCGGTCATGCGCCAGGTGTCGGTCAGCGCGGTGTCCGGGGCGAGGAAGTCGACGTACTCCGAGATGCCCCCGTCGAAGCGGAACACCTCGCGGGTGGGCTCCTCCGGACGGTTGTCGGCGATGTCCAGGGCGAGACCGCGCACGAGGAAAGCGGTCTGTCGCGCCCGGACAGTCAGTTCCTCGGTCTGGAAGGTCGCACCGCGCGTGAAGATCTGTGGGTCCGCCCAGTAGCGCACGCGGGTGCCCGTGACGGACTTGCCAACCTTGCCGACCACCCGGAGTTCGCTCTTCTTGTCGAACGGCGTGAACGGGGCATCCGGTCGTGGCTCACCGTCGTCGGCGAAGCTCCCGGGCTCACCGCGATGGAACGACATCGCCCAGGTCTTGCCGTCGCGGTCGACCTCGACGTCGAGCCGCTCGGAAAGAGCGTTGACCACGGAGGCACCGACGCCGTGCAGGCCGCCGGACGCGGAGTACGAACCGCTGCCGAACTTGCCACCGGCGTGCAGCTTCGTGAACACGACCTCCACACCGGACAGACCCGTCTTGGGCTCTATGTCAACCGGAACGCCGCGGGCGCGATCCCGCACCTCGACGCTGTTGTCCGGATGCAGGATGACGCTGATCTCATTGCCGTAACCGCCGAGTGCCTCATCGACAGAGTTGTCGATGATCTCCCAGAGACAGTGCATGAGGCCGCGGGAGTCGGTGGAACCGATATACATACCAGGGCGCTTGCGCACCGCCTCAAGACCCTCGAGCACCGAGAGATGTCTGGCCGAGTAGTCCGAGCTGGCCACTGTGGTCTCCGTTCGTGCGCCCTTGCTCGTGGTGCGAAAGTGCTGTGTGGAAGGGCCGCGTTCAAGCCTAGCCAGCGGATGCGTCCACCCGGCGCTTCGACACTCATGGTCCGTACGGCGTACGCGTTGAGCGAAATACGGGCTCTCTGCGCCCGTCGATGGTGCTCGGCATGTTTGTATAGAGACATCGACGAAATGCCGTCGCCGTACCTGTAGGGAGCATCGGATGTCTCAGAGCGCACCACTAACGACAGCAGTCGACGAGCGACCCCACGAATTGACGGCGTCGGATCGGTGCGACAGCTGCGGCGCCCAGGCGTACATTCGTGTCTCGATCGGGAGCAGCGAGTTGCTGTTCTGCGCTCACCACGGCAAGAAATACCAGGAGAAGCTCTCCGCGCTGGCCACGGAGTGGCACGACGAGTCGAGCAGGTTGCTCGATCACGACCAGGCCTGAGGCCCGCGCCGAGGCTGACGCTCGCTAGTTCTCTCCGAGATAGCGTCGCGGCAGTTCGTGGAGCCGCGTGACGATCTCCTCGCCGATGGTGCCCGTGGCGTCCGCCCACTGCTGGAGCGTCCATTCTCCGCTCGCGCCCGAGCCGAACAGGACCGCCTCTGTCCCGGGGCGGACGGGTTCGCCCACGACGATCATGCGATCCGGCTCCAGTTCGCCAATCAGGCGAAGTGCGCCGTCGACCAAGACGCTCACTCTGCCTGTCGCGCGGCTCGAGATGCCGTCACCAAAACCGAGCGGGATGACCGCGGTCCCGTCATCTGTCGCGAGCACTTTCGAGCGCAGCGACATCACGGGTTCCAGTCCGAGCTCCGCAGCGGTGACTCCGCCTCCGGGCGAGATCCCGTAACCGAACGCGCCGAAACGTACGAGATCGAACCTGCAATCAGCGCGCTCGAAGCCGGCGGCGCTGGCCGCGAGATGGCGCAGGGTGAATGTGGCGCCGAGGGACTCAGCGGCAGTGATGGCGTTCGTGAAACGTCGGATGGCCGCACTGTCTTCCTCATATGAGGCCTCGGCGATGTGCGTCCACACACCATAGAGTTCGATGGTGCCGTCGCTCTCCAGCTCGAGTGCGCGACGCACGAGACCGGGCCAGTCCTGGACGGATGCGCCATTGCGGTGTAGCCCCGTGTCGATCTTGAGATGCACCCTGGCTGTCGTGGACGCGTGCGACCGTGCGATTCCCTCGAGCTGGTCGAGGGTGGACACTCCGAGATCGATCGCGGAGTCGATGACGGCCCGATAATCCTCGTCTGGCGCGAGATGCCAGGCAAAGACCCCGGTCGTGGAGTCGATGCCAGCAGCGCGCAGCTCACGAGCCGTGTCCGTGTCGAGGGCTCCGAGCCAGCCGATCCCGGCATCCACTGCGGCCTTCGCAATCGGGAGAAGACCGTGCCCATAGGCGTCGGCCTTCACCACGGCCATCACCTGCGATGGCGTAATTCTTGTGCACAGGAGCGCGAGATTCCTCCGGTACGCGCGGAGGTCGATGACCAGCTCGCTCACCGGAGCCGCGACGTCGGTGATGCCGGGCGTCACGCGTAGATCCTGTGAAGAGAGCGGCCGAAGTTCGTGACGGCCTCGTCTTCGGAGATGCCGAGCGCAGTGGACCACTCGTTCGCGGAAGGCTCTCCCGCCGTTCCGAAGAGCACTGCCTCGTCGCCCGGAGCGACAGAGTGCTGCCCGATCTCCACCACGGCAGCGTTCATGGCGACGCGACCAACGATCGGCCGAGCTTCTCCGGCGAGAAGCATAGAGGCGACATTGCCCGCGGCGCGGTCGAGGCCGTCCGCGTAGCCGATTGCGACCATCGCCACCCCGGTTCTGGCCGGTGCACGGTAGGTGTAGCCGTAGGAGACACCGTCACCCCGTTCGATCTCCTTGACGATGAGAACACGAGCGCTCACTCGCATTGCGGCCGTGAGACCGAGCTCTCTCGCGGGCGAGCCGAGCCCGTACAGGGCGATTCCCGGCTCGTAGAATTGCGGCAGTGCGTGGCCTGAGTCCCGGAAGGTCACGCCGAGGGACTCGGCCAGTGCGCCATCGGACTCATGCAACGAGACGAGAATCGGGGCGCGAATGCCCGCGTCGCGCAGCGGCACAGTATCTCGAGTGGTGCGAACCGACAGCCACGCTGCACCAGCGTCGAGGGCGATGAGGGCCGTCTGGACAGCGCCGTGACCGTGACCATCCGCCCGCACGTCGGCGACCAGCGCTCTGCGCCCCGCGGCGCTCACGAGTGCACGTGTATTGCTCGCGATGGCCTCGGTGTCGATTCTCGCGGCGCACATCCCCGATTCAGACAGGGTCAACACCTCGCAGCGTTCGAACGACGGAATGCGCGCATATCTCGTGGTCAGTCATGCGGCTCTCGAAAACTATATGCGCGAAAACACGTGGTCGGCGTGATCGACGATCACCTCGCGCGCCTTGAGCGCGTAGTGGTCGAGGTCTGCATGCGCTGCGCCCACGACGTAGTCGATACCGAGCCGGTCCACAACGGAGCGGATGATCGCGTCCGTGAGCGCTGGATTCAGCGGGAGGATGGGCCCACCCACCTGGGTCGCAACGGAGTTTGCCACGCGCACGCCCTCCTGCTTGCTGTCGCTGTTGCCGTTGCCCGCGACGAGCCGCCCGAGGGGATGAGCTCCGGCGTCGAGATGCCAGAGCGAGGCATTGTCCTCGAATCCGGCAAGCTGCCCGAACTCCGAGTCGACGATCGTGTAGCCGACCCTGTGGCGCTCAATGCGTACGGTGGTGAACGGGAAAAGGCGCACTCCGGCGAGCTCGGCGCCGTCGAGGAGCCGAATGGAGCGCCCGAGGAGTTCGGCGCCGGCTCCGTAGGCGAAGAACGGAACTCCAGCGTCACTCAGGGAGCGGAGCGCGCCAGCGTTCGAGAGAAGATCGGCATGGATGTTGCGGATCGCGGACACCGGACCGCTCCCCACGACAACGAGGTCGACGTCGTTCGGCAGCGCGTCACCGGCGGTGTGCTGCACAACTGAGGTCTGCACACCCGCACGGTTCAGCCTGGCGGTGATCGCCATGACGTTCCCGCGATCCCCGGCGACACCGAGCTCGTTCGGATACAGCTGGAGCAGCTTCACGGGGCCCGTCATCGCTGGTTCTCCAATTCGAGGAAGCCGATCTGCTTGCGCGCGAGCATCATGATCTCGTAGTTGACGATCCAGGTCTTCATGCCGGAGGCGGGCGCGGGAAGTGCCCGCATGAGATCGATCGCCTTCCTCAGGTCAGGCTCGACGGCACCGATACGCATTCCCTCGTGTTCCAGCCGCGCCGCGAGCTGCCAGGCCTTTGCACCGGTGATGACGTCGATGTGGTCCACGGCCGAGAAGTCGATGTCGTAGACCCAGGAGATATCCGGCGTGCCCTCGTCGATGGCGAGGAGCACCTGCTCGGGTGGCTCGGGGATGGCATCCAGGTTCAGCTGCAGGCTCGCCGCGTTCTTGAACATCACGAACTCGACCAGTTCGTCGCCGAAGTCGAGCAGCTCGCCGCGACCGTAGGCCGGCTTCATGCCGGCAAACGCCGCGATCGCAGAGTCGGCGGAGAAGTCTTCGCCGAGGATGACCGCGGCGCTCGCCAGCGCGGCCGCAGCGTCAATGCCGTAGTGCAGACCCTTCGCCGGAAGGACTATGTCGATCTTCGTACCGGCGACAAAGACCGAGGCACCCGTCCGGTCGGTGCCGACGAGTTCCGCCAGCGCGGTATGTGCTGCCTCCGGGGCGTCAGCGTCGCGGTAGTCCGCGGCGTTGAAGAGCCCATGCGGCGAGCTCGCGATCACCTCGTCCGAGGCACCGAAGTAGGTGATGTCGGGACCCTGCGCGGCATCCCCCGCCGCGTAGCGGCTCGCAATCTTGCTGAGGTACGGATCCTCGCGGTTCGTCACGATGTGAGTACTCGCCCGCATCGCGGTGTCGAGCATCATGTCGGCGACACGCTCGGTCTCGTAGAAGCGATAGAGCTGGTCCACCTGGGTATTGAGCACGAGCACGGTCGACGGTGGAACGGTCGCGGCGAACTCCAGCGCGAAGGCCTCATCCACCTCGAGCACGCCGATGTCCGCATCCAGCTTTCCCAGCAGGGACGACTCCCCCAGAATCGACGATGCGATCCCCTGGGGAAGGTTTGCCCCGGAGGGATTCGTGAACACGCGAAGTCCGTGAGCCCGCAACACCTCGGTGAGCATGTGCGTCGTCGTGGACTTGCCGTTGGACCCGAGCACGTACACGATGCCGTGGGCGAACTGTGCCGTCACGTCTTCGAGGAACCGAGGCGCGAGCTTCGTCGTCACATACCCGGGGAAGGCCGATCCTCCGCCGCGCACGCGCGCAAGCACCCGAACCAGCTTCCCCAGGGCGACGGGAAAGAAGTACTTCAGTCCGAACGGCTTACTCAAGGTAATCGCGCAGCGACTGGGACCGGGACGGGTGACGAAGTTTCGCCATGGTCTTGGACTCAATCTGGCGGATGCGCTCGCGAGTGACCCCGAAGGTGTCGCCGATCTGGTCGAGCGTCTTCGGCATTCCGTCACCCAGCCCGAAGCGCATCCGGATGACACCGGCTTCGCGCTCGGACAGCGAGTCGAGCAGGCTCTCGAGTTGCTTCTGCAGCATGGTGAAACCGACCGCATCGGCGGGGACCACGGCCTCGGTGTCCTCGATCAGGTCACCGAACTCGCTGTCTCCGTCTTCACCGAGCGGCGTGTGCAGGGAGATGGGCTCTCGCCCGTACTTCTGGACCTCGACGACCTTCTCGGGTGTCATGTCCAGCTCGCGACTGAGCTCCTCAGGGGTTGGCTCGCGACCCAGGTCCTGGAGCATCTGGCGCTGCACGCGGGCCAGCTTGTTGATGACCTCGACCATGTGCACCGGGATGCGGATGGTGCGGGCCTGGTCTGCCATCGCGCGGGTGATCGCCTGCCGAATCCACCAGGTGGCGTAGGTGGAGAACTTGAAGCCCTTCGTGTAGTCGAACTTCTCGACCGCACGGATGAGCCCCAGGTTTCCCTCCTGGATCAGGTCGAGGAACTGCATGCCCCGGCCCGTGTAACGCTTTGCCAGCGAGACGACCAGACGAAGGTTTGCGCCGAGCAGGTGACTCTTGGCACGCTGTCCGTCCTTGGCGACCCAGCGAAGTTCGCGCTCGGCCTCCTTGGAGAGGTTGGTCGTGGTGGCCAGCTTGTCTTCTGCAAAGAGCCCGGCTTCGATGCGCATCGCGAGCTCGACTTCTTCGGCCGCGTTCAGAAGCGCGACCTTCCCGATCTGCTTGAGGTAGTCCTTGACGGGGTCGGCGGTCGCACCGGTGATCGCTGACGAATAGACGGGAACCTCGTCTTCGTCATCGACCAGGGACAGCACAAGGGCACCGCTGGGAAGCACTTCGTCCTTGGTGGAACTCGTGCCCTCGTCGTCGTCGTCCTTTGCACCGGTGGCGGTGTTGCTCGTGTCGTCATCGTCGACGACTTCCTCGACCTCGACGTCTTCGTCTACGATCTCGTCGTCATCGACCTTCTTGGCCTTCGCGCCGCGCTTCACCGCGGCAGCAGTCTCCGTTGTCGTGGCCTTCTTCTTTGCAGCGGCCTTCTTCACCGGGGCGGTCTTCTTGGCGGCGGCGGTCTTCGTCGCCGTCGCGGTCTTTGTCTTGGGCGAACTCTTCGTCGTGCGCACTGCGGCGAGATCCGCTTCGATCGCGTCATCCTTGGCTGTCGCCGTGGATGCTGCCTTGCTTCGGGTAACCATTGGGCACCTTTCAATTGGGAACGAGCCGTCCGACCGGTCTTGGATGCCGTTCAGCCCCGTGGCGTGGAGCCGACCCAGGCCTTTCCGGGCAGCACTAAGACCCATGTCAAGTCCGGTACGTTCGCGCACTGAAGCGCGACCGATCCGTGAACATCGAACGGGTCTTGGAACTAATTATTGCATGCTTTCATGAGCACTCTTGCCAACATCACGTCGCACTGCTATGGATCACGCCGCGTCCGGCGTCAGGGTATGTTGCGACCGTATGCGCCGTACAACCGAAGCCTTACCCCATATATTCCGCGGGTACACGGCTTCACCGCTGTGGGTCGTCTTCTCCGTTGCGCCGGATGGCCAGGAAGTTCTCCAGTTCGGCGGCGATCTCGTCGGCCGTCGGCAGTGCGCCGCCCTCATCGGTCAGTGGAGACCGCAGCGGATTGCCCGCCATGTAGGAATCGTGCCTCTCCTCCAGCGCCCCGACGAGGCGGGCCAGTTCCTGGTTGGTCTCGACCTGGGCGTCGATCTTCGTGATGAACTCCCTGCCCTCTTCGCGCAGCGCGTCGGTGGGGAAGATCAGTCCGGTCGCAGCGCTGATGACCTCGAGCGCCTTGAGCGCCGCATCCGGGTATTCCGTGTCGCCGAGGTAATGAGGGATGAGCAGCACGAATCCGGTAGTCGGGTGCCCGAGTTCAGACAGCCTGTATTCGACGAGGTGAAGCACGTTGGCCGGTGCCTGGGTGTTCGGCTTCCAGATGGACATCGAATCGATGAGCTCGATGCGGTTGCCGCTCACTGTCACGCCGATGGGCCGCGTGTGCGGTACGGGCATGGGAATCGCGTGCACCCAGGTGGTCGACTTCACCTTGAACCTGTTGATCAGTTGCAGCACCGCTGCGGAGAATGTGTCCCACTTGAAGTCAGGCTCGAACCCCGTGAGCAGGAGGAACTGCTGCCCGATCTCGTCGGTGGCAAGGTACAGCGCGAGCGTCGACGGTGAGTAATCACTGAGGTGATCCTGGTCGAAATGCACGAGCGGCCTGCGGGCGCGGTAGTCGAACAGCGCATCGGTGTCGAAGCGCGCGACGATGCGGTGATCGAGGGTGTCCAGGAGGTAGTCGGTGAACTGAGTCACGGCAGACCCGGAGTCGGAGAAACCGGTCAGCCCGGCAACGAGGTTCAGGCCCTCGGGGACGTCGCCGATGTCGGGGTTGACTTCGTAGAGTTCAGCAGGATCACGCATCAATCCACTCTAACCGCGGCGCGTGCGGCGCACCGGCGAGACCGGGCAGTTCCATGATGCCCAGAGCGAACAGGCCACGATCCGGTGGCGAGGCGCCGAAGATAGCATGGCTGGATGACCGTCCCCCAGCTGCAGATCTCGTCCACTTCACCTCATGCACTCGCCGCCGATGTCCTCGCCTTCGCGGTATCTCACAGCGATGCGGGCCCGGTCCTGTTGGCCGACCCCGGGGTGGCGGCGTCGCTCCTCCCGGGCGGCGGGTCGGCGGCGGTGCTCGCGGCCCTGGGAGTGACCGGCGTGGAGGATGAGGTACTCAGACTGCAATCCAACGGCTTCGCGGCGAAGAGTATTGCCCTCGTCGGCGTGGGAAAGGGCGAGGTGTCGCCGGACTCACTGCGCTATGCGGCAGGGTCGGCGACGCGGCAACTCAGGGGCGTCCAATCGATTGCCTTCGATTTCCCGGCTGCCGACGACGATGCCCTGCTGGCAGTGCTCGAGGGTGCGGCGATCGGTGCCTATGTATACGCGGACTACAGGGTCATGTCGAAAGACCCGTCGCGGTTGCCTGCGACCACCATCACGCTCATCAGTGATCGCACGGATACTGCCGCAATCGTCCATCGCGCGACCGTGACGGCGGAGGCGATCCACCGGGTCCGCGACCTCGTGACGATGCCGGCATCCGACCTGTATCCGGCGACCTTCGCGGATGCGGTGCGCGAGCTCGCGTCGAACGTGCCGGTAGATGTGACCGTCTTCGGCCAAGACGAGCTCGTCGCCGGAGGATTCGGTGGCATCCTGGGCGTCGGCCAGGGATCCGTACGCGGGCCGCGCCTCGTGAAGATCAGCTACAGCCCTCCCACCGCACGGCGGCATCTCGCGCTCGTCGGGAAGGGAATCACCTTCGACACCGGTGGCCTCTCGCTCAAGCAGCCAGCGGGGATGGTCGGAATGAAGTACGACATGACGGGCGCGGCGACCGTCATGGCCGTGACGCTCGCGGCAGCCAGCCTGGGAGTCGACACCCGTATCACGGCCTGGTTGTGCATCGCGGAGAACATGCCCTCGGGATCCGCGACTCGCCCGGGCGACGTCCTCCGCATCCACGGTGGTCGCACCGTCGAGGTTTTGAACACGGACGCGGAGGGGCGCCTCGTCATGGCCGATGGGCTGGCCGCAGCGAGCGAGGAATATCCCGACGCGATCGTCGACGTGGCCACCCTCACCGGTGCGGCACGCGTCGCCCTCGGAAACCGCTACGCGGGACTCATGGGAGACACGGGGCTCGTGGCAAGCATTGCAGACGCCGCACGGCGCACGGGTGAACTGGTCTGGCCGATGCCGCTCCCCGGCGAGTTGCGCGCGTCGATCAACTCCGACATCGCAGACATCGCCAACGCGAAGATCGGGAGCACGGCGGGCGGAATGTTGCTGGCCGGGCTCTTCCTGCAGGAGTTCGTCGGGCCCCGCAGGGACGACAAGAACAGTCGCATTCCGTGGGCCCATCTCGACATCGCCGGGCCAGCGAACAACGCTGCCGGTGGGTACGGGTTCACGGGTAAGGGCGCGACCGGAGTGACCGTGCGGGCACTGCTGCGTCTTGCAGAGGATATTTCCCTCGCGTAGTAAGGTCGTTGTGGCAAGAAAACCTCTCGCCGCAGCGGCCTTTCGCCGATCGAGTGTCCGTGCCACGACACACATCCTGAGAACCTAGGGAGCAAGCCTGGTGTCCGAACAGAACTTTGACATTGTGATTCTCGGAGCAGGGAGTGGTGGCTACGCTGCCGCCCTCCGTGCGAGCCAATTGGGCTTCTCCGTCGGTCTCGTCGAGAAGGGCAAGCTCGGGGGCACCTGCCTCCACGTCGGCTGCATCCCGACCAAGGCCCTCCTGCACTCCGCCGAGGTCGCGGATGTCACGCGCGAGTCCGCGAAGTACGGCGTCACCTCCAGCTTCGATGGCATCGACATCTCCGCGGTGACCACGTATCGCGAGTCGATCGTCTCCAGCAAGTTCAAGGGTCTCGTCGGGCTGATCAAGTCGCGCGGTATCACGGTCATCGAGGGTGAAGGCAAGCTCGTCTCCCCCACGACCGTGCAGGTCGGCGACGACACGATCGTCGGCAAGAACGTCATCCTCGCCACGGGCTCGTACTCGCGCTCGCTGCCCGGTCTCGAGATCGGTGGCCGCGTGATCACCTCGGAGCAGGCCCTCGAGCTCGACTTCGTCCCGAAGAAGGTCGCCGTGCTCGGCGGTGGCGTCATCGGCGTCGAGTTCTCGAGCGTCTGGAAGTCCTGGGGCGCGGATGTCCAGATCATCGAGGCTCTCCCCCACCTGGTCCCGAACGAGGACGAGGCGATCAGCAAGCAGTTCGAGCGTGCCTTCCGCAAGCGAGGCATCAACTTCAGCCTCGGTGTGCGGTTCAAGAGCGTGACGCAGAACGACGACGGCGTCGTCGTGACTCTCGAAGACGGCCAGACGTTCGAGGCCGAGTTGCTGCTCGTTGCTGTCGGGCGCGGCCCGTCGACCGCTAACCTCGGCTTCGAAGAGGTCGGCATCGCGATGGATCGCGGTTTCGTGCTTGCTAACGAGCGCCTCGCTACCAACGTCCCCGGCGTGTACGCCGTCGGCGACATCGTCCCTGGCCTGCAGCTCGCGCACCGCGGCTTCCAGCAGGGCATCTTCGTCGCGGAAGAGATCGCCGGACTGAACCCGCAGGTGATCGCGGATGTCAACATCCCCAAGGTCACGTACTCCGACCCCGAGGTGGCCTCCATCGGTCTCAGCGAGGCGAAGGCCAGGGACCAGTACGGCGAAGACCAGGTCACGAGCTACGACTACAACCTCGCCGGTAACGGCAAGAGCCACATCATCGGCACGTCCGGAATGGTCAAGGTCGTCCGGGTCAACGACGGCCCGGTCGTCGGGGTTCACATGATCGGTGCACGGGTCGGAGAGCTCATCGGTGAGGCACAGCTCGCCGTCAACTGGGAGGCATACCCGGAAGACATCGCCCCGCTCATCCACGCCCACCCCACCCAGGACGAGGCGCTCGGCGAGGCCTTCCTTGCCCTCGCTGGCAAGCCCCTGCACGCCGCCTGAATCGACCCGACTCAACTAAGCTGGAACGACAAGCAAGACTGCTGTAAGGAGCATCACTGATGAGCCAATCCGTCAACCTCCCGGCGCTCGGGGAGAGCGTCACCGAGGGTACGGTCACCCGCTGGTTGAAGCAGGTGGGAGATCGCGTCGAGGTGGACGAGCCTCTGCTCGAAGTGTCAACCGACAAGGTCGACACGGAGATTCCCTCTCCGGTCGCTGGCGTCATCGAGGCGATCCTCGTCGCTGAAGACGAGACCGTCGAGGTGGGCACGGCCCTCGTGACGATCGGCGATGGCTCCGCGCCGCAGGAGGCGCCCGCGGCGCCTGCAGCGGAGGTCCCTGCGGCGGAGGCGTCGGCTGTCGAAGCTCCGGCTGCCGAAACACCCGTCGCCGAGGCTCCGGCGGCAGAGGCGGTTCCCGTGCAGCCCGCACCTGTCGAGCCAGCCCCGGCACAGGAAGCTCCCGCTGCTGCGGCACAGCCGACGACGTCGTTCGCGCCGGCACCCACTGAGGCTCCTGCTCCAGTGCCGGAGGCGCCCCAGCAGGCTGCACCAGTGGAACCTGCACCGGTTCAGGAGGCTCCTGCTCCGGCTGCTCCGCCCGCACCGGCCGCCGCGAACCCGGGTGCGCAGGGCTACGTCACGCCCCTGGTTCGCAAGCTCGCGAACGAGAAGGGGATTGACCTTGCGTCGATCGCCGGTACCGGCGTCGGCGGACGCATCCGCAAGCAGGATGTGCTTTCATCCGGGGCCTCCGCGACGGTCGCCCCGGCGGCCAGCACCACCGTGGCGGCTGCGGCCGAACCGCTCGGAACCTCCCCGCTGCGCGGAACGACCGTACCGATGTCGCGACTGCGCAAGGTCGTCGCTGAGCGCGCCGTGTTCTCGATGCAGACCTCGGCACAGCTGACCTCCGTCGTCGAGGTCGACGTGACGCTCGTCGCCCAGTATCGCGACCGGGTGAAGGCAGAGTTCCAGTCCAAGACGGGGCTCAAGCTCAGCTTCCTCCCGTTCTTCGCGCTAGCTGCTGCCGAGGCGCTACGCGCATACCCCATCATCAATGCGACCATCGACGGCGACAGTGTCGTCTACCCGGGTCACGAAAACATCAGCATCGCGGTCGACACCGAGCGTGGTCTGCTGACGCCGGTGATCCGTGACGCGGGCGACCTCGATATCGCCGGACTCGCGGGCCAGATCGCCGATCTCGCCGTTCGCACTCGCGAGAACAGGCTCAAGCCAGACGAGCTCGCCGGCGGAACCTTCACGCTGACCAACACGGGGTCTCGCGGAGCGCTCTTCGACACCCCCATCGTGTTCCTGCCGCAGTCGGCGATCCTCGGAACGGGCATTGTCACGAAGAAGCCTGTGGTGGTCTCCGACAACGGACTCGATGCGATCGCGATTCGCTCCACCGTGTATCTCGCGCTGTCATACGATCACCGGATCGTCGACGGAGCGGATGCCGCGCGGTTCCTTGTTGCGGTGAAGAACCGCCTCGAGGGTGGCGACTTCGCGCGCAGTCTCGGCATCTGAGCCGCCCACGGGCTCAACGAGGCAGAAAGTCCCTGATCCGCCAACCGGATTTACCCTTCATCACGAGCACGGACTGAGCAGTTTCGCCCGTGGAGGTCTTCGTGGTGAGGAGCGCGGAGTCGCCCAGACGTTCTGTGAGAACGAAGGTCTCGTCGACGAGCGTCGCGTCGCCGGCCGGGGCCGCGCCCTCCTGAAGCGAGCGAATCAGGTGGGAGTCGTTGTCCCAGGAGGATGAGCCGCGCTGGTCTGCACCGTCCAGGCAGGCGATGGAGCGCGTGGCAATGCAGGTGTCACGAGTATGAAGCAGGGGTCGGATCGCGGCAACCGGATCGTCCGCTCTGATGGCTGAACTCTGTGCGCTCTGGGTGGGTGAGGGGGCGTGGACAGGCGGGCTGCCGGATGGGGGTTCAGTGCTGCCGGCACCCGCTGATGGCAATAGCACCACGGCGGCCACGAGAGCGATGAGACCGGCGCCGCCAGCCACCAGGAACGACCTGCGGACGGTCGAGAGCACCGCAACGACCCTGCCCCACAGTGAACGCAGCCTTGTGCCGATGGTACGCAATGTCTCCCCGGGGCGCGGCCACCGCGGTTTCCGACCCGCGGGTTCGGCTGTAACCACCGTCGGCCGGGGAGTTGCACGTGCGCGAGGAACGACCGCACGAACACCGGTCGGTCGGCCCGAGAGGACACCGGGCAGAGCGACGGGAAGTGGCTCGGCGAGATCGAGGAGCCGCTCGCAGAGATCGTGCGCGAACGTCGCAGGTTCTGTGTCCCATTCCGACGCATCCAACCAGTCGAGGAATGCATCGACCGGATGGCTCCCGCGCCCGGGTGACGAACGCCCGAAGAGGACGCCTCCCAAAGCGCGGAGCTGCCGGAGGTCTTCAGCAACCCGGGGCTCGGCGGACCGTCCCGCCGGGCTCACGGATGGCATCCGGCTCTCGTCCTTCGACTCCGCACCACTCAGGCCGCCAGCGAAGGTGGATGCGTGTCCGAACCTGGCGAGCACCGGTGCACCGCTGTCGTCAAAGAACACCGCGCCGGGTGTCACCGCCCCGTGGCAGCACCCCGCATCGTGAAGCTCAGAGACCGCTCGCGCGAGCGGTGCAAGTATGGTCACTGCCTCCCCCGGCGCGAGTGTGGAGCGTTCCGCCAGGAGACGTGCGAGACTTCCACCCAGACGAGGGACGACGAGGCACTGCCGACTGTCCTGCGTGGTTGCAACGTCGTCCAGACGCAACAGGTGCCTGGAACGCCCACGCGAGAGAACTTCGATCTCCTCATCGATACTGCGCCGGCTCACGCCCGGGCGGAAGAGCTTGATGGCCGCGATCCTCCCCCGTGCAGCGCCCGGAGAATCGGCATGCCCGAGGAACACCTCCGCACGCATGCCGGCGCCGAGTCTGCGCACGATTCGGTATCCGCCAATATTCTCCACGTCGAAAGCGTGCCGACAGAGACCCAGCTCCGCGCCTGCTCACTCGTCTTCTGTGGAGGCATCCGCACCTGGGCACGGTGGGGAGGAGGGGAGGCTGACCAAGCTCTGACGAGGCCGTATCCTAGGTAACATGGCACGCGAGAAAACCCCCGCAACAAAGTCCGCGAAGCAGCCCGGCCGTTTGAAGCAGATGTACCAGGTCTTCCAGATGACCAGGCGCAACGATGCGAACGCGATCTGGTGGATGGCGCTCGCCTTCCTCGTCCCCGTCGTGGTGGCGCTCATTCTGGGATTCATCCTCTCGGGAACGAACATGCTGAGCTTCGCGCTCTGGATCGTCACGGGCGTGCTCGGCGGCATCCTCGCGTTTCTCATCGTGCTGGGGCGTCGCGCCGAGAAGGCCGCGTACTCTCAGATCGAAGGTCAGCCCGGTGCGGTCGGTGCCGTGCTCAAGAGTTCCCTCCGCCGCGGCTGGACCGCGAGTGAGATGCCGGTTGCCGTGAGCCCCAGAACGCAGGATGCGGTCTACCGGGCCGTTGGTCCCGGCGGTGTCGTGCTGATCGGAGAGGGCCCGCAGACGCGCACGCAGAAGATGCTGGATGAGGAACGCCGTCGCATCAACCGCGTGCTTCCCAACGTCGTCATCAGTCTCCTGCACGTCGGGCCGGATCCGGAGTCCATCGCCCTGCACAAGCTCGCCGGAAAGATGAGTCGGATCAAGCGCACGCTCTCCAAAGCGGAGGTCTACACCGTGAGCAACAGGCTCAAATCGCTCACGAGCAGCAAGCTCCCGATTCCCAAGGGCATCGACCCGAACAGGGCGAGGGCACAGCGCCGCGCCTGACACGCCCGCGTCTGAGCTCTCGGGCCCTCAGCGGCGGACGAGCACCGTGCCGCTGAACCGGTCGTGCATGCCGCGCTGGTCCCTGTCCCAGATGACCGCGGGGATCACGATGCACAGGAGAAGCGTGCGCAGCAGGGGTCTGCCGAAGCCGACCCAGCCTCCCGTCACGGGGACAACGCGCATCCCGAGGATCAGGTGTCCGATGCTCCCGCTCAAGAGCATGATGAAGAGGTACTGGAGCAGCGCGAAGAGACCGAGCGTGATCCAGACATCGCCATCGAAGAAGGCGTACGAGACGAGATAGACGGGCAACCAGTCAACCAGGAGCGCGGCGACCCTGCGTCCGAAGCGGCCAACCGATCGCGGCCCGGAGCGTGGAAGGCCGAGCCGCTTGCCCGGCCACTCCCCCGTTGCGGTCCGCTGTGCCGACTGGGAAGCTGTCATGTCCCCATCCTAAGATGGGCGTCAGCCGTAACATCCTCGAAACAATAGCGACACCGTGGCGAAATCCCTCACGCCTACCATCGCGAGTGGTTGCGTTCCGCAATTATCCCCGTAGCAAACTCATTTGGAGTTCATTCCATGTTCAGCGATTCATCAGAGGTGCTCAAGTTCATCAAGGACACCGACGTGAAGTTCCTTGATATCCGCTTCACCGATCTTCCCGGTGTTCAGCAGCACTTCAACATTCCGGCATCGACGGTCGACGAGGAGTTCTTCTCCGTCGGCCAGCTGTTCGATGGCTCCTCGATCCGCGGGTTCGCGTCGATCCACGAGTCGGACATGCAGCTGATCCCGGATGTCTCCACCGCGTACATCGACCCATTCCGCATCGAGCGCACGCTGATCATGATCTTCGACATCTACAACCCCCGCAACGGCGAGATCTACGCTCGCGACCCGCGCCAGATCGCCAGGAAGGCCGAGAAGTACCTCGCCTCCACCGGCATCGCCGACACCGCATTCTTCGCCCCCGAGGCCGAGTTCTACATATTCGATGACGTTCGCTACGAGGTGCGCCAGAACGAGAGCTTCTACGCCGTCGACTCCGACGAGGGCGCCTGGAACTCCGGCCGCAAGGAAGAGGGCGGCAACCTCGGCAACAAGACGCCGTTCAAGGGCGGCTACTTCCCGGTGAGTCCCGTCGACAAGCAGGCTGACCTGCGCGACGACATGAGCCTCAAGCTCATCGAGGCCGGACTCGTCCTGGAGCGCGCCCACCACGAGGTCGGCACGGGCGGGCAGGCCGAGATCAACTACCGCTTCGACACCATGGTGCACGCGGCGGATGACCTGCTCAAGTTCAAGTACATCGTCAAGAACACCGCAAGCGAGTGGGGCAAGACAGTCACCTTCATGCCGAAACCGCTGTTCGGCGACAACGGCTCGGGGATGCACACTCACCAGTCGCTGTGGAGCGAGGGCAAGCCGCTGTTCTACGACGAGTCCGGCTACGGCGGGCTGAGCGACATCGCTCGCTGGTACATCGGCGGACTGCTCAAGCACGCTCCGGCCGTGCTCGCGTTCACGAACCCGACACTCAACTCGTATCGCAGGCTGGTTCCGGGCTTCGAGGCGCCGGTCAACCTCGTCTACTCTGCGGGCAACCGCTCGGCGTCCATCCGCATCCCGATCACGGGGACGAACCCGAAGGCGAAGCGCATCGAGTTCCGCGCGCCGGATGCTTCGAGCAACCCGTACCTCGCGTTCGCGGCGCAGCTCATGGCCGGTCTCGACGGAATCAAGAACCGTATCGAGCCGCACGAGCCCGTCGACAAGGACCTGTACGAGCTCCCGCCGGAGGAGGCGAAGAACATCCCCCAGGTTCCCGGATCCCTCGAGGCGGCACTCGATGCGCTGGAGGCCGACAACGACTTCCTCACCGCGGGCAACGTGTTCACTCCCGACCTGATCGAGACCTGGATCGCGTACAAGCGCGAGAAGGAGATCATCCCCAGTGCGCAGCGTCCGCACCCGTTCGAGTATGAACTGTACTTCAGCGTCTGAACGACAGCGCGAAGGGGGCCGCATCCGTGACGGATGCGGCCCCCTTCGCATGTGCGCTCACACGTGTCAGCCGTAGAACCGTTTCTCGAAGACGGCCCGGGCGAGCCGCGTGACGCGAAGGTAGTCGTCGTCCAGTGCGTTGGCCGAACCCGGTGGATAACCCATCAGGCGCGCTATTCCGTCGAGCTGTTGCCGGTCGCCCGGCAGCACGTCGAGGGTCTTCGCCGTCCACAGGGTCACGGCAGACCTGGCCCTCGAGGCGAAGATCCAGGCATCCCGCAGTTTCGCCGCCTCGCCTTCCGGGATGAATCCAGCCTCGACCGCAGCGTCGAGTGCCCGAAGCGTTGAGGTCGTGCGCAATGCCTCGACCTCATGACCGTGCTGCAGTTCGATGAGCTGCACGAACCACTCGACGTCGCTCAGCGACCCGCGGCCGAGCTTGAGATGGCGAGCCGGATCTGCACCCTGGGGAAGACGTTCGGACTCGACCCGAGCCTTGATGCGCTTGACCTCGCGGACGTCGCGCTCCGCTATCTGCTCCGGGAAACGAACCTCGTCTGCCAGTGCCTCGAAGTCGCGCTGGAGCGCGGGATCGCCTGCAACGGCGCGTGCCCGCAGAAGCGCCTGTGCCTCCCAGGTGAGCGACCAGCGCTTGTAGTAGGCGCGGTAGGAGTCGAGCGATCGAGTGACGGCCCCGTTCTTGCCCTCCGGCCTGAGATCGATGTCGAGATCCAGCGGAAGTCGCAGGTCTTCCGTGAGGCGCAGGATTCCGGAGACGATGGCTTCCGCTCTCGTCTGGGCCGCATTGCCGTCCAGCGTCGTCGGCCTGTAGACATAGATCACGTCGGCGTCGGAGCCGAAGCCGAGTTCGGCTCCCCCGTATCGGCCCATGGCGACGATCGCGAACTCGAGTCCGTCGTCCGCCGTGTGCAGGGCCGCGAGGGTGCCGGTGAGCAGCGCCGTGGTCACGTCGGACAGTGAACGTCCGAGCGTCTGGACGTCTATTAAGCCGAGCACGGCCGCGATCGCGAGTCGCAACACCTCTCGGCGACGGGCCGTGCGCAGAGCGGGGGCGGACGCATCCGGGTCAGCGTACCGGGCCACTGTCGCGAGAGCCTCGTCGCGCAGGGCTTCATAGCTGCGAGGCTGGAGTTCTTCCTCGTTCTCGAACCAGGCCGCGGCCTCGGGGATTCGCTCGAGCAACGAGCCGATGAAGCGCGATCCCGCAAGCACGCTCGTGAGACGCTTCGCTGCCCCGGATGAATCGCGAAGCATCCTGAGGAACCAGTACGACTCGCCGAGGTCGTCGCTGAGTCTTCGGAACGCCAGTAGGCCATAGTCGGGGTCTGCTCCCTCCGCAAACCATTGCAGCATGACCGGCAGGAGGTGCCTCTGGATCTCGGCCCGGCGGGACACGCCTGAGGTGAGAGCGGCGATGTGGCTGAGTGCTCCTCGCGCGTCCCGGAACCCGATCGCCGACAGGCGGACGACGGCCTGTTCGCTCGTGAGGGAGAACCCCTCCTCCGGCAGGGCGGCCACCGCGGACAGAAGCGGTCGGTAGAAGAGTCTCTCGTGAAGGCTTCGCACGGCACTCTTCGTGCGGCTCCACAGTTCGGTCAACTCCGCGGCACTCGTCGCCAGGCCGGTCGAACGGGCGAGGACTCGCAGGGACTCCTGGTCACTCGGCATGAGGTGGGTGCGGCGCAGTTCCGTGAGTTGAAGGCGGTGTTCGAGAAGGCGCAGGAACCGGTAGTCCCTGGCGAACTCCGCGGATTCCGCCCGTCCGATGTAGCCGTGTTCGGCCAGGGCGGCCAGGGCTGGCAGCGTGCCCGCCTGGCGGACATCGGGGTCGGTCTGCCCGTGTACGAGCTGCAGGAGCTGCACGGTGAACTCGACGTCACGAAGACCACCGGGACCCAGTTTGAGCTGGAAGTCCAACTCCTCTCTCGGGATGTTCGCTGTCACCCTCTCGCGCATCCTCTGGACGCCCTCAACAAAGTTCTCTCTCGAGGCACTGCTCCACACGCGTGGTGCGATCGCGGCGCAGTATTCCTCGCCCAACTCGAGGTCTCCCGCGAGAGGCCTCGCCTTCAGGAGCGCCTGGAACTCCCAGCTCTTCGCCCAGCGATCGTAGTAGGCGATGTGTGACTCGAGGGTACGTACGAGCGCACCATCCTTGCCCTCCGGACGCAGATTCGCATCGACCTCCCATAGGCCTGGCTCGGTGCCGAAGTCGTGGATGCCGCGCATCGTCAGCTTCGCAAGCTGCGTCGCAATGTCCAGGGCCCGCTCAGTCGCCAACACCGCGGTGCCGCCGGCGACGAAGATCACGTCGACGTCGCTCACGTAGTTCAGTTCCGCAGCACCTGCCTTGCCCATGCCGATGATTGCAAGCCTGGTCTCCACGACTTCGTCGGCGGAGAATGAAACGAGTGAACGGGCTACCGAGAGGGACGCGTCGAGCGCTGCGGCGGCGAGATCAGCGAGAGCCACCGCGACCGTGTCGATTCCCGCAACCGGGTCGGTCTGTTCAAGGTCGAACGAGGTGAGTCTGACCAGGTGCCGTCGGTAGCGCACACGCAGCGCGCCCCACGCGGCGTCCTCGCCGTGCGCCAATTGAGCGAGTGCCGCTGCGGTCATCTCCTCGCGGTACTCGGCGAGGGACAGCGGACGAGGCGTGCCCGACGCGAGGGCAGAGAGCTCCTCCGGGTGTCTCTGAAAGAACTCGCCGAATCCCGACGACGCGCCGAGCACTCGCAGCAGTCGTGCTGCCGCGCTGGGTGAGGCCAGTAGCGCGTGGATTTCCGATGACGCCTGCCTGTGCAGGGCCACGAGGATCCTGAGGGCCTGGTCGGGATTCGCGCACGTCGCGAAGAGGGGCAGCACTGACTCGTCGACCGGGAGACCATCCGTCTCCTCGAGCAGAGCCGAGGCCGTACTGAGTTCAGCGAACCCCAGTCTCGCCAGTTCGGTGAGAGTGGTGCGATGCCTCGTCATGATGCTCCGGCGTGGCCCTAGAGCATCTCCAGATTGCTTCGCAGCTCGAACGGAGTCACCTGGGCCCGGTATTCCTTCCATTCCTGACGCTTGTTGAGCAAGACGTAGTTGAACACCTGCTCACCGAGCGTTGACGCCACGAGTTCTGAGCCCTCCATGATGGATACCGCGTGGTCGAGGCTCGACGGCAGCGAGCTGTACCCGAGGGCACGTCGCTCGGCGTCGCTCAGGCTCCAGACATTGTCTTCGGCCTCCGGCGGCAGTTCGTAGCCCTCTTCGATGCCCTTCAATCCGGCCGCGAGCATGAGCGAGAAGGCGAGATAGGGGTTGGCAGCAGAGTCGATCGCGCGGTACTCCACTCGTGCGCTCTGCCCCTTGTTCGGTTTGTACATCGGGATGCGCACGAGCGCAGAGCGATTGTTGTGGCCCCAGGTGATGAAGCTTGGCGCCTCGTCGCCTCCCCACAGCCGCTTATATGAGTTCACGAACTGGTTGGTCACCGCGGTGATCTCCGGCGCGTGCCGGAGAAGCCCGGCAACGAACTGCCTGCCGATCTTCGAGAGCTGATACTGGGCGCCGGCCTCCGAGAAGGCGTTCGCGTCGCCCTCGAACAGCGACATGTGCGTGTGCATGCCGGAGCCAGGATGCGCGGACATCGGCTTGGGCATGAACGTCGCGTAGACGCCCTGCTCGATCGCCACCTCCTTCACGACGGTGCGGAAGGTCATGATGTTGTCTGCGGTAGTCAGCGCGTCTGCGTAGCGGAGGTCGATCTCGTTCTGACCCGGACCCCCCTCGTGGTGGCTGAACTCGACGGAGATGCCGAGGTCTTCGAGCATCCGCACGGAGCGACGACGGAAGTCATGGGCCGTACCGCCGGGCACGTTGTCGAAGTACCCCGCTGAGTCGACGGGCTGCGGGCCCTTCGCCCCGTACTTGGAGCTCTTCAGGAGGTAGAACTCGATCTCGGGGTGCGTGTAGAAGGTGAAGCCGTGCTCCGCGGCGTGCGCCAGAGTGCGCTTGAGCACGTGGCGAGGATCGGCGACGGCAGGTTGCCCGTCAGGCGTGGTGATGTCGCAGAACATCCTGGCGGTTGGATCGACCTCATTGCGCCACGGCAGGATCTGGAACGTGGTCGGGTCCGGGTGAGCGAGCATGTCCGCCTCGTACGACCGGGTGAGTCCCTCGATGGCGGATCCGTCGAATCCGAGTCCCTCGGAGAACGCACCCTCCACCTCTGCGGGCGCGATCGCCACGGACTTCAGGGTGCCGATGACATCCGTGAACCAGAGCCTGACGAACTTGATTCCGCGCTCCTCGATTGTGCGAAGAACGAAGTCACGCTGCTTGTCCATGGGCTCCTCGGTTTCGAGCACGATACGGCGAATCAATCGGGGCCGAACCCCGCTATTAGGCTAGTGGCTATGCCCCGACTTCGCTTGGCGCTCGCCCAGACAAACCCGATCGTGGGCGACCTCGCAGCCAACTCAGACCAGGTGGTGGCGGCGGCGAGGCGAGCGTTCGACGCCGGAGCCGATCTCATCGCTTTCGGGGAGATGGCGCTCAGCGGCTACCCGATCGAGGATCTGGCGGGCAACGCGGGCTTTCTCGCAGACAACCATGCCGCCGTGCGCGCCCTGGCCAGGCGGCTCGCGGACGCCGGGCTCGGCGAGCTTCCGGTCATCGTCGGTCACGCAGACGGCCCTTTCACCCCTCGACTCATGGGGACGAGCAACGCGCCGACCGCGATCGCCCAGAACCGGGCAAGCGTTTTGCACCGGGGTGAGATCGCCGCGAGCTATACGAAGCACCACCTCCCGAACTACTCGGTCTTCGACGAGTACCGCAACTTCATTCCGGGCGACGAGCTCCTCGTGGTGCGCATCAAGGGCGTCGACGTCGCACTGCTCGTCTGCGAGGACCTGTGGCGCGACGGCGGGCCCGTTGCGAGGGTGCTCGCCGCGGACGCCGGCCTCCTCGTCGTCATCAATGCATCGCCGTTCGAGCGAGACAAAGACGAAGTGCGACTTCCGCTCGTCACGAGGAGGGCGACCGAGACAGACACCATCGTCGCCTACGTGAATCTCGTCGGCGGACAGGACGACCTGGTCTTCGACGGCGACAGCGTTGTCGTCGACGGCAGCGGCGCCATCCTCGCGCGCGCTCCGCAGTTCACAGAGCACCTCCTGATCGTGGACGTCGATCCGGCCGAGGCGACCGATGCGGCGCTTCCAGACCACGTCGTGCGCGTAGCGCTGGATTCCGCGGAGAAGCCGGCCCCACCCATCCCGAGCGACATCGCGCTGCTCCCGGACGACCGTCAACAGCTCTGGGATGCGCTCGTGCTCGGACTCCGTGACTACGTGGGCAAGAACGGATTCCGATCGGTCGTGTTCGGGCTCTCCGGGGGTATCGACTCGGCCGTGTGCGCGGCGCTCGCGGTCGATGCGCTCGGCCCGGACTCCGTGTATGCGGTGTCGCTTCCGAGCCGTTATTCCTCGGACCACTCGCGTTCTGACGCCGACGAACTCGCGGAGCGCGTCGGACTGCACTACAGCGTGGAACCCATTGCCGATCTCGTCCTGCCCTTCGAGCAGCAGCTCGGTCTGGACGGTCTCGCCGCCGAGAACCTGCAGGCGCGGGTGCGGGCCGTCGTACTGATGGGCCTGTCGAACCAGCACGGACACCTGCTTCTCACCACGGGTAACAAGACAGAGATCTCCGTGGGGTACTCGACGATCTACGGTGACTCCGCGGGCGGATTCGCGCCGATCAAGGACGTGCCGAAGACCCTCGTCTGGGAGCTCGCTCGCTGGCGCAACGAGTTCGCCCTGTCGCGCGGCGAGACTCCCCCGATTCCCGTCAACTCGATCGAAAAGCCGCCGAGCGCCGAGTTGCGACCAGACCAGACCGACCAGGATTCACTGCCGCCCTACGAGGTGCTGGACGAGATTCTGGATGCGTACATCACCCGCGCGCTCGGGGCGGGCGAGATCATCGCGGCGGGCTTCGACGCAGACACGGTCGCCCTCGTCACGACGCTCGTCGACCGTTCCGAATGGAAGCGCAGGCAGGGTGCGATCGGTCCGAAGATCAGTGGAATGGCCTTCGGTCGCGACCGCCGTCTTCCGATCACGTCTCATCCGACAAAAGCACACTGACTAGAATCGCTGCATGACTGACCCAGCAGCAGCGGCAGCACAGGCGAATCTCAAGCGGGTTCGCACCAGACACTTCCAGGCCGCGAAAGAGAACGGCATCAAGATCACGGGGCTCACGAGCTACGACCAGCTGAGCGCCGCCATCTTCGACCAGGCGGGCATCGATTTCCTTCTCGTGGGCGACTCGGCGGGCAACAATGTCTTCGGGCACGACACGACGCTTCCCGTGACGGTCGATGAGCTCATCCCGCTCGCCCGAGCCGTCGCGGGGGCCGTGAGCCGTGCCTTCGTGGTCGCGGACATGCCGTTCGGTTCCTACGAATCCGGTCCGGAAGAGGCGCTGCACACGGCGTTCCGATTCATGAAGGAGACACACGCGCACGCGGTGAAGCTGGAAGGCGGTGTGCGCAGCGCCGAGCAGATCCGCAGGATCGTCTCCGCGGGCATCCCGGTCATGGGACACATCGGTTTCACGCCCCAGAGCGAGCACGGACTCGGCGGCCATATCATCCAGGGTCGTGGCTCGGGCGAGGAACAGCTCGTCGCCGACGCACACGCGGTTGAAGGCGCGGGCGCCTTCGCGGTCGTGCTCGAGATGGTGCCTTCGGAGGTCGCGGCACGCGTGACCAGGGAGCTCACGATACCCACAATCGGCGTCGGGGCCGGCCCCCACGTCGACGGCCAACTGCTTGTCTGGACGGACTGGGCAGGCTTCACCACCGGTCGCATCCCCAAGTTCGTCAAGCGCTACGCAAACCTCAGCGGCATACTCACGGACGCGGTCAAGGCCTACCGCGAGGACGTCGCCGACGGGAAATATCCTGCCCCGGAACACGAGTACGAGTAGTCTCTGAATACACAGCCCTCTCACCGTCGCGAGGTGCGCCTTTCCTATTCCCTAGTACGAAAGTTATCCATGCACCCTGCGCTTCCTACTGAAATCCGTGCTGTCTACGAGCGGACGCTGGCGAGAAACCCGGGCGAACCAGAGTTTCACCAGGCCCTTCTCGAGGTGCTGGAGTCCATTGCGCCGGTGCTCGCGAAGCACCCCGAGTACGTCGAGCGCAGTGTCCTCGACCGCCTCGTCGAACCCGAGCGACAGATCATGTTCAGGGTCCCGTGGGTGGATGACCAGGGCACGGTACGGGTCAACCGCGGCTTCAGGGTGCAGTTCAACTCGGCACTCGGGCCGTACAAGGGCGGCCTCCGTTTCCACCCGAGCGTCAACCTCGGAATCATCAAGTTCCTCGGCTTCGAGCAGATCCTCAAGAACGCGCTGACCGGCCAGGGCATCGGAGGAGCCAAAGGCGGCTCGGACTTCGACCCGCACGGCAAGTCCGACTTCGAGATCATGCGTTTCTGCCAGAGCTTCATGAGCGAGCTCTACCGCCACCTCGGCGAGCACACCGACATCCCCGCCGGCGACATCGGCGTCGGCGGTCGTGAGATCGGCTACCTGTTCGGGCAGTACCGTCACCTCACCAACCGGCACGAGTCCGGGATGTTCACGGGCAAGGGCGTGCTCTGGGGCGGCGCGGAGGTGCGCACGGAGGCCACCGGCTACGGTGCGGTCTTCTTCGCCGAGGAGATGCTCGCGACCAAGGGCAACAGCGTCGACGGCAAGACCGCGATCGTGTCCGGTTCGGGCAACGTCGCCATCTACGCGATCGAGAAGATCCAGCAGCTCGGCGGTAGGGCCATCACCGCGTCGGACTCGTCCGGCTATATCGTCGACGAGGCCGGTATCGACGTCGAACTGCTCAAGCAGGTCAAGGAAGTCGAGCGCGCTCGCGTCTCGGAGTACGCCGTTCGCCGCCCGGGCGCACGTTTCATCAATTCCGGTCGGGTGTGGGATGTTCCAGGACAGATCGTGCTTCCGAGCGCGACCCAGAACGAACTCGATGTGGACGACGCTCGCACTCTCGTGAAGAACGGCGCCATTGCCGTCGCTGAGGGCGCAAACATGCCCTGTACTCCGACCGCGGTCGAGGTCTTCCACGAGGCCGGGGTGCTCTTCGGCCCGGGCAAGGCCGCGAACGCCGGCGGCGTCGCGACATCCGCACTCGAGATGAGCCAGAACGCCTCGCGCCAGCGCTGGGGCTTCGATGCGAGTGAGTCCAAGCTGCGCGAGATCATGTGCGACGTGCACAAGGCAGCCTACGAGGCCGCAGAGAAGTACGGTCACCCGGGCGACTACGTCGTCGGCGCCAATGCCGCGGGTTTCGTGCGGGTCGCGGACGCCATGGTCGCGCAGGGACTCATCTAGCAGAAATCAGTCAGACTGCTTGGACTCAGTGAGACGGCCGGGCGTGCCAATCGTCCTGCGCGTCTTCTGCAGCCCACCTGCGGGACCGCTCCGCGATGATCTCGGGCGCGCGGGCCGCATCCTCGCGCGTCGCAAAGGGGCCGTCGAGGTCGGCGGGGAGAGACTGTCGTCCTTCCTCGACCTCGCCGGTGCGGATGTTGTAATACCACTCGGTCATGAGAACCTCCCGACGAACTAGAGTCGATGATATGCCTCGGAACTCAGAAGGACACCTGATACCCGGGCGCGTTTCCCCGCAGAGAGCCGTACCGAAGCATATCGAACGGCCGGAATATGTCGGCAAGGCGGCGCCGTCGCCGCTCCGCGACTCCGACGTGTATGCACCGGAGGCGGTCGAGCGGATCAGGGAGTCCGGGCAGCTCGCGGCGCAGGCAATCGAACTCGTCGGTGCGAGCATCCGACCCGGGATCACGACCGATGAGCTGGATGCGATCGGCCACGACTTCCTGGTTGCGAACGACGCCTACCCATCGACCCTGGGGTACCGCGGCTTTCCCAAGTCGCTGTGCAGTTCCGTCAACGAGGTGATCTGCCACGGCATCCCGGACGACACCGTGATCGAAGACGGCGACATCGTCAACATCGACATCACGGCGTACAAGAACGGCGTGCACGGTGACAGCAATCGCACCTTCCTCGCCGGCACACCGTCCGACGACGCAGTCGCGCTCGTCGAGAGGACGCGAGAGGCGATGAATCGGGGCATCAGGGCGGTCGCGCCCGGCAGGCTCGTCAACGTGATCGGCCGAGCCATCGAGTCGTACGCGCGCCGATTCGGTTATGGAGTGGTGCGGGACTTCACCGGGCACGGCGTCGGCACGTCCTTTCACTCCGGGCTGATCATCCCTCACTATGATTCCCCCGGCTTCGACACGGAGATCCTGCAGGGAATGGTCTTCACGATCGAGCCCATGCTCACTCTCGGGAGCCAGGACTGGGAGATGTGGGACGACGGATGGACGGTCGTCACCCGTGATCGCAGTCTCACCGCGCAATTCGAGCACACACTCGTGGTCACGGAGCGTGGTGCCGAAGTGCTCACCCTTCCCTGACGACAGAATGGACACCATGGGCAACGCAGCAGTGGGCATCGACATCGGCGGCACCGGAATCAAGGGAGCCGTGGTCGACGTAGCGACCGGCGAGTTGCTGAGCGATCGGATCAAGATCCCGACTCCCCAGGGCGGGGAACCTGACGCGATCGTCTCGACGGTGCACAAGCTCATCAAGAAGCTCGGCGGAGCGGCGAAGAAACGGCCCGTGGGCATTTGCTTTCCCGCGATCATCATCAAGGGCAGGACCCTCTCTGCTGCGAACGTCTCGGACAAGTGGATCGGGCTCGAGGCTGAGCAGCTGTTCGTGCACGGACTCAAGCGGGACATCCACTTCGTCAACGACGCGGATGCCGCGGGCTTCGCCGAGAACCAGTACGGCGCAGCGAGGCACGCGACGGGCCTCACCGTCGTGACGACGCTCGGAACCGGCATCGGAACCGCGCTGATCTACAACGGTGTGCTCATTCCGAACGCCGAACTCGGTCACCTCGAGATCGACGGCGTCGACTACGAAACCCGCGCCGCGTACTCGGCCAAAGAACGCGAGAACCTCAGTTGGGCGGAGTGGGCGGAACGCCTGCAGAAGTACTACTCGCGCCTCGAGGCGTATCTCTCACCGGAGTTGTTCGTGGTCGGCGGCGGCGTGTCCAAGCAGTTCGAGGACTTTCTGCCGTTGCTCGATCTCGCCACGCCCATCGTCCCGGCTCAACTCCGCAACAATGCCGGAATCCTGGGCGCCGCAGCACTCGCAACCGGGCGATGACCCGCTGTCCCCACAGACGTGGGCGTCACTGGTGAATGGGCCGACTGATACGCCGGGTTCTGTCCCCATCTTGCGATGCTGGACGGTCATCTATCTACGATGTACGTTGCCGCACACCTCTAGCGGTCTACCCGAAGACTGGGCGAGCAACCCGTAACGCCTTCTGTCTGACCTTGCTCCGGACGAGGTTTACCTAGCCGACTCGCTCACACGAACCGCTGGTGGTCTCTTACACCACCGTTTCACCCTTACCGCCGTGTGTCTCCTCTCGGAAACAGCACAGTGGCGGTCTGCTTTCTGTTGCACTTTCTCGCGGGTCACCCCGGGTGGGCGTTACCCACCATCCTGCTCTGCGGAGCCCGGACGTTCCTCGGCGCCGCACCCTCACCAGGAGAACTACGGCGACGCGACCGTCTTGCCGGCCCATTCGTCTCCAGTCTAGAGGTGCCGCAGGCTAGAGTCCCGATTCGTTTGTGCGTACCAGGATCGCGTTGCTGTCGGGGCAGATCAACACGTCGTCGGGGGCCGCAGCGCGCACCGTCGCCATGTCACTCTCGTTGAGCTTGACGCCGCTCGCGCTCGAGACACCACCGCGCAACAGGGAGGCGCCGAAGCCGTACCGCTCGCGTTGCCGCTCGTACAAGGCCAGCAGTTCCTCCGGCAGCCCCGCGGCGATCGTCGACCGGTTCGCTACAGTGTGGGCGCGTTCGCCGCTGACTGTCTGAAGTGCGGCATCCCGTTCGGCCTCGACCTCCGCGACCCTGGCCCGCGTCTCGTCGAGACTCTGCCGAACGCCATCCGCGGCGAGTTGCAGGTCTTCGACTCGCTGCATGACCTCGAGCTCCGTCTCTTCGAGTTCGAGCTGGCGTCTGCGGAGACCCGCGAGTTCCGCTTCAAAGCCTGCGACATCCTTCAGGGATGACGTCGCCTGCATCCGCTCGGTGTCTCTCGCGATCCTGCCCTCGACCACAGCGACATCCGACTCGATCCTGGAGAGCTCGAGCCGCGCATCCTCGAGGGCGCCCGTGGCCGTCATGAAGTCCTGCTTGAGCGCCTCGGAGTCGGTCGCGAGCACCGCGAGCACCGCGAGCTCGGGCAGCGACTTCGCCTTGTGATCGAGTTGCTGCAGGCGCGTGTCGAGCGTCTGGAGTTCGAGCAGGTGCGCCTGGTCGTCTGGATTGGCTTTCATCGGCATGACACCCTCGCTAGCTGGTTCGTCTACTGGACAACGCTGAAGTCCCACGGATCGGTTCTGGTCTCGCTGACTGTCACCCGCAGTTCCGGCAGAGCGTCACTGAGCTCGGCCGCGGCCGTTTCGAGCCACAGCCATTCGCTCGCCCAGTGGGAGATGTCGATGAGGGCCGGGCCGCCGCGCAGGCGTGCGTTCTCTCGTGCCTCGGAGGCCGGGTGATGCCGCAGGTCTGAGGTGATGTACACGTCGGCGGCGAGGACGGCGGGTTCCGCCAGCAAAGAGTCCCCCGCCCCGCCACACAGGGCGATCGACTGCACGAGTCGGTCGTAGTCTCCGGACACGCGGATCCCGGATGCGGTCGCGGGCAGCAGTTCCGCCAATTGCCTCGCGAGTCTGCCGAGTGTGGTCGGTTCGGCGAGGCGCCCGGTGCGTCCGATGCCTCTGGTCGGGGTCTCGCCCGCCGTGATCGGCGCGAGATCGCGCAGGCCGAGTCGCTCTGCCAGGACGGCCGATATCCCGGTCTCCACGACATCCGCGTTCGTGTGAGCGGCGATCAGCGCACAGCCGCCTCGGATCAGCGATCCGAGTACGGCTCCCTTGTACCTGTCCTCAGCCACTGAGGTGACGCCACGGAGCAGGAGCGGGTGATGGGCGATGATGAGGTCGGCACCCAGGTCGAGGGCCTCGGACACGACGTCCCAGACGACGTCGACCGTGAGCAGGATATGGCTCACGGAGGCAGCGGGATCGCCGGAGAGAAGGCCCGGCGCGTCCCAAACCTCAGCGCCGGTCAGCGGCCACAGGCGCTGGGCGACGGCATCGACCTCCGCGACGGTGTAAGGCATCTGCACAGTCTACTTTCCCGCGAGTGGAGCGAATCGAAGGTTCGCCTCAGTCCACGGCGAGCTCCTGCTGGCGCACCGTCGAGATGCCCGCGGCGAGCGGGGTGAGCAGCCCGAGCACGAGCGCGATGAGCACACCGATGTCACTCGTCGCGACCGCGCCTCCGAGCGGGAAACCGAAGAGAACGAGACCGTAGCCCTGCCACGACAACCAGGCGACATGTGCTGTGGTGAAGCCGAAACCGATGACGGATGCGACGACCAGCATCGCGAGGTTGACCCAGTTCACGCCTGGATAGATGCCGCCGGGGCGCAGCAATGACTCCTCGTGGAATCCCTTCCGGCGGATCATGACCTCAGCCCCGAAAATGCCCGCCCAGGCCGCGATCGGCACCGCGAGGCTGGTCGTGAGATCCCTGAAGACATCCGAGACGCCCGCGCCGGACAGGATCATCAGAAGCGTCGCAGCGAACACGACAACGGCCATGACCACGACAGAGAGATGCCGAGACAGGCTCATGCCGATGGCACGCAGCGCGAATCCACCGGAGTAGAGGCTGAGTGCGACGCCGGCCAGAAGGCTCAGCGCCGTCACGGCGAGAAGCGGAACCGGGTACCAGCCGGGAATCATCGACGCGATGGTCTCGACGGGGTTCGCCACGAGCCCCCGAGCGGCGTCGGGACTCGATGCGGCGAGCAGCGCGCCATAGGCGATGAGCAAGAACGCGGGAAGAGTGGCGCCGAATGACGCCCACAGGGACGCGGATGCGCCGGAACTCGAAGTGCGCTGGTATCGTGCAAGGTCGCCACTGGCATTGGCCCAGACCAGTCCGACAAAGCTGAACACGAGGACCGTGCCCGTGACCACGAGAATCCAGGGGCCGTCGCCCACGGTGAGCGCCGACCGGAAGTCGATCCGTTGCCAGGTGATCGCAAAGAGTCCGAGAATCAGCACTCCGGAGACGATGCTGAGCACGAGTTGCACGCGAGCAAACAGCTGGTAGCCGAAGAAGGCGATCACGAAAGCGAGTGCGACCGCCACGGTCGCCACGATGTAGCCCACCTGAGTTTCATCCAGCGCGCCGCTGAGGGATGCACCCACGAGGATGCGCGCGGTACACATGGCAAGCAGCCACAGCAGCACAGCTCCCCAGAACAGCCTCGTGACGAGAGCGAGGATCGCGGGGACGATGTTCCCCACCACGCCGAAAGTGGCTCGAGAGACCACGATGGTTGGCTGGCCACTCCACTTGCCCGCGAGCGTGCCGAGACCGAGCGGCAGGAATGAGATCGCGACACCGATGAACGCCGCCAGGATCGCCTGGCGCAGGCTCATCCCGAGGCCCAGGAGCGCGGCGCCGAAGGCTATCGAAACCGCGGAGGAATTTGTCGCAAACCACAGCCAGAACATCCGCGCAGCATGCCCGGCACGGAGCGCGACCGGCGTGGCCTCCTCTGCGCTCAACTCGATGCTGAATACCCGAGCTTTCGCCCGCTCCTCACCCGGGGCGCCCGGCTCCTGTTCCTCTGTGCGCGCCCGCTCTCCCGCGGCGACTGGCGTGGGCATCGAGGTGTCTGCGGGAGAGGGCTCGATAGGAGGAACCAATGGCAGCGAGTTCTCGGAAGAAGGTTCGGGCTCATTGCCACCCGCAAGGAGTGTGTCGAACGCATCGGGCACCCGTTCCGTCGGCTGCTCGGCCAGTTGTTCCGCCGGTGGCCCTGCGAGTCCCTCAGCGGGTTGTTCAGAGGGTTGTTCAGCGGGTTGTTCAGCGGGTTCGCCTGCCGACGGCTCTGCTGGGGCGTCTTCGGAGTCGACCGGCGCAGGCTGCGCCACCGCCGACTCTGTGGACCGCGGATCCACAAGTTCATAGACGATCGGAGCGGCTGGCCCAGCGTGCGGGGCAGACGCATCCAATGGTGCGGGTTCGCTCGCGTCGACTGGCGCATCCGGCCCGAGCACATCGTCCGAAGCGGGGTCGGCGTCATCCGGAGCGACGTCGGTTGCGTCCGGCGTGATGTCGGTCGTCTCGCCCGGCGCAGGCTGTGGTGCGGAGTCCGCTTCCGACCCGGTCCCGGCCAACCACGGCGGTACGAACACGATGTGGTCGCTCAGATTCGGTTCACGTTCCGAGGGAACCTCCACGCGCTCCTCCGCGCGAGGAGGTGGGAACTGCTCCGGATGCACGAACGCGTGCGGCGGGGTCGCCTCGGACTCCGGCTGCTGAGCCTGTTCCGCCTGCTGCTGTCCGACCGGAATGATCGGGATCACCCCTGTGAACTCCGGAACCACCTCGGCAATGGTCTCGAGTGCCTCGGGAGTGCCGATCGCTCGCATCCGCTGCTCCCAGGCAGAGAACTCCTGTGCCTCCTTGTCGCGCAACTGCAGTTCTGCCTGCAGCTGTTCGATGGCGCTCAGGGTGTGTGCGGGCTCCTGGATCTCGATGCTGAGCGTACGGACCAGCTCGTCGTCCTGCAGCGATCGCCTCCGCGGTGGATCGGGCAATTCGGCGGCCGGCGCCTCAGTCTCCGCGGGTGATCCCGCGTCGGAGACGGGCGCGATGTCGGCGTGCGGCTCAGAGGCGGGCTCGACGATGGGTTCTGGCGCCGGCTCAGCGTGCTCTTCCGAAGCAGGCGCATCCGTGCGGCCGAACAATGGCGGGTAGTCACCGGTCGGCGGGGTATAGGTCGAGCGCCTCGGTCCGGTCGGAATGTACGGCGTGTCAGCGGAGTCTTCGCCGCTCACCTCGTCGTTATCTGCCATGCCCCAAATGATAGGGGGGTTCAGCGCGGTTTTTCCGCTGACGGGCCGGGAAACCGGCGTCTTGCCGGGCGACACATCCCGACACAGTATTTGTTCAGCAACTTTACTAAAGCGGCGCGGGCGGACGATAATACGCTGGAGTCCACGCGAACCCATTGAAAGGCGACGAGTTGAGCCCCACGAACAACGAACCCGTTCTGAGTAACCTGATGCGCGAGCAGCGTCGGTTCCCTCCGACAGCAGAATTTGCGGCCCAAGCCAACGTGACGGGAACCGCGTACGAGGAGGCGGACGACGACAGGCTCGCGTTCTGGGACAGGCAGGCCGAACGTCTCGACTGGCACACGCACTGGGACCAGACTCTCGACTGGAGCAATCCGCCCTTCGCGAAGTGGTTCGTCGGCGGCAAGCTGAACGTGGCGGTCAACTGTCTCGACCGTCATGTCGCGGCCGGCCGCGGCGACACGGTCGCGTACTACTTCGAGGGCGAACCCGGTGACTCCAGAGAGATCACCTACGCTCAACTGACCGACCAGGTCTGCCAGGCTGCGAACACCCTCATCGATCTCGGCGTGAAGGCGGGCGACCGTGTCGCCATCTACATGCCGGTGATCCCGGAGACCATTGTTGCGATGCTCGCCTGCGCTCGCATCGGCGCCCCGCACACGGTCGTGTTCGGCGGATTCTCGTCTGAGGCGCTGCGCAGCAGAATTCATGACTGCGAGGCAAAAGTCGTCATCACCGCGGACGGAGGGTACCGCAAGGGCAAGCCCTCCGCGCTCAAGCCCGCCGTCGACGAGGCACTCCTGGAGTGCCCGGACGTGCACACCGTGCTCGTCGTGAGGCGCACCGGCCAGGAGATCGAGTGGACCGACGGTCGTGACAAGTGGTGGCATGACACAGTCGAGCGGGCGAGCACCGCTCACGAGCCCGAATTCTTCGACTCCGAGCACCCGCTCTACGTCATGTACACCTCGGGCACGACGGGCAAGCCGAAGGGAATCCTGCACACCTCCGGCGGATACCTCGTCGAGTGCGCGTACACGCAGTGGGCTGTCTTCGACCTCAAGCCGGAGACGGATGTCTACTGGACGGCCGCGGACGTCGGCTGGGTCACCGGCCACAGTTACATCGTCTACGGGCCGCTTGCCAACGGCACCACCTCCGTCATCTACGAGGGAACGCCGGACACGCCTCACCAGGGGCGTTGGTGGGAGATCATCGACAAGTACAAGGTGACGATCCTGTACTGCGCGCCCACGGCCATCCGCACCTACATGAAATGGGGTGCTGAGATCCCCGCGCGCTACGACCTCTCGACACTGCGTGTGATCGGCTCTGTCGGAGAACCGATCAATCCCGAGGCGTACATCTGGTACCGACACCACATCGGCCACGATCGCACGCCGGTCGTGGACACCTGGTGGCAGACCGAGACCGGCTCTGTCATGATCAGCTCGCTGCCCGGCGTGACCAACGCGAAGCCGGGAGCGGCCATGACTCCCCTGCCGGGCATCGCCGCGGATGTCGTGGACGAGTCTGGTGCATCCGTTCCGAACGGCTCGGGTGGCTACCTCGTGCTCACGGAGCCGTGGCCGTCGATGCTACGTACCGTGTGGGGCGACGACAAGCGCTATGTGGACACCTACTGGTCGAAGTTCCCCGGAAGGTACTTCGCCGGAGACGGTGCCAAGCGAGACGAGGACGGCGACATCTGGCTCCTCGGTCGGGTCGACGATGTCATGAACGTCTCAGGCCACCGCCTCTCCACGACGGAGATCGAGTCCGCACTCGTCTCCAACGCCAAGGTCGCTGAAGCCGCCGTCGTGGGCGCGTCAGACCCGGTGTCCGGGCAGGCCGTGGTCGCGTTCGTCATTCTTCGCAGCGAGGCCGGTGACGGTGGAGAGCACGTCGTGCGCGAGTTGCGCGAGCACGTAGCGAACCAGATCGGCAAGATCGCGCAACCGCGGCAGATCATGGTGGTTGCCGAACTCCCCAAGACGCGCTCGGGCAAGATCATGCGGCGACTGCTGCGCGATGTCGCCGAGAACCGTCCCGACGGGGACGTCACAACGCTCGCCGACTCCGGTGTCATGGACCTCATCCGCAGTGGGATGACCTCGGCGACGAGCGCAGAGGACTGACGCCGGGCACTCAGGCCGCTCTGATATTCTCTGGGCTTCACGGACCCCTCCGCGGAACGACTTCACTGCCCAACCACTGTGAGCCCCATTTCTCGTCATCGTTCGTCACCCCGCACGCCGGTGCGGGGTGTTCGTGCACCTCGAAACCTTCGGGCCAAGCGTAAGAAGGTTCCGGTGCTCGCCGCGACAGGGGCGTTCATGCTCATCGCACTCTTCGCTGTCGCTCCTCCGTCGCCTCCGACCGCTGCCGAGCTTCTCGAGGCACAGCTCTCCGTGCACGCACAGTCACTCACCGTGTCGGCCCGTGCCGCTGGCGATCGCGCGAAGCGTGACCACTATTCGGCGACGGCTGGCCCGGCCAGCCTCGCCGCGAAGGGCACGAACTACGCGTGGGCGGCCCTCGTTCTCGTGGACGGCAAGTGGCCCGTCACCGAGAACAACATCACCGTGTTCGTCCGGTGGATGCGGCAGGAGAATGGCGCGAACAACTGGTGGAACCGCAACAACCCGATGAACAACGGCTATGGTTCAGGCGGGGGCGGCGGCACGGGCAGCTATGCCAACCTCACGATCGCCGCGCAGAAGGCGGCAGAGAACCTGAAACGCAATCCGGGGTTCAGCGGGATCGTCGCTGCGCTCGCGTCTTCCGCACCGATGGAAGTCACGGAACAGGCCATCTGGGCGTCACCCTGGGCGAGCGGCCACTACGGCAACGGTTCTCGCTGGCACCGCACCCCGGTCGCCGAAGTCACAGCACCCGCAAGCGCCTGGTAGCACGAAGGCCCCCGTCGCAATGACGAGGGCCTTCGACACGGAGTTCGAGGATCAGGCGAGTTCGAGGATCAGGCCTCGCTCATTGCCGCCTTCTCGGCCTGACCCTTGGCCGCGTAGTACGCGGCGCGAGCGGCGATGCGCCTGGCCTGCTCCGCCTGGCCGGCGTCGAGCACGTCCTGCGGCACCTCGACGTTCGGGACGCGGCTCACGCCGTTGTACTTCGCGATGTAGGCGTCAAGCTCTGGGCCGGACTCCCACGACGTGATGAGGCAATAGCGCGGCTCCGGGCTGTTGAGCGTGGTCGCGTGCCACAGGCGCTGCGTGTCCACGATGAGCTGGGCACCCGCGGGAAGCGCGATCCGGTACTCAACGCTCGGGTCCGTGCGGTTGTCGCGGAGCACGAAGTAGCTGTCTGCGTCATCCGTGAGGTTGAAAAAGCCGCGAACGACCCATCCGGTGCCATCGGGGTTCAGACGGTTGTTGTCGTCCTGGTGAAGGTTGTAGAGGCAGTCAGCATAACTGTTCGGCTGCAACTCGATCACGCGACAGCGACCGACATTTGCTCCGGGCTCCTGAGCACGGCGGGTGAGGTTCGGCGCCTTCTCGACCTGGGACGGGATCCACACGCCGTCCTTGTCCGTGCGCGGTGGTTTGTGGTTCCAGAAGCCATTGACCTCGATCTCACCCTTCGCGCTCGCGAGCGGCGCAAAGCGCGTCTCCCCCGAGGACTTCCAGTCGACGTATTCGATGTCGAGCCATTCCTTGGGATCGAGCGCCTGGTTGTAGCGATCCAAGACGACATAGCCGGTCTCTTCGAGAGCGGCGGACTTGATATAACCCATGATGCGAGTCATGCCCTTTCGTAACGACCAGCACGTTTTAACTGGTCTAGGTAAGGCGAGCCTAACATTTGACTTCGTGCCTTCAGGGACACACGCCCGTGCACCCATACACTGGATGCGCCGACACAGCATTACAGGAGATCACGCAGAACATGGGCACAGCCACGAACATCGACGCGACGGCCGTCAACACGATCGAGTGGCTCTCGGCGGCGGAGCACACGATCGTCGTACCGGTGTATCAACGACAGTATCGCTGGGACATCGGCGGATGCGAACAACTGCTGGCGGACATCCGCGCCGTAGCCGACGCCGCCGACGGCCACATGCACTTCATCGGCTCGATCCTGTCGACCTTGAGCGCCCAAGACGGCGCCCGCGAACTCGTGCTCATCGACGGCCAGCAGCGCATCACGACCCTCATGCTGCTCGTCGCGGCCCTGCACCACAGCGCGAAGCTCACCGACCCCGAACTGGCAGCGGAACTCGAGCGCGTCCTCGTGCTCGCCGATGATCGACACCGAACGAAGCTGCGCCCCCACCACGCCTGGGCGACGGTATTCGAAGACGTCGTTCTCGACCGCCGTGGAGAGCAAGGCGCCCTTCCCGATTCCCGATTCGATGACAACTACGCGTTCTTCCGGAGTCAGGTCCCCGCTGCGGAGGTTCCCCGAATCTGGCGTGGCGTGCAGCGCCTGGAGCACGTGGCCATCACCCTGCGCGCCGACGCGAACGCCCAGCAGATCTTCGAGAGTCTCAATTCGACGGGTGAACCGCTTCGCGATCACGAGCTGATCCACAACTACGTGCTCATGGGGCTCACACACGCGCAGCAGAGCGAGATCGAAGACACCTTCTGGCTCCCGATCGAGCAGAACACGGGCGACGCGATCGGCACCTTCTGGCGTCACTACCTCGTCATGATGACCGGGCGAGAGATCGCGGCGGCGGGCGACCGCGGGGTCTATGACGCGTTCCGTCAGCAGTTTCCCCGGCTCGACTTCGCCACGCTGCGCGAGCACGCGGGCCAGTGGCGGGACTATTCGGAGATCTACCGGATTCTGCTCCAGCCGTCGCTTGCCCCGGATGCCGAGGTCGCCCGCCAACTCGACTACGTCAACACCTTCGGTCGAGGAATGTATCCGCTCGTCATGCGCGCCTATCACGACTACGCCGTCGGCGTCTCAAGCGTCAAGGACCTGGTCGACACGATCGAACAGGTGCAATCGTTGCTACTGCGGCGCACGGTCGTCGCCCTCAGCAACAAGCGGTTGGTCGCGAGACTGTGTCGCGCACGAGAACGAGGCGCGGATGCCCTCGTGCGCGCCATCGTGCGCATCACTCCGTCGGATGAGCGGGTGCGCGTGGGCCTCAAATATGCGGAACTCCCCCACGCCGCCTACGTCCTCGGGCGTCTCTCCGGCGTCACGAGTATGGACGGCCTCGATGTCGAACATGTCTTTCCGCTTGCACCGGCCGACTCCTGGACCGGCGACGGTGAACGAGTCTGGGCCGACTACAGCGAAGACGAGCAGAACAGCCATCGGGCGCTCGCCGAGACTCTCGGCAACCTCGCACTCCTCGAACAATCACTCGCGGAGCGCGCCTTCGACGCCTCGTATCCCGAGAAGCGCGAGCTCTATGCGAAGAGCGCCATCGCCGCGACCAGGCAACTCGACGCCGACGCCTGGGGAACCGCGGCGATCGCCGAGAGGACAGCACGCCTGACCGACGCCTTCCTCGGTATCTGGACACGCAGTGCGATCGCCGCCATCGACGACGACGACCTCACGCCGATTCTCGACGCGCAGAAGCGACGCGGATGGCCGCGCGGCTGGGAACGCGAGTTCGAGTACGTCGAGTACCGCGGCGAGCACTGGGACGTGTTCGACGTGAAATACCTGTTCAACCGCATCTTCAAACGGCTCTGGGCGGATGCGCGTGCGGACGTCGAAACATTCAGTGCCACCCGAGGCGGGCCGATCTTCGAGACGCAGGCCTGGAACGGCCAGTGGGACGCGCTCGACGAGACGCACTTCCTCTACATGGGCTGGGATTCCAAGTACATGCTCACCGCAGTCCAAGGCGTTCTCGACGAAGCGGGGATCGCCTCCGAGATCTTCGTGAAGTACTCCTACATCGGCGCCATCATGTAGCACCGGGCAGCAGAGTTCAGCCCTGCGCCGACACCCAGACGAGGCCCGCGAGGGCGATCGCGACGGCCCAGCTGACCAGGCTGCCCACCAGGAAGTACTCCGCCTTCGAGCCGCCCGCGCTGTCGCGCGAGATCTCCGGGAACCGCACGATCCCCTTTGCTGCCACGAGGGCCGCGACGATGGCGAAGGAGCCGGACAGGGTAAGAGCGGCGATGAGCAGGCGCTCCACCGGGCCGATGAGGCGTCCTCCGCGAAGATCGACGGTGGTGAGGTCCTGCTCCGCGGACCCGGTGTCGGTGTGCCGTCGCATCCCGACGCGGGGGTGCAGTGCCGCCCGCACCACGATGTTGCCGCTCGCGACGAGGAACAGGGCGACCGAGACGCCGAGCAGCAGCGTGGGCAGCGGGACCGCCCGAACGGCGTCGAGGGCGGCATCCGCGTGCCAGTCCACGAGGAATCCCGACAGCGACAGCGCGCTGCGGTCGAACGCGAGGAATGCGAGCACGACGACGCCGAGGCCCACGACGGGCAGGAGGCTGGCCCGGTGCCCGCGGTGCTCGAGCGACGTGGTCGAGACGAGCCAGAGTCCGGCAATAACCAGACAGATCACCGGACCCCAGAACGGGATGCCGAGTCCGGCGGTTGCGACGACGACCGCGGCAATCCACACCACCGCAATCGCGATGAAGGAGGCGATCCTTCCGCGGCCAGATCGGGCAAGATCTGCGGAACCGATCAGGAACAGTGTGAGAGAGGCGAGCATCAGGGACCTCCCTGCCTGAGAACGTCGAGCGTTGCGACGAGGCTAGCGCCCCCCGAGCGTCGCAACGACTGCGACACTGCGGACTGGGAGATGCGTTCCTCTGCGGCCAGCTCCTGTTGGGAGCGACCGATCATGGACCCGAGGGTGATCCGCCTGCTGCGATCGGTCATCGATCCGATGATCTGGTCGCGTGAGAGGAGGTATGCGTTGACGAGAGGCTCCGTGAGCTCACTGTCGACGGTATTGCCATCTTTCCGAAACCAGCTCCGCACGGACGGCGTGCGCGAGTCCTGTCGCTCGTGGGCCTCGTCGATGGCCTCACGCGCGAGCCACCAGGCCGAACCGTCCTGCAGCAGTCCGGCGGCACCGGAACCAATGGTGACGGCGTTGCCAAGGCCGAGTCCGAAGCGGCAGTCAACACCCCCAGGAAGCCCGAGCCGTGCGAGCATCGTGGCCTCGAGCGCCTGTGTGACCGTCGCGTACACGGCCTGGAACTCATCCCCGATCGTTGCCTCGATGGGCTGCTCGTGGTCGATGAGATCGTTCACCCGGGCAAAGGACTGCTCGATTGCCTCCTGGGCGGACGCGCGAGACGGCAACTGGCGAGAATCGACCAGGTCGATGATCACCGCGACGCGAAATTCGTCCATGACATAAGCCTAGAACTTATTTATCTGAAATATAAGCTCTTTCACGGAAAACCCGTCAGCGAGCGAGATCGCGGCGCCGGAAGCCGACGAACCCGATCACGAGAAAGAACCCCGTGACAACGGTGATCCAGACCAGGCCCGTCCAGTCCGCATCCGAGACCGTGACGTTGGGGATGTGCCAGAACGGACTGATCGCCAGAATCCAGTCCCACAGTTTGAATGTCGGTCCGAGCAGGGTGAGGACGAACGAGACCAGAACTCCCAGCCAGGCAGCCAGGGAGACCGCAGGCCGCGCGCCGACGACGGCGACTGACACGGCGATCACGGTCCAGACCGCCGGGATCGTCGCGGCGCCCTGGAGCAGAGCGTCGCCGAATTCGACGCCGATGTCCGCGCTCGACGCCAGGGTCGCGATGACGGTGCCCGCAATCACGATGTAGAGCGCCGGAGCACCGAGCGCGAGGATGACGTTGCTGGCGTAGTACCGAGGCCTGCGAACCTTCGTCGCCATGAGCGGTTCGACGCGATCCTCCAGTTCCTCCGTGCGCAGCTTGAGCATGGTCTGCACGCCGGGGACGGCAGCGATGATACCGACGAGGCTGAGCACCGTGACGAGGAACGCGGAAACGAGCGCATCCGGTGTCGTCGCCCCGGCGGCAAGAACCTGCTTGACGGCGCTGTCGGAACCGAGGATGTCGGTGATGGAGGTGGTGAAATAGCCGAACACCACGCCCAGGGCGAGAAAGGCGATGGTCCAGGTGATGAGCGGCCCACGATTCAGCCGCACCACCAGCTTCCAGGTCGACCGGTCCTTTCCTCGCGCGGGTCCGGGCCGTGGGGCGATGGCGCCCACGCCGAAGTCGCGGCGAGCCTGCAGCGCGAATGCCACACCCAAAAGCACGATTGTGAACGCGAGCGCGTACCAGAGCGGCCACCAATGGTTCCCGGTCGCGGGCCGAGTCTCGGTCATCCATCCGAGCGGATTGATCCAGATGGTCCATTCGGGAGCTGTCACAGAGTACGCGAGACCCCGCAGAATGAACATAACCCCGAGCGCACCCACCGCGATGGAGTTGGCGGTGCGGGAGTCCGACCCGATCTGGGCCGCGACCGCGGCGACCGACGCGAACATCCACCCGGTCGCCGTGAACGTCGAGCCCAGCAGCAGGGACGGTTCCCATTCGCCACCGCACAGGCCGGTGACGACGGCGGCGACGACACCGAGCAGAACCGAGCCGACGAAGGCGAGGCCGACGCCGGCGAGAAGTCGGCTGGCCCGCCCCAAGACGCCGGAGGCGAGCAGTTCGGCCTGGCCGGAGTCCTCCTGGCCGCGAGTGGCCCGGGTGACTGCGAAGATGACGCCGAGGGCAGCCAGAAATCCGCCGAGGGCAAGACTGCGCCAGGCGTTGAACCCGTCGACGGTCGAGAGATCGAAAGCTGGCCCGAAGATCAACCCGATCGCCGGGTTTGCTCCGACCGCCGTTGCGAGCCCCGCGCGATCCTGCTGGTCGGGGAAGATCCACGGATATACCAGAACCGAGGATGCCGACAGAGCGGTCGCGATGACGATCCATGGCGCAAAACCGCGTCCGTCATGCTTCACCGAGGCGCGAAGCAGCGGAATCGTGCCAGCGAGGGCGCTGCTCATCGCGTCGCGTCCGTTGCGGCATCAGAGGAGGCGCCCGTACCGGTGTCCACGTCATAGAGGCGGAGGAACAGGCTCTCCAGCGACGGCGGCTCCACCGTCAACGCGGCGATTCCATAGGGGGTGAGCATGCTCATCGCCTCGCCGATACGGTTCGAGTCGACCGTCGCGCTCAGCCGGTCGCCGTCGAGGTGTACATCGTGGAAGTTCGCGAGTTCCGCTGACGAGGGCAGCCGGTCGAGCACGGCCCGAATCGAGGTGCGGGTGTGCCCGCGCAGCTCGGCCAGTGTGCCATTCTCGACGATCCGTCCATCGCGGATGATGCTCAACCGATCCGCGAGCGACTCCACCTCGGCCAGGATGTGACTGGACAGGAGCACGGTCGTGCCGCGCCGCTTGGCTTCCCCGATCACATCCTGGAAGACGCTCTCCATCAGCGGGTCGAGGCCGCTCGTCGGCTCGTCGAGAATCAACAGTTCCACGTCGGAGGCCAGCGCAGCCACGATCGCCACCTTCTGCCTGTTGCCCTTCGAGTACTGTCTTCCCCGCTTGCTCGGATCCAGTTCGAACCGTTCGAGCAGCTCAGTGCGGCGCTTCTCATCGAGTCCGCCGCGCAGGGCTCCGAGCAGGTCGATCGCCTCGCCGCCGGTCATGCCCGGCCACAAGGAGACATCCCCGGGAACATACGCCAGCCGACGATGCAGGTCGACGACGTCTCGCCACGGATCACCGCCGAGCAGCCGTGCCGTGCCCCCGTCGGCCCGCAGGAGGCCGAGCAACACCCGAACGGTCGTGGACTTGCCTGCCCCGTTCGGGCCGAGGAAGCCGTGCACCTCCCCTCGCTCTACCCGAAGATCGAGGCCCCTCAGCGCCTGGAACCTGCCGTAGGACTTGGTGAGCCCCTCGATCTCAATCACCGCGGTTTCGCCCATCGACTTGTCCCTTCCCGCTGGAGTGCGTGCCATTGCAGCAAACTCTACGCCTGAGGAAATCCTCGTGCGTAGAGTATATTTGCGAGCGTGACCGGAGTCGAGACATCTCGCAAACGACCCACCGGACGTCGCACAGGCGACAGCGGTACCCGCGACGCGATCCTCGACGCCGCCCGCGACCTCTTTGCCGAGCGCGGCTTCGACGGCACCTCCGTGCGCGCGATCGCCGCGGCCGCCGGTGTCGACCCTGCGCTCATCCGTCACTTCTTCGGAGACAAGGACACGCTCTTCACGACGACTGTCGCCGACCGCACGAACATTCCCCGACACCTCGCCGAGTCCCTGGCCGGCGATCCGGCGACCCTTGGCGAACGCGTGACAGACACCTACCTCCGGATGTGGGAGGAGCCGGATTCTCAGCCGATCCTGATGTCTCTCGTGCGTTCGGCCGTGACCTCGGAACACGCGGCGGACATGTTGAAAGAGATGCTCATCTCGCGAGTCCGAAACGACGAGGCCATCGGTCCGGTCGATGACGAACGGATGCGTCGGATCTCGCTTGCCGTCTCACATCTGCTGGGTGTTGCGTTCGCGCGCTTCATCATCAAGATCCCCGCGATCGCAGATCTCAGTCACCAGACGATCGTCGCCGAGGTCGCGCCAGCGGTCCAGCGTTACCTCACCGAAGCGCACGAGAATCACGCGGTCGACAGAGACGGCAGTCACCCCGTCTCGTAGGCTTGTTTGATAGACCACGGACGGGAGGCCCGGATGCCCGAGGCGACGGTGGCGGAGGTTCTGGACGAACTGGCCGCGCTCGACAACCCGAAGGTTCGCGCGGTCAATGACCGGCATGGCGACGACCATGGAGTGAATCTCAGCGAGCTGCGCGCCCTCGCCAAGCGATTGCGGACTCAGCAGGCGCTGGCGCGTGAGCTGTGGGCGACCGGCGATACCGCTGCGCGGCTGGTGGCCATTCTGATCTGCGTTCCCAAGTCATTCGACGCAGACGAACTCGATGCGATGCTGCGGCAGGCGCGAGTTCCCAAGGTGCACGACTGGCTTGTGAACTACGTGGTCAAGAAGAATCCGCACGCGGAAGAGCTTCGTCTGCGCTGGTTCGACGACCCGGATCCGGTGGTTGCGAGTGCAGGCTGGTCGCTCACGACGGACCGCGTGGCAAAGAAACCGGAAGGATTGGATCTCTCGAAGCTGCTCGACATCATCGAGGCGGAGATGCGGGATGCCCCGGATCGCCTGCAATGGGCCATGAACATGTGCCTGGGCACCGTCGGCATCCAGCACCGCAACTATCGCGCGCGTGCGATCGAGATCGGCGAACGCCTGGAGGTCCTGAAGGATTACCCGACGCCACCGAACTGCACTTCGCCGTACGTGCCGCTCTGGATCGCCGAGATGGCGAGGCGAGAGAGCGCCTGAACTGGAGTATCTGGTGGGCCCTACCGGGATCGAACCGATGACATCCACGGTGTAAACGTGGCGCTCTACCAGCTGAGCTAAAGGCCCGCGCATTCGAACGCGTGACGCGTCGAAATAGCGTTTCCACAGCTTACAGGGCAGTCGGTCATACACTGACCGGCATGAGCAACTCTTCCTCAAAAATCGGCCTGGACTGGCACTCCCAGCACAAGGCCGGACTGCGGCGCGGCGACAAGGCTGCTGATGTGGTTCGCAATGGCATGGGCAGTTGGGCGTTCGTCGGTTCGTTCCTGCTGTTCATGGCCGTGTGGGCCTTCGTGAACAGCCTGCATGGCGTGGCGTGGGACCCGTACCCGTTCATCCTTCTGAACCTGTTCCTCAGCCTCCTCGCCGGTTTGCAGGGCGCCATCCTGTTGATCGCCGCGAAACGACAGGACGGCATCGCCGCCGCACTGTCACAGCACGACTACGAGACGAACGTGGCAGCGAAGAAGGACATCGAGAGCCTCATGGAGATCAACAAGCAACAGCTGGTGATCATTCAGGAACTGCAAAAGGTGATTCACCGGCTCGATCCGGAGGCCGAGGCGACGAAGAGCTAAACCGCCGCGGGCGCGAGTTCTGCGAGAGCCGCCTTATAGGCCTCGATCGAGCGGGCTTCGCCCGGTGCGGTGATGAAGCTCGCTCGAATCACCCCGGCGCGATCGATGAGGAAGCTTGCCCGATTCGCGAAGCCCTTGTGCTCCAGGAACACGCCATACTCCTTCGCGACGGCGCCGTGCGGCCAGAAGTCGGCGAGAAGGGTGAAGTCGTACCCCTCCGCCTCAGCGAAGGCACGAAGCGTGGCCTTGGAGTCGACGGAGACCGCGAGCAGCTCGACGTCTGTGTCGCGGAAGAGCGCGAGGTTGTCGCGCAGTTCGCACAGCTCCCCCGTGCACGTACTCGAAAATGCGAGGGGGAAGAAGACCAGTGCCACCGGCTTCTTGCCTCGAAAGTCACTCAGCCGCACGTGCTCGCCGAACTGGTTCGCAAGCTCAAAGTCCGGAGCTGTCGTGTCGTTTTCCAGAGCCATTCTGTCGCTTCCCTTCGGCCACGAGGGCCGTAACGAACCGGGCGGTATCGCCCGGCAAACACGAGTGGCCATGTTACGCCAGAACGCGCGAAATCGCTGGACCGTGGTATTGACGTGCACGACGCGGCGCCCGAGCGCTCACCCCTGTCGCACACGGGACAACTAGAATTGTGCGGGCTTCGCCCTGAGAACGCTGGTCGTAATCCGATCGCGGGCTCGCGAAGCTCTGTCTGTCCGCCAACAAGAGCGAGGTCAAGCATGACGGTCAATGATCAGGATCCCTACTCGGCGCATCACGCTGACCAGGACCCGGGGGAGACTGCCGAATGGCAGGAATCCCTGGACGGACTGGTCGCGACACACGGGCGGCAACGCGCCAGGGAGATCATGCTCAGCCTGCTGAAGCGCTCGAAGGAACTTCAGCTCGGTGTTCCGATGGTGCCGACCACTGACTACATCAACACGATCGCACCGGAGAACGAGCCGGCCTTCCCCGGCGATGAAGACATCGAACGCCGCTATCGCGCCTGGCTCCGGTGGAATGCGGCGATCATGGTGCACCGCGCCCAGCGCCCCGGTATCAGCGTCGGAGGCCACATCTCGACCTATGCGGGTTCCGCAACCCTCTACGAGGTGGGCAGCAACCACTTCTTCCGCGGCCAGGACCACCCGAGCGGCGGAGATCAGGTCTTTTACCAGGGCCACGCCTCCCCCGGCATGTACGCACGGGCCTTCCTCGAGGGTCGGCTCAGCGAGAACCAGCTCGACGGCTTCCGTCAGGAGAAGTCCCACGCGAGCGGCGGCCTCTCCTCATACCCACACCCGCACCTCATGTCGAACTTCTGGCAGTTCCCCACGGTGTCCATGGGCATCGGCCCGATCAACGCGATATATCAAGCCCAGGCCAACCGCTACCTCACCAACCGCGGGATCAAGGATGTCTCCGACAGCCACGTCTGGGCATTCCTCGGCGACGGCGAGATGGATGAGGTGGAAAGTCGTGGCGCCCTGCAATGGGCCGCGAACGACAATCTCGACAACCTGACCTTCGTCATCAACTGCAACCTGCAGCGCCTCGACGGCCCCGTCCGCGGCAACGGCAAGATCATCCAGGAACTGGAGAGCTTCTTCCGCGGAGCGGGCTGGAACGTCATCAAGGTCATCTGGGGTCGCGAGTGGGACAGCCTGCTCTCCCGCGACCACGACGGAGCCCTCGTCAACCTCATGAACGTCACCCCCGACGGTGACTACCAGACCTACAAGGCCGAGAGCGGCGCGTACGTGCGCGAGAACTTCTTCGGCCGAGACCCGCGAGTCGCCGAGATGGTCAAGGACTACACCGACGACGAGCTCTGGAACCTCAAGCGCGGCGGCCACGACTATCGCAAGGTCTATGCGGCATTCAAGGCGGCGACGGAACACAAGGGCCAGCCCACCGTGATCCTTACCAAGACGGTCAAGGGCTATGGCCTCGGACCATCGTTCGAGGGTCGCAACGCGACCCACCAGATGAAGAAGCTCACGCTCGACAACCTCAAGCAGTTCCGTGACGTCATGAACATCCCCGTAACGGATGCGGTGCTCGAGGCCGACCCGTACCGCCCGCCGTTCTACCACCCCGGCCAGAACGACGAGGCCATCCAGTACCTGCAGGAGCGCCGCCGCGAACTGGGCGGATACCTCCCGGAACGCCGCACGAAGTACACGCAGATCGCCCTTCCAGACGAGAGCGCATACGAGGTCGCACGCCGCGGTTCCGGCAAGCAGGAGATCGCCACGACCATGGCGTTCGCCCGGCTGCTGAAGGATCTGCTCCGCTCCAAGGACTTCGGCCACCGCATCGTGCCGATCATTCCGGATGAGGCCCGCACCTTCGGCATGGACGCCTACTTCCCGACGGCGAAGATCTACAACCCCAACGGGCAGCACTACACCTCGGTGGACCGCGAGCTCCTCCTGGCCTACCAGGAGAGCGCGCAAGGACAGATCATCCACGTAGGAATCAATGAGGCCGGCGCGTTCTCGGCCTTCACCGCCGCGGGAACCTCGTACTCCACCCATGGCGAGCCGCTCATCCCCGTCTACATCTTCTACTCGATGTTCGGCTTCCAGCGCACCGGAGACGCCATGTGGGCGGCCGGCGACCAGATGGCGCGCGGCTTCGTCATGGGGGCCACCGCGGGCCGTACCACGCTCACGGGCGAGGGACTGCAGCACGCTGACGGCCACTCTCCGCTGCTCGCGTCCACGAATCCGTCGGTCGTCTCCTATGACCCGGCGTACGGCTACGAGCTCGGCCACATCGTCAAGGCCGGTCTGGAGCGCATGTATGGAGGGTCGCATCCGCACCCGGACGTCATGTACTACATCACCGTCTACAACGAGCCGATGAAGCAGCCGGCCGAGCCGGAGAGCCTGGACCTGAACGGCCTGCTCAAGGGGATCTACCTGCTCAAGCGCGCAGAGAACCTGGGTCCGAAGGCCCAGCTGCTCGCCTCCGGGGTGGCCGTTCCGTGGGCACTCGAAGCACAGCAGCTGCTCGCGGACGATTGGAACGTCGCTGCGGACGTGTGGTCGGTGACCTCGTGGGGCGAGCTCCGCCGGGACGGACTGGAGGCGAACGAGCACAACTTCCTCAATCCGAGCCTCGAGCCGCGCGTGCCCTATCTCACGCGGGTGCTCTCTGGTGCCGAGGGGCCTTTTGTCGCGGTGAGCGATTACATGCACGCCGTACCGGACCAGATCCGACAGTTCGTGCCCGGCGATTACGCAACGCTCGGCGCCGACGGCTACGGATTCTCCGACACCCGGGCAGCGGCGAGGCGGTTCTTCAAGATCGATGGCCCGTCGCTCGTCGTACGCACGCTCGAGTCTCTCGTGGCTCGTGGCCAACTCGACCCGAGTATCCCGCAACAGGCGATAGAGCGGTATCGACTCCACGACGTGACGGCCGGAACCACCGGCTCGGCCGGCGGCGAGAGCTAGTCGGGCGCGTTCGATGGCAGAGGCGAAACGGAGTAAAGAGCAGACGCTCGCGTGGCTCAAGGCCGTCTCGGGCGAGCTGGCGACAGCAACACTCAAGCGGCTCGATGACACCCTGCCTTGGTACGGCGACATGCCTCCGGGGCGGCGCTCCGCAGTCGGTCTTGTCGCACAGGCCGGTATCACCTCATTCATCCACTGGTTCGACGACCCGACCTCGACACCGTGGATCGCTGCGGATGTCTTCGGTGCCGCCCCGAGGGAACTCCTGCGCTCCGTGAGCCTCACCCAGACCCTCCAGCTCATCAAGGTCACGGTCGAGGTCGTCGAGGATCGGGTCAAGGGCCGGGATGAGTCCCTGCGCGAAGCGATCCTGCTCTACTCGCGCGAGATCGCCTTTGCCGCGGCGGACGTCTACGCGCGGGCCGCGGAGGCACGGGGGCTCTGGGATGCGCGCCTGGAGGCCCTCGTCGTCGACTCGATTCTCAGCGGAGAATACGACGACGAACTTCCCTCGCGCATCGCGGCACTGGGCTGGCACGGTCACGGCGAGGTCTCCGTGCTCGTGGGCACTGCTCCCAAGATGCTCGACGTCGACATGCTGCGCCGCACGGCGAGGCATCTGGATGCCGACGTCCTGATCGGCGTGCAGGGCAATCGACTCGTTCTCGTCATCGGTCGCGCAACTCCCTACGATGCGGAGCGCGTCGACAGCACCACGGAGTCCATGGTGTCGTTCCTCGAGATCGCGCGTGCGCTGGAGCCCGGCTTCGGCGACGGCTTTCTCGTGCTCGGACACGAGGTTCCAAGCCTGGTCGACGCGGCAAAGAGTGCGAAGGCAGCGCTTGCCGGCTTCGCTGTCGCCCGGTCCTGCCGTAATGCGACCAGGCCGATGCTCGCCGACGACCTGCTTCCCGAGCGCGCACTCGCCGGCGACGCGCTCGCCAGGGCCACCCTCGTCAACCGCATCTATCGCCCGCTCCAGGCACACTCCATCGAGCTGTTGGCGACCCTGTGGTGCTACCTCGACAACGGGCGGTCACTCGAAGCGACCGCGCGTGAGCTGTTCGTGCACCCCAACACAGTGCGATACCGCCTCAAGCGGATCTCGGAGGTGATCGGATGGGATGCGACAGGGGCGCGCGAGTCACTCATTCTCCAGGCCGCGCTCATCCTCGGCTCCATCGCGGAACCGGACGGACCTCTGCGGCACCGCTAGCACCCTGCCACGGTCACAACGAGCCTGGCGCTGTAGACACACACCAAAGACAGAGGCGTTTATTAGGCACAGTCCCACCACACCCCCATCAAATCCGCAGAGGAGACTTGACCAGTGATAGTTGTCGTATGCCCGGGCCAGGGCTCTCAGACCCCTGGTTTTCTCCAGCCGTGGCTTGCCGAGCCCCGCTTCAAGGAGCACCTCGAAGCCCTCTCAGACGCCGCCGGAATCGATCTCGTCGCGCACGGTACCGTGTCGGATGCCGACACCATCCGCGACACCGCAGTCGCCCAGCCGCTCATCGTCGCCGCTGGCCTCATGACACTCTCCGCGGTGCGTGACGGACGATCAGACCGCATCGGCGGGGTGGCCGGGCACTCGGTCGGCGAGCTGACCGCCGCCGCAGCCGCGGGTATCCTCAGCGAGGCCGACGCCATGACGCTCGTGCGCGAACGCGGCGTCGCAATGGCCCAGGCCGCGGCCCGTGCCGAGACCGGGATGAGCGCGGTGCTCGGCGCCGACGAAGACGAGCTCCTCGCGAAGCTCGTCGAACTCGGACTCCAACCCGCAAACTTCAACGGCGGCGGCCAGATCGTCGTTGCAGGGGCGGTCGATGCTCTCGCCACGCTCAAGGAGAATCCGCCGAGCGGTGCGCGCATCATTCCGCTGCAGGTCGCGGGAGCATTCCACACGCGGTATATGAACTCGGCGGTCGAGCACCTCCGCGAGGTCGCGGCGACACTCGAACAGCACGATCCGTCGCTCCCCATCTGGACCAACCATGACGGCACGGTCGTCACCTCGGGGAGCCGGTTCGTCGAACTGCTCGTCGGTCAGGTGTCGTCCCCGGTACGGTGGGATAGAACAATGGATGCTCTGGCCGCGTCCGGCGTCACGGGTGTGATCGAGGTCGCGCCCGCAGGTGCCCTCGTCGGACTGGCCAGGCGCGGACTCAAGTCAGTGCCCACCGTGGCCATCAAGAGCCCGGACGATCTGGCTGCGGCCCACGAACTGATTGACAGCGAACGATGACCACCCCAACACTCCAGCAGGCACAGGGATCGCAGTACACGCGCATCTACAGCTACGGCGCAGCGCGCGGCGACCTTGTGGTCCCCAACGATGACCTCGTCGGGCCGATTGACTCGAGTGACGAGTGGATTCGCCAGCGCACCGGAATCATCACTCGCACCCGGGCATCTGTCGGCGTGCTCGCCGTCGACCTCGCCACCGAGGCGGCCCGCGAAGCCATCGAGAAGTCAGGCGTCGCGCCGGAAAAGATCGACCTCGTGATCGTCGCGACGGTGAGCAATGTGCAGCAGACGCCGTCCATTGCTGCCGTGGTGGCGGATCGGGTCGGAGCGAACCCCGCTGCCGCCTACGATGCGAATGCCGCGTGTGCCGGCTTCAGCTACGGCGTCACCCAGGCAGACGCACTCATCCGCAGCGGCGCTGCGCACTACGCCCTCGTGATCGGCGCGGAGAAGCTCTCCGACATCGTGGACCCGACGGAGCGCTCAATCTCCTTCCTACTCGGCGATGGCGCTGGGGCCGTGGTGATCGGCCCGAGCGACACGCCCGGCATCGCCGCCCCGGTGTGGGGTTCGGACGGCTCGAAAGCGGATGCCGTGGGCATGAATGCGACCCTCGTCGACTTCCGCGACGGCAAGGCCCCGTGGCCCACCCTGCGCCAGGAGGGCCAGACGGTATTCCGCTGGGCCGTGTGGGACATGGCGAAGGTCGCCAAGAAGGCTCTCGAGGTTGCGGGCATCACCGCAGACGATCTCGCCGCGTTCGTCCCCCACCAGGCCAATATGCGCATCATCGACGAGTTCGCCAAACAACTCGGCCTCCCGCCGACGGTGGCCATTGCGAGAGACATCGCGACGACGGGCAACACCTCGGCGGCGTCCATCCCGCTGGCGACCCACCGGCTGCTCGCCGAGCATCCGGAACTCAGCGGCGGACTCGCACTGCAGATCGGCTTCGGCGCAGGTCTCGTCTTCGGCGCGCAGGTGGTCGTGCTGCCCTAGTGGCCAGCCGAGAGAGCCACCTACCCTAAACTTATTCACGGTCAAACGACACCCCAAGGAGAATCACTATGGCACTGTCCACCGAAGAAGTACTGGCCGGTCTGGCAGAACTCATCAACGACGAGACCGGTATCGCAACCGACACGGTCGAGCTCGGCAAGTCCTTCACCGATGACCTCGACATCGACTCGATCTCGATGATGACCATTGTGGTCAACGCCGAGGAGAAGTTCGACGTGAAGATCCCTGACGAAGAGGTCAAGAACCTGAAGACCGTCGGCGACGCCGTGAACTTCATCACCTCGGCACAGGCCTAAGTACCCGTTCGCCGGCATGACCGGCGTACGCCTTTCAGCCCACGCGCAGAACCCTGTGCTGGACTGCGCAGTTTCATCCATGAGAGAGATGCCATGACCACCAAGAAGATCGTCGTCACCGGGTTGGGAACATCGTCCCCTCTCGGCGGCACCGTCGAAGACACTTGGCGCGCGCTGCTTGCCGGTGAGACGGGAGTCCACACCCTCGAGCACGACTGGGTCGAGCAGTACGGCCTTCCCGTGACGTTCGCCGCAGAAGCGCGCGTTCGCCCGGAAGAGGTGCTGGAGCGGCCCGAGGCCAAGCGACTCGATCCCTCCTCGCAGCTCGCGCTCATCTCTGCGCGTGAGGCGTGGGCGGATGCGGGCAGCCCCGACGTCGCTCCCGAGCGTCTCGGAGTGGATTACGCCACGGGCATCGGCGGTCTCTGGAGCCTGCTCAACGCCTGGGACACACTGCGTGAGAAGGGCCCGCGCCGGGTTCTGCCGATGACGGTGCCGATGCTTATGCCGAACGCGGCATCTGCGGCCATCTCGATGAGCTTCCACGCTCGCGCGTTTGCCCGCACCGTCGCGTCGGCCTGTGCCTCGAGCACGGAGTCGATTGTCAATGCCTACGAGCATCTCCAGCTCGGGCTCGCGGATGTCGTGATCGCGGGAGGCACCGAGTCGGCGATCCACCCCATCACCCTTGCGGCGTTCTCCTCGATGCAGGCATTGTCCAGGCGCAATGACTCGCCGGAGACGGCGTCACGCCCGTACAACGTCGATCGCGATGGCTTCGTGATGGGCGAGGGCGCGGCGAGCATCGTCATGGAGACCGAGGAGCATGCGCTCGCTCGCGGGGCGCGGATCTACGCGGAGGTCGCCGGTGGCGGCGTCACCGCGGACTCGTACCACATCACAGCCAACGATCCGGAGGGAATGGGCGCCTCGCGCGCGATCGCCCTTGCCCTGGAGCACGCAGGCGCCAGCCCCGATGATGTCGCTCACATCAACGCGCACGCGACCAGCACGCCGGTCGGCGACATCGCGGAATATGCGGCGTTGAAGGTCGCGTTCGGCGATCGGCTGCACGACATCCCGGTGTCGGCCACAAAGGGCGCAACCGGCCACCTTCTGGGCGGTACCGGCGCCTTGGAGGCCATCTTCACGATCCTCGCGCTGCGCGACCGCACCGCACCTCCGACGATCAACCTCACCGACCAGGATCCCGAGATCCCGCTGGATGTCGTGACCTCGCCTCGCGCGCTCGGAGACGGCCCGCTGCTGGCGATCAGCAACTCGTTCGGTTTCGGCGGCCACAATGCCGTCGCCGCGTTCAGGAGTGTCTGAGCCGGTAGTACTGGCTTCTCCTCATGCGCATTGCCATCGTCAGCGACTATTTTCTCGACTACGTCGGGGGTGCCCAGACCTCGATGCGCCAGCAGCAGCTCGCGCTCGAGGAGGCGGGGAACACGGTCTTCATGGTGTCCGCGTCTCGCGGAATCTGGTTCGGCGGTACGCGCGTCGTCGGCGACGGCATCCAACTGCATCCCAACTTCACGATCCCGGGCCTGCAGCTGCCCATCATTCCCAACAATCGCCGCACCCGCTCAGCGCTCAGGCGCTTCTTTCGCGAGCAGGCGATCGATGTCGTACACCTGCAGACCGAGTTCTCTCTCGCGCATGCAGCAACGGCGGTCGCCCGCGAACTCGGCATCCGGGTGGTGCACACGGTGCACACCTTCTATTGGGCCAGCGAGGGCGGTCCCCAGGCCTCTATCGCATGGTTTCTGCGCTGGGCCCTCGAACTCGTCTGCAAGACGACGTTTCCGCGCAAGAGCTTCACACCCCGTGCCGCGGACAACCTGCTGCGCAACCTCACGCTGGGGATGACACTCATGGTCGACGAGGTCGTGTCGCCGTCCGCGCACCAGGCGAGGGACCTGGCGGCGGCCGGGGTCACGGGAGAGATCGCCCTCGTGCCGAACCCCGTCACGACCTCGCAGCGGCCATCCCTGCCCCTCTCGCTGGCTGACGGCCGGAAGCCGAACTTTCTCTGGGTTGCGCGCTGCGAACCCGTCAAGCGGCCGCTCGTCTTTGCTCGCGCGGCACTCACGGCGCTCGAGCGCACCGAGAACGGCTTCTCCGTGGACTTCGTCGGCGACGGCGCGGAACTCGCGGAGCTGACCGAGCTCGTCGCCGGTCATCCGGAGATCAGGGTGAACGGCGCACTCCCCCACGAGGCCGTACTCGACCTGATGGATGCATCATCTGCCGTTGTGCTGACGTCCGTGGGCTTCGACAACCAGCCGATGACGATCGCTGAAGCGGTGAGCCGCGAACGCGGCGTGCTCTACTGTGATCCCAAGCTGCGCGAGGGGCTGCTCAACGCGGGATACCTCTCCGAGACGCCGGATGCGGCTGGCCTCGCCGACGCACTCGTCACCCTCGTCACAGAGCCGGAGCGACTGCTCGCGATCTCCCACGGCGCGGCCATCGACCGCACTGCCTTTGCCCCCCAGAGCTACGTTGAACGCATCCTCGCGGTCTACCGGGGCTAGCGGCCGGCGTCAGCCGACCTTGTGGAGCCAGACAACCTGGCTGTCATCGCTCGCGTGCCTGAACGCCTCGAGTTCGTCATCCCAGGCCTGGCCGAGAGCGAGGCGCAGTTCACGGTGCAGTTCGAAGGCATCTGAACCGGCGATCTCCATGGCGTAGCGCACGCGGTCCTCGGAGATCACGACATTGCCCGAGGTGTCTGTCTGCGCGAAGAAGATTCCGAGATCGGGGGTGTGCATCCAACGTCCGCCGTCACTGCCCGGCGTCGGGTCCTCGGTGACCTCGTAGCGCAGGTGCTCCCAGCCGCGCAGAGCCGACGCAAGCGCCGCACCTGTTCCCTGTGCGCCCTCCCAGTAGAACTCCGTGCGCATGGAACCCTTGAGCACCGGCTGGGCAGCCCAAGTGAAGTTGACGGCACGCCCAAGGGCGCGCCCCGCTGCCCACTCAATGTGCGGGCAGAGTGCGCGAGGCGAGGAGTGGACGTACAGCACTCCCCGAGCAGTTGGTGCAGCCACAATAACTCCATTCCGTTGAGGTGCGACTTCCCCATCGACCTCGGAATGTTCTGTGCCTGCGCCAGATACCACGTATTCAGTTAGGCGGCTGACCGCTATGTGAATTATCGCCGATAACACCCCCAAATCACAACCATGTGATTCGCGTGCCGTCAGATGAGACTCTCTCGCCGTATACTCAGTAGAGCTTTCGAGGATGGAGTTGCGGTGTCGGTTCGGGACGGCGTGCTCGCGATCCTGACCCTCGGCCCGGCCTATGGACTGCAGCTCCACGCGGAACTCGCGGCCCGCGCGCCACACCGCAAGCCCGTGAACGTCGGGCAGATCTACGGGACCCTCGAACGACTCGCCAAGCAGGACCTCGTCGCAGCGGCAGGGTCAACGCACGACGGCCTTCCGCTCTATGCGCTCACGCCCACGGGAGACGATGCCGCACGCGCATGGATGCGCACGCCGGCGACCGACGCACTGCCCGAATGGACCGAGATGCTCGACCAGGTGCTCATCACGAGTTCGCTGGATGCCGCCGCAGCGACCGCGGTCGCCCGCGACTTCAGGCGATGGTGGGACGGCGACCTCGGTGCCACTCGCCTCAGCCTCCGGGACGGCGCGCTCAGACATGACCAACGTCTCGCACTCGTGGCGCGGGAGGCCCTTGCTGTTGCAGCTCTCGCCTGGATCGGCGCGGTCACGGCAACACTCTCGGACGGCGACTCACCCCGCGGCTATGCGGAGGTGCGCCCGCGCAGGGGCAGGCGTCCGAAGCGCTGACCCGATGTTATTTCGCCTGACTGTAGTCGTCCACGATGGCGACGCTCAGCGGGAACTCGACTGGCATCGTGCCAAAGAGCAGGCGGCCCGCTGCGGCTGCGGATTCCCGCGCGATTCGCTCGACGTCCTGTGCCACCTCCGCCGGACAGTGGATGACCAGTTCATCGTGCATGAAGAAGACGAGATGCGGTGCGCGCGTGATCCAGGTCGACCCTGAACTCGCACGGAGCGACCGGCGCAGGGTGGCCATCCAACACAGTGCCCACTCCGCCGCGCTGCCCTGGACGACGAAATTGCGCGTGAAGCGTCCCCAGCCACGCGCCTGCGTTCTGGCACGCGTGCGCTCCGCATCGCTCGCTCCTTCGCCATAGGCCTCGGACTGCGCCTCACGCCACTGCTCGCCCGGTCTCGGGGAGCTTCGGCCGAGCCTGGTCGTTACGATCTCGCCGCGCTCGCCCGCGCGTGCCGCCACCTCCACGAAGGCGATTGCTCGCGGGTACGCGCGCGTGAGTTTCGGCATGAGCCGAGCGCTCTCCCCCGTGGTTGCGCCGTACATCGCGCCGAGCATCGCGACCTTCGCCTGGTCGCGACTCGTGACGGCACCGCTTGCCACGATCGCCGCGTACATATCCTTCGAGCGCCCGGCCTCCGCCATCGCGAGATCGCCGGAGAGGGCCGCGAGGATGCGCGGCTCCAGCTGCGAGGCATCAGCCACCACGAGCTTCCAGCCGGGGTCCGCGACCACCGCCCCCCTGATCTGCTTGGGAAGCTGCAGCGCGCCTCCGCCACCCGTGCTCGCCCAGCGCCCTGTGACGACGCCACCGGGAACGTACTCCGGGCGAAAGCGGCCATCGTGCACGTTGGTGTCGAGCCAGTGCCAGCCGTTTGCGCTGAGGAGTCTCGAAAGCTTCTTGTACTCGAGAACGGGCGCGATGGCCGGATGGTCGATCTCCTTGAGCTCCCGCGATCTCGTCGACGTCGCCGCGATTCCCGCGTGCGCAAAGGCCTTCAGGAGCTCCGTCGGGGAGTCGACGTTGAGCTCGGGCGCGCCGAGCGCGGCGCGAACGCGCTCCAGTGCTGCAGCGAGCAGGCGCGGCCGCGCCCCGTTGCTCGGCCGCGGTCCGAGATGGCGGGTGAGGAGTTCGTCATGCAGATCCTCGCGCCAGGGAAGCCCCGCATAGTGAATCTCGGCCGCCACGAGTGCACCGGCCGACTCCGCGGCGAGGAGCAGGCCGATGCGCCCGGGGTCGATCGACGACTCGATGGTGCGACGCTGCATCCGAAATTCGTCGAGCGGGTCCTCTCGTGCGCTCTCGATCGGCACGTCGACCTCGAACAGCGCGTTGTCAGCGGCCACGGCAAGCTCGACCGCGCCGTGGTCCCATGGCCCGGCATCTGCCGCGGCCAACTCAGAGGACGCCGTCAGTTCGGAGGACCGCAGAATGGCGTGACAGAGCCGAAGGTCGACGCAGCGCTCGACACGAACTTCGGCTTCGAGCAATGGCGGGTACCAGCGAGTCGTGTCGTCCCAGACCCAGCGCGGATGCTCGGACTCGAGTCGCGCCACCACCGCGGGCAACTCCGCGCGCGCGAGCACCTGATCCTCTGTGACGACGCCGCTGTCGTCCAGTCGGCTGAGGACGACGCTCCGGTCGGGACCGGAGCTCAGCGCGATGTACACCATTCCAGTCTGCCGCCCCGAGACTCCCGCTCGCTTACTCGTGCAGCAGTCGCCCGTTCTTGTCGAGGGCGTTCTTCTCTCCGGCCTCGATCGGCACCGAGAACCGGTTCTGCTTGGGAGGCATCGGGCAGTTGAATGCGTACGAGAACCCACACGGCGGCACGACTGCCCGGTTGAAGTCCAGGGTGATCGTCCCGTCCGCATTGGGCGCGACGAAGAGGAATCGGCCGACGCTGTAGGTGGTGTCGCCATTGGTCGCGTCTGCGAAGACGAGCTGGAGCGCTCGGCCAGACTTGAACGCGGCAAGGTTGTAGTCGATGCCGTCCTTGGTGAAGGTGATCTCCCCGGGGATCACCATCTCACGCGTCTTGCCGTCGTCCTTGAGGTGCTCGAATCCCAGCACCGTGCCACCGTCGACCTCGGTGAACTTCGCGGTGATCACCCACTCTGGGTTGTACGGGAACACGTCGATGCCGCCGAAGGCCTGGATACCCTCGGACTCCGCGTCCCACACGCGCAGGGCATAGCTGCCGCCCTCGCTCGCGATGACGAAGCCGCTGACCGTATCGCTGAACGTGATCTCGCCCGGTTCCGCAGAGTCCTTGCCCGCGATCGTGACGGTGCCATCGACGAGTTCACCATTCACCCTGATGCCTTCGGACGCCGTCGCCGTGACGCGGAGTCCGGACTCGCCGTTCGGGAGCGGAGCCCAGATCCCCGGCACTCCGTAGATCGTCTGCTCACTGTCAACCCACTGTGTGTTGACGAGTGCAAGGTTGCCCTTGGGCTGCACGACGGCGAGGTTCCTCCGTTCGTGGAATACGGCGAACTGGCCCTCGGGCGTCGTGGTGTCTGCTGAGTTGGTCATGGACGTCATCCTTGTCAAGATCACTGCTGTGGTCGGTTCACGCCGACCTATTATGCAACCAGCCCTGGATCAAATAAATTGCCCGGCCGGCACTCAGGGCTTCCAGACCATGAGCACGACAACGAGCAGGAGCAGAAGAGACGCGATGCCCGAACCAGCCGAGATCTGGGGGTAGCGTGCGGTCTTGCCGCCACCGTCGTTGCCGACCTCCGCGCCCGCCTTCTTCAGTGCGGGCACGACCAGCAGCAGGTTGATCAGCAGCGCGATGGCATAGGCGACGGTGGAGATCCAGATCCACGAGGTCGTAAACGACAGGTTGTACTTCGGGTCGCTCATACCGAGTGCCCCGAAGCCGAAAATGACGACGACAAGCGACACCCAACTGAAGATCTGGACCGAGGTGGCGAGGGTCTTCACCTGGCCGTCATTGCCAGCGCGAATGGCCCGGAGGCCGGTCATGGGCAGGATTGCCATGGGCCCGATGATGAACACTGCAGTTGCCACGTGAAGAACGCTGAAGAGGGTATCCATGGCTAACAGGCTAAGCGATCTTCCGCGCGAAACTGCTCAGGCTCGTCGTACGCCGCAGATACGAAAGAACAGACACGAAAGAGCCGACCCCCGCGGTGCGGAGATCGGCTCTTCTCGGTCAAAGCTGATTACAGCGGACGAATGTTCTCCGCCTGAGGACCCTTGGGGCCCTGCGCCAGGTCGAACTCGACCTTCTGGTTCTCGTCGAGGGACTTGTACCCGCTGGTTGCAATAGCCGAGTAGTGCGCGAACACATCGGGGCTACCGTCCTCGGGGGCGATGAAGCCAAAGCCCTTCTCTGCGTTAAACCACTTTACGGTTCCAACTGCCATTTCATTTCTCCTTCAGGAGGTCTTCGCGTAGCCCCGACTGCCGAGGCCACTCGTCGCGGTGTTCATCGTCCGCTCCCGAAAGAAACATGCGCCGTAAGGCGACAAGCATTCAAGATCTGCGAGGTACAGCAACTGCACGTGCAAGCGTAGCTCATTGTCACGTATTTGGGGGATATTTCCTTGAATGACCGAAATTGCGCGATTATGGGCGGTTCTGAGCGCGCACGCGATCAGCAGCGAGAGGTATCACTCTGCCGCGGCCTCATCCGATATCACCCGAATCGCGGCGCCTCCCGTGAGTCGTCTCAACTCATCGAAAGTCGTCGGAAAGACAGCGTGCGGATGTCCTGCCGCCGCCCAGATCTCGTCGTAGTCGGCCAGCGACACATCGACGACCGTACGAATCTGCTTCGGGTGCCCGATCGGGGCAACGCCGCCGATGGTCTGTCCGGTCGCCTCTTTCACGACGCCTGCGGATGCCCTGCCGAGCGTTCCGCCCAGCTCGGCACCGACGAGCTCTGTGTCGACCCGGTGAACACCGGAAACGAGGACCAGGAGTGGCTCGCCATCCAACAGGAACACGAGGGACTTGACGATCGCACCGAGCGGCGCGCCGAGAGCATCGGCGGCCTGGACCGCGGTTGACGTCGAGTCATCGAACCACCGTGTCCTGGGCTCGATACCGTGCGCAGTGAGAACCTGTTCGACCGCGCTGACCGCGGGGTGAGTCGCTTCATTCATGTCGCGTCCAGTGTATGGCGCCGGCACTGCCCGCGGTCGCCGGTCAGGAGAAGTCGAACAGTGGTGGCACGACTACGACGACGACGGCGACCCAGACGACGAAGACCGGGAGGAAACCGGTCTGCCACCGCTCGAGTCGATGCACGGCAGCACGGCCAGCAATCATCCGGATGGAGATCCACGCGGTGACCACGAGGTTCACGACGAGAATGAGGTTCAGTCCGAGCGCTGCGACTCGATTGGGTGTGAGGCCGAACTCGCCGACGCGCGTCAGCATCGAGACCAGCACGAGCAGATCGAGGATGAGCGCGGCGACGATCGCGACGAGCCTCATGACATCGAGGATCCCCGCTGGCCTCCCCCTGTCGCGCGCGGACAGGGCGTAGAGCACGAGCCCAAAGACGACGATCATGAGCAGGTCGAAGACGGTGACGAGATCGCGGTCGAAGTCGCGCCCGATTCCGCCCGTGGCATAGACCACGACAGCCACGATGAGCATGGCGGCGAACAGGGGCGTGAACACCGCCGCCAATACGGGCGCGATGTTCTCGATGACACTCTTCTTCGCCTCGACCAGCCACGCCGCGACGATGGTGGCCGCGGCAGCGCCGGACGGCAGCACCCAGATCATGACTTCGCCGATGGCGTCCGGTGCGATCGGCTGGAGGATCAGGGTGGTCAGCCCCATGAGCACTCCCCCACCAAGCGCGAGCAGTACCCAGTAGATGACCCACTCACCCGTGAACCGCACGAACTCCATGCGACGACGCCACGTCGCGTCGGCATCGCTGAGGTAGGCCGCTCCGACCGCGAACCAGAGCAGCACGGGGAAATGGATGGCAACCTGCACGAGCGTCTGGCCGTCGGGCGCGAAGGGGTACAGATTGACGATGAGGGCCGCGACGACGACGACAGCGGCAAGGCCCAAGAGGATGCGCCGCGGCATCCGCCTGGACCAGACGAAGTAGGCGATGAGCACGGGGATGACGAACAGGCCGGCGTCGACGAGGAACCAGTTGGGTGGCCCGGAGGTCGGCATCCCGGAATCGCGTATCCCCGCACAGAGCCGCCCAACCTGGATGGCAATTGCCGCTACACCGGCGAACACGATCATTCCGAGGACAGAGTGACTCCGCTCCGCAGGGCTCACCGGCGCCGCGGGTGCGAGCTGTTTCCACAACCGTTCGCCGTGCTCACGGGCGAACTCCGCGGTGAGACGATCCACTCGGCCCAAACGCTGCACGGCGATCTGGAAGGCCTCTGGCCGGGTGAGTCCCGCATCCGCCAGTTCGGCCAGTTGCTCCCGGAGGTGTTCTTCGAGTTCGTCGGCGTCCGCGGCATCCACGGCCGAGTCACGCAGGACTGCGGCGCGCCACCGGGCGATGTCGGTCTCCACCTGGTCCATGCTCACGCCCCCGCCCAGCCCAGGGACGAGGAATTGCGCCAGAGGCCGCCTAGGGTGCGGGTCGCCGCTTCCCACTGGGTGCGCTGGTTCGCCAGCTCCGCCCTTCCCGCGTCGGTGATCTCGTAGTACCGGCGGCGGCGTCCTTCCGGCGAGGAACCCCAGTCCGCCCGGAGATAGCCGAGCCGATCCAGGCGATGGAGCAGCGGGTACAACATCCCGTCTGTCCACTCGAGATCGCCTGCGGAGAGCTCGCGAACGCGCTTGTGGATCGCATAGCCGTAGCTGCGGCCTTCGGCCAGAATCGCCAGCACGAGCGGCGTCGCCATTGCTGCCACCAGGTCTTTGTCGATATTCATCACACCTCCATACCTGATAGCACTATACATTGCACTGCAATGTATAGTGCTACATCGTGAAGGACATCAGCCGCCGAGGGTGTCGAGTTTCTGCAGTGATGGCTGGAGATCCTCCAGCACGTAGGCGAGTTGCGTTTCGGTGAAGAGCCCCGGATGACGAATGGCAACCTTCCCGTTCGGATCGAGGATCACAGTGAAGGGCAGGTCTGCCACCTGGAACGATCCGCTCACCTTCCCGGTCGCATCGTTGCCGACGGGATAGTCGATGCCCGTCGTGGCCGCGAGCTTCCGGCCCAGAGCGGCATTGTCTGCGACATCGACGCCCAGGAAGTCGACGGCGTTCCCATACATCGCGTGAACGGCCTCGAATCCGGGAAGTTCCGTGATGCACGCGGTGCAACTGCTCGACCAGAAATTGAGCACCGTGTAGTGCTTCGGGTCCGCGGCGGTCGAGACCGATCCCGAGGTCATTAGCGCCGGGACCGACATCGGTGCGGGAGACGATCCGAGCCCGCCGCTCACCTCCGCCGGCGGACCGGACGTTCCGCCCACCGCGAATCGCTCCGATCGCGGCAGGAGGGACGCCGCGAGCTGTGCCATGTCGTGCCCGTAGATCTCCGAATTTGCGGAGGTGTTGCCGAACCCGCCGATCCCCGCTTCACGGCCCTGGGGGTCGATGTAGAACACCTCGGCGCCGTGCTCCACCGTCTTCGCCTGGCCATCGTGTGTGATGGGCACTTCGTACGCGTCTGCGGCATCGCCCAGCTGCTTCGGCGTTCCTGTGCCGAAGTACCAATTGGCCGTGTGGGTCAGGCCGTGGCTGTTCGTCCAGGCCTTGACGTCCGAGACCTTCGGATAGTACGAGTTCGCGTTGATCGAAACGAAGGCGACCTTGTTCTGGTGCGCGCCGAGGTCGTGATTCGCCGCGACGACGCTCTCGGCCAGAAGCGTGCAGAGATCTTCGCAGCGATCGTCGTTGAAGGTGAGCACCACGGCACGTCCCCTGAACTCCGCGAGGCTCATGGGTCTCCCGCGCTGGTCCGTGAGGTGGAACTCCGGCATGGCCTGGCCGGATGCGGAGAGCGGGCTGAGCTCGAGCATCGAGGTCACGGAGGCGCTGGCATGGAGTCCGGACACCGCGGAGTTCCCGGCCGCACCCGACGGTGAGTTGCCCGAGAACAGCACGGCGGCGAGAGCCACGACCAGCGCGATCGCGCTCGCCCCATACGCGATCCACATACCGCGGGAGGTCGCGGGCGACTTCCGCGGTGCAGGTGGAGTCGCGCGCGTTCCTACCGGGTCAGGTTCCTGCATCGATCGTGCCCTTCTTGTTGCGATTTCGTGTCGTGCGGCTGACGATCGCGACTGCCGCTGTCGCTGCGACGACCGCGACGCCCAGTATTGCGCCGAGCATCCTCGCGTTGCCGTCGATCATTCCCTGGATGCCGGAGAGCCAGCCATCGATTCCGCTCGACATCGCGGACGCGATGGCGGGGTCGAGCCAGACGCTACCCCAATAGACCACCAGGTATCCGCCGACGAGTATCCCGATGCTGCCGGCCACGATCGGGAAGTACCGAGTCACCCGAGAGAGTCGGCGCAGCACTCCCGTTCCGGCGATGCTCGCGAGCACACTGGCCGCTGTCGTGAACACGCCCATCCCGAGCGCGTATGCACCAAAGGCACCCAGGCCTGCGGCGAACCCGCCACGGGTGAACGCGCCCGCGATTCCCGCGAGGAAGATCGGGAGGGAGCAGCTCAGGGAGCCGACCGCGTATGCGGCGCCGAATCCAAGCATGGCGACGGGGCCATGACCTTCGGCGAACCGCATCACCGGCAGCGGCAGCCGCACCGTTCTACCCGCGACCTCGAGAATGCCCACGGCGAGCAATCCGAGTCCGAACAGGATCATGAACTCGGCCACCCACGGCGCGACAACGGCAGCACCGGCGGCGGCAAGCAGTGCCGCGACCGCGAACACCGCCACGAATCCGACGGTGATCCAGAATCCCGCAGCGAGGGCGCGACCTATTCGAACGACAACGCCGTCCTCGGCTGGACGAAGGAACGACGCGAGGAGCGCGGGAAACAGGGGGAAACCGCAGGGATTGAGGAGAGCGACGAGGCCGAGCGCAAAGGCATACCCCACGACGTCGCTCATCGTATTTGCCGGCCGCCACCATCGCCTGGAACATCGCACACTCGCATCAGGGCACATGCTACGCCGCGATTGCAGAGAACTCGGTGTGAGTGTTCCCCGCCACAGCGGCCCGAGTGCGAGTGGGGCGGACGGGACTTGAACCCGTGACCGACGGATTATGAGAACGGAATTGAACCCCTGCCGACCTACCGCAGAGCCCGCCGCTTAGCGCCGAGTAGGCCCGCTCTACCCAGGCTTTTCGGGCCAACCTGACCCTCCGGCGCAAGGCAGCCCGGTCACCCCCGGTACACCGCGGATCGGCTCGGTCAGGCGTGGTCGGAGTGCTTTCGGAGTGTCACACCAACGGGAGGACTGCGGCTTCGTTCTCGAAGAAGGCCTGCTCCTCGGAATCGAGAAACCACTCTGCCGAGACGAGGATGTAGGCGATCTGGTACGCGTAGACAGCCCCCGTTAGTTGGGTTCCGTCAGAGTACGCGGGTGTCTCGGGTATCCCGATGTAGTGAAGCAATCCTTCTTGGTGTCCAGCCGAGATTATCGCTGCATGCGCCTCAAGCGCTGCGACGCTCCGACCGATACGGAATGAAACGCCTGGACAGCGAGAACTGCCGTTGAGGAAGTCAGCCAGAGCTGGGGGTACAGGTAGGCCCTGCGTCGCGAGCATGCACCCAAGTTGCTTTCCAAAGTATCGAGCGAGCGAGATCGTCTGATTGCGCCATTCGGAGCCGTAGACGCTCGTCCACTCGATCTGATCCAGCGCCCAGACCGTGCAGATATTGGCCTGCACGTACTCAGAGAATCGGTCGTACGCCCGATCGAACGGCTGACTTCGGTGCCCGTTGCACGTCGCACACAAATTCATGCCCCACTTCACCTCGTCACCGCGCTTCAGACTGCGGAGAGAGTCCTCGTAGTAAGGGCTCGACTTGAACACTTCAGATGGAGTTCCACTCGCCCCATTTGCTGTTGAAATGCGGCGAAGTTCGCTGGCCTTGTACTTATGTTCGCGAGTAGTCGCAGTGTCGCCACACCACCAGCAGGCTGCTGACGGAGCGACTCGAAGCGAATCGATCGCGGAGTCACGATACTCAGGCACATTGCCAGTGTGCCCGACATCGACCGCCGCGTCGAACCGGAGGTCGCGCTGGCGACCGTCGCGTGACATGTCGACCGCCCACCATGCCGAACGTGCGGCGGGCGGTCGCTGTCTACGGAGTAGGGAGCGGGTCGTACTCCGCCAGCACCTCCGCGACTGTTGCGAGACAGTCATCGACCTCGGCAGGTGCGGGAGTCCAGCCGGCATGCGCCGCCTTGTTCCGTGGCCCAGCGATCTTGTCGGCAACTCGGCTTACCAGGCTTCGCGAACTCGGAGGCACAAGCTTCTCCATGAGCCTGAGTTTCTCTGCGATACCAGTGAACGGTCGCAGGGTAGCCTCGATCTGATCTGTCGAGAGGTGATGATTACTGAAGAACCGAAAGAGCGCTCGCTCAACAGCGACCTCCGCTGCGGTCGCGGCGTCAATCACTTTCTGCCTGCCGTTGGTCCAAGGCAGGCCACGTGCCCGTCTCAGCATGTCCCAGGACAGTGAGGGGCTCTGGCGACGATTCGCGAAGTCGGCGGCAGCGCGGAGCAGGTCCGAGGAGGCATACGGCCCGGACGTACCATCGCCACGGTGCTCATGCAGAACACCCCAATTGCCCCAGCCGTAGTGCTGCCCAGGTTCGAACTCGCCTCTTCCCTGCGTGCGAATGCCCGTACTCGGCCATTGGTGCTGATTGAGACCCTGGGTCGTCCAGAGTTCAAGCCAGGAGTAAAGCCGCGAGTACCACTGGTCAAATGCGTGACCGAATCTCGCACCGGCGACGTTCATTTCGTGACGGCTCGGACCTGTCGGATTCCACACAATGACGATTTTGTGAATGGCCATGCTGATGACACGGTCGTCGTGGGTCATGCGGTGGGTGCAGGCCCAGGGGTCACGAGGATCCCAAGGCAGGCTCTGCAGGGAAGCGGCAGCCGAAGGATGGGGCAGGAAAACGGCGCTGTTGGGTCGGCCATCAGGAACAGGGAAGCCGATTACGTAGGCCTCACCGTCAATATTCGCCTCGATCTCGATCCCTAGACATTCCGGCTCAACCTCTAGCGCTGGAATAAGTCGGACACTGACTTCGGGTGCGGGCATCGTGAGTCCATTCTGCTCCGAGGATCGCGCGAGGTGGAGTGTTTTCGCTTCTGGACTCTCCAGCCATACACCCAAACTCGCCCGAAATCATTGGTGGGGCGGACGGGACTTGAACCCGTGACCGACGGATTATGAGTCCGCTGCTCTAACCAGCTGAGCTACCGCCCCGTGTCGCGCGTGGAGTCAGGAGACCTGTCAGGAGGCCTGCTCGTCGAGAGACACGTCGGTGACGGGATCCGTCACCGACTCACCACGATACAGGCTCTCGAAGATGCTGATCGTGCGCTGGATGTCGTGTGCCGCGATGTATTTGAGGCTCGACTTCTTCATGCGCTGGAGTTCATCTTCCGGCAGCGTCAGAACGTCCGTGAGTCTGGCAGACAGGTCGCTCGCGTCGCCGGGTTCGAAGAGGTACCCGTTCTCGCCGTGGTGCACCAGGTGCGGCAGTGCCATCGCGTTCGCGGCGACAACGGGAAGCGCAGACGCCATCGCCTCCATTGTCGCGATCGACTGCAGCTCGGCAATCGACGGGATGGCGAAGACGGTCGCGCGCGTGAGCTCCGCGCGGAGCTCCTCATCGGGGACGTGGCCGAGGAAATCAACCCGATCGGCGATGCCGAGCTCCCGCGCGAGCTGCTTGAGCTGGTTCATCAGATCGCCGCCGCCAACGATGTCGAGCTTTGCGTCAAGCTTCGGGTCGAGCGTCGCAAAAGCGCGAAGCAGCACGTCGATGTGCTTCTCCCCCGTCACGCGGCCGACGAAAACCACGCGATTCTCGGTGCGCTTCGCAAAGTTCGGCGTGTAGAGACTCGCGTCGATGCCGCAGGAGATGGCGTGCACCCCGCGAAGGCTGGTCTCGGCCTCGAGGAAGTCCGCTGCCTTGCGGCTCGGGGAGGTCACGGCGTCACACAGCGCAAAGGTCTTCGCCGCGTCGTTCCAGGCGATCTGAATCGCCTTGCGCCTCAGGAACCGGGGAAGCAGGGTGTGCTCAATCATGTTCTCGGGCATGAAGTGGTTCGTCCCGATGACCCGGATCCCGCGCTTGGCCGCCTGGCGTGCGAGGCCCCTGCCCACGACGATATGCGATTGGATGTGCACGACATCCGGCTTGATCGCATCCAGAAGTCGGGCAGCGTGTGCCTGACTGCGCCACGGAAGTACAAACCTCAGCCAGTCGTGAGGAAACCAGCGCCAGGAGTAGATGCGATGCACAGTGAGAGTCGCACCATCGTGCTGCTCCTGAAAGTCGCCGTGGAAGCGATTGAACGCGGGCGCCTCGACGTGAACGTCGTGACCGCGCTCTGTCAGTCCTGCGGCGAGCCGCGATGCAAAGTTCGCGGCACCGTTCACATCCGGTGGAAAAGTATCGGCACCGATCAGTACGCGCAAGGGCTTCGACGACGTCGAAGCGGCACTCTGCGGGGATTCAGGCAAATTCGTGAGTTCCCTTGACGTGGTTGGTTATGGGGGGGGTGAGGTCGAAATTGACTCTCGTCAGTTTAGCCGCGCGACTGGGGATGATGTTTGGCCAACTGGAAAACCCCGTACACGGCGATTGCTCCGGAGACGATGAAAGCCAGGATTGCCCAGAGCGGCGCACCGGCAGCCTCCTGCAGCACCACGACGCCGATGCACACGGCCACGATCGGATCGATCACCGTGAGGCCCGCAATCACGAGATCGGGCGGCCCGGAGGCGTAGGCGCTCTGTACGAAGTATCCGCCGAGTGCGGTCGCAGCCAGGAGCGCAACGATGCAGATCATCGTGAGCCATTCGAAGCCGCCGGCATCGGACCCGAAGACCAGGAGCGTCTTGATCCGGTCGATGACGACCTTGGCGAGCGTCGCGACGAATCCGTAGAGCACGCCCGCGCCGACGATGTAGATGATTGCTTTGAAGCGCTTCCGCAGGAAGCCGAATGCCGCACCGAATGCAATGGTGACCACTCCGAGGATGACCAGGATGATGACGAGCTGGCTCTCGCTCACCGGGCTGGACGTCGCGGTGAATGCCGCAATCGTCACGAACAACGCCACGCCCGCGACACAGAAGGTGATGGCTCGGATGGCCGCCCAGGTGAGCGGGATGTCCGATACCCGCGAGTTCACCATCGCGGTGATCACGAGTGCGGCGGCACCGAGTGGCTGCACGACGATGAGCGGCGCAAGGATCAGGCTGCTGAGCTGGAACACGATCGCCAGGCCGAGCAACAGGGTGCCCATGACCCAGGAGGGACGTTTCAGCAACTGCAGCATCTGGTGGAGACTCAGCGCGTTCGATGCGCCCGCAGCCTCGTTGTGCGCACCGACCTTGCCGACGCCGCGGTGCTGGAACTGGGCACCCAACGACAGGAACATCGCACCGACGAGAGCGATTGGAATACCCAGGGCCTGGTTGGGCGTGAGCGACACCGCGTGGGTCAGCTCCATGAGGTCAGGCGGCACCCAACGACCCTATCGCTGTCGTCACGATAATCTTGGCGAATGGCCGTTCTTCCCATTGTTATCACGGGCGACCCCGTGTTGCACTCGCCCGCTGCCAGGGTCACCGATTTCGGCAAGAGCCTGGTCACTCTCGTCTCGGACATGTACCAGACCATGGCCGCGGCCCCCGGCGTCGGCGTCGCTGCGCCGCAGGTCGGCGTCCCGCTGCGCGTCTTCGTCTACGACTGGACCGACGACAACGACGTGAGGTGGCGCGGAGCCGCCATCAACCCGGAACTCTGGGTGACTCCACCGTCGATCGACGAGCTGGACGAGGAGAGCGAGTCAGAGGGCTGTCTCTCGATCCCGGGCGAACGCTTTGCCCTTCGACGCTCGGATCTCGCCATCCTCCGTGCGGTCGACCTGGATCAGAATCCGTTCGAAATCGAGGCCAGTGGGTGGCTCGCGCGCATCTTCCAGCACGAGTTCGACCACCTCGACGGGCTGTTGTTTGCCGACCGGCTCGCTCCGGCCGAGGCCAAGGCCGCCAACAAGGTGATCCGCAAGAGCGGTTGGGGCGTCCCCGGCCTGAGCTGGCTGCCCGGAGTCGATCACCCCGAGGGCTAGCCCTACACGAACGCCCGGATCAGCGCGGCAGTCGCGGCCGCGGCGATCACCACGAGGATGAACGGCACCCGCAGGGCGAACAGGCCCGCCGCGACGAGAAGCGCGGGGATCCGCGCGTCGACGGCCAGACCCCGACCCTGGCCGAAGGTCTGCACTCCGATGAGCGCCGCGAGCAACGCGACGGTCAGAAGATTCGCCACGCGTGAGGTCACCGGTCGCTCGAGCACGGTCTTTGGTACGAGGTAGCCGCTCACCTTCAGTGCCAGACAGGCGAGCGATGCGATGATCACGATCTGCCACAGGGTCATGGCGCGTCCCCTCCCGCGTGGCTGGCGGGTGCCGGCGCGATGTGCGGCGGGTCGTTCCGGGCGTCGGGAACCTCGTCCGCACGACCGAACCAGTTGAAGATGCCGACCAGGATCGCGACAACGCTCGCGACGAGCACGGGGAGACCGGGCATGAGCACTGGCGTGAGCACAACGGCAATGACGGCGGCTGCCGCCGCGACCGCGATCGGCTGGAGTTGCCGCAGCCGTGGCCACAGCAGGCCGAGGAAGGCGGCCGCGGCAGCGGCATCCAGACCGTATTGCCGCACGTCTCCGAGGGCATCGCCGATCAGCCCGCCGATGAGCGAAGTGAGGTTCCAGCCGACGAAGACCGCGACGGCCGTGACCCAGAATCCGATTCGCTGTGTCCTGAGTGTTGTCTGCGAACTGGCTACCGCTGTCGACTCGTCGATCGTCACCCAGGCTGCCGCCAGCCGCCTCCACCACCGCCCACCGATGATCGGCGCGATCCGGACGCCGTAGATCCCGTTGCGGATGCCGAGGATGGCTGCGCTCGCGATCGCCGCCGGACCAGCGGCCACGCCGCCGGTCGCGATCACCCCGACGAGCGCGAACTGCGATCCCCCGGTGAACATCAGCAGGCTCATCACGCAGGTCTGCCAGATGTCGAGCCCTGCACCCACCGCAAGCGCGCCGTAGGATACACCGTATGCCGCGGCCGCGAGGCCCACGGCGAGGCCGGCACGGATCGCCGCGGCATCCTCTCTACTTCGCGTCACGACCGTGCACGATCGGGAGAGCGGATGCGTCCGGTCGCACTCAGCGCTCCAACTTGACGCCGTGAACGCCATTGTCATAGCGCAGCGCGGGGAACACCGCGGAGACCGAGAATCCGACGCCGGGCACGGAGTAGGCCTTGAAGATGCCGCCGTAGAGCTCTGCACGCTCGCGCATCTCGGTCATACCGGGTCCCGTGATGACCTCTGTGAGCGCGTTGAGGTCCTCTTCGAAGGTGTAGCTGCGCTGTTGTGCGAGAGCGTTGGGGTCGACCCCCTGACGTCTGGCCTCCGCACGAACTCCGTCGTCGTCGACGAGCAGCTGGAGGCCCTGTTCCGTCCAGGTGAACGAGACCTTGACCTCGGTGCCCTCTCCCCCGTATTTGAGCGCGTTGGAGAGCGCCTCCTGCAGGATGCGGTAGACCGCGAGCTCTGCTCCGGCCTGAAGGTCGAACCGGTCACCGCTCTCGACGAAGGTGAGCACGAGACCCGCATCGCGCATAGTCCGGAAGAGTTCCCGAACGGACTTGAGGCGCGGCTGGGGCGAAACATCCGCTTCGCCCTCGCGCACGACGGTCATCACGCGCCGGAGATCGGCGAGGGTACCCCTGGCGGTCTCGGCGATCGTGGCGGCCGTGCGGGCCGCGGCGCTGGGATCGGAGGTCGCGGCGTACCGCGCACCATCGGCCTGCCGGATGATGACGGAGATCGAGTGCACTGCCACTTCGTTGAGCTCGCGCACTATGCGCAGCCGCCCGAGCTGCTCCTGCAGCGCGATCTCGGCGTCGGTCAGTTCGTCTTCGGTGTCGAGGTGGTCGGACCTCAGGTTTCTGCGCCGTTTGCCCGAGAGCAGCCACAGCACGAGAAAGAGCACGGCCAGCACGAGAAGCACCGCCGCAATCGACGCAAACGTCACGGTGAGGAACAGCGAGTTGTCGCGCAACCAGTTGTCCACGCTCTTCCCCTCCCTGAGCGCCGACGGCCGCAGACGCGCCTGTAGAGGATATCGCGAAACGGTGGCACCGGAGGATTCGGGTGCCACCGTCTGCGCTGCCTGTGAGCTAGGCGACAGGAGGCCGCTGCGGGTTGTTCGCCCTGAGCACCTCAAGGCGAGCACGGTATTCCTTCTCGTCGATGTCGCCCTGTGCAAAGCGCTCCGCGAGGGTGGCCTCGGCGGAATGGCTTGGCGTGCCCCAGGCACCAGGATGGCCAAAGCCTCCCATGGCGTTCCAACGCGCTCGACGCCAGCGACGGCCGAAGATGCTGAACAGGACGACGAAGACGATGATCCAGAAGAGCGGGATGAGCAAGAACAGGAATCCGGGTCCACCGCCCCAGGGGCCGCCCCAGTGGGCCATGGTGTCGGCGAAAGCTGCCGCGGGCTGAGTGAGTGACGAAAGCACGATGATTCCTTTCCTTCGCGGTTCCGGCGGAACCTGCACTCATAGCCTCGCGTCAGTGGGCAATCCCGGAATCTGCCCAGGGGAGTCTCATGGCTACGCCGACGGGAGCATCCTGGCGAGGTTCGCTACTCCTGGTAGCCCGCCCGCACGAGCCCCGTCTCGTAGGCGATGACAACGAGCTGCACCCGGTCTCGCGCTGCGAGCTTCGCCATGATGCGCGACACGTGAGTCTTCGCGGTCAGCGGGCTCAGGAACAGGGTACGGCCGATCTCCTCGTTGGTGAGGCCACGACCGACAAGGCCGAGCACCTCCTGCTCACGCTCGGTCAGCACGCCCAGCTGGCTCGCATCCGGTGCCTCCTTGAGTGCGCCCGCGACACGCTCCAGCAGGCGCCTCGTGACGCCCGGCGACAGCAGGGCTTCCCCCGCCGCCACAACGCGGACGGCGCGGATGAGTTCGACCGGCTCTGTGTCTTTGACCAGGAATCCGCTCGCGCCGGCCCTGATCGCTTGCCCGACGTACTCGTCGAGCTCGAAGGTCGTGACGATGACGATGTGGGTGCCGACGAGTGATGCATCGGCGACGATCCGCTCCGTGGCCCACAGCCCGTCCCCGTCCGGCATGCGGATGTCCATGAGTACGACATCCGGCTTCTCGCGCGTCACGAGGGCAAGCGCCTCGGTTCCCGTCCCGGCCTCGCCGACCACCCGGATGTCCGGCTCGGCCTCGAGCAGCGAGCGGAAGCCGCCGCGGATCAGCTGCTGGTCGTCGGCGATCGCGACACGGATCATTGGACTTCCCCCGTCGTGGACACCGGTATCTGGGCGAGCACGCGAAAGCCGCCGCCGGGAACAGGCCCGGCTTCGAGCGTGCCGCCGAGCAGTTCTGCCCGCTCGCGCATGCCGAGCACTCCCCTGCCGCCGGAGTCGTGCTTCGGGGCGGTCGGACCGACGCCATCGTCCTGTACGGCAAGCTCGTAGACGCCGTCTTTCTCGGTCAGTGTGACAGTGGCAGACGACGCGGAGGCGTGGCGCAACACGTTGGTGAGCGATTCCTGGGCAATCCGATACAGGGCCAGCTGCATCGCCGCAGGCGGTGGAGAGGCCAGGTGGTTCCGAACATCCACGCGCGGCCCCTGAGCGGTGACGGATGCCGCCAGTGCGGCGAGTCGAGCGAGGTCGGGCTCCGGAACGAGCGGCGCACTCGGGTCTGCACCGCCTTCCGCGCGCAACACCCCGAGCACCGCGCGCACCTCGTCGAGCGCTGTCTTGCTCGACTCCTTGATGCTCGCGAGTGCCTCTGCTGCCTTTTCCGGCTGCTTGTCCATGAGATGCAGTCCGACTCCGGCCTGCACGTTGATCTGGCTGAGTGAGTGAGCGAGCACGTCGTGCAGCTCGCGCGCGATTCGCACGCGCTCCGCCTGGACCTCGGACTGCTTGCGCCGGGCTATGCGCGCGGAGATCTCGGCGAAGCGTTCTCGCCGGCTTCTGATGCCCTCGCCGATGCCCATCACGAGGAGCACGCCCAGGGTGACCCCGACCATTCGCACCGGCTGCCACGTCACGCCGATGAGCAGGCCGAGTCCGAGCGTGGCCACCCCACCGACCGAGACGGCGATCCAGGCCCAGATCCTCGCCCCGCGCACGATCGCGGACACCAGTGCGAAGGCCAGTGCGATGTACGGGGGCCCGTCACTGCCGAAGTGCACCAGGAGGTCCGCGGATGCCGCAGCAGTGACGAAGGCTACAACGGGGCCGGGGAAGCGGCGCGCGGCGGTGAGCGCGAGCGGGCCGACCACCGCGATGAGCAGGCCGAGGGTCAGCTGAGGCAGGGCGAGATGCGCGAGCACAGGGTGTCGTCCGGCCACACGCCAGACGAAGAACGCGGCGGGCACCTGCACGAGGAACGACACAATGACCGGAAGCCAGAGCCTCGCCGCCCTGGAGAATCGGCCCCGATGCCGTGGTCGCTCGAGGTAGTGTTCCAGCCAGGGATCGCCGTGCCAGTCGTGGCCTCCGCGAGCATCGTCGAGGTACTCACCGTGGCTGGGCATGAGTCGATCGTAATGGCGGGCCTCGCGCGCGGCATCCGCTTCACGGGGTCGTGAGCGTACTCCCGTGGGAGTAGCGACTTCCGCCGAATTTCGCGGGACCACCGGGAACAAGAAAGGTACTTGCTCCCCGACTTGGACTCGAACCAAGAACCTGCCGGTTAACAGCCGGCTGCTCTGCCAATTGAGCTATCGAGGATTGCTTTAACAGCTCTGCTACTTTACCAAAGGTTGCGACCGGCCCAAACCCACCGGCGCCACGATCAGCTCGCTGGCAACAAATAGGTCGGGGTCGGAACCACCTCGGGCGAGCCTACCGGAGTCGGGATGCCCGTGCTGACGTCGACGCGAAAACTCGTCACAGTGCTCGAACGTTCGTTGGCCACGTAGAGCATGTCACCGACGATGCACAGATTGCGCGGCCAGTCGCCGCCGCAGTCGATCGCGGCAATCGGACTGAGCGTGGCGACATCCACGATCGCGATGCGGTTGGAGCCGCGCAGACCGGTGTACAGGTACTTGCCCGAGTGGTGAATGACGAGCCCGGCCCAGTGGTCGCCATCGACTCCCTCGACAACCGACGGCCCGGAGCGCACGGTGCTGCCGTCGTCGGCGAGCTCAAAGATCTCACCGCTCAGCTCGCCGATCAGGTAGATGCGACCGTCGGGTGCGACGACGAAGTCGCGCGGCCCCGTGCCCGGAGGGAACGACACCGAGGCGATGCGGTCGAGCGACCCGCCCTCCCAGCGCTGCACGTGCACCTGGTCCGTGCCGAGGTCAGCACTGAGCACCACGGATGCCGTGACGAGCGTCGAGTGGGCGTGCGGCCCGTCCTGCGCGGGGTGCGGTCCGCTCCCGCTGCCGGCGAGACTCTGGTGGATCGGCCCGATCGTGCCGTCCTCCGCGAGCGGAAAGACATCGACCGTGCCGCTGAAGTAGTTCGCGACGTACAGCCAGTCGTCCGTCGCGCTGATCTGGCAGGGCAGCTCACCACTGGTCGGCTGGCCGCCGAGAGTGACGAGGTCATCGCCTTCGCGCCGAAACGCGTTCACCGCGGCGCCCGCCTCATCCGTGGCATAGACGAGACCGGCGCGAGTGCCGTTCGTGACGAAAGACGGGCAGGAGGTACGTGCCGCAAGCCCGAGGTACTCGAGGCTGCCATCGCTGGAACGTGGCGCGAGTCGCCCGATGCCCTCGCTCGCTCCGTCCATCTCCGCCGTGTATGACCCGGCCCAGAACAGACCTTCTCGTTCGGTGGACATCAGTAGCCTTCCTTGGGGTCGACCACACCGACGAAGCGGCCGTCGCCGAGGAACGCTTCGACGTTGGCACGAATGCGCTCGGCCAACAGCGGCGCTGTCATCTCGGGCGTGTCTGCGCTGTGCGGCGTGATGATGAGGTTGGGGGCATCCCAGAGCGGATGGCCGTCGGGGAGGGGTTCCGGATCGGTGACGTCGAGGCCGGCGCCCGCGATCGTGCCGGACTGGAGCGCGGCGACCAGGGCATCCGTGTCGACGAGGCCACCGCGGGCGATGTTGACGAGCACTGCGGTCGGCTTCATTGCGGCGAACTGATCCGCGCCGATGAGCTGTGCCGTGCCTGGCGTGAAGGCCGCGGCAACAACGACCACATCCGCCTCGGGCAGCACCTCGAGAAGGTGGTCGCTTGTGAGCGTACGCTCGGCACCCGGCATCGGCTCCGCGCTGCGCCGCACGACGGTCACGTGCACGCCGAATGGTTCGAGCAGCCGCAGGAGTTCGACCGTGATGCCGCCCGCACCGATGATGATGACGTTCAGTCCGAAGAGCGAGATGCCCTCCTTGACCGGTGCCCAGCTCCGGGCGACCACGTGCTTCGGAAAGCCCCGCAGGAGCGCGATGGCGAGCCCCAGTGCGTGCTCGGCCACCGGCTGTGAGTACGCCCCCTTCGCGCTGGTCCAGAGCGGGAGATCCCGGCCCGCGTACGAGGAGAGCACCCCGGCAAAGGCATCGACCCCCGCCCACGGCAGTTGCACCCAGCCGATGCCTGGGTGCTCATCGAGAAGGGTTACGAGATCCGTAGCGCTCTTCGAGGAGAGCCAGATGACACCACGCGTCTCGTCGGAGAGCTCCGACACCTCTCCCCCGCCCGCCCGCACCGCATCCGCGAAGACATCCTTGGGTCTCGGGAGCACCGCGATTGGCCCTGGAGCGGGTCTGCGCTCCTCGGCAACGGGGTGGACTGCCGTCCCAAGGACGGCGTGATGCTGTTGATTAGTCGACAAATGAGGCTTTCCTTTTCGCTTCGTCGGGCCGCTGCTCCGTCAGCGCCTGGAGATATGGATGATGCGGACCACCTAGCACTTCGCGCGCTGTGCCCAGTCCCACGATAATGCCCGACTGCATCACGGCGAGCTTCGAGGAGAGTCGCCCGATGTCCGAAAGCGAACTGCTCACGATCACCGCGGCCATCCCGCGCTCCACGCGCCAGCTCTCGAGCGCCTCGAACACTCCGGCACGCACAGCCGGGTCGACGCCGCGAGCGGGTTCGTCTGCGATGAGGAGCTTCGGCTCGAGCACAAGGGCGCGCGCGAGTGCAACTCTCTGGCGCTGCCCGCTGCTCAGCTCGTATGGGAGCTTCTGCATGAGGCCGAGCGACAGGCGCATGGCGTCGACCGCAGCCGCGACCGCGGCGGCAGCCTCCCTGCTGGAGAAGTGCCTGTCTCTCGAAAAGATCGGCTCGGCGACGTTCTCGGCGACGGTCAGCGCGGGGCTGAGCCTCTCCGCGCCGTCCTGCGGCAGATAGCCGATGTTGATCGTGAGCCGGTCGCGCCTGCGTGTCGAGACGTGCCGCAGAGGGGTTCCAAGCACGGTGAGCGATCCGCCGCTGATCCCAGGTGTGCCCTCGCCGTGACGTCCTCCGTGGGCGCGACCGGCGAGGGTCATCGCGAGAGTCGACTTGCCGGATCCCGATTCCCCGATCAGCCCGAGAAACTCACCCTTGGCGACGGTGAAGCTCACGCCGCGCACCGCGACGAAGAGCGACGGGATGCCGTTGGAACGATAGTGAATGGACAGGTCGCGCGCCGCGACGGCGGGTTCGACTCGGGCCACGACGTACCTCCCTAGTCGGCTTCACGCAGCAGGCGGAGCGCCTCGCGGCGCTTCGCCTGCTCTCGAGGGTCCGGAACCGGCAGCGAGGCCAGCAGTCGCTTCGTGTACGGATGCTGGGGGTTGCCGAGCACGTTTGCTCCCGTACCCTCCTCCACCAACTCGCCGTGGTACAGCACCGCGATACGGTCGGCGAGCAGGTCGACGACCGCGAGGTCGTGGCTGATGAACAGCGCAGCGAATCCGAGCTCCTTCTGGAGCTCGGCGAACAGCTCGAGCACCTTGGCCTGCACCGAGACGTCGAGCGCGCTCGTCGGCTCGTCCGCGATCAGGAGCTTCGGCTTCAGCGCGAGCGCCCTCGCGAGGGAGGCGCGCTGCCGCTGTCCGCCGCTCAACTCGTGCGGAAAGCGATCGCCGAAGCTCTTCGGAAGCTGTACAGCCTCGAGCAGTTCATCCACCCTTGCGCGGGCGCCCAGGGCATCCCCGGCCTGGCCGTGCACGAGCAGCGGCTCAGCAACGCACTCTGCGATCGTCAACAGGGGGTTGAAGCTCGTCGCCGGGTCCTGGAACACGAAGCCGATCTGGCTGCGCACCGGGGTGAAGTCGCGTTCGCGGAATCCCCGCATCTCGTGGCCGAGCACGGTCAGGGACCCACCCGTGACCTTCGTGAGTCCGGCGATCGCACGACCGATAGTGGTCTTGCCCGAGCCGCTCTCTCCGACCAGGCCGAGCACCTCGCGCTCCCCGATCTGAAAGTCCACGCCGTTCACGGCCCGGAAGCCACCACGTCCGAGCCTGCCGGGGTACTCGATCTCGAGGCCCCGTGCGGACACGAGGATCTTTGACTCAGTGAGAGCCCGCTGGGCCGCACGCTCCTGGGTGCGTGCGGTGCCTGAGCCGAGATACGGAACCGCGGCGAGCAGGCGCTTGGTGTAGTCGTGCTTCGGGGCGGTGAAGAGACTTTCGGCATCCGCCTCTTCGACGAGTTTGCCCTGGTACATCACCGCGACCCTGTCTGCGAGGTCTGCCACGACGCCCATGTTGTGGGTGATGAGAACGATCGCGGTGTCGAACTCATCACGACAGCGGCGCAGCAGGTCGAGGATCTCCGCCTGCACGGTCACGTCGAGCGCGGTGGTCGGCTCGTCCGCGACGATGAGTTCAGGGTCGAGCACGAGTGCCATGGCGATGACGACGCGCTGCTTCTGTCCACCCGAGAACTGGTGCGGGTAGTAGTCGACGCGCGTGGCCGCATCCGGAACGCCGACCTTGTCGAGCATGTCGATCGCCTTGGCCCTGGCCTCAGCACGCGAATACCTGCCGTGTGCGCGCAGGCCCTCCGCGATCTGCCAGCCGACCGTGTAGACCGGGTTAAGTGCGGTGGACGGCTCCTGGAACACCATCGCGGCGCCGGTGCCACGAATCTCGCGCAGCCGCTTGTGGCCGATCGTGACGACGTTGTCCTTGCCGAAGAACACGGCGCCGGATGCCGTCGCCGTCTCCGGGAGCAGGCCCAGGATCGTCTTCGCGGTCACGGTCTTGCCGCTTCCGCTCTCGCCGACGATGGCGAGGACCTCGCCGGCCCTGACCGCGAGACTCACGCCATCGACGGCGCGGACATCACCGCCGTCGGTCGCAAACGTGACGGAGAGGTCGTCGATCTCGACGGCGAGATCGCCCTTCGTGAGGTTGCTCATGCCCGCGTCTCCAACTCGTCGTTCTCCAACTCGTCGCTTTCGAGCGCGTCGATCGTGCCGGGCGCGCTCGTGGCTGCCGCCCGCCTGCGGGTTCGCAGTCGTGGATCCGCGAGGTCGTTGAGGCTCTCACCGACCAGGGTCATGCCGAGCACGATCAGCACGATCGCGAGCCCGGGGAAGACGGAGGTCCACCATATCCCCGCGGTGACGTCGGAGATCGATTTGTTGAGGTCAAAACCCCACTCCGCCGCCGAGGTCGGTTCGATACCGAAGCCGAGGAACCCGAGACCCGCGAGAGTGAGGATCGCCTCGGATGCGTTGAGCGTGAAGATCAGCGGAAGGGTCCTGGTCGAGTTACGCAGCACGTGCCGGAACATGACCCGCGCGGAACTGGACCCGATGACCTTCGCAGACTCGACGAAGGCCTCCGACTTGATCCTGACCACTTCCGAGCGCACGACCCTGAAGTACTGCGGGATGAAGACGACCGTGATCGAGATCGCCGCAGCGAGGATGCCGCCGAACAGGTTCGACTGCCCACCCGAGATCACGATCGACATCACGATCGCGAGCAGCAGGGACGGGAATGCGTAGACCGCGTCACAGACGACGACGAGCACGCGATCCAGCCAGCCGCCGAAATATCCCGAGACGAGTCCGAGCAGTACACCGGCGAAGATCGAGAGCACGACGGCGACCACGATCACGAGAGCCGCGGTCTGCGCCCCCCAGATCACGCGGGAGAGCACGTCATAGCCTCCGACGGTCGTCCCGAGCAGATGGTGCTCGGACGGCGGCACCTGGGCGCCGAACTGGTGTCCGTTGGCATCCACGAGCTGGTTGAAACTGTACGGGGCAAGCAGGGGCGCGAAGATCGCGGCAATCAGGAAGACGCTGCAGATCACGAGGCCCGTGACGAGCATCCCGCGCTGCAGCCCAACGCTCTGCTGCAGCTGGTGCACGACGGGAAGCCTCGACCAGAGGCTGCGCCTGGGCGTGAGAGTGGTCGCCGTCATCTCAGTACCTCACTCTCGGGTCGATGAGCGCGGCTATGACGTCCACGATGAAGTTGGTCACCGCGACGATCACCGCCAGGAGTGCGACGATGCCCTGCACCGCGACGAAGTCCCGAGCGTTGAGGTACTGCACGAGCATGAAGCCGAGACCCTTCCACTCGAACACCGTCTCGGTGAGCACCGCGCCTCCGAGGAGCAGGGCGACCTGGAGACCGATCACCGTGATGATCGGGACGAGGGCGGGCTTGTAGGCGTGCTTGCGCACGAGCCGCAGCTCGCCTACGCCACGCGAGCGGGCGGCATCCACGTAGTCCATCGAGAGAGTGCCGATCATGTTGAGTCGCACCAGGCGCAGGAACACGCCCGCGGTCAACAGCCCCAACGCGATCCCGGGCAGAACGGCATGGATGAGCACGTCTCCGACGTCGTTCATGTTGCCCGAGTTGATGGCGTCGATGAGATGGATACCCGTGGGGTGCGGGAGAAGTTGGAGATCGAGCTCTGTTCGAGTGGAGGCTCGTCCCGCAACGGGGAGCCAGTCCAGCCAGACTGCGAAGACGAGTTTGAGCAGCAGCCCGGCGAAGAAGACCGGGGTGGCGTAGAACAGGATCGCCAGGACACGCAGCACGGCATCGGGCCACCTGTCGCGAAGGTAGGCGGCAAGCATCCCGAGCGGAATGCCGACGATGAACGCCACGATGAGGGCGTAGAACGCGAGCTCGAGCGTCGCGCCGCCGTAGGTCAGGAGGATCTCGGAGACGGGACGATGATCGCTCAACGTCGTGCCGAAGTTGCCCGTGAAAACCTTGCCGATGTACTCGAAGTACTGGATGAAGATCGGCCGGTCATAGCCTGCCGCATGGATGCGCGCCTGCAGCTGGTCCGGGCTGAGCCGGCCACCGAGCGCGGCGGTGATCGGGTCACCGATCAGGTGCATCAGGAGGAACACCATCGAGACGAGGATGAACACCGTCGGGATGATCAGAACGAGTCGTACGAGGATGTATCGCCCGAGCCTGCCACCCCCCGCGCCGGACTTCGTGCCCTTGCGTCTGGGCCGGACCGCTGCGGGCGGGTCCTGGGTCACGGGTGCAGTCATGGTTGCCAATCTTCAGATGGTGGGCCCGACGAAAGGGGCGATCCGCGTTTCCGTGGACCGCCCCTTCCTCGCAACGGCCACAGTGATTGTAGCCGGTGCTCTTTGAACGGTTACTTGCTCAGGACTCCGAAACGGAACTTGAAGGATGCGTCGAGTGTCTTGTCCACGCCCTTCACGTCCTTGCCGGACACCGCAACCTGCGCGCCCTGCAGCATCGGGAGCGTGGACAGCTGGGCCGCCACCTTCTCCTGGATCTGCTTGAGCTCATCCAGTCGCTTGGCATTGTCCGTCTCGACGGCCTCCTGCTTGATCAGCGTCTCAACTGCCGGGTCGTCGTAGTGGTTCTTCAGGAAGTTGTCCTTGAGGAAGAACGGCGACAGGTAGTTGTCTGCGTCGGAGTAGTCCGGGAACCAGCCGAGCTGGTACATCGGGTACACGTCGGCCGAGCGGTCCTTGGAGTACTGCACCCACTCGGTGGACTGCAGGTTAACCGTGAACAGCTTGCTCGCCTCGAGCTGCGACTTGATCTGCGCGTACTCGTCACCCGAGGATGCACCGTAGTGGTCCGGGTTGTACTGCAGGTTCAGGGTGACCGGGGTGGTGACTCCGGCATCCTTCAGCGCCGCGGTTGCCTTGTCGAGGCTCGGACCGCCGTTGCCATCGCCGTACAGCGACTTCAGGGGCTCGGCCGCTCCGGGCAGACCCTGGGGAACGTAGGAGTAGAGCGGCAGGTAGGTGTCCTTGTAGACCTGCTTGGCGATCGCGTCACGGTCGATCAGGTCGGCCATGGCCTGGCGCACGGCAAGAGCCTTGGCCGGGTCGGCATCCGGAGTCGTCGCACCGTACGGCATCGTGTTGAAGTTGAACACGATGTAACGGATCTCGCCACCGGGGCCGGTGTGGACCTTCACCTTGTCGTCCTTGCTCAGGCTTTCGATGTCGGTCGCCGACAGGCTGCGGGTTGCGACGTCGATGCCGCCCTGCTGCACCTCCAGCTTCATGTTCGACTGGTCCTGGAAGTACTTCAGGTTGACCGTTGAGGTCTTCGGCGTGCCGAGGACGCCCTTATAGCCGTCGAAAGACTTGAACTGCACGAGCTCGTTGAACTTGTAGCTCGCGATCGTGTACGGCCCGGCGAACGCCTTGTCCTTGACGATCGTGGCGTCGCTCGTCACGGAGTCAGGCGAGAACGACTGCTCGTCGACGATCGGGCCGGCGGGGCTGGACAGGATTTGCGGCCAGATCTGGTCGTTCGCCTGCTTGAGGTGGAACACGACAGTGGTCGGGTTCTTCGCCTCGGTGCTGTCGAGGTTGTAGAGCAGGCTCGACGGGCCGTTGTCTGCGGCGATCTTGAGCTGGCGGTCGAAGGAGAACTTGACGTCCGACGAGGTCAGGTCGTGGCCGTTGGCGAACTTCAGGCCCTTCTTCAACACGACGGTGTACTCGGTGGGCGAGGTGAATTTCGCCGACACGGCGATGTCGGGCTCGACCTCTGCGCTGCCGGGCTTCGAGTTCATGAGGAACGGGAAGACGTTGTTCATGATGAAGAACGAGCCGTTGTCGTACGAACCGGCTGGATCGAGCGTCGTCACCTTGTCGGTGGTACCGACGACGAGCGATCCATTCGAGCTGGTGCCGCCGGAATTACCACCGGCGGAGCAACCGGACAGGACGAGCGTCGCGACGGCGACACCTCCCAGAACGGTAAGCGCTCGCTTACGGATTGTGGATGCGGATGTCATATCTGCCTCTCTGATGAATGCGAAGACCACCGCGGCGCACGAAAAAATCGTGCGCCGTGTCGTGCTGTATGAATCCTTGGTAACACAAAGAAGCTTCACTCGGCGAATCCCACGCGATTCCGTTGTGCAATGTTTATGAGCGTCTAGCACACATCTCGCGGAAAAATAGTGCATGTGCGTCGCTTTGCGCGCGCAGATCCACCATCTGGAGTGCCCGGACTGACCGGCGTCACTCCGAGCGCAGGGCGCGGCGTTCGGTCTCGATACGGACCAGCTCACGCTGGATCTCGCGGTACCGCTCGGCGTCGGCCACGGCATCCGTTCGCTGCAGGCGCCCGAGCATCTCCGCCTTTCGCCGAAGGAGGTCCCTGCTGATCAGGTCGGTCGTGACGCCCTGGCAGTAGATCTCGAGCTCGCGGCCGTCACGCTCAGGCAGCGGCGCGACGCCGAGTTCCTTCACGAGGGTCGCGAATGGGCCGGGCACCTCGGAGATCACGCGGTCAAGCCAGCCCGCACTGTCAACGACCTCCATGCTCGCGACGATCGCGTCGCGGACAACGGCGAGCGATGGATTCGCATATGCGACCTGGCCAGCACGGTCGATGAGTTCGCGCCCCACGGCTGCGGGTTGCTGCAGGATGGCCATGGTGGCGTCCCGCTCCAGGCGCGTCACCGGATCGGTCGGCAACTGCATGAGAGACGGGCCGGCTTCGTGGACCGCCTCGGCCTCGGGCGCGCCATCGCGGGCCCAGGACTGCTCGGTGGTGAAGTGCTCCGGCACCTGGCGCTCACCTTGACTGCCGCGCCTTCCCTGCCCTGCCTGCGCCGAGGACCTCGCGGCGGAGACCGCCCGCGACACCTCTGCCGGATCCATGCCGAGCCATCCGGCGAGGTTGCGTACGTAGCCGACGTTCAACGCCTGGTCGCGGATGCCCGCAACCACGGGAGCAGCCGCGCGCAGCGCCGCCACCCTGCCCTCCACTGTGTCGAGATCGTGGTCCGCGAGAAGCCGCCGCACCATGAACTCGAACATCGGCCGCTTGCTCCTGATCAGGCGGCGAACCGCGTCGTCTCCGCGGTGGAGCCTGAGGTCGCAGGGGTCAAGCCCGTCGGGGGCAACGGCCACGAAGGTCTGCGCGGCAAAGCGCTGCTCCTCGCTGAAGGCGCGGCTCGCGGCCTTCTGGCCCGCGGCATCCGGGTCGAAGGTGAAGACGACCTCGCCTGTGCCGGTCGTGTCCGAGTTGGCCACGTCGCCGAGCACGCGGCGGATCACCTTGATGTGGTCCACGCCGAACGCGGTGCCGCAGGTGGCGACCGCGGTGGTGACGCCGGCGAGATGGCAGGCCATGACATCCGTGTAGCCCTCGACCACGACCGCCTGGCGGCCGCGGGAGATGTCACGCTTGGCGAGATCGAGCCCGTAGAGCACCTGCGACTTGTGATAGATCGCGGTCTCCGGGGTGTTGAGATACTTCGGGCCCTTGTCGTCGTCGAGGAGCCTACGCGCCCCGAAGCCGAGGGTCTGCCCGGTGACGTCGCGGATCGGCCAGATGAGCCGACCGCGGAAGCGATCGTACGGACCGCGATCGCCCTCGCCCGTGAGGCCCGCGGCGAGCAGCTCCGCATCAGTGAAGCCGAGGGCACGCAGGTGCTTGCTGAGCGCGTCGTAGCTCTTCGGCGCGAAGCCGATGCCGAAGCGTTTCGCCGCGGACGGATCGAAACCGCGCTCCCCCAGGAAGACGCGACCGGGCTCTGCATCGGGCGTCGCGAGCTGGGCGACGAAGAACTCGGCCGCGGCCTGGTTCGCGGCCAGGAGCCTCGCCCGATTGCCGTGGTCCGCATTGGCCTGGCCGCCATCTTCGTAGTGGAGCTCGAAGCCGATGCGAGCGGCCATCCGCTCAACGGCCTCCGTGAAGGTCATGTGGTCCATCTTCTGCAGGAAGCTGAACACATCGCCGTCTTCTCCACATCCGAAGCAGTGGTACCTGCCCACCTGGGGTCGCACGTGAAAACTCGGGCTTCGCTCGTCGTGGAACGGACAGAGCCCCTTCATGGACCCGACGCCCGCGCCCTTGAGCGTGACGTAGTCCCCGACGATGTCGACGATGTTGACACGCGCCCGCACCTCATCGATGTCGCTTCTGCGAATGAGTCCGGGCATGCTCCGATTCTAGGTTGCCAGGCCCCGCCGCCTCCGTCTGTGCACACCCTCCGGCCGGTCCAGCGCATGCTTTCGGAAATTCAGGACTTTGGTTGCCTGCTGGGCACGGAAGGCCCGACGTCACCGCGGCCGGAGAGTGGGCACCCCGCCACTGTCCTGAATTTCCGAAAGCGCGAGCAGACCGAACGGCAGGCGGGGGTCAGCCGAGCAGTCGGGTGTGCCATGCGATCGCAGACTGGTCCGTCAGGCTCGCGACCTGATCGACGACCGCGCGCTTGCGACCCGCATCCGTCGTTGCCTCGTGCCAGTCCTGCGCAAAACCGGGGTCGAGGGCATCCGGGCCGCGATCGAGCAGCACGTCCGCAAGCCCGGTGAGGATGTCCCTCTGGTTTGCGTAGATCGGCTGGCGGGTGTTCCGCGACATCACGAAGGCCGCGACGATGCCCTTGAGCACCGCGATCTCGGCCCTGATCTCCTGCGGCACCACGATGTGGGCCCCGAAGCGGATGAATGGCCCGCCCTCGTATGTCGCCCGCGTCGCTTCCACCGCGGCACCCGCGAATCGCCCGATGAGCTGGCTGGTCAGGTTCTTCAACCTGCCCTGCGACTGCCTGGTACCGTCCCATTCGTCGATCCAGACCCTGAGCGAGTCGAGCCGGTCGAACGCCGCGATCAATTCATCGTGGCTCAGCTCGCCACCGATCCAGTCGAACATCGAGTCGACCAGTTCGCCGTGGTCGACCCGCGCGCCGAGCGAAGCGACGCTGATGTATCCCGTGGCGATCGCGTCCTCGAAGTCGTGCACCGAATAGGCGATGTCGTCGGAGAGGTCCATCACCTGTGCCTCGATGCACAACGTGCGGTCGGGCGCGCCATCGCGCAGCCACCGGAACGCATCGATATCGTCTTCGTAGAAGCCGAACTTCGCGCGTCCGCTCGGATCGCCGACCGCAGAGCGCGCCGGCCACGGATACTTGCAGCTCGCGTCCAGGCTCGCCCTCGTGAGGTTGAGCCCGTAGGGGCGGCCATCGTCGCCGAAGACCTTCGGCTCGATCCTGGTGAGAAGACGTAGGGTCTGCGCGTTGCCCTCGAATCCGCCGATGTCCGACGCCCAGGCACTGAGCGCGCGTTCCCCGTTGTGACCGAAGGGTGGATGCCCGAGGTCGTGGGCGAGGCAGGCGGTGTCCACGACATCCGGGTCGAGTCCCAACCGCGTGGCCAGCTCGCGGCCCACCTGCGCGACCTCGAGCGAGTGGGTCAGCCGGTTGCGGGCGAAGTCGAACCCGGCGGTGGGACTGAGCACCTGAGTCTTCGCGGCAAGCCGGCGCAGGGCGCTGGAATGCAGCAGCCTCGCGCGATCGCGCGCAAAATCACTCCGTCTGCTGGAATGCTCCTCGGGGAACCATCTGGCAACGTCGCGCTCGTCGTAACCCGACGGCACGACGTCGAAGTCAGCCTCCACTGCTGTCGATCTCTGCGTCGGCCAATTCGACGCGATGGACGTCGCCGAGCTCGTGGCTGTCGAGCCAGTGCTCCGGCAGTGCAGGACGCTTGGGGGTGCCCGCACGCCCGCGCGGCCCCTCCGCCGCCTCGCCCGGATATTCCTGCGACCAGTCGAGTTGCCCGAGAAGGTCGTCCATCTGCTGCAGGCTCTCGACCGTGGCGAGGCTCGCGCGCAGGTCACCACCGACCGGATAGCCCTTGAAATACCACGACACGTGCTTGCGGATGTCTCGGCAGGCCCTGTCTTCGTCACCGTCGAAGAACTCGACGAGCAGCTCGGTGTGCCTCCGGAGGGTCGCGGCGACGGTGCCGAGGCTCGGACGGGCGATATCGGTCTCGCCACGGAACGCAGCGGCAAGGTCACCGAACAGCCATGGGCGCCCGAGGCAACCGCGCCCGACGACGACCCCGTCGCATCCGGTCTCCTCCATCATCCGCACCCCGTCGGCGCCGGACCAGATGTCGCCGTTGCCGAGTACCGGGACGCTCGTGATCGTCTCCTTGAGCTTCGCGATCGCCGACCAGTCCGAGTGGCCGCTGTAGAACTCGGACGCAGTGCGAGCGTGTAGTGCGATCGCGGAGACGCCCGCGCCCTCGGCGGCCTTAGCGGCCTCGAGGTAGGTGAGGTGATCGGAGTCGATGCCCTTGCGCATCTTGATCGTGAGCGGGAGCGGACCCGCGGCCTGCACCGCTCGCTCGACGATCTCGCGGAACAGCCCGAGCTTCCACGGGAGCGCAGCGCCGCCACCCTTGCGCGTAACCTTGGGGACGGGGCATCCGAAGTTCAGGTCGATGTGGTCGGCGCGGTCCTCCGCGACCAGCATCGTCACCGCCTCGGCCACGGTCTTCGGGTCGACCCCATAGAGCTGGATGCTCCGCGTCGTCTCAGACTCGTGATGGCCGATGAGACGCATGGAGATCGCCGTGCGCTCGACCAGGGCGCGGCTCGTGATCATCTCGCTGACGTAGAGGCCCGCGCCGAATTCCCGGCACAGCCGCCGATAGGCCGTGTTCGTGATCCCCGCCATGGGCGCCAGGACGACCGGGACGCTGAGCGGAATCGGTCCGATCTGTAGTCTGGAGTCGGTGGCGGTAATCGGTGTCACTTGTTGATTCTCCCAGAAAGTGACGGTGTTCCGTGTCGGATGCTCCCCGCCAGGCCGAGTCCTCCGCGGCGTCCGGGTCTTCTGGGCTCTTCGGACACGAACGCATGCTCGCCGATGCGGCGGCACGCGGTATCGAGGTGTCGGTCGTCGCCAGGCCTGCCGCCGAATCGCTCGAGGCCGCAGCGGCGCTTCTTGGCATCACGCCAGGGGACATCGCGAAGTCGCTCGTGGTGAAGCGTCACGATGGGACCTTCCTGTTCGCCATCGTGCCGGGCGACAGGCAGATCTCGTGGTCGAAGCTGCGCGCTGTGGTCGGCGTGAACAGGCTCCAACTGCCGTCCGCAGACCTCGCACTCGAGGCCACGGGTTACGAACGCGGTACGATCACGCCGCTGGGGAGCAGCACGGCGTGGCCGGTCTTCGTCGACTCCAGGCTCTCCGGGAGGATCGCGATGGGCGCGGGCGAGCAGGGCTACAGCGCGTTCATGGATGCCCAGGCGTTTGTCGCCGGGGCGGGTGCGACCGTCGCGGACATCAGCGACTGAGCGCTCGGGTCGGGCTACTTTCGGCGGGCCGCCCTTCGGCGGGCTGCACTTCGGCGGGCTGCACCAAAGCACCCGGGATCAGGCAGGCGTCACCCCCACAGGCTGCCGCAGCCGGGTCGCCGACCATCGTGAACGGAGCCGTGGTCGCATCCGTCACTGTGCCGCCACCCTTTCGTCGCGTACCTGGGTGAGCACGCTGGTGAAAGTATCGGCTTCCTGTGCGCCGGAGACACCATACTTGCCGTCGATGACGAAGAACGGAACACCCTGGATGCCGTATTCGCTGGCCTGGGCGACATCCGCCTTCACGTCCGCGAGGTACTCGTTCGACTCGAGGGCGCGCACCACGTCTGCGCGGTCGAGTCCGATCTCGGCCGCAAGATCTGCGAGCTCCTCGACGCGCCCCACGTGGCGGCCATCGATGAAGTACGCCTTGAGCAGGCGCTCCTTCATGTCGAGCTGACGACCATGGGCCTTCGCGTAGTGGATGAGTTCGTGCGCCTTCACCGTGTTGGTCTGGTGCATGTGGTCATAGTCGTAGTCGAGGCCGACGCTCGCGGCGATGCTCGATACGCGCGCGATCATCTGCTGCGCCTGGTCGAGCGGAACTCCCTTGTGGCGGCTGAGGTAGTCGACCGGGGTTCCGTCGAAGTCGACGGGGGTGTCTGGGGCCAGCTCGAACGAGTGGTATTCGATCTCTACCTCGCCGTCGAACGCCTTTGCGCCCGCCTCGAACTTGCGTTTGCCGATGTAGCACCAGGGGCACTGCACGTCTGACCAGATGTCTACTTTGATGGGCTCGCTCACGCTGGGTAGAACGCGCCTCGGGCCGAACTATTCCCAACTTCCGGTGCCGCCGCGCCCTCAGCCCTGCTGCCGTCTCCCCTCCCACCCGGTTTCCGCCGCGACGTGGGTTTCGGAAATTCAGGACTTCGGCGCGATCTCCTTCGCCGTCGCAGCGCAGCTCCGGGGATCTTCGGCGGAACACAGGTCCCGCGTCCTGAATTTTCGAGGAGTGGCGCGCGCACGTGCATCGAGATCGCGGTCTCGATCGCCAGGATGACCGCATCCCACTCGTAGAACACCATTCGGGCGGTCGGCCTGAACGAGTAGAACTTCTCGATGGTGATGTTCGCATCCTTGTGCCGGTCACGCTCGAAACGAGTCAGGTGGAACTTCTCGCCGTCGACCTCGACAGCGACGCAGCCGTCGACTAGGAGATCGATCTGTTCCTCGGTCTTGAGCGTCACCTGGCTGACGACCATGTGTCCGCGTAATCGCACCCTCGTACGCGAAAGGCTTTCGGGCAGAGAATCGCACAGGAGATCCACCCAGAATCGGATGCACTGAAAGTCCTGAGGCAGCCGGCGAATAAGTGCCTCGAAGCTGTATTCGTCGAGTACACCAGTTCTCAGCGCCCAGTCGAGCGCGGCCACCGCTGTTTCAAGGTCCTCGTCGAGGATGACGCGGTACAACGCGTCGCTCAGCCCGACAGATGCTGCGGTCCCTCGCTCGCTCAGTTCTGCAGCATCCCAATGCAATACCACTCCGCCCGGGGCAGCCACAGTCAATCGAACGTGGCGGTTGTGCTGCGACCGCAAACGAGCCGCGTTGTCTCGGACCGAGACGTGCAGGGGGTGATCCCCCAAGACCCACCCACCGGCCTCGATGATCGCCGAGATTCCCGTCAGCCTCCCGCCGACGCGCACGGCGCGCACGCGCGGATCACTGGCTGGCAGCGTGGTATACCAGCCCTGTCTGGCCCTGCTCACCTCTCCACTTCTCACCGCCCTCGTCAGATCCAGGTCGCGCGCACCCCGAGCGACCAGCTGCTGCTTCTGGGCGAAACCGCCCAGAGAATCCACGATCTCAGCGATGTTCGGCACGGTGACAGTGTTGCCACCCCGCCCGACGCCGTGTCGCTGTCGAGACAGACTGTGGACTTCACCCCGGAATCCGACCCTGTGCAGGACGCCTCAAGGCTCGCACTTTCGGAAATTCAGGACAATGGCGCGCGAGAGATCGTCGTTCTCCCGTAACAGCGCGGCGCGCTTGCAGCAATGGTGGCCAAAGTCCTGAATTTCCGAAAGCAGTGGGCGATCTTGGGTAACGACAACCGGGGATGCGCGTGGCCGCGCGCCGTCTGAGGAATCAGGCGCCGAGCAGTTGCTCCGCGAGATAACCGCGGACGCGGTCGAGCGAGACGCGCTCCTGCGCCATGCTGTCGCGCTCGCGCACCGTGACAGCATTGTCTTCGAGGGTGTCGAAGTCGACCGTGATCGCGAACGGCGTGCCGATTTCGTCCTGCCTGCGATAGCGGCGGCCGATGGCTCCCGCATCGTCGAAGTCGATGTTCCAGTACGTGCGGAGGTCCGCCGCGAGAGCCTTCGCAACCGGCGAGAGCTGCTCGTTACGCGAGAGCGGAAGCACAGCCACCTTGACGGGCGCCAGCCTGCGATCGAGGCGCAACACCGTGCGCTTGTCGACCCCGCCTTTCGTGTTGGGCGCCTCATCCTCGTGGTACGCGTCCACCAGGAACGCCATGAGTGCGCGCGTCAGGCCGAACGCCGGCTCGATCACATACGGGATCCAGCGCTCGTTCTTGGCCTGGTCGAAGTATGACAGGTCCGCGCCGGATGCCTCGGAGTGCGTCTTCAGGTCGAAGTCAGTGCGGTTCGCGACGCCCATCAGCTCTCCCCACTCGCTGCCGGCGAAACGGAAGCGGTACTCGACATCCACGGTGCGCTTCGAGTAGTGGCTGAGCTTCTCCTTGGGATGCTCGTACAGCCGCAGGTTCTCGGGGTTCACGCCGAGATCGGTGTACCACTTGAGGGACGCGTCGATCCAGTACTGGTGCCATTCTTCGTCGGTGCCCGGCTCGACGAAGAATTCCATCTCCATCTGCTCGAACTCGCGCGTGCGGAAGATGAAGTTGCCCGGCGTGATCTCGTTACGGAAACTCTTGCCGATCTGTGCAATGCCGAACGGCGGCTTCATCCGCGAGGCACCGAGCACGTTGGCAAAATTGACGAAGATTCCCTGTGCGGTCTCGGGACGGAGGTAGTTCAGCCCCTCCTCGTTGTCGACAGGGCCGAGATAGGTCTTGAGCAGGCCGGAGAAGTTCTGCGGCTCCGTCCACGCGCCGGGTTGCCCTGTGTCAGGGTCCTTGATGTCCGCGAGGCCGTTGACCGGCGGATGCCCGTGCTTCTCCTCGTAGGCCTCGAGCAGGTGATCGGCACGGTAGCGCTTGTGCGTGTGCAGGGACTCGACCAGCGGATCCGTGAACACCTCGACGTGACCGGAGGCCTCCCACACCTTGCGCGGCAGGATCACCGAGGAATCAAGCCCGACGATGTCTTCGCGGCCCTGCACCATGAACTGCCACCACTGGCGCTTGATGTTCTCTTTGAGAGCGGTGCCGAGAGGCCCGTAATCCCACGCGGAGCGCGAGCCGCCATAGATCTCACCGGCCTGGAACACGAACCCACGCCGCTTGGCGAGGTTGATGACGGGATCGAGCGATGACGGTGTGCCTGCCACAGAAACTCCAAAGGTCAGCCGCGCTGGGTGCACGGTCGAAAGGTAGACCCCCAGCCTATCTGCGGTGCACCCTTCGGAATTTCAGGACAACGGTCTCACTCGGCCGCGCTGAGGACCTTTCTCGCCCTGGAAGATGACCACAGTCCTGAATTTCCGAAAACAACCCGGGAGAGGGGCGGAGGGGCGGCGACGAGTGCCTCAGCGGAGGGCGGCCATGACGGCCGCGACGTCCGACTCGTCGTTCCAGAGGTGGAAGGATGCGCGGAGCCTGCCGGCGCGACCGGAGACCCGGATGCCGGCGGCATTCAGCTTGTGCAGGTCGGTGCCGTCGACATCCGGCCAGGTCACGATCGCCTGGTGCTGCTCCGGGACCCCGAGCGCATCGCACAGCAGGTCGCCGAGCCCGCTCGTGCGCGCCCAGACCTCGGCGATGTCGAGCTCGGAGAACATCTTGATCGCGGGTTCGGCACCAACCCACGCGGGCCACGCAGGCGACACGTCGAAACGTCGCGCGGTTGCAGCAAGTTTCATGTTCGGCGCGTAGCAGGAGCCCCACACGTCCTCACCGGCGTACCACCCCGCCTGAAGCGGCCTCATGAGCTCCTGGAAGCGCTCGCTCACGGTCATGAACGCGACACCCCTCGGGCTGCACAGCCATTTGTACGCGTGGCATACCGTGACGTCGAATAGCGATGCATTCACCGGATGAACCCCGGCAGACTGGGTGAAGTCGCACAGGGTATGGGTGCCGTGCACGGCCGCGGCGGCCGCGATCGCGGGCAGGTCCGCCAGTTCCCCCGACGACGACTGGGCGTGCGAGAACGCGACGAGCCAGGTGTCGTCGGTGATGGCGTCCGCAAGCTCGGATACGGCGACGTAGCGGATGCGAACACCCCACTGCAGGAACGGGAACACGATCGACGAGAACTCGCCATTCACGCACAGCACCTCGGCCCCGTCAGGAACCGCCGCTGCGACGAGGCTCGCCATGACCGAGGTCTGCGAGCCGGTGGCCACACGCTCCGGCGAGACGCCGACGAGCGCTGCGTAGTAGCCGCGCGTGCGCTCGAGGACAGCGTCGTAGTCCATGGGGTCACGGTTGGCTGAAGACCAGAGGTCGAGATCGTGCTTCTGGGCGGCGATCGAGGCGGCGGTGGGCAGGCCGATCGATGCGACGGCGAGGAAGCCTCGTGGTGCTTCAAAACTGTCGATAGCCCGCTGCAGTGAGGGAGATATGGCACGGCTTGTGGCCGAGAGTGCGGTAGTCATCTCTCCAGCATGGCCCCGGCTTACACATGCGACAAGGGCATCCTTTGCATACGATCCATAACTCTGAATTATGCTTTTGAGTATGAACCACGACAGTGACGTCGACCTCGATCTGCACTCCATTCGCATCGTGCGAGCTATCGCCGAAACCGGCACCATCACCGGCGCCGCACGAGCGCTCGGCTACAGCCAGCCCGCGATCAGCCAGCACCTGCAACGCGCAGAGACGAGGCTCTCGCTCCCCCTCGTCACGAGGGTCGGCAGATCGGTGCGGCTGACTGAGGCCGGACAGGTTCTTGCGCGACACGCGCTCACGATCACCTCGGCGCTGGATGCGGCATCCGGCGACCTCGCAGATCTCGCCGGCCTGCGCACCGGCACCGTTCGCCTCGCGGCCTTCCCCACGGCGTCCTCGACGATCGTGCCCAGGCTCTTTGCCTCGATGGCGAAGACGCACCCCGGCATCCAGCTCAGCTACCTCGAGACGGAACCTCCGGAGGCCGTCGGCCTGCTTCGAGATGGCAGCGTCGACCTTGCCGTGACCTTCAGCTACCTGCACGACCGTGCCGATCCGCACCGTGAGAGCGCGAACGGCCTGGGGGTCGAGACGCTCTTCACCGAAGAGATGGTGGTGGTCATCCCTGCAGATCATCCGCTGGCGGAGCTGCCCGTTGTCGACGTCGAAGCCCTGCGGGACGAGCGATGGATCGCCGGATGTCCGCGCTGCCGCGGTCACCTGATGGCCGTGTGCCAGGTGGCCGGATTCGAGCCCACGATCAGTTACGAAACCGACAACGCGAGTGCGGTGCTCAACATTGTGGCCAACGGCCTTGGCGTTGCCATGCTGCCTCGACTCGCCCTCGCGACGACCGCGATACCCGCAGGAGCGGTGACCCGCCCGCACACCCCGAAGAGCACGCGCAGCGTTCACGTCGTGAGCAACCAGGGTGCGGAGCGCGTGCCGAGCATCGCCGCGACCCTCGCGAGGCTGCGCACGCTTGACGGCGCGGACTGGGGACTCACGGCAGCCACGCGTTCACGGTAGCGCAGCACGACGGTGCGGTGCGGATAGGAGAGACGGCCGGCATGCAGCCAGAGTACCGAGACGGTTCGGCGCCTCAGCCGCGACTGGCAGCACCGACGGCGCGCACCGCGAGCACGGCCTCACGCAGGCTCTCGGCCACCTCGTGCAATTGTTCAGCCGTGGTTGTGGCATCGAAGCTGAAGCGCACGGCCGTCTGCGCGACCGCGGGCTCGAACCCCATTGCGATGAGCACGTGAGACGGGTCGTCCCTGCCCGCCGCACAGGCCGATCCACTCGAGCAGACTATGTCGTGCTGCTCCAGCTGCAGCAGCACGGCCTCGCCGCTCGTGCCGGGGAAGCAGAATGACGCGTTGCCGGGAAGCCGCTGCGTGCGGTGTCCCGTGAGAACGGCATCCGGCACAGTAGCAAGCACCTCGTCGATGAACGCGTCTCGGATGCTCGCGAGACCAGCCGCATCCGCCTCACGAACGCGCTCGCCCAGCACGAGTGCCGCCGCGAGCCCCACTGCGCCGGCCACGTTCTCCGTGCCGGACCTGCGACCGCGCTCCTGCCCCCCGCCGTGCAGCACCGCCTCGATCGGCACCGCCCCGCGAAGGAACAGCGCACCGACGCCCTTGGGGGCGCCGAGCTTGTGCCCTGAAATGCTGAGCGCATCGACGCCGAGTGCCGAGACATCCAGCGGCAGCGCACCGGCGGCCTGCACGGCGTCGCTGTGCATCCGCGCTCCGGCCCCGCGCGCGACCTCCGCGATGCGCGCGATCGGCTGGATCGTGCCGACCTCGTTGTTCGCGTACATGACCGAGACCAGTGTCGTATCGGCGCGGATGACGGACTCCAGTTCCACCGGATCGACGAGCCCCTCGCGATCGACGCTGAGCATCGTCACCTCGAAGCCGTGATGGCGCTCGAGGTAGGCGCAAGACTCGAGCACCGCCTCGTGCTCGATCGGCGTGGTGATGATGTGTCGACCGCGCGGGGAGGCAAGCGCCATCCCCTTGATCGCGAGATTGTCTGACTCGGTTCCGCCCGAGGTGAAGATGACCTCGGACGCCCGGCAGCCCAGCCATTTCGCCACGGTCGAGCGGGCCGCGGCCAGCGCATTCGCCGCGGACTCGCCGAGCGGATGATGACTCGACGGATTGCCGAACTCCCCGGTGAGGTAGGGCCACATGGCCTCGATCACCTCGCGCCGAATGGCGGTGGTCGCCGCGGAGTCGAGGTAGATCATGGCCGTGTCGCCTCGCTGTCGTCTGTCTCGATGCCGTCCAGCCGCACGTCGAGCCCGAAATCGAGCGCACGAACGCTGTGGGTGAGGGCGCCGACAGAGATGATGTCGACACCTGTCTCCGCGATGGCGCGGATGGTGTCGAGGGTGACGTTGCCGCTGGCCTCGACGAGTGCGCGCCCGGCGACGAGTGCCACTCCCTCTCGGAGTTCGTCGAGGGAGAAATTGTCGAGCATGATGGTGTCGATTCCGGCGGAGATCACCGGTTCGATCTGGTCGATCCGATCGACCTCGACCTCGAAATGGGTCGTGTGTGAAAGGCGGGCGCGCGCGTCCCGTAGTGCCCCGGTGAGGTCCTGGCCGCCCGCGACGAGCACCGCGAGATGGTTGTCCTTGGCGAGAACGGCATCGGAGAGCGAGAAGCGATGGTTGTGACCGCCACCGCTGCGCACGGCATGGCGCTCGAGCGCGCGAAGGCCGGGCGTGGTCTTGCGGGTGTCCACCACGCGAGCCGCGGTGCCCCGCACCTCCGCGACGTAGCGGCCGGTGAGGGTGGCGATTCCGCTCATCCGCTGCACCAGGTTCAGTGCCACACGTTCCGCGCGCAGAATCGAGCGCGCGTTACCCGTCACTGTGCCCAGCGTCGCGCCCGTCTCGAAGATCTCGCCGTCAGCTCGCGTGAGAGAGATCGAGAGTGCGGGGTCGACAGCAGTCATCGTTGCGGCGAACACCGTGCCGCCGCTGAACACGCCCGGCTCGCGCGCGGAGAGAACTGCGGTAGCGGTCGCGTCCGCGGGGATCAGGAGCTCGCTCGTCACGTCGCCCCACGGAGCGTCTTCGGCCAGGGCGGGCTCGACGACGGCGCGAATGGCCTGCGGTGTCAGCATGGTGTTTGTCAGCATGGAACAGTGACCTTTCGTGCCCAGGACACGTGACGCTCCTGCGCGGGGTCGGGTGCGGGAAAGTCGGATCGAAAGTGGGCTCCGCGCGACTCGTGACGCGCGCGGGCGGCCGCGACGACGACGCGGGCGATGTCGAGCAGGTTGCCGGTCTCGTGATCGCCGACAGAGGCGGATGCTGCGCTCCAGCCCGCGAGCCTGTCCGCGGCAGCGCCCAGTTCGGCTTCGTTGCGGTACAGGCCAGCCGCACTCCACATGAGTGACTGCAGCTCGCCGCGCCGCACAGGAACCGTGACATCCGCGTGTGGCATGGGGACATCACGCACGGTCTCCGCGTCCACCACGAGTTCCTGCCTCGGCTCATCGAGGGCGCGCACGCTTCGCGCGGCGAACACGAGGGACTCGAGGAGCGAATTGGAGGCGAGACGATTCGCGCCGTGCACGCCCGTGTTGGCGACCTCGCCGACGGCGACGAGGCCGGGCAGCGAGGTGCGCCCCCATTCGTCCGTGCGCACGCCGCCCATCCAGTAGTGCGCCGCGGGCGTCACGGGAACGGGCTCTGTGGTCCAGTCGAAGCCGTGCGCCTCGCACGCCCGGGTGATGCCGGGGAAGCGCTCGCGCAGCACCTCGGCACCGAGTCCCGTCGCGTCGAGGTGCACAGGGGATCCGCCCTGCGCGGCCATCGCGGCCGCTATGCCCCTGGCGACGACGTCCCGGGGCGCGAGTTCGGCATCCGGATGCACGTCTGTCATGAAGCGGCGCCCGGCGTCATCGAGAAGCACGGCACCCTCGCCGCGTACGGCTTCGGAGACGAGGAAGTTGCCTGGCACGGCGAGCGAGGTGGGGTGGAACTGGTAGAACTCGACGTCGCCGAGCACTGCCCCGGCGCGAAGGGCTGCGGCAATACCGTCCCCGGTCGCGACGAGTGGATTGGTGGTGTGCGAGTACAGCTGCCCGGCTCCCCCGCTCGCGAGCATCACGACGTCCGCGGACAGGATGCGCGTGGCGCCGAGCGAATCGAGCACCTCGACGCCCGTGACGCGTCCCTCGGAGACGACGAGATCCGTGACGAAGCTGTGCTCCAGGGTCGCGATGCGCCCCGCATCGATGCGCGAAGCCAGCGCCGCCTCGATCGCCGCGCCCGTGGCATCTCCCCCCGCGTGCAGCACCCGAGCGCGCGAGTGGGCGGCCTCTCGTCCGCTTGCGAGTCTGTCGCCCTCGCGGTCGAACTCCACTCCGAGCCCGATGAGGTCGCGGATGCGATCCGGACCCTCCTCACAGAGAATCTGCACCATCCGCGGATCGGCGAGACCCGCGCTCGCGCGAAGGGTGTCTGCGCCGTGCTCCTCGGCGCTGTCGCTCGGGAACATCGCGGCGGCGATGCCACCCTGCGCGTAGCGGGTGTTGCTCTCGGTGAGCTCCGCCTTGGTCACGAGGGTCACCTCGTGGGTGCGGCTCGCCTCGATCGCGGCGATGAGCCCCGCGATTCCCGTGCCGACGATGATGACGTGGCTCATGGGCGTGCGGCCAGCATCCTCTCCAGGGCGACCTTCGCGGTGGCTGCGACGTCTGCCGGAACCGAGATCTGGTTGATGACCTCTCCGCGCACGAGACCCTCCAGGATCCAGGCGAGGTAGCCGGGGTGGATGCGGTACATCGTCGAGCACGGGCAGACGACCGGGTCGAGGCAGAACACCGTGTGCTCCGGGTGCTCGTTCGCGAGCCGGTTCACCATGTTCACCTCGGTGCCGATCGCGAAGGTCGTGGGCTCCGTGGCCTCGGCGACCGCTCGGCGGATGTACTCGGTCGAGCCGGCCTCGTCGGCCGCGTCGACGACCGGCATGGGGCACTCCGGATGCACGATGACCCGCACGCCGGGGAACTCACGGCGGGCAAGCTCGATCTGGTCGACGCTGAAGCGCTTGTGCACGGAGCAGAAGCCATGCCACAGGATGACCTTCGCGTCCTCCAGGGTCGCGGTGTCGTTTCCGCCGAGAGGGCTGCGCGGGTTCCACATCGGCATCTCGTCGAGCGAGACCCCCATGGCCTTGGCTGTGTTGCGCCCGAGGTGCTGGTCGGGGAAGAACAGCACCCGCTGGCCGCGCTCGAAGGCCCAGGTCAGCACGGCCTGGGCGTTCGAGGAGGTGCAGACGATTCCGCCGTGTTCACCGCAGAAGCCCTTGAGCGCGGCGGAGGAGTTCATATAGGTGACCGGGATCACGGGGACCCGGCCATCGGCATCCGGTGCCGTTCCGTAGAGCTCCTCGAGCTGCTCCCAGCACTCGGTCACCGAGTCGATGTCCGCCATATCAGCCATCGAGCAGCCGGCCGCGAGGTTCGGCAGGATCACCGACTGGCCGTCCCGCGCGAGGATGTCGGCCGTCTCCGCCATGAAATTGACGCCACAGAAGACGATGGCTTCGGCATCCGGCACCGTCTGCGCCGCGTTGGCGAGCTGGAAGGAGTCTCCGACGAAATCCGCGTGCTGCACTACCTCGTCGCGCTGATAGTGATGGCCGAGCACGACGACCCTGGAGCCGAGCGTGCGTTTCGCCGCCCGGATGCGCTCGTGCAGTTCGTCGTTGGAGGCGCGCTGGTACTCGAACGGGAGCACCCCCTGGCGGGGCGCATCCGTGGGAATGATGTCACCCATGGATGCCCCGGGCCCGTAGCCGGGTTCGGGCAGTGCGTCGAACACCCACGGGCCGTCCGCGAGCTCTGGGGCGCAGGTGGACCCCTTGCCGGTGGCGCGGATGAACTGGATCGTTGCGTCAACTGATGACACGGGTACTCCCTAGTGTTTCTTCTTGTCCGGCTCTCTCACTGCCGAGCGGTCCATTGTCGACGAGTTCCATCGTCTCGTCGTAGCGGTAGAGGCGTGGGGGGCGGTGGCGTCCGCCGACAACGACATCGTCCGTGGGAACGAGGGTCTTGGAGGCGGCCACGAGCCGACGGAAATTGGCAGGGTCGAGCTGGCGCTGCAGCACGGCCTCGTGCACGATGCGCAGCTCGCTCAGCGTGAAGGTCTCGCCGAGGAAGGCGCGGGCGATGCGCGAGTACTCCATCTTGGTGCGCAGGCGCCAGAGCGCGTATTCCACGATGAGGTTGTGGTCGAACGCGAGCGACGGCAACTCGTCGGCGGGGAACCAGCGCACGTTGTCGCCCTCCGATGCCCGTTCGGCCTCCTCCTGGCGCACGAGCGCCCAGTAGACGATCGATACGACGCGGCGCCCGGGCGACCGGTCGACATCCCCGAAGGCATAGAGCTGCTCGAGGTAGGTCGGCGCGAGGGATGTCGTCTCGAGCAGGTTGCGGGCAGCGGCGTCGGCGAGGCTCTCCTCCGCCGTTGCCCAGCCCCCGGGCAGCGCCCAGAGCCGATCGAACGGGTCTCGGATGCGGCGCACGAGCGGGATCCACACGGTGCTGAGCCCGGTCTCCGGATGCGGGCGCAGGGCGAAGATCACGGTGGAGACGGCGAGGGAGATTCCCTGCCGGTCGTGCTGTGCCGCGTCCACAGTGCCCTTCTCAGTAAGAGTCATTCTGACTTGAACTGATTTTAGCACTTCGGGTCTCTATGACCTAAACAGTGTGTCGCTCACTGTCCGCCCGCACGGGCGCGCCCTTTCGGAAATTCAGGACTATGGCGCACTGCTCGTTCGACCAGAGCCGACAACACGGCTGAACATCCGGACACCACGAACCACAGTCCTGAATTTCCGAAAGGGACCGGATGTGCGGGGCGGGGCGGGGCGAGATCAGGCGGAGGGGGTGTCCACGGCACCGCCGAAGCGACGATTGCGGGACGCGTAGAGCTCGATCGCCTGCCAGAGCTGTTCGCGGCTGAAGTCCGGCCAGTAGGTGTCGAGGAACACCATCTCGGCGTACGCGCTCTGCCAGAGCATGAAGTTGCTCGTGCGCTGCTCCCCCGAGCTGCGCACGAACAGGTCGACGTCGGGCAGATCCGGTGTGTACAGGTGCCGCTGGATGGCCTTTTCGGTGATGCCGGACGGCTTCAGCCTGCCCGCCGCCACCTCCTCTGCCAGCGCGCGCACCGCATCCGCGATCTCTGTGCGCCCGCCATAGTTGACGCACATCGTGAGAGTGAGCACCGAGTTGTGGGCGGTGAGCCGTTCGGCGAACTGCAGTTCCTTGATGACGGATGCCCACAGGCGAGGCTTCCGCCCCGCCCAGCGCACCCGCACCCCCCAGTCGTTGAGCTGGTCGCGGCGGCGGTGCAGCACGTCACGGTTGAAGCCCATGAGGAACTTCACTTCCTCGGGCGAACGCTTCCAGTTCTCGGTGGAGAACGCGTAGACGCTGAGATGTTTCACGCCCGCCTGGATCGCACCCGCGACGACATCGAGCAGGGCCGCCTCCCCCGCCCGGTGCCCCTCGATGCGGGTGAGACCGCGCGCGTTGGCCCAGCGGCCGTTGCCGTCCATGACGATTGCGACGTGCTCCGGCACCGAGCCGCGAGCGAACCTCGGCGGGTACAGGCCGGTCCAGTCGACGGGCCTGAAGTCGACCGCGTCCTTGTGGGTCTTGGCTACGGGGCTCATTGGTCCGGGTTCAGGCAATCGTTCGATCGACGTGCGAGAGCGAGCGAAGCCCGCGCTCGAGGTGGAACTGCGTATACGCCGCGACGACCCCGCTCGCCTGGCTGCGGTGGCGCTCCTCCGAGCCTTCCGCGCTGGCCCAGTCTCCGCTGAGCAGCGCGCCGAGGAGCGAGAGGGTAGCCGGGTCGAGGCGCGGCGACCCGGGAGGGGCCACCTCGTCGGCGACGACGCCTCCCATCTGCACCACGAACATCGTGTGCGGACCTGGGGCTCCCGTGACGGCACAGTCCACGAAACTCGGCGCCCATCCGGCGATCGACAGCGCGCGCAGCAGATAGGAATCGAGGGTCAGGGTCGACGGATGCTCGCGGCGAGCGAGCGAGCGCAGGGCACCCACCAGCAGGAGGTATTGCTGCAGGCTGCCGTCATCATCCGTGAGCTTGTCGGCCGTCTCGACCATGACGCTCGCGGCGGTGTAACTGCCGTAGTCGCTCGTGATCTCGGCCCCGTAGGAGCCGAGCGACTCGGCCTGGGTGATGATGTCGAGGCTTCGCCCCTCGTAGCACTGCACATCGGCGACCATGAAGGGCTCGAGCCTCGCACCGAACTTCGAGGCGGTGCGGCGAACCCCCTTCGCGACCGCGCGGATCTTGCCGTGCTGCCTGCTCAGCATGGTGACGATGCGGTCGGCCTCACCCAGCTTGTGGGTTCTGAGCACAACGGCTTCATCACGATAGAGCGGCACACCCCATTATCGGCTGCAAACCCGCACGGATGCCGTGACGACAGGCTGGAGGGACGGAACGCCGTCCGTTCAGGCGCGCCGTGGCCTCGCGATCAGTGCCCGATCGATGAGACGGTTGAGGAGTTCGGTGTACCCGACGCCGGAGGCCTGCCAGATGCTGGGGAACTGGCTGAGTGCCGTCATGCCCGGCATCGTGTTGACCTCGTTGATCGCCACGCTTCCGTCGGCGGAGAGGAAGAAGTCCACCCGGGCGAGACCCTCGCAGTCGAGGACGTGGAAGGCCGAGAGCGCGAGGCTCTCCAGTCTCGCGCGCAGCTCATCCGGGATCTTCGCGGGGATCTCGAACTCGTGCCCGCCGTCGGTGTACTTCGCCGCGTAGTCGAAGAAGGCGCTGCCCTGGGCAGTGAGAATGTGCAACGGCTCCCCCACGACGAGTTCGCCGTCTGTGCGCTGCAGCACACCGAGGTCGATCTCCTCGGCCACCATGAGGGGCTGAAGGAGAGCCGTGCTGTCGGCGGCGAGAGCGGTGTCGAGCGCGGCGTCCAGCTCTGCGGGACCGTTGACCCTGCTCACCCCGACGCTCGAGCCCGCACGGTTCGGCTTCACGAACAGGGGATAGCCGAGGCCCGCCGCGGCGTCCGCCGCGGTCTCCCGCGTGGCCGAAGTCACACCGATCGAGGTGACCGTCGGGAGCCCGGATGCGGCCAGAACCCTCTGGGCCATGAGCTTGTCCATCGCGAGGGCGCTCGAGAGCACCCCGCAGCCGACATAGGGAATGCCGACGAGTTCGAGGAGCCCCTGGACGGTGCCGTCTTCGCCGAGGCGTCCGTGGAGCACCGGCAGGACGACGTCGATGTTGCCGAGCTCAGGCAGCGTCGCACCGCCGGTCACCTCGTCATCGACGCCGTTGACCCGGTTCCACAGGCCATCGCGGCCGATCTTGAGCAAGACAACGTCGAAACGTGAGCGGTCGAGATTGGCGACGACCCCGTGGGCCGAGGAGCACGACACCTCGTGCTCGCTGTTCGCACCGCCGAAGACGATTCCTACCGTGGTCTTAGTCGCTTCGCTGGTCACAGTGCGTTCACATGCCTTCTCGAGATCCTGTTGCCGAGCCCGGTCAGGATCTCGTGAGAGAGCGTGCTGGCGAGCCTCGCCCATTCTGCCGCATCCGGCTCGCCGACGGCCGCATTGCCGAGCAGCACGACCTCGTCGCCGAGGGCCACGGGAGCGTCCCCGACGTCGACGGTGATCTGGTCCATCGAGATCGCACCCACCATGGGGTAGCGAACTCCCCCGATCATCACCTCGGCCAGGCCGCCGAGCAGTCTGGGAACGCCGTCCGCATAGCCGACAGGCAGCAGCGCGATGGTGGTCTCGCGCGGCGTGACGTAGCGGTGGTTGTAACCGACCCCCGTGCCCGCGGGAACCCGGCGCAGCTGGGTCACCCTCGTGATGAGCCTGAGTGCCGCCTCGAGGCCGTGGTCTTCCCCGTCGACGGTCTCTATGCCATACAGCGATGCGCCACAGCGCACCATGGTCAGCGCGGCCTCGGGGTGCGCGAGCGTGGCCGCCGAGTTCGCCAGATGCACGTCATCCGGGGTGAGCCCCGCAGATCGAGCAACGGTCACGCCATGCTCGAATGCGGCCGAGGCCTGCGCAATGCTGGCGGGCGACGGATCGGAGGCCAGGGCGAAGTGGGACCACACCCCGGTCACGCGCACGGTGCCCTCGGCCTCCGCGGCAGCCGCGGCCGCACACAGGTCGGCCCAGTCCGCACCGGTCGCACCGGCCCTCGCCATCCCCGTGTCGAGCTCGAGCTGCACGTCCGCGGTGACGCCGGTGCGTGCGGCAATCGCGGCGACCGCGCCGAGTGTCTGGATGTTCGCGCAGGAGAGGGTGACATACGCCGCAACCGCCGCAGCGAGATTGCACCACGGGTCGATGAGCCACACCAGGATCGGCGCGGTGATGCCAGACTGCCTGAGCTCCAGCGCTTCTTCGATCGTCGCGACGCCGAGCCATTCCGCCCCGGCCGCGATCACGGTGTGTGCGGTCTCGATTGCCCCGTGGCCGAAGGCCCCGGCTTTCACGACGGCCATGAACTTTGCGTCGTTCGTCGACCGAAGCCGCGCGAGATTGCGCACGATGGCGGCATGGTCGATGATGCTCTCTGCGAGCGGGCGGGACACGGCGTACTCATCCGCGGCGGCCGAGGCAGACGGGTCTGAAATGACGGTTGCAGAACCGGATTCGCTGCTCGTCATGCCTCGACGCTACTACGGAAGATGTCGGCTCCTACGCGTTCACGAGCTCGCGCTCGCCCGTGTTCGTGCGCACGGCACGGTTCACCGCGGAGACGACCGCCTTGAGGGATGCCGTGGAGATATCCGCGTCGATTCCGACACCCCAGAGGCGCACGCCATTGACGTCCAGGTCGACGTAGGCCGCGGCAAGCGCGTCACCGCTCGCACTGAGTGCGTGCTCGACGTAGTCGAACAGCTTCACGTGCACGTTCTGCTCGGCCATGATGTTGAGGAACGCCGCGATGGGGCCATTGCCGGTCGCTCCGGTCGCGATCACGCTCTCGCCGACCCGCAGGTCGATCTGAAGCGTGACCTCGCCCGACAGATCGCTCGACGTGCTCGTGCGGGTGAGCTCGAACTGTCCCCACTTGTCGTCGTCGATGGGTGCGGGCAGGTACTCGTCGGTGAAGATCTCCCAGATCTCGTCGCTCGTCACCTCGCCGCCCTCGGCATCGGTCTTGGCCTGCACGACACCGCTGAACTCGATCTGCAGCTTGCGCGGCAGGTCGAGCGCGTGGTCCGTCTTCAGCAGGTACGCGACACCTCCCTTGCCCGACTGCGAGTTGACGCGGATGACCGCTTCGTAGCTGCGGCCCAGATCCTTCGGGTCGACGGGCAGGTATGGCACGGCCCAGACCAGCTCGTCCACGGACTTGCCCTGCGCGGCCGCGTCGGCATCCATCGCCTCGAAGCCCTTTTTGATCGCGTCCTGGTGCGAACCGCTGAAGGCCGTGTAGACGAGATCGCCGGCCCAGGGGCTGCGCTCGTGCACCTTGAGTTGGTTGCAATATTCCGCGGTGCGCTTCACGGAATCGAGGTCGCTGAAGTCGATCTGCGGGTCGATTCCCTGCGTGAACAGGTTGATGCCGAGCGCGACCAGGTCGACGTTGCCGGTGCGCTCACCGTTGCCGAACAGGCAGCCCTCGATGCGATCGGCGCCGGCCATGTAGCCGAGCTCAGCCGCGGCGATCGCGGTGCCGCGGTCGTTGTGCGGGTGCAGGCTCAGGATGACGTTCTCGCGATGGTTCAGGTGCCGCGACATCCACTCGATCGAGTCGGCGTACACGTTCGGGGTCGCGGACTCGACGGTCGCCGGCAGGTTGATGATGACCTTGCGCTCCGGGGTCGGCTCGAACACCTCGAGCACCTGGTTGCAGATGTCGAGCGCGAACTCGAGCTCTGTACCGGTGTAGCTCTCCGGCGAGTACTCGTAGTAGATCTCCGTGCCGGGTACCAGCGCCTCGGCCTTCTTGCAGAGCCTCGCACCCTCGAGCGCGATGTCGATGATGCCCTGCTTGTCTGTGCGGAACACCACGTCGCGCTGCAGCACACTCGTGGAGTTGTACAGGTGCATGATGGCCCGCTTCGCGCCCTTGAGGGACTCGAAGGTGCGGTTGATGAGGGCTTCGCGCGCCTGGGTCAGCACCTGGATCGTGACATCGTCGGGAATCAGGTCTTCTTCGATGAGGCTGCGGACGAAATCGAAGTCGGTTTGGCTCGCCGACGGGAAGCCGACCTCGATCTCTTTGTAGCCCATCCGCACCAGCAGGTCGAACATGGTGCGCTTGCGTTCGGGGCTCATCGGATCGATGAGCGCCTGGTTGCCGTCGCGCAGGTCGACAGCGCACCAGCGCGGCGCCGTCGTGATGTGTGCGTCTGGCCAAGTGCGATCCGGCAGCTCGACGGTAAGCGTCTCGTGGTACGGACGGTACTTGTGAATCGGCATCGCCGATGGTGATTGCGTGTTCTTCATGGTCTCTGCTCCTCGTGCGAGTTAATGGTCAGCCAACGACGTATTTCGAGAACGCCAGACTCCGCGACGAGGGAGGCCTGGGTTAGGACTCGTCGCGGCAGCTAAGGAGGAGCAGACCGAACAACACAGGTTCAGGTTACCACCGCTGGACCGCAGGGCAGCACATCCTTGTCAACCGAGGCTTCGAACGAAGCGGATGCTCTGCTTGAGCGACATGGACGGCAGATAGGCCCGAGCGAGCGCGAACCCGATCGCCGGCAGCGCGAGCGGGTCTGGGTAGACCATCAACAGCCGGCGGAACTCCGGCTGGAACTTCTGCTTGAAGACGAGCAGTGACGCGAAGCCGTAGACGGGCTCGAGGGTGCGCGCGAGGAAGCCGAGCAGCCGCTGCATCCTGCCGTCGTCGGTGACCACGTCTTCGCTCATCGCGAGCGGGGCAGCGGACAGGCTCATCGTCTCTATGCCGTGCTGCTGCATTCTGAGGGCCGCGGACGCGATCAGGAATTCCATGACGCCGTTCATGCTGTCGGGGCGGCGGCGCATGAAGTCGAGGGTCCACCCGACCACGTCGCCATCCCGGTAGCTCGGCATCCAGCTCGTCACGGCCTGGATCGTGTCGTCGTCGTCGATGGCGATGAGCAGCGCCACCTCGGGATCGCGCAACTCGTCGAGACCCCCGAGGGTGAATCCGAGCTCAGGCAGGTTCTTCTCCGCGACCCACGACTCCGAGATGCTCTCGAGCTGCGCGGTCGCTGTGACGGGCAGGGACCGATAGCTCGTCCATTCCGCCCGCACGCCCGACCGCGCTGCACGGTTGATCGAGCTGCGCACGTCCTGCCACGCCTTGCCCTGCATCGACCAGCCTTCCGGGCGCACCACGGTCTCCTCCCCCACGACCATGGAGGACCAGCCCATCGACTCGAACAGTGGTGCCAGGGTCTCGTGCACGCTGTAGAAGACGGGGGTCCAGCCGTTGTCATCGCAGAAGGTGGCAAAGTCGCGCACGGCCCTCTCGAGCTCTGTCGGCGGCCCGATCGGATCGGAGGTTGTGATCGCGACGCCCGAATAGACCCGGTATGCGATTGCCGCGCCCCGATCCGGGGAGAACCAGTAGCTGTTGCCGTTCCAGGTCGACATTCGGCCCAGGGTCCCGCCACCGCCCGCTTTCAACAGTTCGATCACACGCTCCCGTTCCGCGGAGCTCGTGCGATTCCTCTCGGAGAAGAACATCGGAATCACCGCGACCAGGAGCACGATCCAGAACGCCGGGCCGATCCACTCGTACACGAGGCGGGAGAGAGGCGCAACGGGAACGAAGGTGAGGTGCTCGAGCCTGAGGAACCCGACGGGAACGAATCGTTCGGGCAGGTCGAGCAGGAGGTCGCCCGGCGTGGCGACGGGCCGGAACTGCCGGGGAAACATCAGGCCGACCCCCACGTAGAGCGCGCAGAGCACGACGAACGCGGCACCGACCCTGATCACGAAGTCCTTCACCACACTGTGCTGGGTGCGCACGGTGAAATGTCGCAGATTCATGGCGATGAGCACGGCGATGACGAGCGGAACCAGCACGGAGACCGCCAATCGAACCGCCGACTCCGTGCCGGAGGCGTTGTCGATGTCGATCGGATTGCTGCCGAAGGCGGGAAGGAAGCCGTAATAGAAGCTCGCGAGGACGGCGAGGAGCACGTTGACCGCGATCGCGATCCACGCCGCGCTCCTGCGCCCGCGAATCATGCCGAGCCCGGCGACCAGGAGCACGACGAGCGGAAGGGGCGCAAGCAGCACGGGCCCTGGCCCGTTGAGCCGAGCCAGCGCGAGATCGAGGTTGCACCCCGCGCTGGCCAGGTGGTGCGCGCAGAGGTGCTGCACGTTGTTCAGGCGCGGAAGCGCGTCCCGAAACAACAGGCCGAGCGGATGCAGGGGTCCGTACCTGGCCGGAGTGAAGATGCTGACAAATGGTCCGACCGCCGTGATCATGAGGGCCGCAGCGAGCAGGCCGCGTGCCTCGTGGTGGGAACTGCGGGTCCAGCGCAGTGCAGGACGCACCCGCTTCATGAGCAGCCCGAGAAGCAGCCCAGCCGTGGCCGCGATGAGCCGGAACAGGTCGGAGGGCTGCCCCGAATACAGGAAGACGACGATCAGCGCAGTGAAGCCGAGGACGCGCACTCGGCGTCGCCAGAGCGGTCCGGCCCAGGCACTCGCGGTCATCACGATGCCGGAGATCGCGGTAAACGGATCCAGGACGACGAATTCGCGGATGCGCACCGCCCAGATCTCGCGCGCGAGCAGCCCCGCGGCCTGCAGCAGCATCCCGACGACCGCGCCCACGTACGCGGTGGTGACGAACGCGATCAGCGTTCGCCACCATCCCATGAGCCGCTCAGCAGCACCGACCAGGAACACGAGAGCGGCCAGGGACACGAGCAATTCGAGGAGATCGCTCGCAAAGAAGACGGAGGTCAGTGGCGAGAGCAGGTTGTGGCTCTCGTTGAAGACGTCGAGTCCCGTACCGACACGCGGACGCAGCCCCGGACCGGGACCGCGCAACAGCGACCCTGTCACGAACGCGAGAACCAGCATCACCGCTGCGAGTGACAGGCTCACCCGCCGCGAACGGACCCAGTCACTCATTTCAGGCCCCACTCAGCGCCGAACAAGGGGAACGCGCGGACGAGTGCATATTGCACCGTGTGCCAGTCGTGTGCGGTACCGGGTGAAATCAGCCTGTGCACGTCCATTCCCGCCGCAGCAGCGGCGCGCGCCACTACCGCGGCTCCCGGTGCAAACTTCGTGTCCCTGGCACCCACGGCGAAGATCGCGAGGGTGTGCCGTGGATAGGGCGCCCCCGCCGCAAGCAGGGACAGCGGGCGCGCCTGCTCATAGCCGGCCTGGGAACCGGCGAAAGCATCCCGCACCGTGGCAGCGATCGAGCCCCGGTGTGGCGCGACCTGCCCCGAAATGTCGAGGATGTCGCCAAAGAGCTCCGGATGGGCGGCCCCCAGTTGGATGGAACAGGTGCCGCCCTGCGAGAAGCCTCCGATCGCCCAACCGCTCGGGCCACCGAGAACGTGCAGGTGCGATCGGATCCACCGGGGAACGTCGACGGTGAGGTAGGTGGCTGAGTTTCCCAGCGGCGAGTCGACGCACATCGGATTGGCGTCGGTAGCACCGAGCTGGTCCGGAATCACCACGATCGGCGCCAGTCCCCGATGTGCTCTTGCGTACCCGTCCGCGATGGAAGGCAGTGCGGCCGAGGTCGCGACGTTCGACGGCGCTCCCGGTTGCCCTGACAACATGATGAGAATCGGCAGGACCGGCGCGTGTGCGGCGAGTGCCGCCGGCGGCAGGTAGACGATCGCCGGGCGGGCGGCGAAATGCGAAACCGTGCCGGGGATGTCGACGGTACCCACACGGCCCTTCATCCTGAGGTTCGCGGGCGGCGTCCACTCCGCCGCGGTGCCCTGCGCTTGAAGCGTCGCGAGGAACCGGGTGCTCAGGGGCGGAATGATGGTCTTCCCGAACACCTGCCCGAGCGCCGGGAACTCGCCGATATCCGCGTTGATCCCCACACCGCCCATGAGAACGAAGATCACCACGGACAGCGCCGCGACGACATTGCGCCACCAGGGTCGCGCCCCCAAACCTACGAGCGCCACGAAGACAAGCGCGACGGTGGCCGTGAACCAGAGGCGCGTCGGCACGCTGAGCGCCACGCCGAAGCTGTCCCACACATCGCTCACCAGCCACGTGATGACCCAGCCGAGTGCGGCTCCGCAGGCGGCGGCGATCACGCTGACGAGAAGCCGTCGCAGCGGGCGCCGTGCCAGCAGCACGACCATGGCGATGCCGGCGAGCAGATAGATGATGATCGGCACGGGGCCGTCGATCAACCTCAGATGCCACAGTCCATCGAGCACTTCGTACGCTCCTCCGCGCATCCAGAAGTCCATTATCTGGAACGCGGTGGGCCTGGAGAGACCGTCGCGGTCATCCTGAGGGAATCTTCAGCGGTACACGAGAATCGCCCAGCGCGCTCACAGTGCGACGACTACTCCGTGAGGCCGTGCTCGAAGGCGAAGACGACGAGCTGCACTCGATCGCGCAGACCCAGTTTGGCCAGGATGCGGCTGATGTGGGTCTTCACCGTCGCCTCGCTCAGGAACTCACCACTCGCGATCTCCGCGTTGCTCAGGCCGCGCGCAGCGAGCCTGAAGATCTCCCTTTCGCGCGCGGTGAGCGCCGCGAACGCCTCGGGCTCAGCCCGTCTCGTCTGGGCACCGTCGAAGTGCTCGAACAGCTCGCGGGTCGCCGCAGCAGCGATGACGGCGTTGCCCGCATGCACCGTGCGGATGGAGGCCAGCAGGAACTCCGGGTCTGCGTCCTTCAACAGGAAACCGCTCGCTCCGCCGCGGATGGCCCTGGTGGCCGCCTCGTCGAGGTCGAACGTCGTGAGCACGATGATGCGAGGGAGCGCCTCGCCGCGCTGCTCGGCCGCGGCGAGAATGGCGACGGTCGCGCCGATACCGTCGAGCACGGGCATCCGGATGTCCATGAGAATGACGTCCGGTCTGGTGGCGGCGGCCATGGCGATGGCTTCCTGCCCGTCCCCTGCCTCGCCCACGAACTCGAGGTCGGCCTGGGAGGTCACGAGCATGCGGATGCCCGTGCGAAACAGTGCCTGATCGTCGACGAGCGCGACCCGGATCGGCGCCCCCGTCATGCGTCCTCCGCGGAATCCTGGACAGCGATCGGCAGCACCACTCGTACACCGTACGTCTGCCCGATGCGCCCGGCCGCGAAGGTGCCGCCCCAGAGCTTCGCGCGTTCGCTCATGCCCGCGAGACCGTGCGACAGGCGTGGGTCATCGGCTACGACCGATTCGCCGACTGCGGGCGTCACAGCGTTCGACACCTCGATGGTGACCGACTCGGCGCTCCAGTCGAGGCTCACACTGACCTCCTCCGACGCATCCCCGTGCCGGAGAGCGTTAGTGAGCGCCTCCTGCACGATTCGATAGACCGCGAGCTGCTGGCCCGCGGTAAGCGAGACGACATCGCCAGTCTCGGAGAAGGTCACGGTGAGGCCCGAGGCGCGCAGTTGCTGGAACAGCGGTTGCAGATCGGCCACCGTCGGTTGCGGGGCATCTCCCTGGTTGTGCCGCAGCTGCCCGAGAAGCACGCGCACCTCGCCAAGGGCCTGCCGAGCGGTACGTGAGATCGCGACCAGGGCGGCATCTACTGCCCCCGGTTCCTTCGCCCCGGCGTAGCGAGCGCCGTCCGCCTGTGCGATCACGACGGCGAGCGAGTGGGCGACGACATCGTGCATGTCCCGGGCGATGCGAGTGCGCTCCTGCTCGATCGCGACATCCCGCTGGGCAGCGAGGCGTTCCCGCTGCTCTACCGCGACGGCCTCGCTGTTCTCCCGTGCGCGCCGCCAGGTCTTCGCGAGCAGGCCGAAGGTCCAGCTGAGTACGAAGACCACAAGAGCGAAGAAGAACACGATGAACAGTGAGGTCACCGATTCACGGATTTGCCCCTCGAAACCGCACACGCTGGTGCGCCCTGTGGTGCAGGCGAAAGCGTGCACCACGGCGCCGAGCGAGTTGTAGAGGGCGATGACGGTCGCACCGAGGATTGCCGACGCGAGCCCGGACCACTTGACCACGGGCATCCCGAAGCGAGCGGTGCAATACAGCACGGGCAGGATGGCGAGGTTGGCGACATCCGGATGCAGCCCGGCCGACACCTGCAGGATCGCACCGGCCCAGGCGACAGCGAGCGCGATCGCGGGGCTCACTCGACGCAAACCCAGCGCAGCCGCCATCGCGATGACGACGAACAGCATCCACGCCTCGCCGATCCCGATCAGGAAGCGAAGCAGGAGGCACACCGACGCGACTATGACGTCGAACATGAGGTCGACGCGCGTCATGGGGCGGAACATGGCTTCTACGCTACGGGCTCATCCCGGTCGCGATCCGGATATCACTCTCTCGTCGCGCAAGATCATCCTGTCGATGTAGGCAGAGTCGGTCGCTTGGTCTCGATACACGTCCTCCTCCGTCGGTCGCACTCGACCCACAGAAAAAATCAGAAGCCCAGGCGTCCGAGCTGCTTGGGGTCGCGCTGCCAGTCCTTGGCCACCTTGACCCGGAGCGAGAGGAAGACCTGCTTGCCCACGAGCGGCTCGATCTGCGTGCGGGCCAGTGCACCGACCTCGGTCAGCCGGGAACCACGGTGACCGATGATGATGCCCTTCTGGCTGTCGCGCTCGACGAACAGGTTGGCGTAGATCTCCACGAGGTCCTTGTCGTCGCGCTCGACGATGTCGTCCACCGTCACCGCGATCGAGTGCGGCAGTTCGTCCTGCACGCCCTCGAGCACCGACTCGCGGATGAGCTCGGCGATGCGATCCGCGAGCCCCTCCTCCGTCACCGCGTCGGCCGGATACAACGGATCGGACTCCGGCAGCAGGCGGATGAGCTCGTTCGTGAGCACGTCGAGCTGGATGCGGCTCGTCGCCGACACCGGAATGATCGTCTCCCACTCCCTCAGCTGCGAGACCGCGAGCAGCTGGGCCGCTGTTGCCGGGCGCGAGGCCGCATCGATCTTCGTGACGATGGCGACCTTCTTGGCGCGAGGGAAGGCATCCAGCTGCTCGTTGATGTAGCGATCACCGGGGCCAATCTTCTCGTTCGCCGGCATGCAGAACCCGACGACGTCGACATCCCCCAGGGTGTCCTGCACGATGCTGTTGAGACGCTCGCCGAGGAGCGTGCGCGGCCGGTGCATGCCCGGGGTGTCCACCAGGATCAGCTGGCCGCTCTTCTGGTGCGCGATGCCCCGGATGGCCCGCCGCGTGGTCTGCGGCTTGCTGCTCGTGATGGCCACCTTCTCCCCCACGAGCGCGTTCGTGAGAGTGGACTTGCCCACGTTGGGTCGGCCGACGAAGGACACGAATCCCGCGCGGTAGCCGGGTGGTGTTGTTGGGTCCATGGTCATTCGCCGTCTTTCCGCTGGGTCTCGCTGTGGTGGTTGCTGCGTTGGTCGAAGGCTTCCTGGGCATCGGCCAGCGCCTCGTTGCGCTCGACGATCACCGTGCTGAGACGCTTGCGCCGCCCCTCCGTGCGCTCGGCCGTGATGATGAGGCCGGAGTGGGTCACGGAGGCACCGGCGGTGGGGATGCGGCCGAGCAGTTTGGCGACGAGACCACCGACAGAGTCGACATCGTCGTCGTCGAGGTCGATGCCGAAGAGCTCTCCGAGTTCGTCGACGGGCAGGCGGGCATTCACCCGGTACCTCCCGTCCGTGAGCTGCTCGAACTCCACGATCTCGTGATCATATTCGTCGGAGATGTCGCCGACGAGTTCCTCGATGAGGTCTTCCATTGTGACGAGGCCCGCGATGCCGCCGTACTCATCCACGACCATCGCGAGGTGGTTGGACTCGAGCCGCATCTGCCCGAGCAGGCTGTCCACCTTCTTCGACTCGGGAACGAACAGCGCGCTCCGCACGAGTTCAGCCGCGGTCAGCTCCTCGTAGCCGACGGGCCTCTCGTAGCTGAGCCGCGCGACGTCACGAAGGTAGAGCACCCCGAGGACCTCGTCGACGTCGTCGCCGATCACGGGCATCCGCGAGACGCCACGGCTGAGGAACAGTCCCATGGCGGCACCGACGCTGTCTGTGCCCTCGATGGTGACCATGTCGGTGCGCGGGATCATGACCTCGCGGACGACGGTGTCGTTGAACTCGAAGATCGAGTGGATGAGCTCGCGGTCGTCTTCCTCGAGCACCTCGAGCTCCGTGGCCTCGTCGACCATGCTGAGCAGCTGCTCTTCAGACGAGAAACTCGCGTTCCTCGGTCTCCCGGGCGTGACCTTGTTACCGACGGCGACGAGCGCGGAGGCGATCGGACCGAGGAACACGCGAACGGCGCGGATGGCCCACGCCCCCCAGCGCATGATGGGTCTCGCGTTCACCCTGCCGACGCTGCGCGGGCTCGAGCCCACGAGCACGAACGACGCGAGCGTCATGATCGCGGCCGAGGCCAGCAGCGTCCACCACCACTCGGCGAACAGCGAGGCGAAACTCAGTGTGACGAGCACGGCGGCCGTGGTCTCCGCGACGACGCGCATGAAGTTGATCGCGTTGACGTGCGCCCCGACGTCTCCGGCGATCGCGAGCAGCGATGCCTTCGCCCTGGACTGCGCGGCGAGCTCCTGCAGGTCCGCCCTGGACAGCACGCTCAGTGCGGAATCCGCCGCAGCAAGGAAGCCGCCGAACGCCACGAGCAACACTGCGGCAGCGACGAAGAGCGGAATCACGGCCTGCTACTTCGATCGTCGCTCGGAGTCGGCGAAGCTCGCCAGGATGTCGCGCTGGATGCCGAACATCTCCTTCTCCTCGTCCGGCTCGGCGTGATCGAACCCGAGGAGGTGCAGGATGCCGTGTGTCGTCAAAAGCAACAGCTCGTCCAGAGTGGAGTGGCCCGCCTCCTCCGCCTGCGCGATCGCCACCTGCGGGCACAGCACGATGTCGCCGAGCAGTCCTGCGGGGCTCAGGGCGTCGTCCGTGCCCGGCCGCAGCTCGTCCATGGGGAAGCTCAGCACATCCGTGGGGCCCGGCTCGTCCATCCACTGCACGTGAAGCTGCTCCATGGCTGCCTCGTCCACGAGCACGATCGCGAGCTCGGCATCCGGATGCACGTGCAACTGGTCGAGCGCGAACATCGACAGTCGCTGCAGCGCAGCCTCGTCAACCGGCACCACGGACTCGTTGTTGACTTCGACGCTCATGGCTTCGATCCCTCCGCGCTGCGGCGCTGCTCGCGTTCGTACCGCTGCGCCTGACGCTCCGCATCGTACTTCGTGTAGGCGTCTACGATCTGGCCGACGAGCGTGTGCCGCACGACATCGGCGCTCGTGAGCCTCGCGAAGTGGATGTCGTCCACGTCGGACAGCACGGTCGTGACGAGCTGGAGTCCGCTCGCCGCGGCCGGCAGGTCGATCTGGGTGATATCGCCCGTGATGACCATCTTCGAGCCGAACCCGAGCCTCGTGAGGAACATCTTCATCTGCTCGGGCGTGGTGTTCTGCGCCTCGTCGAGCACGATGAATGCCTCGTTCAGCGTGCGACCTCGCATGTAGGCGAGGGGTGCGACCTCGATGGTCCCCGTTGCGAGAAGCTTCGGAAGCACTTCGGGGTCCATCATCTCGCCGAGCGCGTCGAAGAGCGGCCGCAGGTACGGATCGATCTTGTCGGTGAGGGTGCCCGGCAGGTAGCCGAGCCGCTCGCCCGCCTCAACGGCCGGCCGGGTCAGGACGATCCGGGTGACCTCTTTGCGCTGCAGCGCCTGCACGGCCTTCGCCATCGCGAGATAGGTCTTGCCGGTTCCCGCCGGTCCGATACCGAAGACGATCGTGTTCGCGTCGATCGCGTCGACATAGTCCTTCTGTCCGGCGGTCTTCGGGCGGATGCTCCTGCCGCGGCTCGTGAGGATCGCCTGGCTCAGCAGTTCGGCCGGGCTCGTGCGCGGATCGGTGCGCAGCATCTTCGCCGATTCCGTCACGCTGTGCTCGTCCACCTCACCGTCGCCCATCTGAGTACCTCTCCTGATCATCGTCACCAGCTCCTCGACCAGCCGCACCGCTCCGCGCACCTCAGCTGTGTCGCCCTCAATGGTGATCTCATTACTGCGCACCGCGAGTGTTACCCGCGGAAACTGTCTCTCGATGACCTTCAACAGGCGGTCCTGGGTGCCGAGCAACCGCACCATGGCAATGCCGTCGACGCGCAGGCTCGCACTCTCCACCCGGGCGGCATCCTGGATGCCCCGTTCAGCCCTCTCGCTAGTCGGCAAGTGTTCCTTCCGCAAGGTTCCCACCGAGAACGTGGGCGTGTACATGGAATACGGTCTGTCCGGCGCTTTCACCGGTGTTGAAGACCAAACGATATTCACCGCCGGAATGTTCCTCGGCGATCTGGCGGGCGGTGGCGACGACCTCGGCGAGGAGCGCTGGATCCCCCGCCGCGAGCTCGGCGACGTTGGCGTACTGCTCGGTCTTCGGCACCACGAGGATGTGCACCGGTGCCTGCGGTGCGATGTCGCGGAAGGCGATGATCCGCTCGGTCTCGAAGACGATGTCAGCCGGAATTTCGCGCGCGACAATCCGCGTGAAGATCGAAGGGCTCTGGTCTGACATGTCCCCTAGCTTAAACGACGGGAGGCGAGGGCGGGCTTCCGTTCGCTCTGGGCGGCGTCCTCACGGTGCCGCTGTTCGACCCGGCGCCCCCAGAATGTTCCGACGAGCACGAGGAGCATTCCGCACCAGCCCGCGGCATCCAGTGTGTCGTGCGCGATCCCGACGCCGACGATCGCGGCCCAGAGCGGTTCCGTTCCGAGGAGCAGGCTCACCCGAGCCGGCGAGGTGCGTCGCACAGCCCACATCTGCACGACGAAGGCGAACACCGTGCAGATCACGACCAGGTAGGCGAAAAGTGCGAGCGTGCCTCCCCCGAGCGTGCCGAGGTAGGCAGGTACGGAGTCACCGATGAACGCCGACGCGACCGTGAACAGCACGGCGCAGGTCGACAGTTGAACGGTCGTGAGCGTGAGCGTGCCCACGGCGGGGCGGGGACTCGCGGGTGCGCCGCTTCTGCCTTCCGTCAGCCGGTGCATGGCGACGACGTGCACGGCTCGGATGACGGCGGCGCCCAGGATGAGAAGGTCGCCGGGGCCCGGCGCCTCGAACGCTCCAACACCCGCAAGGAGCGCTACGCCTACCACCGCGACGAGCGCCGCGAGGAAGAAGCCGCCCGGCAGGCGCCTGCGCGCGACGACGGACTCGAGAATCGGGGTGAATACCATCGTGAGGCTGATGATGAGCCCCGCGTTCGTGGCCGAGGTGTGTGCGATCCCCGAGGTCTCGCAGACGAACACTGCGGCGAGGAGCACTCCCAGCACGACCCCGACTCCGAGTCCCGCTCGCGTGAGTCTGGGTTGTTCCCCTGGGCCTGAACGCGCTCTCCGTGCCACGACGATGACCGCCATCAGGGCCGTCGCCAGAAGCATCCGCACGGAGAGAAGCGCGATGACCGATGACGGCGTCACGAGCTCCTTCGTCACGAGATAGGTCGACCCCCAGGATGCGGCGACCACAAGCAGGAGAAGGTCGACCCGGAAGCGGCAGAGCGTTGTCATCATGCCCCATGCTCTGGGGCGGCCATCCCTTAGTACAAGGGACCAATATCGTGACACATGCATTAGTTTGGACTAATGGAATTGGGCCAGCTCCGTGCGCTGCGCGAGTTACGGGACCGCGGCAGCATCGCGGCCGTCGCCGCCGCGCTTCACGTGACGCCGTCATCCGTCTCGCAACAGATCACGGCGCTGCAGCGCGATTCGCCAGTTCCGCTGACCAGGAAGGAGGGGCGACGCACCGTCCTCACCGACGCCGGAGCGGCGCTCGCCTCCGCGGCTGTCGGGGTCGAAGTGGCTCTCGCGCGGGCGAGACAGGCGGTGAAGGACTACCAGTCAGAGCCCGCGGGAACGGTCTCCATCGCGGCCTTTCACAGTGCGGGGACCACCTTCTTCGGGCCCCTGCTCGCCGAGTTCAGTGACCCGAAGGAACCGCGACTGCGCCTCAGCGACGAGGACGTTGCCCAGGGCGACTTCCCCGGGTTGACGGCCCGGCACGACCTGGTCCTGGCCCACCGCCTCGCCGGCAGCGCGCCGTGGCCTGACTCTGTCTCGGTCAAGCCGCTCCTGTTCGAACCCCTGGACATCGCGGTGAGCACGCGCCACAGGCTCGCCACCCACCGATCGCTCACCCCCGATGACCTGCGCGGCGAGAGCTGGGTGGTCGTGCACGAGGGCTTTCCACTCGAGGGTGCGCTCGTCTCGATCCTCGGTGCGAGCGAGGTGCGCATTGCCCACCGGATCAACGAGTTCGCCGTAGCCGCCTCAGTCGTCGCCGAGAGCGGATGTCTCGCCCTCATGCCGCGCCACACCGTGCACCAGCATCCCGGAGTCGTGCTGCTGCCGCTCAAGCACTCGCCGCTCGGCAGGCAGATCGACTGCCTCGCCCGCCCGGAGACGCTTGAGCGCCGGAACGTGCGGCTCGTGCTGTCGAGAATCAGGTCGCTCGCGACGCGGCTCCAGCAGCGCTGAGCTGCCTCGCAATCGCCTGGGGCTAATCGCGCGTGGCTACCAGCGCCCGAGCCGCGAATTGAGCACGGCGATCGCGGCGGGTCCCGCCGTCGAGGTGCGCAGCACCGGGCCGCCGAGCCTCCAGGCGGATGCCCCTGCTGCGGCCAGGCGCGACAGTTCTGTATCCGAAATCCCACCCTCCGGCCCCACGACGAGCACGATGTCTCGCCCGTCGGGCTCAAGCGCGCTCAGGGACTGCTCCGCGGCGGGGTCGAGCACGATCATCCGTGCCTCTCCCGCCAGTGAGCACAGCACCGCGGTCGAGGCGAGGTCGCCCACCCCCGGAATCCAGGGTCGAAGCGACTGCTTGGTCGCTTCGCGCACGATCGCGGACCAGCGCTGATGGCCCTTGGCGACCTTGTTGCCCTCCCACTTGACGATCGACCGCGTCGCGGCCCAGGGAATCACGCCGTCGACGCCGAGTTCCGTCGCCTGCTGCACGGCGTACTCGTCCCGATCGCCCTTCGCGAGTGCTTGAGCCAGCCAGATCGCGGGACTCGCGGCCGGAGTCTGCTCCACGGTCTCGACCTCGAGCACGAACTCGCCGGCATCCGCGGACACGATGGTGCCGCTCACGACGAGCCCGGCGCCGTTGCCGACGGAGATCGACTCACCGGTGATCAGGCGACTCACGGTGACAGCGTGCCTCGCCTCGGCACCGCTCACGGAGATCCGCTCGCCCACCGCCGCAGCCAGCAACTCGTCATTCAGATAGAAGTGCGCCACGCCTCAACTCTCCCAGATTCCACTCGCGCCCAAGAGTGCCTCCCCGAGATGTCTGCTTTCGGAAATTCAGGACTTTGGCCACGCGCCGACGCATGCACCCCCGGAGTTACCGCACAGAGTCGCAGTCGGGACGACCAAAGTCCTGAATTTCCGAAGGGGCCACACCCGGGCGGGTGGGCGGAGCAGCTCAGATGTTGAGGAAGCGGTCGCGCAGCTTCTGGAACAGTCCCTGCTGGAAGTGGGTGAGCGTGGGCGCGGACTGCTTGCGGCTGCCGGCGAACTGCTTGATCAGCTCCTGCTCCTTGCCGCTGAGCTTCGTGGGGGTGGTCACCTGCACACCGATCTTGAGATCGCCACGACCGCTTCCGCGAAGACGGGTGATACCGCGGTCCTTGACCGTGATGACCTCCGCGCTCTGGGTACCTGGCTTGATCTCGACCGTGACCTCACCATCGAGCGTCTTGAGCGTCGTCTTGGTGCCGAGGATCGCATCCGTCATCTGCACCTCAAGCGTGGCCAGCAGGTCGTCGCCGTTGCGGCTGAACACGTCGTGGTGGCGCACCTTGATCTCGAGGTACAGGTCACCGTTCGGGCCGCCGGCCGGGCCGACCTCACCCTGCGACGGCATCTGCAGGCGCAGCCCGGTGTCGACGCCCGCGGGGATGTCGACGGGGATCGTGCGGCGCGCGCGCACGCGCCCCTGTCCCTGGCAGGTGGGACACGGATTCGGGATGACCGTGCCGTAGCCGCGGCAGGTGCCGCACGGGCTCGAGGTCATGACATTGCCGAGCAGGCTGCGGACGGTGCGCTGGATCTGCCCTGTTCCCTGGCAGATGTCACAGGTGACCGGCTGGGTGCCGGGAGCACAGCACGAGCCGCCGCAGGTCTCACACAGCACGGCCGTGTCCACCTCGACGTCGCGCCGGGTTCCGAAGACGACGTCGTCGAGATCCACCTCGACCCGGATGAGCGCGTCCTGGCCCCGTTCACGGCGAGACCGCGGCCCGGAGCGCCGCCCACCGCCACCGCCGAAGAAGGTCTCGAAGATGTCACCGAAGCCGCCGAAGTTCGCCCCGCCGCCGAAGCCGGCCTGCGGCCCGAGGTCATACTGCTGGCGCTGGTTCGGGTCGGAGAGCACGTCGTAGGCGTGCGTCACGAGCTTGAACTTCTCGGATGCCTCCGCACCCGGGTTCACATCGGGGTGAAGTTCTCTCGCAAGACGGCGATATGCCTTCTTGATCTGATCGGGAGTCGCATCCCGGTCGACGCCAAGAACCTCATAGTGGTCTGCCAATGTCGTTCCTCAATATGTTGTGTGCAGCAGGCACGGGTCCAGCGCGATATGGTCCACCTGGTGCGGCTAGTCGCCCAGCAGCCGAGAGAGATACCGCGCAACGGCCCTGACCGCCGTGATGTTGCTCGAATAGTCCATGCGGGTCGGCCCGAGCACGGCAAGGCGCGCGAGTCCGTCTCCCGTCGAGGTGTACCCCGTGGTCAGCACGGAGGTCTCCCCCAGTCCGAATGATGCGTTCTCGCTGCCGATGCTCACCGAGAACCCGTTCTGCTCGGGTTCCATCTCGCCGAACAAGCGCAGCAGGGTGACCTGCTCCTCGATGGCCTCCAGCACCGGATAGATGCTGCCGCTGAAATCCTCCTCGGTGCGAACGAGGTTCGCAGTGCCCGCCATGAGGAGCCTCTCCTGGCGCCCGGCGAGCACCTGCTCGCTGAGGGCCGCGGCCACCTGATCCACTACAGCGCGTCTGTTCGCCTCGAACTGTTCACCGAAGCCCGAGAGCTTGTCCGCTGCGGCGTCGAGGCCGAGACCGTCGATCGCGGCATTGAGCTTCTCGCGAAGGGTGTGGAGGAAGCCGTCGTCGAGTTCCTCACTCAGGTCGAGCAGTCGCTGCTCGACGCGCCCCGAGTCGGTGATCAGCACCGTCATCATGCGTCTCGGCGCCAGCGGCACCAGTTCGATGTGCCGGATGCGCGAGCGCGTGAGCGAGGGATACTGCACGAGTGCGACGTGGTGGGTGAGCTGCGCGAGGAGACGCACCGTGCGTCCGAGCACCTCGTCGAGATCGGCGGACTGGCCGAGGAACGTCTCGATCGCCTGGCGCTGGGCCGCAGACAACGGGCGCAGGTCCGCGAGCTGGTTGACGAAGACGCGGTAGCCCTTGTCTGTCGGGATACGGCCGGAGGAGGTGTGCGGCGCCGCGATGAGTTCTTCTTCTTCGAGCAGTGCCATGTCGTTGCGGATGGTCGCGGCCGAGACCCCGAAGGAGTGGCGGTCGACGATCGACTTCGACCCCACCGGCTCGCGGGATGCGACGTAGTCCTGCACGATGACCCTGAGGACCTCGAGGCTGCGTTCTGAAACCATCTCGCACCCTCTCTTCCCGCGCATCCGATTACTGGCACTCAGCTGCTTTGACTGCTAATTGTATCGCGAGCACGCCCTCTCGGACATCGTGTGGCGGTCATTGCGTGCCGTGTGGCTGGGCACTACCTTAGGCATGTGCTCGACCGTGACCCTTTCGGGGCGGGAGAGCGCGCACAGTCTCTCCTGACTCCAGGAAGGACCCGTTGACACTGAAAGGCTACGCACATGACTGACCAAACCCCGCAGCCAGCGGCACCTCAGCCTGCGGCACCGCTCACCGCGGCCGACGACAAGCTCTGGGCATCCCTCGCCCACTTCGGTGGAATCCTGTGGATCCTCCCTTCGCTCATCATCTTCCTGGTGTTCAAGGATCGTGGAGAGCGCACCAGGGTCGAAGGCAAGGAAGCCCTGAACTGGCAGATCACCTTCCTCATCATCTGGATTGCCTGGCTCATCATCTCCTCGATCCTCCTCATCCCCTTCGTCATCGTCGGCCTCGGCTGGCTGCTGACGCTGATCGGCTTCCTGATCTACATCGCGAACGTCGTGTTCTCGGTGCTCGGCGGAGTGAAGGTGCAGCAGGGCGGTTCCTACCGCTACCCGTTCTCGTTCCGCTTCATCAAGTAACACCGCACCAGCCACGCACGCGGGTTCGGGAGTTCGCTCCCGAACCCGCGCTGTGTTCGAGGCCCGGATTCAGTCGGCGAGCAGTCTCCGCACCACGGCATCGGCCAGGAGTCTTCCGCGCAGGGTGAGGCGGATGACGCCCGCGAGAGCCGCCCCACCGTCGACGAGTCCGTCGGCGATGAGCCCGGCGACCGCGGTGCGTCCGTCCGCTGTCAGGACGTCAACGGGCAATCCCTCGCTGATTCGGCTCCGCAGCAGGACGCTCTCGACTCGCCTCGTCTCCGCATCGAGCACCTCGCGTCCCGCCCCCGGCGAGTGGCCGGCGGCGATACGCTCCGCGTAGGCGGCCGGGTGCTTCACGTTCCACCAGCGCACTCCACCGACGTGGCTGTGCGCGCCCGGCCCGACGCCCCACCAATCGTGTCCCTGCCAATAGGCGAGGTTGTGCCGCGAGACGAACTCCGACCCCCTCGACCAGTTGCTCACCTCGTACCAGGAGAAGCCCGCGTCTGCGAGCACCGCATCCGCGAGCTCGTACATGTCTGCCTGCAGGTCCTCGTCGGGCTGCGGCACCTCGCCTCGGCGGATCTGCCTGGCCAGCTTGGTGCCGTCCTCGACGATGAGCGAGTACGCAGAGAGGTGATCCGGATGCTGCGCGAGCGCCTGGTCGAGCGAGCGCCTCCAGTCGTCGATGGATTCGCCCGGAGTCCCGTAGATGAGGTCGAGACTCACCTGGAGACCGGCGTCCCGCGCCCACTCGACCACGAGCGGAATCCGGTCGGGATCGTGCGTGCGCTCGAGCGTGGCGAGCACGTGCGGCACCGCGGACTGCATGCCGAAAGAGACGCGCGTGAAGCCGGCGGCCGCGAGGGCGTGCAGGTACTTCGCGTCGACGGAGTCGGGGTTCGCCTCCGTCGTCACCTCCGCGCCGGGCGCGAGTCCCCACGCGTCGACGACGGAGCCGAGCATCGCGGCCAGGTCCGTCACCGGGAGCAAAGTCGGAGTGCCGCCACCGAAGAACACCGTCGAGACCGGCCGCGCGGCGACTCCCGCCGTATCGAGGATGCGGTATGCCATACCGACCTCGGCTATCGCCTCCCCCGCGTAGTCTGTGCGCTTCGCGCCGCGCAGTTCCTCCGCCGTGTAGGTGTTGAAGTCGCAGTATCCGCAGCGCACCCGGCAGAACGGCACGTGCAGGTACACGCCGAAGTTGCGATCGAGCGCACCGACCGCCGCGGAGTCGGGCAGCGCACCGTCCAGCGGGGCCGGGTCAGCGATCGGGAGTGCACCGGGCATGATCAGTCGATCGCGCCGGAGAGGGAGCTCAGGTAGCGCCTCGTGTAGAGGAACTGGGCGAATCGCAGCACCGGATACACGCACCACCACAGCCAGTGCGATGGCCTCGAGAACGCGCGCACCTCGAACCACACCGATCCGTCCTCGTCGAGTTCGACCACGAAGGCCTCCTCGCCACGCTCCGGATGCCCCGCAAGTGTCCCATAGGCGAACCCGCGTCGCTTCTTCTCGTTGATCACGTACACCACCCGCGCGGGAGCCTTGATCGAGAACGGCCCAACAGGAATGTGCAGCCAGACGGTGTCTCCGGCGGCGACCATCGGGGTTCCGTCAGATCCGTAGACGATCTCCTCGTCGCCCGCCGCCTGTGAGCGCGGCACCGGAACTCCGTCGGTATCGAGCGAGACGGGAACGTAGGCGTGGCCCGTGACCTCGTCCGGGCTCTCGGTCGTCTCGACCCGCAATCCGCTGCGCCGCTGCACGCCCCACGAGAGCACCGCCTGTGAGGCGAAGCTCCACCTCAGCGGGCCGTGACCGATGCGCACGCGCTTCACGACGGGGCGAAAACCTGCGGGCGGGTAGCGAAGCAGGTCTGAAGCCTGGGTGGCACCGACCGCGGCATAGCTGACCGGCTGCTCCCACAACGCGGAGCCGTGCATCACTTCTTCTCTTTTTTCTCGGTATCGCCGGAGAGCGCGGCGATGAACGCCTCCTGGGGAACCTCGACGCGTCCGACCATCTTCATGCGCTTCTTCCCCTCCTTCTGCTTCTCGAGCAGCTTGCGCTTGCGGGTGATGTCGCCCCCGTAGCACTTGGCGAGCACATCCTTACGCATCGCGCTGATGCTCTCGCGAGCGATGATCCGCGCCCCGATGGCCGCCTGGATCGGCACCTCGAACTGCTGCCTGGGGATGAGCTTCTTCAGTCGCTCGGTCATGAGCACGCCGTAGGCGTACGCGTTGTCTTTGTGCACGATGGCGCTGAAAGCGTCGACCGCCTCACCCTGCAGCAGGATGTCCACCTTCACGAGGTCGGCATCCTGCTCGCCCAGCGGCTCATAGTCGAGCGAGGCGTACCCCTGCGTGCGACTCTTGAGCTGGTCGAAGAAGTCGAAGACGATCTCACCGAGCGGCATCGTGTAGTGCAGCTCGACCCGGTCTTCGCCGAGGTATTCCATGCCCTGGAGGGTGCCGCGCCTGCCCTGACAGAGTTCCATGATGGTGCCGACGAAGTCCTTAGGCGCGAGCACCGATGCCTTGACGATCGGCTCGGACACCGAGGCGATCTTCCCCGCGGGGAACTCGCTCGGGTTCGTCACCGTGACAGACTTCTTGTCATCGGTCGTGACCGTGTAGATCACGCTCGGCGCCGTGGTGATGAGGTCGAGACCGAACTCGCGCTCGAGCCGCTCGGTGACGATCTCGAGATGCAGCAGTCCCAGGAATCCGCAGCGGAATCCGAAGCCGAGGGCGACGGATGTCTCCGGCTCGTACACGAGGGCGGCGTCACTGAGCTTGAGCTTGTCGAGGGCCTCCCGCAGCACCGGATAGTCGGAACCGTCGATCGGATACAGTCCCGAAAACACCATCGGCTTGGGCTCGGAGTACCCCTTGAGCGGCACCTCCGACGGCTTCGCCGAACTCGTCACGGTGTCTCCGACCTTGCTCAGGCGCACGTCCTTGACCCCGGTGATCAGGTATCCGACCTCACCGACGCCGAGGCCCTTCGTTGGAGTCGGCTCGGGCGAACTCACACCGATCTCGAGCAGTTCGTGCGTGCTCTTGGTGCTCATCATCATGACCTTCTCGCGCGGTACGAGCGTGCCGTCGATCATGCGCACGTAGGTGATGACGCCGCGGTACGCGTCGTACACGGAGTCGAAGATCATCGCTCGTGGGGCAGCGTCCTTCTCGCCGTGCGGCGCGGGCACGAGTTCGACGACCTTCTGCAGCAGTTCCTCGACGCCCTCCCCCGTCTTGCCGGAGACCCGCAGCACGTCGGCAGGGTCCCCGCCGATGAGTCCGGCGAGTTCCTTCGCATACTTGTCCGGGTCAGCAGCGGGCAGGTCGATCTTGTTGAGCACCGGGATGATGACGAGGTCGTTGTCGAGGGCAAGGTACAGGTTCGCGAGTGTCTGGGCCTCTATTCCCTGGGCGGCATCCACGAGCAGGATCGCTCCCTCGCACGCGGCGAGGCTCCGCGACACCTCATAGGTGAAATCGACGTGACCGGGGGTGTCGATCATGTTGAGGGCATAGCTCTCGAGCTCGCCGGATGGCCCGGCGGCGGCCCACGGCATCCGCACGGCCTGGCTCTTGATCGTGATGCCGCGCTCGCGCTCGATGTCCATGCGATCGAGGTATTGCGCGCGCATGTCGCGATCGCTCACCACGCCGGTGATCTGCAGCATCCTGTCTGCGAGCGTCGACTTGCCATGGTCGATGTGCGCGATGATGCAGAAGTTGCGGATGAAGGCGGGGTCGGTGGATGCCGGCTCCAGGGTCTTCACTGCTCGTGGCGACACGGTGTCCTCTGCTGATGCTGGTGGGTGAACACACTATTCTCCCATGCGTATGCGGCCCCGAAGGCCGCGGCATCATCCGAGCTCGGCGAGCGGGAACGAGCGGTGCGCGCGAGGCGGCAGCAGAAGGTTCTGCCGGTGGGTCGTCTGCAGGAATCCCGTGAAGCCGAGATTCGCATCCGGCATGTTGTAGCGCTTCTGGTGGTCGACGCTGTCCATCTGCAGCCGCAGCTTCTCGTAGTACTGGGCGGACGGCCCCATACCGACGAAGTGCACGCCGGCCCGCGGCGTCGGGTCGATCCGCCCGGCGGACGAGAAGGCGAAGGGGTTCTCCACCGTGTTGAAGTCCTGGCGGAGGAACATCACCGTGCCGCGCGGCAGCTTCTCTCCGTACGCGGTCGTCGTGTCCTCGCTCAGTCGCGACAGGAACTGCATCTGCTCGTTGTGACCGATGACACCGGTCTCGGCAACGTCGCGATCGCGCTGTTCCTCGAAGGTGACCGTGGCGGGTGACTGGTCGGGCGACAACACCTCTGCGCCCTCCGTGCGGCGCGGGTGGAACACGCGCGAGAGCCGATCCTTCGACCCCAATTCGTACCACTTGGCGAGGTCGATCCCGATGCGCGACAGGTGCATGGCCGTGCCTCCGGCGAAGTAGTCGTCCACCGTGACATCGGTGTATCCGGGAAGGGTCTCAAAGCTCGGCAGGTTGCCCTGGGCCAGGCCGTGCACGTGGCTCGAGCTGAACCCCATGAACAGCATGGCGCCATCCGGAACATGCTCCGCCCCGGGAATCCCGAGTCGCTGCCCGATCACCTTGGGCAACCCGTGGCCCGCGAACCCGTGACGGAGCGAGGTGATGGTGAACAGGTCGCCAACGTAGGCGTTCTCGGCCGGAAGACCGTTGAGTACCTGCTCGCCCGGGCGGAACAGTGCACCGATGACCTGCTCGATGTGGCCGCGGTAGTCGCTCTTGAAATGGAAGACGATGTCGTTGTCTTCCAGCTGCGCGTCCTGCGGGTCCTTCGGGAAACGGATGGAATCGATGATCGCGGGCTCACCCTCGCTGCCCGCGAGCGTCGACTTGGGGAAGTGCTCGTCAACGAGCGCCTTGGGCAGGAAGTTGCGGAAGTAGCTGAGCCCGTACGCCACCTGGGTGAGGATGCCGCCAGGATTAAGCGGGTACACGCGCTCGACCTCGGCGAGTGCCGCGGCAAGGCGTCGCTGCGCCGAGCGGAGAGCCTCGCGATCGCCCGCGGGAAGCGTGAGCGTGGCGGTGACGACCGAGTGCCAGAGCGGCACGACCGCGACGGGAACGCCCAGGTGATCCTCGACCGTCACGCCGGGAAGCTCGTACTGGGTCTTGGGAGGTTCGGCCCAGTTCCGCTTCGAGTAGTCGACCACTCCAGACCAGTCGAAATCTGCGACACCTGGCTGATCCACCGCTGCGGACACGAAACACTCCCTTATTTAGATGAACTTTGCTGTTTCTAATTCTAGCGACGCGCCAGATAGTCGATATCGGGGTGCCGACACCGCAGCCAACGCTCCGTCATTGTAGGATGTACCGGGCGACTGGTAATGTTGCCTGTTGGCTTGCGTGCACAGCCGAGTTCCGCGTGGACCGGCGAGGGGTACGAATCGCGGCCCCACCTCACGTTTCGGTGGGTACGGCTGCCAGAACTCACACGAATCACTCGAAACACAGAAGGTTATAAGACGTGGCAAATATCAAGTCGCAGATGAAGCGCATCCTCACCAACAAGAAGGCGACGGATCGCAACAAGGCCGTGCGCAGCGAGGTCAAGACCGCTGTCCGCGCCACGCGCGAGGCAATCGTTGCCGGCGACAAGGACAAGGCTGCCGCCGCCCTTCTCGTCGCGTCGAAGAAGCTCGACAAGGCCGCCAGCAAGGGCGTGCTGCACAAGAACCAGGCAGCGAACCGCAAGTCGGCGATCGCCAAGCAGGTCAACGCTCTCTGAGCACACCGCTTTCAGCAAAGAACCCCGCCTCATCGAGGCGGGGTTCTTTGCGTGTGGGTCTGAAGTCCGTCAGACGCGCCCGCGCCCGCTCACCATTCCGACCATGCGTTCCAGGGCGAAGACCGGGTCGCGACTTGCTCCCTTGACCGCGGCATCCGTTGATGCGAGCATCTCGAGGCAGCGCCCGAGGCCGTCGTCGTCCCAGCCCTGCAGGTCGCGACGCGCGCGGTCGACCTGCCACGGGGCGAGACCAAGCCGCTGCGCCAGTTGGCCTGAACCACCCCCCGCACCGGAGACCTTGGCCATCGTGCGCAGCTTGCTGGCAAACGCCGCGACCATGGGAACCGGATCGGCACCGGAGGCGAGGGCGTGCCTGAGCAGGATCAGGGCCTCGCCGCGTCGGCCCGAGATCGCCTCGTCGGCCACCCGGAACGCGTTGGTCTCGACCCGGCCGGAGTAATACCTCTCGACGGTCTGCTCTGTGACCTCTTCGCTGGCGTCGGCAAGGAGTTGCTGGCAGGCGGACGCGAGTTCCGCGAGGTCGTCGTTGAACGCGGCGGTGAGCGCCCTGAGCGCACCGGAGCTCACGCGCCGCCCGGCCGAGGCGAACTCGGCCGCGGCGAAGTCGAACTTCTCGGTGTCTTTCTTGAGCTCCGCGCACACCACCTCGATGCCGCCGCCGAGTCCGCCACGCAAGGAATCGAGCAGCTTCTTGCCACGCACTCCACCCGCGTGGCGCAGCAAGAGGTAGGTGTCGTCGGCCGGAGCCTGCAGGTAGTCCATGACCTCGGTGATGAACACATCGGTGCACTTCTCGACGTTCACGACGCGGATGAACCGTGGCTCCCCGAACAGCGACGGACTGGCCACGGTGAGCAATTCGCCCGGCACGTAGCCGTCGGCCTCGATGTCACTCACCTCGATGCTGGGGTCCTCCGCGCGCAGCGTGTCACGCAGCAGGCGAATCGCACGATCGGCGAGCACTCCCTCTGTGCCGGACACGAGCACAACGGGTGCCGGACGCACCTTCTGCCAGCTGAGCTGGGGTATGACCACGGCCATCTTGGACGGCGCCTTGCCTGCCACTGGACTCCCCTGCGTTCGCGCGATTGCTCAGGTCAAGACTACTGGCCGCCACCGTCCTTCCCCGGATGCACGATCATCCCGGCTTCTCCGACCAGACGCTCATGCCACCGCCCGGGCGCGGGGAGACCAAAATCATGCCCTGCCTGTCGGTGCGCTCCGCAGCAGTTCCCACCCTCGCCAGGATGTCGAGCAGTGTCTTCGTGGGATGCCCGTAGCGATTGTGTGCGCCGACGCTGATCACCCCGACCGTGGCCTGGATCTTTTCGTAGAGCCCAGGGTTCTGGTCCGCCGAGCCGTGGTGCGCGACCTTCACGACGTCAACGTGACCCAGCTGCGGGTTGGCCCCGAGCATCCTCGCCTGGGGCTCGTTGCCGAGATCGCCGAGGAACAGCGAGGTCAGGCAGCCGCGCTGACACTCGCCCGCACCACTGAACTCGACCGTGACGCTCGCGTCGTTCCCCGGCTCGACCGTGTCCGTGCGCACGGGCGGCCACAGCACGTCCCAGCGCAGTTCGCCGATCCTGCCGTTCTCACCTCGAGCGACCTCGTGCACCTCGGCCCCTGCGCTCCTCACCCAGTCGGCGAGACGGGTGTCGTGGAAGTCCGCGGGCGGACCGATGACGGCGTGATCCACCATGCCGAGCACGGCCGAGGTGCCGCCGACATGATCCAGGTCGTAGTGAGTCAGCACGAGGAGGTTGATACGGTCGATGCCGAGTTCGCCCAGACAGCGGTGAAGTAGCGCCGGGTCCGGGCCGGTATCAACGAGTGCCACAGTGCCGTCGCTCCGCACAAGCACCGCATCGCCCTGGCCGATGTCGCAGGCCGCGATCTGCCAGTCGGCCGGTCGACTGATCGACTGCCTCAGACGGTCTCCGCCGGCGATGCCGAGGTAGCTGACCAGCACGAGCACGAGCGCTGCGGCCGCGACCTTCCGCCATGATGTGGTTCGCGTGCCCCGCGCCAACAGCACGAACAGAGCGAGCGCAATGACCGCGGCGACGAGGATCACGCCGGGGACGCCGGCGGGCCACGGTACGCTGCTGGCCGGCAGCGACTCGCAGAATCGTGCGACGCCCGCGATCCAGCTCGACGGCAGCCACGCCAGCCAGCTGATGACCTGGCCGAGCGCGGGGACCCACGGGAGCAGAACGCAGGCGGCGAGTCCGAGGATGGTCGCAATCGGAGCCGCGGGCTCCGCGAGCACGTTGGCGGGCACGGCATACAGCGGGATCGAGGCGTTCAGCAGGATGAGCACGGGCTGGCACGCGAGCTGCGCCGCGAGGGGAATCGCGATCACTGCTGCGAGGGCCGTGGGCAGCCAGCGCGAGAACAACATCGTGAGCGGCCGCGACAGGAGAAGCAGCCCGCCCGTGGCGAACACGGAAAGCACAAAGCCGTAGCTGCGGGCAAGCCAGGGGTCGGCCGTGAGCAGCACGAGCGAGGCGAGCGCAAGAACGGGCATCCCTCTGACCGGCCACCCTCGCGCCATTGCCGCGAGTACGAGGGCGGCCATGACGGCGGCTCGCAACACACTCGGCTGCGGCGTGACGAGCACCACGAAAGCGAGGAGCGTCACGAGGGACGCCACCACCCGCAGGCCCCGCCTGATACCGAGCGCTGCTCCCGCGGCCATGACCAGAGCGATCACGACCGCACAGTTGGCCCCGGATACGGCGGTCAGGTGGCTGAGCGAGCTTGCCTTCATCGCAGTGTCGAGTCCGACGCTCACGGCACTCGTGTCACCGATGGCGAGGCCCGGAAGCAGCGCGCCACCATCTCCCGGCAGGCCCTTGGCGGCATCCGCAAACCGGGTTCGAAGCTGGGTCGCCCAGTCGAGATACCACGGCGGACCCGCAAGCAGGCTCGGCGCGGAGTCGGAGAAGAACAGGAACGACACGTCGTCGCCCGCCTCTGCCGTGGCGACCGTGCCGCGCAACTGCACCGTGCTGCCGATGCCCAGCACGCGCTCTGCAGAACCCCGGCCCGCCGCGTCATCGTCTCGCGCCGCGAATACCGTGACGGGCGCCGACAACGCGATGCGATGCCCACCGACTTCGACGGAATGCAGCGTGGCCGAAAACCGGGGTGCGTTCGGCGCGACGGGTTGCGTCGTGACGGCCTCGCCCGTGACGAACCTGCCGGCCGAAGCCGCATCTCGCAGCGCTTGAGGACTCCTCTGTGCCTCCTGGACTGCTGCGGAACTCAGCACGAGCGCTGCCGCGGTGAGCGAGACGACGGCCATGGTGAGCAGACCCGCGACCAGGCGGGTGCGAAACAGGAACGCAGCCACGACCACGAGGCCTGTTACCGACCAGGCGACGATCGCGGCTACGACAAGGGCAGAGGGCTGGGCGAGCAGCACGGCACCGGCGACCCAGGCGGCCACCGTCGGAACCGCCAGCCTCAGGTCGGCCTTCACACCGTCACGAGGTCTTTGAGCTGCGCGAAGGTCTTGTCACCTACGCCGGTCACGCTCATCAGATCCTGGATCGAGGAGAACCGCCCCTTACTCGTCCGCCAGTCGATGATTCTCTGGGCCATCGCAGGCCCGACGCGCGGGAGCGTCTCGAGAGTCGCGAGATCAGCGGTGTTGAGGTTGACCTTCCCACCGCTGGTCCCCGTGGGGCCCGCCGCCGGTGGGGTCGCGCCCCGAACGGGTACGACGAGCTGTTCGCCATCGGAGACGAATCTGGCCAGGTTGACCTGGCTCTGGTCTGCTGTGTCGGTGAACCCACCCGCAGCCGAGACCGCATCCACGACCCTGTCTCCGTCGCGCAGGGCGAAGAGCCCCGGATGCGCGACGGCGCCGACCACGTGAACATAGATCGGGGCAGCACCGGCCGTTGCGACTCCCGGCGACGTGGCACCCGGGGACGATCTGCTCGAGGCCGCGCCGGTGGCGAACGACGTCGTCGATCCGTGCGATCCGAGCGTGCTCACGAGCACCGCAACGCCGAGGCCCAGGATGACGAGCACGACCGCCGCACCGAGCCCGAGCCGTATTCGACCCGTCGCGGGTGCGAGGAGGCGGCCGGGCGACGTCATGCAGGAACGCTACGTCCACCGCATCCACTGCGGATCGTTCCGGCACAAACTGTGGACTGTCGACCTCTCCGTCCGCCACGGGAGGAGAGGCCGGCAGTGCGGGAGGTGTGCTACTCGGCCGTCGTCGGGTCCCAGTCCTCCGGCAGCGGCGGCACCTCGGGCACGGTCGAGGTGATCTCCACGGGACTTCCACCGGCGGCGGCGTCACGAATGCCGAGGAGCACATCGAGGACGTGAGTGGCGAGCAGGCCGGATGCGCGCTCGGCACGACCGGCGCGCACCGCGCGGATGAGCTCGATCACGCCCGTACCGCGGCCGTACGCCGCACCGGTCGCGCGAATGATCGCAGGTGTGTCTTGGCCGTCGCGCCAGAGCTCGGTGTCTCCGTCGAACGTGTTCGGATCCGGCAGGGCGAGTGTTCCCTCCGTGCCATTGATCTCGACGAATCCGGCGCGCGCGCGTGCGTGCTGGAACGAGAAGGTGGACTGTGCCGACCGGCCGTTGCCGAACTCGATGAGAGCAGCGTGATGCGTCGGTACCTCGACGGGGAATGACTCGCCGGCACGTGGGCCTGTGGCGATCGTTCGTGTGGTGCGCGATTGTGACGAGACGGCCTGAACTCGTGTCGCCGCTCCGAAGGCGTGCACGAGGGTCGTGACGTAGTACGGCCCCATGTCGAACAGAGGGCCTGCCCCACGCGCATAGAGGAAGTCGGGATTCGGGTGCCAGGTCTCGGGGCCCGGGACCTGGAAGACCGTGGATGCCGTCAGCGGCTCGCCGATGTCGCCGCGCGCGATCGCGCGGAGTGCGGTCTGGATGCCTGCGCCGAGCACGGTGTCCGGCGCGCAGGCCGCGCGCACGCCCGCTGCGTCTGCAGCCGCAAGCACGTTCATGGCGGAGTCGTGATCGAGCGCGAACGGCTTCTCGCTCCAGACGTGCTTGCCCGCTGCGATGATGCGGAGATCCACCTCGGTGTGCACGGCCGGGATCGTGAGGTTGACCACGAGCTGAATGTCGTCGTGGGCCAGCAGTTCCTCGACACTCCCTGAGCGGGACACCCCGTAGGCCGCTGCCTGCGCCGCCGCTCGATCGAGATCGATGTCGGCGATGAACTTCACCTCGACCTCGGGGAAGCGCACCAGGTTTTTGAGATACTGCGCCGAGATGACGCCCGCGCCGATTACACCGACGCCCATCCTTTCAGATGCACCGCTCACGAGGCCACCGCGCTGTCGTTCGCCTGCAGCCACCGGTACGACTGGGCAATGGCGTCGAAGACGTCTCCGGAGTACGCGTCGAACTCGACGACTCGGAGCGCGTTCGGGGATGCCGTCAGCATCGCCTTCACGTCGATGTCGCCCTGTCCGGCAGGGGTCTGGTTCTCGAAAGCGGCCTTGAGCGCCTCGGGGACGATCAGTGCGCTCTCGCTGCTCGGCAGTGCCGTCGCGATGTCGCCGGTGACCTGGCCATCCTTGATGTGCAGCGCGCGCACCCTGTCTCCGAGCGAGCGAAGCACGGCGGGAGCGTCCGCACCGCCGACCGTTGCCCAGAAGGTGTCGACCTCGAGCGCCACAGACGGCGCGATGAGTTCGACGAACAACTCGTAGACCGTCCGGCCATCGACCCTGTTGGTGAACTCCCACTGGTGGTTGTGGTAACCGAACTCGAGGCCGCGCTCGGTCGCCTGGGCGCTGAGCTCGTTCACCCGATCTGCGATCCTGTGCACGTCATCCGCGGTCTGCCAGCGGTCGGTCGGGATGAACGGATCGATGACGATCCCGATACCGAGCTCGGCCGCGGAGTCGAAGATTGCGCCGGGGTTGCCGGAGTCGATCACGGCGGCATGTCCGGACGGCGCAATCACACCGGATGCGGCAAACGCACGCTTGTAGTCCGCTGTGCGCAGCTGGAAGGCGTAGGGCTCGACCTTGGTGAACCCGATTCCGGCCAAGCGGTCCACCGCGCTGTCGAGATTCTCGTCGACCGCGTCGCGTACCGAATACAGCTGAACGGATGGTGCTGACATGCGTCACTCCCTTGTGGTGAATGGCCGGATTTACCGTGAATTGATAAGGACCACGATAATACACAAAAGCCATACACTGGACGGTTTCTGCGCCGCGCGCGCCCGACCCCACGGGTCCGTCAGTGCTTCGTGACGATGTTCACCAGGCGCGGGGCGCGCACGACCACGGAGACGATCTCGCGCTCGCCGACAGATCGCACGACGGCCGGGAGCGCCCGCGCCACGCGTTCGAGCTCGGTCGGGTCGACCGTGGGCGACACCTCGAGACGATCCCGCACCTTGCCGTCCACCTGTACGACCGCGGTGACCGAACTCTGCACGAGAAGGGTCGGATCTGCCTTACGCCAGCCGTAGAGCGCGACAGAGGGCGGATATCCCAGCTTCTCCCACATCTCCTCAGCGGTATACGGGGCAAAGAGGCTCAGGGCGAGCGCGACCGTCTCGGTCGCCTCGCGCACCGCGCCGTCGCCACCTCCCGCACCGCCGTCGATGACCTTGCGGGTGGCGCTCACGAGCTCCATGATCCGCGCGACCACGACGTTGAACTTGAACGCCTCGACGAGGGCGGGTACTTCGGCGAGGAAGTGGTGGGTCGCGCGGCGCAGGCCGATATCACCCGACTTCCACTCGATGTCCTTGCTGCTCGTCACGTCATCCGCGAGTCGCCAGGCGCGTGCCAGGAATTTCGCGGCGCCGGCGGGTGACACGTCCTCCCAGTTGATGTCATCCTCCGGCGGGCCGGCGAAGGCCATCGTGAGCCTGATCGCATCGACACCGTGGGCGTCGATCTCGTCTCCGAGGTTGACGCCGCCCTTGCTCTTCGACATCTTCGAGCCGCCGGAGAGCACCATGCCCTGGTTGAGCAGCGCGCTGAACGGCTCCGTGAAACCCACGTACCCGAGGTCGTAGAGCACCTTCGTGATGAACCTCGCGTAGAGCAGGTGCAGGATGGCGTGCTCGACGCCGCCGACATATTGGTCGACGGGCGCCCAGCGGTCTGCCTCTGCCGGATCGAACGCCCTGGTGTCATCGTTCGGGTCGAGGAAGCGCAGGAAGTACCAGGAACTGTCGACGAATGTGTCCATCGTGTCGGGGTCACGCCTGGCCGGACTGCCATCGATCGGATTCGGGACGTTCACCCACTCGTCCGCAGCGCCGAGCGGGGACGTCCCCTTCGGCTTGAGGTCGAGGCCCTCCGTCGACGGCAGTCGCACCGGAAGCTGGTCCTCCGGCACGGGAATGAGCTCGCCGTTCTCCCCGTGGATGATCGGGATGGGCGTGCCCCAGAAGCGCTGGCGAGAGATCAGCCAGTCGCGAAGCCGGTAGGTCTTCGCGGCGCGGCCGGTGCCTGCGGCCTCGAGCTGTTCGATGATCCGGCGGATGGCGTTGCTCTTGCTGAGCCCGTCGAGCGAACCGGAGTTGATCATCCGACCCTCGCCCGCCAGGGCAATACCGGTGGATGCCGGGTCGAGCGGCGGCAGCTCGTCAGGGACCTCGCCCTCGGGGATCACGGGGATCGCGCCGGTCACCGGGGCGTTGGTGTCGAGGACGACCCGCACCGGAAGATCGAACCTGCGAGCGAAGTCGAGGTCGCGCTGGTCGTGCGCTGGCACGGCCATGACGGCGCCGTGGCCGTAGTCCGCGAGCACGTAGTCCGCGGCCCAGATGGGAATGCGCTCACCGTTGATCGGGTTGATGGCGAAGCGCCCGAGCGGCACGCCGGTCTTCTCACGGCTCGCGTCCTGGCGCTCGATCTCGGTCTTCTTCTGCACCTGCACGAGGTAGTCGGCGAAGTCCTTCTGCACCTCGGGCGTCGCCGCAGAGACAAGCTCCGCGGCGAGCTCGGACTCCGGGGCCACGACCATGAAGGTTGCGCCGTAGAGCGTGTCCGGCCTCGTCGTGAACACCGTGACCTTACCGTCGAAGCCGGCGCCGATGCCGCCCTCGATGACGAAGTCGACATCCGCCCCAGTGGACCGCCCGATCCAGTTGCGCTGCATGCTGAGCACCTTGGCGGGCCACGAGCCCTCGAGCTGATTGAGGTCGTCGAGCAGCCTGTCCGCGTAGTCGGTGATCTTGAAGTACCACTGCGTGAGCTTCTTCTTGACCACGATCGCGCCCGAGCGATCCGAGGTGCCGTCCGGCAGCACCTGCTCGTTCGCGAGCACGGTCTGGTCCACCGGGTCCCAGTTGACCCAGCTGTCCTTGCGGTAGGCGAGACCCTTCTCGTACAGCTTGAGGAACAACCACTGGTTCCACTTGTAGTACTCGGGGTCGCTCGTGTGGAGCTCGCGATCCCAGTCGAACGACGCGGCATAGCGCCGCATGCTCTGCTTCTGCTGCTCGATGTTGGAATACGTCCACTCGCGCGGGTCGACGCCGCGCTTGATCGCGGCGTTCTCCGCCGGGAGCCCGAAGGAATCCCAGCCGATCGGATGCATCACCCGGAACCCCTGCTGGCGCCAGTATCGCGCCACGATGTCGCCGAGCGCGAACGCCTCGGCGTGTCCCATGTGCAGGTCGCCGGAGGGGTACGGGAACATATCCAGGATGTACTTGCGCGGACGCTTGTCGTCGGGGTCGCTCGTGCTGAACGGCTTCAGCTCGTCCCAGCGCGCGAGCCACTTCTCCTGCAGGCGGGCGATGTCGTATTCGTGGCTCTGTTCACCGTGATCGGCTCTGTCGTGCTCGTAAACCAAAGGGGACTCTCAATTCATCGGGGATAAAAGCCGGATCGCCTTTGATCGTGTGCCCGTCAGATGCGCGAGGCACGGCCCAGAGTTCCAGATTACCGGCCCGAGCTCGCGGTCAGCTACCGCACGCCCAGCACGCTGAGCAGGGCCGCCGCCTTGAGCCTGGCCTCGGCGAGTTCCTCCTCCGGTACGGAGAGGGTAGTGACCCCTCCTCCCGTGCCGACGGTTGCGCCATCCTGGTCGAGCATGATGCTGCGGATGACCATGGCCAGTTCGACGCGTCCGTCCAGCCCCAGATAGCCGAAGGCCCCCGCGTACACGCCGCGCGGAGCCCCCTCGAGCCGGTCGAGGATGGCTGTGGCACTCGATTTCGGCGCCCCCGTCATCGACCCGGCCGGGAAGCAGGCGACCACCGCATCCATCGGTCGAAGGTCGCTTCGCAGCTGCCCCCGCACTGTGCTGACGAGCTGGTGCACCTGCGCGTAACTCTCCACGGCGAGCAGGCTCGGAACCGTGACAGAACCCACCTCGCTCACCCGAGCGATGTCGTTGCGCATGAGATCGACGATCATGAGGTTCTCCGCGCGCTCCTTGTCGCTCGAGAGCAGCTCAGCGCGCAGCGCGGCATCGTCGTCCGCACCGCTGCCGCGCGGGCGTGTGCCCTTGATCGGCCTGGACTCCACCTCGCCCGAAGCAGACACCGTGAGGAACACCTCCGGCGACGCGCTCAGCAGGGAATACTCCCCCACCCTCAGCAGACCGCCGTGATGGCTGGGGCTCCGGGCGCGCAGCGCCAGGTAACAGGCGAGCGGGTCCGGGCGGATGTCCACCTCCACCCCCGTGGTCAGGCACAGCTGGTAGGCGTCGCCGTCCGCAATCGCGCGCTGGCACTCGCGGATCATCGCCAGGTATTCGTTGTCTGGATGTGTCCAGCGCGGCTCCGGGGCGGCATCCATCGCGCCCCGTCCGCCCGCACCGGCGTCCTCGTGCCGCGACTCCAGTCGGGTCAGCGTCGCGACGACCTCATCGCGCCAGCGAGCGTTCTCGTCCGCCCACTCACCGTCGGAATCGGCTCTCCGGGCACCGGCCGCCAGCGCCACAAGCGTGACCGTGCGCGAGGCGTGGTCGAACTCGATCGCGCGCACAACCTCCATCCAGGCGGCATCCGGATAGCGGGAGTGACGGGATGCGCGTGTGCCCATAGTCACCGAGCGCAGCTCATACCCGAACCAGCCGACCCAGCCCAGCCGGAATTCACCACCAGCGCCTGCAGGCTCGTCGACCCCCTCGGCCTGCTGCTCCGCGAGAAACTCGAAGATGTCTGAATGGCTCGGTGCCGCTTGCTCGGTATCCGTGAGGACTCCGCCGCGGGAATCGCCGGTCACCAGACGAGCGCCCTCGCCGAGATAGCTGAAACCCGCCTGCGCGCCAATGCCGGAGTCCAGCCAGAACGCGCGATCGCTTTGCCCGTACAGCACCCGGAACACCAGATCGGGGTCGCACCAGGGTTCCAACTGATGTCGAATGACCCTGTGGCGCATACCCTAACTCTATGAGCGTAGGAGTTTCGGGCAGTCCCGCACCGGCGACGTCAGCCGTCTACCGGTGGGAGCGCGGCCGTTTCGAGCTGCTCGACTACTGCGACACGACGGAGCAGCAGCTCGAGGTCGCCGATTCCTGGCTCGTCTCGGACGGGAGCGCGCTCGCGCTCGAACTGCACAGGACCCGATTCCTCGCCTCCGTCGCGGCTCGCGGATTCGACCAGGCACCGGCAGAAGAGGCCTGGGAAGCGGCGATCGCCATGATCCCCAGCGACGGCAGCTGGTTCCCGAGGATCGAGCTGCGGTCTCTCGACGGCTCATCCCGGTACCTCTTTCGGCTGCGCGACGCGCCGGCCCGCAGCGACTCGGTCGTGCTCGCCACGGCCGGGGGCGAGGACCCGAGAACGGCGCCAACCATCAAGGGGCCGGATCTGGCCGCGATGCTGCGGCTGCGCACAGAAGTCCAGCAGCGAGGAGCGGACGACGCTGTGCTGCTCTCGCCCCTCGGCTTCGTCGTGGAAGGCGCACACACCGCGCTGCTGTGGTGGCGCGGTGAGATCCTGTGCGCACCCGCGGAGGAGTTCGAGCGCATCGACAGCGTCACGGCGAAGAGCATCCTGGCACTGGCGACGGTGCTCGGCACGGACATCTACCACGAAGCGGTCACCCCGGCCGAGCTGGACGGCGTCGAACTCTGGGCCGTGAACGCGCTGCACGGCATCCGCATCGTCACGTCGTGGGTCGACGGGCCGTCGATGGCGGAACAGCCCGGCAGGCTGCGCAAGTGGCAGAGTCTGCTCAACAATCTCCGCCAGCCATTGCAGAGCGAGCGGGGCAGCCTGTGAACGACGCCCTGGGCTGGGTCCTCAGCGTGATGCACCAGGTCGACCCCGTGCTGCGGATCCTTCTCGCCGGCATCGGCATCTTCTGCGAGACCTCGATTCTGATCGGGCTCATCGTCCCTGGCGACACCATTGTTCTCGTGGCGGCGACCGGCACGACAGACTGGATCCAGTACGTTGCGCTGCTCCTCACCGCGGTCGTCGGTGCACTCGGCGGCGAAAGCATCGGCTTCGCGCTCGGCCACTACTTCGGCCCGAAGATCCGGGCCTCGCGGCTCGGGCAGCGAATCGGTGAAAACCACTGGGTTCGCGCCGAGAACTACCTCGATCGACGCGGAGGCATCGCGGTCTTCATCTCGCGATTCCTGCCGATCCTGCACTCGCTCATCCCCGTCACGGTGGGCATGAGCACCATGCGCTACCGCAAGTTCATCGCCTGGACGGCGCCGGCCTGCGTGATCTGGGCCCTCGCCTATGTCTCGGTGGGCTGGGCCGCCGCTGGGTCATACCGCCACCTCGCGGCACGACTGCACTTCGCCGGCTATATCTTCGTGGCGATCGTCGTCGTGTTCCTGCTCGTGGTGGTGCTCGTGAAGAAGATCCTCGAACGACGCGAGGCCAGGCACATGAGGCACCCGGGCGATGGAGACGCGAACACCATCGACAGCTGACGCAGTGCGGGGACGGATGCCGTGGCATCCGTCCCCGCCTTACTACTGGGTCGTTCCTGCGGCTACTTGACGATGCCCACCTTCGCAAGCCACGCCTTCGCGATGACCGCAGCGGACTTCTTGTCGTTGACGCTCTCGGCGTTCATGCTGACGAGGTCGTCCTGCGACAACTTCGCCTGCACCTTGTTGAGCACGTCAGCGGCCTTCGAGTCGACCTTCTTCGACACCACCGGTGCCAGGTTGTCCGGGAAGAACAGCCCGTCGGGGTCGGCAAGCGCCACGAGATCGTTCGACTTGATGTTGGGGTCCGCCGTGTAGATGTTGGCGATCTGGATCTCGTTGTCGACGAGTGCCTTCACCGTGAGCGGCCCACCGCTGTCTTCAACGGCCTTGAACCCGGCCGTCGTGATTCCGTACTTCGCTTTGAGCGCCGCGGGTCCGTACGGGCGGGTCTCCAGTTCGGAGTTTCCGCCGACGATGATCGGCTCCGTGACGTTCTTGAGTGAGGCGACATCGGTCAGGTGGTACTTGTCCGCGAAGGCCTTCGTCACGGTCCAGGAGTTCTGGTCCGCGGCAGCGGCCTTGTCGAGCACCCGCAGGCCGTCTGGCAGCTTCGCGGTCAGCGCGGAGTAGACCTCGTCTGCCGTTCCACCCTTCGCGCTCTTGTCGAGGGCCTGAAGGAGGCTTCCGATGTACTCAGGGAACACATCGATCTTGCCCGCCTCGATCTCGGGCAGGTAGACCTCACGCTGTCCGATGTTGAACTGGCGATCGACCGTGAAGCCGTTCGCCTCGAGCGCCTGGGAGTAGATCTCCGCGACGATCTCGTTCGAGTAGTACTGCTGCGAGCCGACGATGAGCGTGGTCTTCGAGCTCGCTCCGCTGTCCCCCGTGGTCAGAGGATTACTCGAGGCGCACCCTGAAAGGGCCAATGCTGCCCCAACCACGACAGCGCCAATGGCGGCGAGTCGGCCTTTTCCTGCTGTGAACATGATCACATTCCTTCTTGATAAGTGGGCTATGAACCCGGTACCGCACGAAGTCCGGTTGACTTCACGCGTTGGTCTTGGGCCTGCCCGGCGACGACCCCGGCGGGGACGACGACACGTTGCAGGACGGAGAAGACGATCTCGGAGGCGATCGCCATCAGGATGACGAGGATCGACCCGGCGAGCATCTGTGGGTAGTCATTGGTCTTGAGTCCGCGGAACAGGTACAGGCCGAGGCCTCCGCCTCCCACGTAGTCCGCGAGGGTCGCCGTCGCGATGACCTGGAGCATCGCGAGGCGCAGGCCGCCGATGAGCAGGGGCAGGCCGAGCGGAATCTCGACCCGTCCGACGAGCTGCCACTCGGTCATCCCGACCGCCCTCGCGGCGTCGACGGTGCTGCGATCGATCGCCTCGAATCCGGAGTACGCGCCAGCCAGGATGGAGGGGATCGCGAGCACCACGAGAGCGATGAACGGGGCGTCCAGGCCGATGCCGACCCCGAGGGCGATGATGATGAGCAGACCGAGGGTGGGAAGCGCGCGGATGCCACCGGACACGGCAACGGCGAGCGATCGGCCGCGACCGGTGTGACCGACGAGGTACCCGAGCGGTATCGCGATCACTGCCGCGACCACCACGACACCGACGCTGATGCCGAGGTGCTGCAGCGTGCGCACGCCAATGCCGTCGTATGCGCCGTAGTTGCTCGGGTCGAAGATCCAGGCGATGGCCTGCGCGAGATAGTTCATGCGGCCACCGCCCGCCGTGCGGATGCGCCACGCAGGCTCGGGCTGTTGCCGGGTTTCACGCGCGTCCACGGCATGAGAAGCCGACCAAGCTGCACGAGAAGGAAGTCGACGACGAGGGCAATCGCGATCGTCAGGACGATACCGGTCAGGATCTCCTCCGGGATGTTGCGCTGGAATCCGTCGGTGAACAGCAGGCCCAGACTGCCGATACCGAGTACGGCACCCACCGTCGTGAGACTGATCGTGCTCACCGAGACCACTCGGATCCCGGCGAGCAGCACGGGGCCGGCCAACGGGAGTTCCACCCGCCAGAAGCGCGACCACGGCGAGAACCCGAGTGCTGTCGCCGACTGGTCGACATCCGCATCCACCGCAGCCAGGCCATCCGCCGTCGACCTGGCCATGAGTGCGATGCCGTAGATCGTGAGGCTGATGGTGACGTTGACGCTGTCACGGATGCTCGTCCCGATGAACAACGGAAGCACAAGGAACAGGGGAAGAGACGGTATCGCGTAGAGGAGCGCGAACACCGCAAGCACGAATCCACGGCTAGGGCGGAACCGGTTGGCCGCCCAGCCGATGGGAATGGACAACACGAGGCTCAGCACGATCGCCGGGAGCGCGGTCGCGAGGTGGCTCAGCGTCAACTGTCCGATCAACGGGAGGTTGCTGAGTATCCAGGTCACCGGCCGCCGCCGTCCCGTTCCACGAGCACACCGGCCGCGCGGCCCTCGCCGTCGACGACAATCTCTCCGCGTTCCGTCTTCTTGACGCTCAGTGCACGTCTACCCCGCTCCGCACCGATGAAGTCCGCCACGAACTCGTTGACCGGATTCGAGATGATCTCGGTCGGAGAGCCGAGTTGCGCGATCTTGCCACCCTCCTGGAGGATGACCACCTGGTCGCCGAGCAGGAAGGCCTCATCGATGTCGTGGGTGACGAAGACGACAGTCTTGTCGAGTTCCCGCTGCAGGCGAATGAGTTCCTGCTGCAACTCGGCACGCACGATCGGGTCGACGGCGCCGAACGGCTCGTCCATGAGCAGGATGTTGGGGTCGGCCGCGAGTCCGCGTGCCACTCCGACTCGCTGCTGCTGCCCGCCCGAGAGCTGGCTCGGATAACGATCCGCCAGCGAGCGGTCGAGCCCGACGGTGTCGAGGAGCGTGAGAGCCGCCGCCCGGGCGTCCCGGCGCCGCACGCCGTTCAGCACAGGCACGGTCGCGACGTTGTCGATGACCGTGAAGTGCGGCAGAAGGCCGGAGTTCTGCATGACGTAGCCGATGCGACGCCGAAGCGCGACAGGCCGCAGCGCCGAGGTGTCTTCCCCGTCGATCTCGATCGATCCGGAGGTCAGTTCGACCATGCGGTTGATCATCCGCAGCAGCGTCGTCTTGCCCGAGCCGGAAGACCCCACGAACACGGTGGTCTCCCTCGACGGGATAACGAGGCTGAAGCCATCGACCGCGACAGTGCCGTCTGGGAAGCGCTTGGTGACGTCGCGGAACTCGATCATGAATGGCTCATTCCTCGTCGGGGGCACGAATCGACACTTGCCAGATGAGTACGCGAGAACGCACCCACACCACCGCTCGGCGCGTTGGCTTCGGTTACAACACTATTCCGAGCCGCCGTCATTCCCAGATTGCGGAGATCACTGACGGGCGATTATCAGACAAGCCCGCCCGCGGGCACGCGGTCAGCGCGTGTAGTACCCGGCGAGATAGTCGAGCGCGACCTTGCGCGCCTCCGTGATGAACTTGCGCTCCCCCTCTGCCTTGAACGCGAAGGCACGCGCAAGGAGGGAGTCGGCCAGTTCCAGAGCGGTCTCGACGCGGAACCGCAGATCGGCGCCGTCGTCAAGCCCGCCACGCTCGACCAGAAGGGCGGAGACCTGCCCGGCCACCGTTCCAATACCGGTCGCCGCGTCCGCACGCGGTCGCACATCGAGAACATCACCGAACCGCAGGGACTTGAAGCCGGGCTCGCTTCTGAAAAAGCCCGCAATCGCGTCCACCACGGCACCGAACACCGAACTCCACTCCGTGGCATTCGCTGCGCCAGCGAGTCCACGGGAAGAGAACTCGGTGAGATTCCGAGCACTCAGACTCTGCAACACGGCGATGCGATCGGGAAAATACCGATAAACCGTGCCGATGGATGCTCCGGCCTTTTCGGCAACCATCGCAGTGGTCAGACGCTCGTAGCCGATCTCGTCCACGACGGCGGCAGCGGCATTGAGAAGCGCAGAAAGGCGCGCCGTACTCCTTGCCTGGACGGGCTCGTTCCTGAGCAATGCGGCGCCCGCAGGCACCGCATCTCCCACCTGGTGTGCGACCATTCGCGTCTCCCCTAATCGACTGATGAATAATTCTATCGTGCCCCCGCAACGGGGGCGTCAGTTCTTGGGCCAGAACACATGAAAAATCTCCGCTTCTTCGCGGTTTCTCAGCAAAACACCCGAAAACGTCAAGGTTCGGATCGCTCGGGGTGACCGTGCATTCCGACAGTCGTGAAAGACTCTGTGCATGGTCAGGTCCCGAAAAGCGTCCATCGGCGACGCCGAGACCACGAACGCGATGCATTTGGCGGCCCGAATCGAAGACTCATTTCACGAGTTCAGGGAGAAACGGGCGCGGAAGCGCGGACTCACCCCCGTCGTGATCCCGTACACCGGATACGGCGCGCCGGGCTGGGTCAGGGTGCTCTGCCGCGTCCTGCTCGCGAAACCCGGCGCCGAAGACGACACGAGATATAAGAAGATCCGCGGATGGCGCAGCTTCACGAGCGTGCCCGTGAACGGAGTCGCCGTCACCATTTCGATCGACGGCGTAGAGCAGACCGTGCAGACCGATCGCGGTGGTGTCGTCGACGACGTGCTCGATTGCACGCTCACCCCGGGGTGGCACACCATCGCGTTGAGCACAGAGGGATCGACCCCCGTTGAAGCACCGGTCTTCATCGTCGATCCGACCGTGAAGTTCGGAGTCATCTCGGACGTCGACGACACCGTCATGGTCACGGCGCTCCCCCGTCCGTTGCTCGCGGCCTGGAACACCTTCGTGCTCGATGAGCACGCGAGACGCCCGGTCCCCGGCATGGGCGTTCTCTACGAACGACTGCTCAACGCGCATCCCGGCGCGCCGATCGTCTACCTCTCGACGGGTGCATGGAACGTCGCCCCGACGCTGACCCGTTTCCTCTCGCGCAACCTCTTCCCCCCTGGGCCGCTCCTCCTGACCGACTGGGGGCCGACGCACGACCGCTGGTTCCGCAGTGGGCGCGAGCACAAGGTGCAGAGCCTCACACGGCTCGCGGAGGAGTTCCCGCAGATCAAGTGGCTCCTGATCGGTGACGACGGCCAGCACGACGAACAGCTCTACGAAGACTTCGCGAACGACAAGAAGACGAACGTCGACACCGTCGCGATCCGGCAGCTCTCCGGCGGGGAGGCTGTGCTCGCCGGCGGCCGCAGCAGGCCCGACGAGCACGGAGGAGTGCGGCATGGCATTCGCTGGATCTATGCGCCGGATGGGGCGGGCCTGGCCGAAAGGCTGAGCGAGGCGGGAATCTTCAGTTCGAACTAGGCCCCGCGCTCACCACGACGTCGGACCCTCAGAGCCTGCCGGATAGTTCTCCAGCGGTACGGCGCCCGCCTTCCACGCCTCGAGAATGGGCGTGACGATCCTCCAGCACTGCTCGACGGCATCATCGCGCACTGACAGTGTGGGGTCGGCCGAGAGGATGCCCGCGAGGATCTCGCCGTACGGCATGTACGCACCAGGGGCGAATTCCGCGTCGACGCTGACCCGCTCGAGAGTGAACGGATCGCGCTCACCGTTGATGTTGAGGTCAAGGCTGACCCCTGCCGGGCTGAGCGAAATGCGCAACTGCGCAGGCGCGAGCTTTCCGCTGAGCCCGGTCGGCAGGTGAGGAACATCCTTGAAGGTCACGACGATCTCCTGGCGACTGCGAGCGAGGGCCTTGCCGGAGCGCAATACGAACGGCACGCCCGCCCAACGCCAGTTCTGCACGGCGAGCGTGAGCTCCACGAGGGTCTCGGTCTCCCGCTTCGTATCGACCCCCTTCTCATCGACATACGCAGGGATGGAGCGCTCCCCGATCGTTCCGGCTGTGTACCGTGCCCTGCGACTCGCCCCGGTGGGGTCTCCGCCCCAGGCCTCCGTCGCCCGAAGGAGCTGTGCAATCGAGCCGCGGAGGTCATCAGCGTCGATGCTCGACGGTGGTTCCATCGCCACGAGCGCGAGCACGAGCAGCAGGTGACTCTGGATCATGTCGATGAGGGCGCCCGCCCTGTCGTAGTAGCCCGCCCTGCCCTCGAGCGCGAGCTGTTCATCGAAGACGATCTCGACCCGCTCGATGTTGTCGGCGTTCCACATCTGCTCGAACACGCGGTTGGCGAAGCGCAGGCCCAGGAGGTTGAGCACGGTCGCCTTGCCGAGAAAGTGATCGATCCTGTGGATGTCCTGCTCCGGCACGAGCGTGAGAAGCTGCCGATTGAGCGCCTGCGCGCTCTCGAGATCCGTGCCGAACGGCTTCTCTAAGCCGAACACCGTACCCTCGGGCAGGTCGACGGAGGAGAGCGCGGAACAGGCCGCGATGGTCACCCGGGGCGGGAGGGCGAAGTAGAGCGCAGGGGTGCCGTGACAGGCCGCGAGGACGCGGCGCAGGTCATCCGGCTTCGTCACGTCCGCCTGCAGGTAACGGGTCGAGTGGGCGACAGCACTCGACCTGGCGCCGGTGACCTTCCCGCTCGCGAAGGAGGCGGACACCCGCTCGCGCCACCCCTCGTCCGTCAGCGCGCCCTGGCCGACACCGAGGAGCTCGAGCTCTCCTCCCTTTCCGCTGTCGAGAAGTTCGCCGAGCCCCGGGAGCAGAAGCCTCTTCGTGAGGTCGCCACTGGCGCCGAGAATAACGAGAGTTCCTATGCGATCAGCCATCTTTGCAGAATACCTGTGACACTTGAACGATGGCGTTGAAGATTGAAGATTATGCACTTATCGGGGACTGCCACACAGCGGCACTCGTCGGAAACGACGGAAGCATCGACTGGTTGTGCGTGCCGCGCTTCGATTCCGCCTCGGTATTCGGTGCCCTTCTCGGGGACCCGGATCACGGTCGCTGGAAGCTCGCGCCCACCCAGGAGGTCGTCGAGACCAGCAGGCACTACCTGGAGGACACCTTCGTTCTCGTGACTCGATGGGTGACGAAGACCGGCGAGGTCGAGGTCACCGATTTCATGCCCTACGGCGACAGGCGAGCCGACCTCGCGCGCCGCGTCAAGGGAATCTCCGGGAGCGTGGAACTTGCGCAGGAACTGCGCGTGCGATTTGAATACGCCGAGGCGCTGCCCTGGGTGCGCCAGACCCCCGAGAAGCACGACAACGCGCTCATCGCCGTCGCGGGACCGGACGCGATCATCATGCGCGGCCCGCGCCTCCACGCCTCAGACAATTCGCACGCCTCGACCTTCACGGTGAAAGCGGGCGAGAGCGTCGACTTGTCGATGACATGGTACCCCTCCCACCGGGAGCCGCCGGGGCATCCGGACCTCGATGCCGGACTCGCCAGGACCACGAAATGGTGGCGTGACTGGTCGTCGTCATCGACGCCGTCTCCCGTCTACGAGAAAGAGGTGCGCCGCTCTCTCCTCGTATTGCGTGCGCTCACCCACGAAGACACCGGTGGAATCGTGGCGGCCGCGACGACGAGTCTCCCTGAGGACTTCGGCGGCAGCCGCAACTGGGACTATCGCTATGTCTGGCTGCGCGACGCCTCGCAGACCCTGCACGTGCTTCTCAACCACGGAGCCGGAGACGAAGCGCCGGCCTGGCGCAACTGGCTCCTGCGCGCGGTCGCCGGAGATCCGGCCGACGTGCAGATCATGTACGGGCTCAGCGGAGAGCGTCGCCTCACGGAATACGAACAGGCCAGCCTGCCGGGCTATGAGGGCTCCTCCCCCGTGCGCATCGGAAACGACGCATACAGCCAGTACCAGGGAGACGTCTTCGGTGAGGTCATGCTCGGCCTCCAGTCTGCGCGCGAGAAAGGCCTGGAGGAGACCGAGTTCTCCTGGCCGCTGCAGCGCGCGCTCATGCACTTCGTGGAAGACAACTGGCAGCGCGCCGACAACGGAATCTGGGAGATCCGCGGCACGCTGCGACACTTCACCCACTCGCGCGCGATGATCTGGGCGGCCTTCGACTGCGCCGTGAAAGCCGTGCGCGACTTCGGGTTGGACGGACCGGTCGAGCGCTGGGAATCGATCCGCGACCAGGTACGCGACGAGATCGAGCTCAAGGGTTTCGATCGCAAGCGCAACACCTACACGCAGTACTTCGGCAGCACGAACGTGGACGCCTCCCTGCTCCAGCTCTCGCAGATCGGCTACGTCACGCCGGACGACCCCCGGATGCTCGGCACGGTCGCCGCGATCGAGCAGGAGCTGCTGCGGGACGGCCTCGTTCTGCGCTACCGCACGGAGACCGACGTGGACGGATTGCCGCCGGGCGAGCATCCGTTCCTCGCCTGCTCCTTCTGGCTGGCCGAGCAGTACGCGCGCAGCGGACGCGTCGACGACGCCACAACGCTCATGGATCGTCTGGTCTCGTTCTGCAACGATGTCGGGCTGCTGAGCGAGGAATACGACCCGGCCGGCATGCGCCAGGTGGGCAATACCCCCCAAGCGCTCTCCCACCTCGCGCTCGTGCGCGCGGCGGACGCGATCAGCGCCGCACGCGCCAGGGAGAAGACCGACCACCGCGCCTGATGTTCTCCACAATGGGGCGGCGTGATGCTTGACCGCCCCATCGGTGGCTGGTAGTTTTCTAGTTGCCCCGGTCTGTCCCCCTAAAGGCGGACAAGGTGCACAGTTCTTCGTACCCGACGAGGAACGTTCCTTACCCGAAAGGAACAGCTTGCCCGCGCACGCTGTGCTTGCGGCCCTCCCCCAGGCCGCTGGCGTCATCATTCTGCCGATCATCGCGACCGTGGTCATTGCCTCTGCCGTGCTGCTCGGCATTGCGCTGTACGTCAGACGGCAGCGCCTCGCTGGTCACCTCACCGGTGTGACCGCGTCCGCGAGCGCAGTGTCCGCGGGCGGGGTCCTGTTGAGTGCGCTCCTCATCAGCGTGGCCCTCGGCAACGCCTCCGTCGCCTCCGCCGCACCCGTTCCGACCACGCCGGCACAGAGCACAACCGTCGTCGTGCTGCCCGTGCCCACCGACCTCGGCGGCATCCAACTCCCCACCAAGTAGATCTGGCCCCAGGCCCGCGCGGCCTGCGGGCTACGCTTGACGAGTGCAGCTGACCACGATCCTGCAGACCTCGTCTCGCACCTCGCTCCTGCAGGTGCTCAAGACCTCCGTTGCGACCATTGCCTCGTGGTTGCTGTGCACGGTGCTGCTGAACCAGCCCTTTCCGATCTTCGCCGCCATCGCCGCACTCCTGGTCGTGCAGCCGAGCGTCAACCAATCGCTCTCCAAGGGGCTCGAACGCAGCATCGGCGTCATCGCGGGTGTCGCTCTCGCCTACGGAGTCGGCCTGGTCTTCGGCACGGCGAGCTGGGCCGTTCTCGGCGTCATCGTGCTGTCACTGCTCATCGCGTGGACCCTGCGGCTCGGCCCCGGCTCCGCCAACCAGATCCCGATCAGCGCCATGCTCGTGCTCTCCATCGGTTCGCAGACACCTGGCTACGCCGCGAATCGGATCATCGAGACGGTCATCGGTGCGGCCATTGCCCTGGCGGTGAACGTCATCATCGTGCCGCCTGTGATGCTCGGCCCCGCGCACGCCGCGGTGACCAGTCTTGCTGACGGCGTTGCATCCACTCTCGACGCTCTCTCCGCGTCACTCAGTTCCCACCAGAGCGTCGCGGAGCGCGAACGCCTCCTCGCGGACGCGCGCGCCCTCAGGGAGCTGCGCAAGGCGGCCTCGGATACTCTCTCCAGGGCCCAGGACAGCCTCATGTTCAATCCGCGCGGCGGTCGGCATCGCACCGTGCTCGACCATGACCAGAACTTCCTCATCTCCCTGACCGCATTGGTGACACAGGTGCTCGGGATGGCCCGGGCGGTGCACGATCACTATGACGACGAGTTGGTGAACGATCCGATCGTCACGTCCATCGCGGTCGAGATGACGCGCGCCGCTCACGACCTGCGCCTGCTCGCCCGCTCACCGGAACGCAGGACGACCGGTGAGGATCCGCAGCCCATCACCTCGGAACTGCCCGCGCTGACCGCGCCTCTCGTGGTCGCCAAGCCGAGCCAGCAGAATTGGATCCTGATCGGATCGCTGCTGGAGGATCTCCGGCGCGTGCGTGAGGGCATCATCGGCGCACCGGAATGACCAGGAAGATAAGGCAGGCACTGTCATGAGAGCAATGACCGTTCCCACACCCGGTGGGCCGAGCGCGCTCACCATGACAGAGTTCGCCGATCCTCACCCCGCGGCGGGCGAGGTCGTCATCGAGGTCGCCGCTGCGGGCGTCAACCGCGCAGACCTGGGCCAGCGCGAGGGCAACTATCCCTCTCCCGCCGGTTCACCGGACTGGCCGGGGCTCGAGGTCTCCGGCACGATCATCGAAATCGCGGACGACGTGACCGAATGGTCGCTGGGACAGCAGGTCTGCGCGCTTCTCGGAGGCGGTGGATACGCTTCGCGGGTCGTCGCGCCCGCGTCCCAGCTCCTGCCGATACCGCGCGGCATGGATGTCGTCGACGCAGCCGCGCTGCCGGAGGCGGTGGCGACGGTGTGGTCCAACCTGTTTCTCGACGCGGACCTCCGCGCGGGCGAGACCCTGCTCATCCACGGCGGCTCGGGCGGAATCGGCACCGTGGCGATCCAACTGGCGCGCGCACTCGGCTGTCTCGTCGCGGTCACGGCGGGCGGCGCAGAGAAGCTGCGGGAGTGCGGCAGGCTCGGCGCGGACATCCTGATCGACTACCGGGACGAGGACTTCGTCGAGCGCATTCTCGACGCCACGGACGGGCGAGGAGCCGACGTGATCCTCGACCCCATCGGCGGCGACTACCTCGCGCGCGACCTTCGTGCCCTCGCGCGACACGGTCGCATCGCCGTGATCGGCAACCAGAGCGGGCAGACGAGCACGATCGACGCGCGCTGGATCATGGGAAAGTGGGCGACCATCCACGGGACGACGCTCCGCGCGCGCACCGCAGAGGAGAAGGCAGAGATCATCGCGAGCGTGCTCGCGAACGTGTGGCCGCTCGTGGAGGCCGGGCAGGTGATTCCTGCGATCTCCGAGAGAATGCCGTTGGCAGACGCAGCCAGGGCACACGAGCTCATGGAATCGTCCGAGCGCTTCGGCAAACTGCTGCTGGTTCCCTAGGGCCAGAGGATGCCCGCACCCCTGTCGTCACGGCCCGCGCCAAACCGCACACCGCGCAGCCGAATCGTCTCGCTACTGCTCTCCACTCACCCGGGCCCGAGCGCGGCGGTCACCGTCGTCACGATCGTGCTCGGAATCGCGGTCGGCCTCGAGCCCTGGCGGGTCGCGCTGCTGGGCCTCGCCATGCTGCTCGACCAGTTCTCGGTCGGCCTCTGCAACGACTGGATCGATGCGGAGCGGGATGCCGCGGTCGGCCGACGAGACAAACCGGTCGCACGTGGCTGGATCTCCGCATCCACGGTGCGGAACGCCGCGTTCGCGGCGGCGGCCCTCGCCATCCTTCTCACCATTCCGCTCGGGTGGCTCGCGACGCTCGCCCACGTCGTGTTCCTCGCCTCGGCCTGGGCCTACAACCTGGGGCTCAAGCGCACGCCCGCTTCGGTGATCCCCTATATCGTGAGCTTCGGCCTGCTGCCCGCGATCGTCACGCTCGCGAGCCCCGAGCCCGCGGAGGCCGCGCCGTGGGCAATAGCGCTCGGAGCCCTGCTCGGCGTGGCCGCCCACTTCGCGAACGTGCTGCCCGACCTCGACGACGACGCGGCCACCGGCGTGCGCGGGCTGCCGCACAGGATGGGGCGGCGCGCGAGCGGGATCGCGACCTACCTCGTGCTGGCCAGCGCGTCCGTCGTCGCGTTCGTGGGCCTCGGTGGAATGGGCCGCGGCGGCGCGGACTGGCCTCAGTTCCTCGGACTCATCCTGACGCTCGGGATCGCGGCCACGGGCATCCTGCTCGTGCTCACGAGACCGCCGAGCCGCCTGCTGTTCCGACTCATCATCGCTGCGGCGCTGGTGGACGTGGCACTTCTGGCAGCAGCGGGTGAGCGCCTGCTGGCCTGAGCGGCTCCGCCGTCCCGGCGACACGCGCATCCCGAGGGAGATTGCGGATGCCGAAGGCCGAGATCACGCCGCCCACGATGAGCAGCACTCCCGTGACCACGAGTCCGCGGTGCAGGCCCGGCACGTCGAGCGTCGCGCCCACGATGATCCCGAGCATGGCGACAGCGATGAGGCCCGCGACCCGGGACACGGCGTTGTTGATCGCCGAGCCGATCCCCGCCTGGCTCACGTCGATCGATCCGAGGATCGCAGCGGTGAGCGGCGCGACCGTGATCGAGAGCCCGAGGCCGAACACGATCGTCCCCGGCAGTACCTGCGTCCAATAGTTCGCGGTCTGGTCGATCCAGGTCATCATGAGGTAGCCGATGCCGCCGATGATGGGCCCCGCGGTCATGAACAACCGCGGCCCATACTTACCGGCGAGCGAACCGAAGGTCGGCGAGAGCGCGATGTTGAGAATCGACACGGGGAGCATCGCGAGGCCCGCGAGGGTTGCGGGGTACTGTCCGACCTGCTGCAGGAACACGACCACGAGCAGGCCGCCCATCGACAATGCGCCGTAGATCGCGACCGTGGCGATGTTGCCCATCCCGAAGTTTCGCATCCGAAACAGGCCGAGCGGCATCATCGGCTGCTTCGCCGTGTGCTCGCGCCAGAGGAAGGCGGCGAGTGCGAGCAGCCCGATGACGAGGGGCAGATAGATCGTGGGGCTCGCCCAGCCGTAGTTGGCCTGCTCGATGAGCGCGAAGACCGGGCCGCCGAGCCCGACGATGCCGAGCACGGCACCGGCGTAGTCGATCGCCACGCCCTCCTTGCGTGCATCGCGCTGCTTCAGGACCGCGAGGAGCCAGAGTGCGACGGCGATCGGCAGCAGGTTGATGACGAACACGAGACGCCAGGACAGCAGATCGACGAACAATCCGCCGATGAGCGGCCCGGTGAGAAAGGCGGCGCTCGTCCACGCCGTCCATAGGCCGATGGCCCTCGCCTGCGCCGCCCCCCTGAACGACGACAGGATGATGGCCAGCGAACTCGGCACGAGAAGCGCCCCCGCGATCCCCTGCAGACCGCGAGCAACGACCAGGAACTCGCCAAACGGTGCGACGGCGCATAGCAGTGACGTCACCGCGAAGCCGATGAGTCCCCAGCGCAGCACGACGACGCGCCCGAACACATCGGAGAGAGACCCTGCGACGAGGATGAGCGCGCCGAGCGTGATGAGGTAGGCGTCGACGACCCACTGCTGGATGCTGAGCCCGCCGCCGAGATCCTGGCTGATCGCGGGCAGTGCGACATTGATCACCGAGCCGTCGAGAAACGCGACGAACGAGGCGAGAACGGCGATGGCGAGAACGAGTCTCTGCTGTTTCGTCATCGCGTCTCGCGTCCCGGTGGACCTGCCTGCCTGCTCATTCGTCATGAAGTCATTCTGTCCCCTGTGTGGGATCCCGCGCGTCTTCGACCGCGTCGACAACGACGTCGAGCAGCATCCCGCCGGTCAGCGGGCGAAAGTGCCCGCTCAGCGGAAGTTCGATGTTTCGGGCACCCTCGAGGCGACATCCCTCGAGGATCACGGGGTCGAGCCGACTGAAGATCGACACGATGCGCGAGTTCGCCTCCGTGTGCCGGGCGAGTGCGCTGAGGGTGCCGTTGGTGGGCGTGAACTCGCCGAGGGTCGTTCGGGGAACGAGCCTGGCCAGGCGGGAGCCGGAGAACGGGGCGTTGATGGCGACCATGCGGTCGATCCGCTCGGCCACGCCATCCGTCACCATGAGCTGCTTGCCCATGATGCCGCCCTTCGAGTGCGCCACGATGATCACGCGTCGCAGTTCCTGCCCGACCAGGTACCGGGCCACGATGTCGGTGCTCGGGCCGACCGGGCCCCGATTGTGACGCAACTCTCGCACGACATACACGGGATGCCCGAGCCGGTTCAGCCGGTCGCCGAGCGGCCGCAGGAACTGCCAGTTCTCATACGCGCCCTGCACGAGCACGACGGGGGCGCGCTCGCCACGGGAGTACGCGGCGGGAACCGCTGAGGAGACGAGATAGCGCAGGTGGAAGCCCACGACGATCACGCGATCGAGCAGCCACGCGGAGACCCAGCGCACGATGTTCATGCTTCCACCACCCATTCACCCTAACCGCGCACACATACCATTCCCGGCCAGCACGCAGGCACGAACGCGACGCGGAACCTAGGCTTGGCTCACGATGTCATCCCTGTCGCACGCTCCGGAGCGCCCGTCCGCACCGCGCTGGTGGTTCGCGGTCGCCGGACTCGCCTCTGTCATCCTCGGCCTTGGAGCGGCGGAGCTCGCGGCGGCCCTGGTGGCGCGGGCGAGCAGTCCACTTCTCGTGGTGGGCGCGCTCGTGATCGACCTCGTGCCCGGCCGGGTCAAGGATGCCGTGATCTCGCTCTTCGGCACCGCAGACAAGATCGTACTGCTCGTGACCCTTGCGTTCGTCATCGCGATCCTGTCGGCTCTCGCCGGACTCCTCGAGCGGCGGTGGTCGCCGTGGGGCCGCGCGCTGCTCGCGGTTCTCGGTCTCGTCGGAGTCGTCGCCGCGGTCACCAGGGCCAACGCGGGCCAACTCGCCGCGGTTCCCTCGCTCGTCGCCATCGTGGCCGCCGTGCTGGTCCTCGGTTCGCTGGCGAAGCGGCTGCGCGCCGCTCCGGCATCCACCCCCGCGTACGACGCCGGGCGGCGCGGCTTTCTCATCGCCGCGGGCGTGACGGCGGGCCTCGGAGCACTCGCCGTGGTCGGCGGGCGGATGCTGACGGCCGGCCAGCAGGCAACGAGGGCCGTGCGCACGGCCTTCAAGCTCCCCATGGCCGCGACCCCGGCATCCGCGCTTCCCGCCGGAGCATCCTTCGACGTTGCGGGCCTCGCACCCCTTGTGACACCCAATGCGGACTTCTACCGGATCGACACCGCGCTGCAGGTGCCCGTTGTGGATCCGAAGACCTGGAAGCTGACGATCTCCGGCATGGTCGACGCAGAGCTGAGCATCACCTTCGACGAGCTCGCGGCACTCCCCCTCGAGGAGAGCTACACGACCCTCGCATGCGTCTCGAACTACGTGGGCGGTGATCTCATCGGCAATGCGAAGTGGCTGGGTTACCCGATCCGAGAGCTGTTGAGACGCGCGGGCCCCAGGGCGGGAGCAGACATGGTGCTGTCCACGAGCGTCGACGGATTCACCGCCAGTTCTCCGCTCTCGGTGCTCACCGACGATCGCAACGCGATTCTCGCCATCGGGATGAACGGCGAGCCGCTGCCGTTCGAGCACGGGTATCCGGTGCGGATGGTCGTGCCCGGCCTCTATGGCTACGTCTCGGCCACGAAGTGGGTCACGAAGCTCGAGGTCACGACCTTCGCGAAGTACGCCGCGTACTGGACCGAGCGAGGCTGGTCGGAACGCGGCCCGGTGAAGCTGTCCTCTCGTATCGACGTGCCGCGGGATGGCGGTGGCCCGGTCGCCGCGGGCGCAGTGACGGTCGCAGGCGTCGCCTGGTGCCAGCACACCGGCATCAGTGCGGTGCAGCTGAGGATCGACGACGGACCGTGGACCGAGGCCGAGCTGGCCGATGCGATCTCCGCGGACACCTGGCGGCAGTGGAAGTACGACTGGCAGGCAAAGTCGGGCCACCACGTGCTCACCGTGCGTGCCGTCGACGCGCACGGCACTGTTCAGATCGCGAAAGTGGCCGATGTGGTTCCCGACGGCGCGACCGGCCTGCACAGCATCGACGTGACGGTCAGCTGACCGCTACCCCGGCACTGGGCGCGAGCCAGACCCGGTCTCCCTGCGCCAGCCGTAGTTCGGCGATGATCGAGGCCGGAACGTCGGCGAGAATCGTCTGATCGATCGAGCCGACGAGCACCGACACGCGCACGGAGAAGAGCTGCTGCTCGATGCTGGTCACGGTGCCTTCCCAGCGGCCGGACGGATCCGGTGCGCGGTGCAGGGTGACAGCGCTCGGCGCGAACACCTCGCCGTCCACCAGGTTGAGGCCGACGAGCCGCGCCACGTAGTCCGTCGCGGGGGCACGCACGACTTCCGCCGGAGTTCCGCGCTGCACGACGCGACCGTTCTCGAGCACGACGAGTTCGTCACCGAGCACGAGTGCGTCGAGCACGTCGTGGGTCACTACCACGGCGCATCCCCCGTATTCGCGCAGGTGACTCGCGAGTTCGGTGCGAAGCCCCGCCCTGGTGGAGACGTCGAGGGCCGACAGCGGCTCGTCGAGCAGGAGCATCCGCGGTTCGCCCACGAGCGCCCTCGCGAGGGCAACCCGCTGCGCCTGCCCACCCGAGAGTCGACCGGGGCGCACGTGCACGAACTCCGCTAGGCCGACCCGGTCCAGCCAGGCAAGCGCCCGCTGCCTGGCCTCACCCTTCGCGATGCCGGTGGCGCGCAGGCCGAAGGCGACGTTCTCGATGACACTCAGGTGCGGAAACAGCAGGTAGTCCTGGAAGACGAACCCCGCACGTCGATGCTCGGGCTCCAGGTGCACGTCACCATCGTCAAGAGTTTCACCATCGAGACGGATGCTGCCGCCAGCCGGGCGCACGAGCCCGGCCAGGGTGCGCAGCGAGGTCGACTTTCCCGCGCCGTTCGGTCCGAGGAGCGCAACCGTGCGCCGTGCGGGAATCGCGAGCGACAGGGCAAGGTCGAAGCCCGCGCGCTCGACAGTGAAGTCGGCGACGAGTCCGCCGATCGAGGCCTGTGCACTCACGCGGCCACCCCGGAGATCCACTTGTCACGCAGGCTCACCAGCACGAGCACGGAGACGATGAGCAGCACGAGCGAGATCACGATCGCCCCCTCCGGATTGGTCTGCATCGCGAGATATGCCGAGATCGGCATGGTCTGCGTGACGCCCGGAAAGCTACCGGCGAAGGTGATGGTCGCACCGAACTCGCCGAGCGCACGGGCGAAGCAGAGCACCGCTCCTGCCGCGACTCCCGGCACGACGAGCGGCAGGGTGACCCTGCGGAAGATGTACCAGCGGGAGGCGCCAAGCGTCGCGGCGACGTCCTCGAACCGGCGATCGGCGCCGCGCAGCGCACCCTCGACGGCCAGCACGAGGAAGGGCATCGCCACGAACGCCTCGGCGATCACCACCGCCGGCGTGGTGAAGGGGATACTCAGGCCGAACCACCGGTCGAGATACTGCCCGAGCACACCGTCGCGGCCGAGCAGGAGCAGCAGAGCCACGCCGCCGACCACGGGTGGCAGCACAAGGGGAACCAGCACGAGGGCTCGAAGCAGCCGTCGCGGCCCGGTCGCCCAGCCCTGCGCGCGCGCGAGCACCCAGGCGAGCGGGATGCCCAGCAGCAGGCACAGGGCCGTCGCGCACAGGGCGCTCACGAGCGACAGCACCAGGGCGGAGCCGATCACCGGGTTGAAGAGCTGGTGCGGCAGCGTAGACCAGGGCGCGCGCAGCACGAGGGCGAGGAGCGGCAGCAGCAGGAAGCACAGCGCGAGCACCGCGGGGATCCACAGGATGCCGGGGATGCCCGACCCGCGCCTGTCTCCGGCCTCAGGGGAGTTCAAAGCCGGCATCTCCCAGCATCTTTCTGCCGCTATCCGACTGCACCCACGCGATGAATGCCGCGGCGAGCTTCTGGTTCGCCGACGACTTCAGTGGCGCGATGAGGTAGTCGTTGATCGCGGAGGCAGACTCGGCAAACGGAATGCCCTTCACCTTGTCTCCCGCGGCTTTGACGTCGGTGCGGTAGACGAGGGCGGCATCCACCTCGCCGAGCTGCACCTTGGTGAGCGCGGCCTTCACGTCCTGTTCGAGCGTGTCCGGCGCCGGAGTGAGCCCCGCATCCTTGAACACCTTCACGGCAGCGGCACCACACGGCACCTCCGGAGCGCACAGCGCGATCTTCTTCGCGGGATCGGTGAAGTCCTTGAGGCCGGTGATCCGCCCGGGGTTCGAGCGCGGCACCGCGATCTCGAGGCGGTTGCGCACGAACACAACCGGGGCTGCGCTGGTGTCCGAGGCATCCGTCACCGTCTTCATGGTCGCTGGGCTCGCGGAGGCGAAGACGTCGACCGGCGCTCCGGCGGTGATCTGTGCGGCGAGGCCGGAGCTGCCCCCGAAATTGAGAGTCACTGTGACCCCGGGGTGCCTGGACTCGAACTCGTCACCAAGCTTCTGAAAGGTGTCGGTGAGTGACGCCGCGGCGTCGACGACGAGCGTGCCGGAGAGCGCGGCGCCCCGGGCGGCCGTCGGGGCGGATGCCGTCGCCGCGGTCGTGCTGCAGGCCGCGAGTCCAAGGGTGACGGCAACGATCGCGGGCAGGAGCGCGACGCGTGGGATTCTCATGGCTGTGACCTCCGAGTGATCACGGTCACTCCGGAAGCTCGATGACGACGGTGGTGGACTTCACACTCGCAATGGCGAGCGACCCCACCTCGAGACCGAGGTCGTCCACGGCCTCCCGGCTCATGAGCGAGACCACGCGGAACGGGCCTGCCTGCATTTCGACCTGCGCCATGACGGTGTCTTTCGTGACCTTGGTGACGATGCCGCGGAGACGGTTCCTCGCGGAGCTGCGGGATCCGCCGGTCTCCGTCGCCGCATCCTGGGCGTTCGACTGGGCCAGCGCTGCGAGCTCGACGCCATCGACCAGTGACGGGCCGTTATCGCCCTTCACGAGCGTGAGCCTGCCGGACTCCGCCCAGCGCCGCACGGTGTCGTCGCTCACACCGAGCAGGGCGGCGGCCTCACTGACCCGGAATCGATGCTGTGGCATGCCTCAATCCTAGCTTGACTACCGCATTCATGGGGATTCTGCGCATATATTCCCGCATTTGCGCGCTATCGCCGCAGCTAAGGTTTAAGAGCGGGACATCCCGACACGGCGGCGCAGAAAGATGGCAATGACCTCGGTCGAAGAACACGCACGGCACATCAGAACACTCTTCACCGAATCGGTGAGCCTCACGAAGGGCGCGACCGAGCTGCCGCTGGCCGAGGCCCTTGGCAGGGTGACCGCGTCGGTCGTGCGCTCCCCCATCGACCTTCCCCTTTTTCGCAACTCGCAGATGGACGGGTACGCCGTGCGCTCTGCCGACCTCGAGCAGTTTCCCGTGAGCCTTCCCGTGACGGGTGACATTCCCGCGGGACCCGCGAACCCGCCGGTACTCACGCCGGGTACCGCGGTCAGGATCATGACCGGTGCTGTCGTGCCGGAGGGCGCCGACTGCGTGGTGCCGGTCGAGGACGTGGAGGTGGAGCCGGGGGTCGGGGGCGACCCGCTCGACGGCGCGATGGTGAAGATTCTGGTGGGGCGGGCATCCGGCGACTTCGTGCGCGATCGGGCGAGCGATCTTGCCGCCGGCGCCGAATTGCTTCCTGCCGGGCAACTGCTCGGGGCGAGGCACCTCGCGGCCCTCGCGGCGGCGGGGATCACCACCGTGCCTGTGCGGCGCAGGCTTCGCGTCGCCGTCATCAGCACCGGCGCGGAGCTCGTGGCACCAGGCGACTCGCCGAGGCCGGGCCAGATCTTCGACTCGAACCTGACCGCGCTCTCGGCGGCCGTCACGGAGACCGGCGCTGAGCTCGTGCTTGCCGAACGCAGCAGCGACGAGACGGCGGTGTTCCGCGACATCCTGGACCGGGCGACCGCCCTGGCCGACCTCGTCATCACCTCCGGTGGCATCTCGGAGGGGGCGTACGAGGTGGTGCGCGAGACCATCGGGCCGCTCGGGGCATCCGTCGGACACATCGCCATGCAACCGGGTGGGCCGCAGGCGACCGCGACGGTCGACGGCGTTCCCGTGCTGTGCTTCCCGGGCAACCCGGTGAGCACGCAGGTGTCGTTCGCGATTTTCGCGAGGCCGCTGCTGCTCGAGGCCGCCGGGCGCGACGACGACGTGACCACGGACCGCACGCTTTCGACGAGCATTCGCTCGATCGCGGGCAAGCGGCAGTTCCTGCGCGGACGTCTCGATTCGCGCGGCTCCGTCGAGCTCGTCTCCGGACCAAGCTCGCACCTGGTTGCGGCGATGGCGCGCGCGGATGTGCTGGTCGATATTCCCGCCGACGTCACCGAGCTCGCGGCAGGCGAGACCGTGAGAGTGTGGTCACTATGAATGAATTTTCGCACGTCGACTCGGATGGCCGGGCCCGGATGGTGGACGTCGGCGACAAGTCCGAGACGACTCGCGTCGCGACCGCGGCGGGCCGGATCACCACGACGGCCGAGGTCATCTCGCTCGTACGGGCCGATGACATGCCAAAGGCCGATGTGCTGTCGACCGCGCGGATTGCGGGCATCAGCGGCGCCAAGAAGACCTCGGAGCTCATTCCGCTCTGCCACCAGCTGAACCTCAACTCGGTCACAGTATCGTTCGAGTTGGAGGAGAGCTCGATCGCGATCGAGGCGACGGCGAAGACCTTCGGGCGCACCGGGGTCGAGATGGAGGCGCTCACGGCCGTGGCTGTTGCGGGGCTGACGCTGCACGACATGATCAAGGCGGTCGATCCTGCGGCGGTGCTGGGCGACATCCGCCTCGTGAGCAAGACCGGCGGCAAGCGCGGCCACTGGACCAGGGATGGCGTGATCGCCCCCGCTGCGGTTCGTCCGGGAACGGCCACTGTCGTCGTCGCCTCTACCACGGGCGCGAGCGGCGAACGGCCGGATACGACGGGGCCGGTGATCGCTTCGTGGCTTGCTGCTGGCGGTTATACCGTGGATGAGGTCAGCGTGGTGCCGGATGCCGGGATCGCTGCCGAGTTGGCGCGTGTCGTTGCGACCGCCCCGGCCGTGATCATCACGACCGGTGGCACGGGCGTCTCCCCCACCGATCAGACTCCGGAGGCGACTGCTGCGGTGCTCGATCGCGAGCTGCCCGGCGTTGCGGAGGCGCTGCGCGCAAAGGGCATGGAGTCCACACCGATGGCATCGCTCAGTCGCGGGCTCGCAGGGCTCGCTGGTCAGACGGTGATCGTGAATCTGCCGGGTTCGCGCGGCGGTGTGAAGGACGGCCTCACTGTGCTCGACGAACTGCTGCCGCACCTGGTGGCGCAGGCGTCGGGGGATCCCCGGCACTAGGTTGCTGCATCCCTTCGCGGGTCGAGCTTCTTCGCGGGTCGAGTAGGCCGCGGCGAGGGGCAGCCGTATTGAGGCCTCACCGACAGTCTTCTTCTACAGACCGCCACGTTTGCACCCGGAATGTCAGTGGTTGCGTGTTGGGTTGGAGCATGGAAACGGTGATCGACACAGCAACGAGCGAAGCGCAGCCTTCGCTGCACGCGGCCGTCGCCGAGACCGTTTCCGACATCGTCGACATCGTCGTGGGCATCGAGAAGATGATCGCCGGGCTCACCGCGATGCGTGCCGAGTTGCTCAACCAGGCGATCGTGTTCACCGAGCTGGAAGACCAAGTGTCGTCCACCGACAACTCACCTCTCACACCGTCCCAGTCGATGCAGTGGCGGTCGCTGAGGGCAGAGGTAGCCTGTGCGCTGAGGATTCCCGAGCGCACCGCAGAGAACCAGATCGCCACGGCCCACAGCCTCACTCGCTCGCTACCATCAACCCTCGTCGCCTTGAAGGCCGGCGAGATCAGCTACCGCCATGCCGAGGCGATAGTCGACAGCGTCGTGGGACTCGATGCGGATGCCACAGCGGCTCTCGAAGCAGCAGCGCTCCCCTACGCCCGCACCCTCACCGTCGCCAAGTTCGAGCGCAAGCTCCGCACCCTGCGTGAACGCGCGAACCCCGAATCGATCGTCGAGCGGCGCGAACGAGCCGCCACCGACCGCGAGGTGACATTCGAGCCCGGCCGCGACGGCATGGCCTGGCTCAGCGCCTACCTTCCCGCCGCGGATGCCCTCGCCGCCTACCACAGACTCACCGAGCTGGGCAGCTGCCTGCGGGCCATCGACAAGAGCTCACACGACTCCATTCCGACACGCACGCTCGCGCAGGCACGAGCAGACGCCTTCCGCGACCTCCTGATCGACGGCGAACCCGCCCTCGAAGGCCCGCGCGGCATCCGTCCCACCGTGTACGTCACCGTGCCGGCAGTAACTCTGCTCGGCCGTTCCGGCGAACCCGCCGTCCTCGACGGCTACGGCCCCATCGATCCAGATACCGCGCGAACGCTCGCGGCACAGGCACCCAGCTTCATCCGCCTGCTCACCCATCCAGAGACCGGCGCCGTGCTCTCCGTGGGCAAAGACAGCTATCGGGTGCCGAGCGACCTCAAGAACTGGTTGCGGCTGCGCGACAGCACCTGCCGCTTCCCCGGATGCTCCCGCCCCGCCTACCAATGCGACATCGACCACACCGACGACTGGGCCTGCGGCGGCGAAACCCGCCACGACAACCTCGCGCACCTCTGCCGCAGTCACCATCGACTCAAACACAACAGCGGATGGCGAGTGCAGCACCTCGCCCCAGGCGACAACCCGCCAGACGACCCGCTTGACGGCCTCTTCGATAGCCACGGCGACCCTCCCGACATCGCGCCGGGCGCACTCATCTGGATATCCCCGACCGGACACGAATACACCACGGTGCCCGAGGTGCGGCTGCGCGCCTGACCACGCCCTTCGCTGGTCGAGTGTGCCGGGACGACGGAGCAGCGTACCGAGCCTCCGCTGGTCGAATCGAGAGCGTCAACGTAACCCGTGGAGTGAACCTTCGACATCACCGCCGACACGGGCCCGATACACGTCTGGAACTGGGAGCAGTTCCGCGCGCTCCCCTCCGGAGACGTGGCCCAGGACATCCACTACGACCGAGCGCCCGGTCTCGTGCTGCGGTGCCGCGGATGCGACGGCGTGCTGCTGCGCACCGTCGACAGCGGCGATCGGGTCTGGCTCGACCTCCGAGGCCTCAGTTACCTCGAGGTGACTCGCGACTGAGCCCGAACCACCCGCGCCACCGCTTGCGGGCCATCAATACCCGCTCTTCGTGCTCCCCTTGATCGCGGAGCCGTCCGGGCTAACCACATACCAGAGGTTGTCTATGCCCTCCCCGTTCACATCCCCGGCCTGGGAATCCTGCGCGTAGGTGTAGACCGGCATCCCATCGATCGTGACCTGCAGCGTTCCGTCGTCGCGTGTGATCGTGCCGACCATGCCGGTCACCCCGTCGACCTTGGGCGAGCTCGAAGTGGCCTTGACCGCGGGCCAGAGTGCGAGGCATCCGCCCGTGCAATCGCTCTTGCCCGAACCTTTCATGTCTTTCGAGTAGTAGTACACGGTCATGCCGTGGCCGTCGACCACGATCGTCCCCAGCGAACTCGCAGCGGTGGAGAGCTCACTCCCGGGCGCCGGAACGGATGCCGAGGATGCTGCCGAATCGGCCGCCCCGGGAGTCGGGGAATTGCTCGAACAGCCGACGAGTGCAACGACCGACAACGCGGCAGCAGCGAAGATCAGAGACAGTCTATTTTTCATGGTGTGGCCTCGTTCGGATAGTGACGTTTTCCAGAGAACGGTGCGGCTCCAACCGAAGTCGTACTGAGAAACACGAAGTGACGCCCCTGCAGGTTCACACCGGCACGGTTCACAGGTCTAATCCACGGCGCCGTGGTTCATGATCGCTCCGTTCATGGCAGCCCAGCCAAGGCAATACAGTCGTGACATGGATTTCAGCACCGTGCCCACGCTCGCCGGCCAAAGGGTCACCCTCGAACCGCTCACATCCGACCACGCGACCGAACTGAGGAGTGCGGCCGAGAGACTCGGGGAGCTCTGGTACACCCACATTCCCACCCCGGAAGGCCTGCCCGCCGAGATCGAGCGTCGGCTTGCCCTCCGCGACGCGGGCACCATGCTGCCCTTCGCCGTGAGACGAAACGACAGCGGCGAGGCCGTGGGCATGACGACCTTCATGAACGTGGATGCCCCGAATCGCCGCGTCGAGATCGGTTCCACCTGGCTCGCCAAGAGCGCACAGCGCACCGGCATCAACACCGAGGCGAAGCTGCTGCTGCTCGGCCACGCCTTCGAGGTGCTCGACTGCATCGCCGTGGAGTTCCGCACCCACTGGCACAACCGCCAGTCCCGGAGGGCGATCGCCGAGCTCGGCGCGAAGCAGGACGGCGTGCTGCGCAACCACTCGATCGGCACGGACGGCACGCTGCGCGACACCGTGGTGTTCTCGATCATCGCGAGCGAGTGGCCTACGGTGCGGCTCGGCCTGCGGGAGAAGCTGAACGCGCACTCGTAACCTTGAGCGCCCTGCACGCGTACGATCGGGATTATGACAACGAGCGAGTACGTACCAGGGGTCTGCAACATCGGCGCAGCGGAGATCCGCACTCGACGCAACTCCGGTTACCTCGCCCTGGCCGTCACGATCGTTGCGCTCGTGGTGTTCGTCGTTCTGCCGATCTCGCCCCTGTGGCGCCTCTTCCTCATCATTCCCGCCGGAGGCGCGGCGACCGGTTTCCTCCAGGCCGGGATGCACTTCTGCGCAGGGTTCGCCATGCGTGGGGTGTTCAACTTCGGAGGCGACACCCACCACACCGACACGGTCGAGCAGGCGGAGTACCGTCGCGTCGACCAGCGGAAAGCGATCCTGATCTTCGGGCTCTCGCTCGTCATCGGCATCGTCTTCGCCCTGCTGACGCTGCTGATCCCGTAGCCGGAAAGCATCGCTCGAGCACGCACTCAGAGCCGGTTGACCGCCGTCACCCGCAGCACGGCCTCGCCTGCTTCGTTCGACTCCGCAAGGTCCACCGTGGCGCTGATGCCCCAGTCGTGGTCGCCCGCGGGGTCGGCGAAGATCTGCCGTACTGTCCACTGCTCGGCACCCTCGTCGATGATGAGCATGGCCGAACTACGGGCATCCGCGTCGGTGCCGAGACTGTCATACTCAGCGAAGTACGGCTCCATGGCGTCGGCCCAGGCCTCCGCAGTGAAGCCGGATGCCCCATCCAGCTCGCCGAGCTCCTCGTACTTCTCGAGGGCGGCCAGTTGCACCCTCCGAAACAGCTCGTTGCGCACCAGGGTGCGGAACGCCCGCTGGTTCGCCGTGACGCCGCGCGGCGCCGACGGGAGCACAGGTGCCTCGACGCCCGGGAGCACGGCGGCCGGATTGGTGAGTTCCTCCCACTCGTCGAGCAGGCTGGAATCCACCTGGCGCACGAGCTCGCCCAGCCACTCGATCAGATCGAGCAACCCCTCGGTCTTCGCCTCGTCCGGAATGGTCTGCCGCGCCGCACGATAGGCATCCGAGAGGTACCGCAGCACGAGTCCCTCTGAGCGGTTCAGCTTGTAGAAGCCGATGTAGTCGTTGAAGGTCATCGCCCGCTCGTACATGTCGCGAACGACCGACTTGGGGCTGAGCTCGAAGTCACCCACCCACGGCTGCGACGCGCGGTAGGTGGCGAAGGCGGCATCCAACAGCTCCTCGAGCGGCTTTGGATGCGTCACTTGCTCGAGCAGCTCCATGCGCTCGTCGTATTCGATGCCTTCGGCCTTCATCGCAGCGACCGCCTCTCCCCTGGCCAGGAACTGCTGCGCCGAGAGCACGGGACGCGGGTCATCGAGGGTCGCCTCCAGCACCGAGACGATGTCGAGCGCATAGCTCGGCGACGGCTCAGTGCCCTCGGCGGGCTGGATGAGGTCGAAGACCGCGAGCGCGAACGGCGACAGCGGCTGGTTGAGCGCGAAGTTCGGCTGCAGATCGACAGTGAGTGAGATGTGGCCGTCCGCGGACTGCTGCACGATCTCCGCCGTGCGCAGCGTTCGATAGATCGCGAGGGCCTGCCTCGCCAGTTCGAGTTGGCGTGGCCGCGGCTCATGGTTGTTCTCGATGAGCTCCCTGGCCTCGGCGAAGGCATCGCCGCCCCGGCCGATGATGTTGAGCAGCATCGAGTGCGTCATCCGCATGCTGGAGGTGAGGGTCTCTGGCTGCGCGGCCACGAGGCGGTTGAAGCTCGCCTCGCCCCAGGAGACGAAGCCGTCCGGAGCGCGCTTCTTCACGATCCGCTTGATCTTCTTGGGGTCGTCGCCCGCCTTGGCGAGCAGGCGGGCGTTCTCGGTCTCGTGCTCCGGCGCCTGCACGACCACGGTGCCCGCGGTGTCGTAGCCCGCGCGACCGGCACGTCCGGCGATCTGGTGGAACTCGCGCGCGCTCAACTGGCGCATCTTGGTGCCGTCGAACTTCGTGAGTGCGGTGAGCAGCACGGTGCGGATCGGCACATTGATGCCGACTCCGAGCGTGTCCGTTCCGCAGATGACCCGCAGCAGCCCGCGCTGGGCGAGCTGCTCCACCAGGCGGCGATACTTGGGCAGCATGCCCGCGTGGTGCACGCCGATGCCCGAGCGCAGGAGCCTCGAGAGCGTGCGCCCGAAGTTCGTGGTGAAGCGGAATCCGCCGATCTCCTCGGCGATCTCGTCGCGTTGCTCGCGGCTCGCGACCTTGACGCTCGTGAGCGCTTGCGCCCGCTCGAGGGCCGCGAGCTGGGAGAAGTGCACGATGTAGACGGGTGCGCGGTCGGTCGACAGGATCTCCTCGACGGTCTCGTGCACGGGCGTCGTCACGTATTCGTAGTGCAGAGGCACCGGGCGATCGACGCCCACCACGACCGCAGTCTCGCGGCCGTTGCGCTCGGTGAGGTCCTTCGCGAGCCAGTCGACGTCGCCGAGGGTCGCGGACATGAGGATGAACTGCACCCGCGGAAGGGTCAGCAGCGGCACCTGCCAGGCCCAGCCTCGATCGGGGTCGGAGTAGAAGTGGAACTCGTCCATCACCACCTGGTCGACGGGCGAGTCTGCGCCGTGCCGCAGGGCGATATTCGCGAGAATCTCCGCGGTGCAGCAGATGATCGGGGCATCCGCGTTGACGCTCGAATCCCCCGTGACCATGCCGACGTTCTCCGCACCGAACACGTCGACGAGCGCGAAGAACTTCTCCGAGACGAGCGCCTTGATCGGCGCAGTGTAAAAGGTGCGCTTACCGTCCGCGAGGGCGGCGAAGTGGGCGCCGACGGCCACGAGCGACTTGCCCGTGCCGGTCGGCGTGCTGAGGATCAGGTTGGCTCCTGAGACGATCTCGATGAGCGCCTCGTCCTGCGCCGGATAGAGCGTGATGGCCTGCGCGGTCGTCCACTCGACGAACGCGGCGTAGACGGCGTCGGGGTCCTTGCCTGCGGGCAGGAGATCGAGCAGCGATTCAGGCATGCGGATGGGTGGCAGCGACGAGCGCGTACACGCCTTCTACGTAGTTCCAGAATCCGTCCACGTCGAGACTCACCGGAACGAGAGCGTTCGGCGCGGGCGCATTCGGCAACGGGGCCGCGAAATCAACCACGGTCATACCGTCGGTGAACGTGCCCGTGGTCTCGACATCCACTCGTGCGGCGCGCGAGGTGAACAACTCGGGCCTGGCGACGTAGGCGACTGCGCACACGTCGTGAACGGCCTGACCTTGCCAGTTCGGGTCGTTCGGATCTGTCCAGAAAGTCGACAGCGGCACGACGAACTCGCTTCCGAGCGTGCCGAGGGCAGACATCCGCTCGAGCACGGACTGGTGGGCGATGGCCTGCAGCGTGAGGTCGAGGCCGACCATCACCACCTGCCAGCCCGCATCGAAGACCACCGCGGCAGCATCCGGATCCGCGTAGATATTGAATTCCGCTGCCGGAGTCGTGTTGCCACGCGTAAACGAACCGCCCATGATGACGAAGGATTTCACGAGCGAGGCGATGCAGGGGTCACGCTGCAGCGCGAGGGCGATGTTGGTGAGCGGGCCGGTAGCGACGAGATCGATCGCGCCGGGAGCCGCGCGGATCGTGTCGATGATGAAGTCGACGGCGTGGATGTCGCTGAGCGGCATCGTCGCGGGCGGGAGCACGACGTCGCCCAGGCCGGTCTCGCCGTGCACCTGCGCGGCGTTCTTCGCCCCGCGCACGAGCGGACCGGATGCCCCCGCTGCGACCGGCACCCCCGTAAAGCCCAGGTATTCGCGCAGTTCGAGCGCGTTCTTCGTGGTGTTGGCGAGGGTGACATTGCCGCCGACCGTTGTCACGCCGACGAGGTCGATCGCGGGGTCACCGTGCGCGAGCAGCAGGGCGAGCGCGTCATCCAGACCCGGATCGCAGTCGAGCAGAATCTTCGAGGTCATGCCGCAAGCCTAGGGCGACGCTACGGTGCGCTGTCGCTACAGTGGTGCCATGACCTGCGTCACAGCCGATAACCGGTGACAGTCGTCGTTGTTCTCGCCCTCCTGGCGAGCCTGCTCTACGGAGCCTCGGACTTCCTCGGCGCGCTCAGCGCCCGTCGGCTCACCGTCATCAGAGCGAGCACCGCAATCTATCTCGCGGGAACCGCGACCGGTGCCATCGCCCTGCTCACTCTCCCCTGGGCCTATAGCGACCGGGCGCTCTGGGCCGGCACGATCGCCGGCCTCTTCGCGATCGTCGGGATGGTGACCTTCTACGCCGCCCTCGCGATCGGCCCGATGAGCCTGCTCGCACCGCTCATTGCGCTGATCCAGACCGCGATACCGGTCATCGGGGCGGCAATCCTGGGGCAGAGTCTGCGGCCCGTGGCGTGGGTCGCCGTCGCTCTCGCACTCATCGCGACAACGCTCATCTCCATTCCAACCAGGCCGAGCACTCCAGACACTAAAGCCGCCCGCATCTCTGCCCGAGGTGGGATGCTCGCGCTCGTTTCCGGCATCACCCTCGGCCTCTCGGTCGTTTCGCTGGATACCGCACCGTCAGACTCTGGCGTGTTCCCCGCCTTCCTCGACCTCGCGGCGGGCCTCGTGGTTCTACTGCCATTGCTCGCCGTGAGGCGCCTGCGGGTGAGCGACGGCTGGCTGAAGGGAGGGTCCGCTGCCGCTACCGAAGTCGCTCGCTCGCCCAGGACGGACGCACGCAGCTGGGTCGCGAGCGCGGTCGGCGGGGTGCTGCTCGGCGTCGGCAACATCCTTCTCGTTCTCGCCCTGCACGGCGGCAACCTCGCCGTGGTCGCCGTGCTCGTGAGCCTCTACCCACTCGCGACGGTCATCCTCGCGCGACTCGTGCTCAGGGAGCGCATGTCTCTCCTGCAGTTCGTCGGCGTCGCCCTCGCGATCGTCGCAGCAGTGTTGCTCGGCACCGCCTGAGCCGAAGTCGGCCGGCCCTGCGGCCACCTGGCGCGCCGGTAGAATCATGCGGTGCCAATAGGACAACAGTGACAGCGGAACAACGGGCAACAGGCGAGCCGCAGGGTATCGGCGCCGCGGAGCTCGAGACGACCCTCCGAGTGCTCGCCTCGATGGACTTACTCGACGAGGAACACCCGGACTTCATCGCCGTGCGCCAGGCGACCGCGCGGATGTTCAAGGCCGTCAAGAAGACCCGTCGCCTCGAGAAGCGGGCCGAGATCGCCGAGGCGGACCGCGCGGTGGTCGCGGCAACCGCCACGGGAGCGCCGGATCGCATCGACGACGAGACCCGCGGCATCCCGCTCGCGATCACCGTCGCGGCCCCGACGGCGGGAACCCTGCTGAAGCCGCGCCCCTGTTACATCTGCAAGAAGCCGTACACGCAGGTGGACGCGTTTTACCACCAGCTCTGCCCGGACTGCGCCGCCATGAGCCACGCCAAGCGCGATGCCCGCACCGACCTCACCGGCAAGCGCGCGCTGCTCACCGGCGGTCGCGCGAAGATCGGCATGTACATCGCCCTCAGGCTGCTTCGGGATGGTGCGCACACGACGATCACGACCCGCTTTCCCCGGGACGCCGTGCGCCGCTTCTCTTCGCTGCCCGATGCCCCCGAGTGGCTGCACCGCTTGCGCGTGGTCGGCATCGACCTGCGGGACCCGGCCCAGGTGATCGGCCTCAGTGACGCGATGATCGAGGCCGGACCGCTCGACATCCTCATCAACAACGCCGCGCAGACCGTGCGACGCTCCCCCGGCGCGTACGCTCCGCTCACCGAGGGCGAGTCGCATCCGCTGCCGGACGGGCCGCTCCCGGAACTCCTGACCTTCGGACGCACGAACGACGCGCACCCGCAGGCACTCGCGGCCTCCGTAGCGGCGCATCCGCTGCTTTCCCAGAGCGTGCTCGCCGGCGGCAGAACAGCGGCCGAGCTCACCGCCCTCGCCATGGAGGCCGGGTCATCCTCGCTCGAACGACTGGCCGCGGGCACCGCAATCGATGCCGGTGGCCTCGTGCCAGACCGCCACGACGCGAACAGCTGGACCCAGCACGTGCAGGAGGTCAACCCGCTCGAGATGCTCGAGGTGCAGCTCGCCAACGTGACAGCGCCATTCCTGCTCGTGAGCAGACTGAGGCCCGCGATGGCCGCCTCGGAGGCGCGCCGCAAATACATCGTGAACGTCTCGGCGATGGAGGGGCAGTTCGGCCGTGGCTACAAGGGCCCGGGCCACCCGCACACCAACATGGCCAAGGCCTCGCTTAACATGCTCACGCGCACGAGCGCCAAGGAGATGCTCGAGACCGACGGCATCCTCATGACAAGCGTCGACACGGGCTGGATCACGGATGAGCGGCCCCACCCCACCAAGGTGCGACTCGCGGAAGAGGGCTTCCACGCCCCGCTCGACCTCGTGGACGGCGCGGCTCGCGTCTACGATCCGATCGTGCGCGGCGAGGCCGGCGAAGACGTCTGCGGTGTCTTCCTCAAGGACTACGTGACTGCCGCCTGGTAGCGGCCGAACTCCTAGACTTCCAGTCATGACGACTCCGCCCAGGAAGGCCGACGGAAGCGCCGGTGACGCGGACTACGGCACGATCGCGACCGACTACTCGCGCTATCGGCGCCCGGATGCGCGCATCGCCGCGCAGATTCACGGTGCCCTCGGTGATGCGCGCACGGTGCTCAATGTCGGTGCGGGCGCGGGCTCCTACGAGCCTCTCGACCGCGAGGTGACGGCGGTCGAGCCGAGCGCGTCGATGCGCGCGCAGCGCCCCGCATCGCTCTCGATCGCGATCGACGCGAGTGCAGAATCCCTCCCCTTCGCCGACGACAGCTTCGACGCGGCCATGGCGACCTTCACCGTGCACCAGTGGCAGAACCTGGAAGCGGGGCTGCACGAGGTGCGGCGCGTCACCAGGGGTCCGGTCGTGATCCTCAGTTGCGACCCGGCGGAGCTGAACCGATTCTGGCTCGTGGACTACGCGCCGGAGGTATTACAGACCGAGGCGCGCCGCTATCCGGCCCCGGCCGACATCGCGCGGGCGCTCGGCGGTGCCGTCGAGGTGCGTGCGCTGCCCGTACCACTCGACTGCACCGACGGATTCGGAGAGGCGTATTACGGCCGGCCCGAAGCGCTGCTCGACCCGGGCGCACGCCTGTCCAACTCTGCGTGGAGCTTCGTCGGCCCGGAGGTGGAGCCGCGGTTCGAGCGTGAGCTCCGCCGCGACCTCGACTCCGGGGCGTGGGATTCCCGCTACGGCGCGCTGCGCACCCAGCCGGAGTTCGACGGCTCGCTTCGCCTCATCGTCGGGCTCCCCGGCTGACACTCGACGCACCTCGTTCAGGACGCCTTGAGCTCCTCGGCCGGGGCGACGTTGAAGTTGTCGCGGAACACGTTCTCCGGGTCGTACCGCAGCTTCGCCCGGCGGAGTCGAGCGAGCGTCGCCGGTGGAAACGCCTCGTCGATTCGCTCCGGGCTCAGATCAGACTCGAAGCTCAGGTAGAGGCCGTTGAAGTGCGGCTTCAGCTTCTCCCACACCGCGTTCAGCCGCTCCCTGCTGGGCCCGAGCGCAATCACCGAGAAGTTCGCTGACCGCCCGGCGTAGGCCGTGGCGTCCGCCTCGATGTCCTGGACGGCGCCACCGACGGAGCGGATCTGGAAGAAGTAGCTTGTGCCGCTTTGCAGCATCTCCGCGACTCCGTCGGCGAACTCAGGTGTGATGTGCTCGACGAGGGCCGAGCGCGAGACCGGCTCGCCCTGCCCGTTGTGGCTGCCATCCTGGGCGTTGTCGAGAATGGCGCTGTACGGGGTGAGACTCACGGACTGGTCGAGAAGCGGCGCAACCTCGGCGAAGGGCTGAAGCATCTCGATGATCGTGTCCGGCTCGCTCGAGTCGACCACGACCATCACCTGCGCGACGGTCTGCTGGCCACGGCGAGACGCGCCCATGATCAGGAAGCTCGTGACCTCGCGCGGAGCGGCCTCGACCGTGGTGCCCCAGCGCTCGAGGAATCCCGCGGTGTCTGACGCGTCGAATACGAGCTGGGCGAAGCCGACCTCTCCCACCTCATCGACCTCGAACTCGAAGGCCGTCACGATTCCGACGTTCGCGCCCGCGCCACGCACCGCCCAGAACAGCTCTGGGTTCTCGTTTGCGTCTGCCCGCACGACAGAGCCGTCCGCGAGCACGAGCTCAACGGCGCGCAGGTGGTCGATCGTGAGGCCGTGCTCGCGCACGAGGTACCCCACCCCGCCCGCTGTCGCGAGGCCGCCGACCCCGACCCCGCCGTAGTCGCCCGAGCTCAGCGCCCAGCCGTGGGGAGCGAGCGCGTGCGCGACATCCTTCCAGCGCGCACCCGGCTCGACTCGCACCAGTCGCGCCGACTCATCCAGCACGTCGATCGCCTTCATCGGAGACAGGTCGATGATGATGCCGCCGTCGTTCGTCGACCGGCCGCTGATGCCGTGTCCGCCGCTGCGCACGCCGAGTGGAACGTCGGGGTTTGCCCGCGCAAACGCCACCGCATCGACGACCTCCGCCGCGGTGTGCACCTGGAGCACGAGACCGGGGGCACCGCCCCGCATATAGGTCGAGCGCACGCGCGAGTAGCTCGCGTCGCCCGGCTCGATCGCGCTTCCGGCAATGGACCCGGGGATGCCGTCATAGTCGATGCCGTCCCGCCGCTTGCCGAGAGCGATCGCATTGCGCACGATGCCACCCGACTGCGGAACGCCGCGCGAGATCTTCTCCCGCTCGACGGCCGCACGAAGAGCGGGCGCAACCTCCTCGGCGAAGCGTTCCAGGGTGCCGGGGTCATCGGCGGCCACGATGAAGGTGCCGACGCCGTCGTCCATGACCATGGGCAACAGTTCCTCCACCCACTGCTCGCTCGGCCCCTGCAGGAAGCCACCGTTCGCCGCCGAGAATCGGCCACCGATGTTGAGCAGTCGACGGATCTCACGCGGATCGCGGCCAGCGCCGACGGCCGCCTCGTCGATGACCGTGTTCGAGTTCGCGAGTTCCCCAGGCTTCATGTACCCGAGGGATGGCAGCCAGCCGTCCGCCTTGCGGCCGATCAGGCGCAGCATCCTGGGTTTGTACGCGCCGAGCCAGATGGGGATGTTGTGGGCGGGCGACGGGCCTCGTTTCGCGCCCGCAAGGCTGTAGTAGTCACCGTCAATGCGAAGAGACGAGCGCTCGCCCGCATCCCAGATGCCGCGGATGACGTCGATTGCCTCGCTCAGAGCGTCCACCGACTGTCCAGGGGTCAGGCGTCGCCCGCCCATGGCTTCGATCGCGTCCCAGAATCCACCCGCGCCGAGGGCGAGGCTCATGCGGCCGCCGGAGAGCAGGTCGAGGCTTGCCGCGGCCCGAGCCGTGACGGCGGGCGGCCGAAGCGGGAGGTTGAGAACGTTCGGGGAGAGGTGCACCCGCTCCGTGCGCGAGGCCACCCAGCTCAGCAGGGTCCAGGTGTCGAGAAACGCTGGCTGGTACGGGTGATCCTGGAAGGTGACCAGGTCGTAGCCGAGTTGCTCGCTGAGCAGCGCCAGCGACACCGCGGCCTGCGGCGGGTTGTTCGCTGGCGTGATGAAGGTGCCGAACTGTAGCTCGTGCCCGTAGTACATGGTGCTCCGTCTCGCTGTCTGCTATGCGTTTTGTTGACGCGTCAACCAGCATAGCGCGTTTTGTTGATGTATCAACTACACTGGTCGCATGACTGGTTCGGCGGCTGCATCCTCGGAGCTCACCGGCCCGCTCACCGAGCACCAGGCCTCCGCGTGGGCGAGCTACCAACGGATGCGCGCGCGGCTCAGCGGCAGGCTCGGCCGCGAGCTCATGCGTGAAACCGGGCTCTCGGAGGCCGACTACGAGATCCTCACCGCCGTCGTCGATTCGCCCGACGGTTCCCTGCGCTCCCTCGCACTGCGCTGCGGTCTCGAGTGGGAGAAGAGCCGACTCTCGCACCAGCTACGCCGCATGACCGAACGCGGCCTCATCGTGCGCGAAGAATGCCCCGAAGACAGTCGCGGATTCATCGTCCGGGCCTCCGAGGAGGGCCGCGCAGCAGCCGAGGCCGCCAGGCTCCACCACGAGACGGCCGTGCGCCGCTACGTCACGGACGTGCTCAGCGCCGAGCAGCTCGACCTGCTCGCCTCGATCGCAGACACGGTGCTGCACGAGATCGACGACGACGATCCGCGCGAATCTCGCCGAAATGACGCCTGATACCCTCGTTTCATGGGAGCCCGAGTTCAGCGAGTAGACCTTCCCGGCATTGGGATGCGCCACGATCTGCTGACGAGCGGCGGGCGCAAGATCAGCGTCGTGTCGCACCGTTCAGGCGAGCGCGACCTCGCGATCTTCGACCAAGACGATCCAGACTCCAGCAGCGACTCGATCGCGCTGACCGATGACGAGGCGGCCGCTCTCGCCGACGTGCTCGGCGCATCCCTCATGCTCGGGCAGCTCGCCGGCCTCGGCGACCAGACCGCCGGGGTGTTCACGGAGCAGATCTCCCTACCGTTCGACTCGCCATACATCGGCCGCCCGATGGGCGATACCAAGGCGAGAACGCGCACGAGTGTGTCGATCGTCGCCATCGTGCGCGGGTCGCACGTCGTGGCATCGCCGACACCGGATGTGCCGTTCGAGCCGGGCGACATCATTGTCGCGGTCGGCACACGCAAAGGCCTCGACGCGCTGAGCAGCCTCATCGCCCTCGGTCCGCAATAGCCGCGGATCCGTATGCATAACACGACCGTGCTGCTCACCGAGGTGGGCGCGCTGCTCCTGGGTCTGAGCATCCTTGGCCGTCTCGCGATCCGCATCCGAGTCTCTCCGATCCCGCTCTACCTGCTCGCTGGCCTGGTCTTCGGCAAGGGCGGCTTCGCACCGCTCGACGCGAGCGAACAGTTCTTCGCCGTCGGGTCGGAGATCGGTGTGATCCTGCTGCTTGCGATGCTCGGCCTGGAGTACTCCGCAGGAGAGCTCATGCAGAACCTCAAGGAATCCCGCGTGGCCGGGCTGCTCGACGGGCTGTTCAATGCGATCCCGGGCGCGGCATTCGCCTTGATCCTCGGATGGGGGCCGGTCGCGGCCGTCGCACTGGCCGGCATCACCTGGGTGTCGTCGAGCGGTGTCATCGCGAAGGTGATGCGGGACCTCGGCCGACTCGGTAACCGCGAGACGCCCGTCGTGCTCTCGATCCTCGTCATCGAGGATCTCGCCATGGCGTTCTACCTGCCCGTGCTGTCCGCGCTCGTGATCGGAGCAGGGCTGCTCGAGGGTGCGACAACCGTGGTCATCGCCGTCGCGGTCGTCTTCGTGATTCTCGTTGTCGCGCTCAGGCACGGCCGCTTCGTCGGCAGACTGTTCGCGGTGCAGAGCCCCGAGCCGCTGCTCCTCGGCGTCTTCGGGCTCACGCTGCTCGTGGCTGGAGCCGCGGAACAGGTCGGCGTCTCCGCCGCGGTCGGAGCCTTCCTGGTCGGCATCGCGATCTCCGGGCCCGCCGCAGAGCGCGCCGCGCGAGTGCTGAGCCCGCTGCGCGACCTGTTCGCCGCGGTCTTCTTCGTCTTCTTCGGTCTCGCCACCGATCCGAACGACATCCCTCCGGTGCTCCTGCCTGCCCTCGGGCTCGCGATCGTGACGATCGGCACCAAGGTGCTGAGCGGCTACCTCGCCGCGAGGCGTACGGGGCTCGGTGCCCCGGGGCGCTGGCGCACGGGCCTCACCCTCACCCCGCGCGGAGAGTTCTCGATCGTGATCGCCGGCCTTGCCGTCACCGCGGGCGTCCAGCCCCAGCTCGCACCGCTGGCAACCGCCTACGTGCTCATCACCATCATCGTCGGGCCCGCGCTCGCCCGCATCCCCGACACCGCGCGGTTCAAGGCACGAATGCGTCGTAAGGCTGTGGCCTGAGCTTCGCCGGTTCGTCCGCCTTCTCCGAGCGCACGAACGCGATCCCGGCGAGGATGAGCGCTCCCCCGAGGAACTGCAGGAGCGTGAGCTCCTCACCAAGCAGCAGCCAGGCATAGAAGGTCGCGAAGATCACCTCGAGCAGGCCCGCGAAGGATGCCAGCCGCGATCCGAGCATCGAGGTGGCCGCGATGCTCGTGGCGTAGGCCATCGCCGTGGCGGCGACGCAGACCACGAGCATCGGCACCCACCAGGCCACCGACTCACCGAACAGATGCACCCGGCCGAAGGTCACCGCGAACGGGATGAGGCCCACGACGCTCGCGAGGCCGAGCGCGAGCCCGCCGATGAGCAGGCCAAAGGACGCGAGGGCAACGGTCGGCAGGCCATCCGCGGGCCGGGCCGCAACGACGTAGTAGACCGCGCAGCCGACCATGGCGCCGAGTGCGAACACGAGTCCGAGCAGGTCAAGACTCGTCGCCCCCGAGGGTGAGATCACGAACACGAGGCCGAGCAGTGCCGCAACCGAACCGACGAGCACCGCGGTCTTCGGCAGCCGACGGGTGCGCGCCCAGGCCACGGCCACGAGAAGGAGCGGCGCCATGAACTCGAGCAGGATGGCCGTGCCGACGGGAATGCGCTCGATCGCGGCGAAATATAGCAGTTGGCAGGCCGCGACGCCGAGAAGCGCCATCCCGAGCACACGCCAGCGACCCCGCCACAGGGAAACCCATTTCCCGCGCAGTGAATACACGGCGATCGGTGCCAGCAACAGCCCACCCGTGAGCGCGCGAACCGTCACGGCCGCACCCGGACTCCACCCCGCTTCGAGCAGGGGCTTGGCGAACGCTCCGGACAGGCCGAAACACGCCGCGGCGAGCACCGCGACGGCGAGTCCGACGGAGGTCGGCGAACGTTTCATGGGTCTCCCTGCTGGCGCACTGGCTGCGGCGCGATTCTGACGCTAGTCTCAGATTGAGTAAGGAGTCAATTTGCATTTTGCCCCTGACACTGACGAAGCATTGGTCTTCGCCGCAGCGCTCGGCAACACGGTCTCCACGGCATCCCGGAGCGGGGCGGACGAGCTCTCCACTCCGGCACAGCTCACGGCACTGCTGGTCGAGAATCGCTACTCCGGTCGCTTCGACCGCAACGAGACAGAACTGCGCGAGGTGCGCGATGCACGTGGACGCATCCGCCATCTCTGGACGCTCGGCCGGGATGCCGCGGCGTTCGAAGTGAATCGGATGCTGCGCGACGCCCGCGCGCTCCCCCACCTCATGCGCCACGATGGTTTCGACTGGCACCTCCACGCCACGGACCTCGGCGCGCCGCTCGCGGAGCGCATCCTCGTGGAGTTCTCCCTTGCCCTCGTGGACGTCATCCGCACGGACGAGATGGGCAGGCTCCGCTCCTGCGAGGCCGAGGACTGCGACGGCGTGCTCCTCGACCTCTCTCGCAACGGATCGAAGCGATTCTGCAGTATCCGCTGCGGCAACCGGATGAACATGATCGCCTTCAGACAACGCGCAGCGGGCGAGGCTGGCTGGCGGCCAGGATTAGGCTGGGCTCGTGACCACGCCAGCGGAGCCGTACTATCGGGCACTCGGTGATGGCCGCTACGCGTCGACGGTGCACGCGCAGGGGGCCTGGAATCCGCACGAGCAGCACATGGCTCCCGTGTCGGGAATCCTCGCCCACTGCCTCGAGCGCTTCCAGCCCAGGGACGACATGCGGATGGCGCGCATCAGCTTTGACATTCTCGGCCTGATCCCGGACGGCGAGTTCGAGATCGTGACGGCGATGCTGCGCCCCGGCCGCACTATCGAACTCGTGCGGGCGGAGCTCGTCGCGGGCGGCCGCACGGCCGTGCGCGCGACGGCCTGGCGCATGCAGCTCTCCGACACGAGCGCGGTCGCCGCGGTCGAGGACGAGCGGCTGCCGGGGCTGGATGCCGCGCTCCCCCCGACGACGCTGGACGACTGGCCGGGCGGCTACATCCGGTCGATCGAGGCGCGACCGCTGGCCGACCACAGGGCGGGCAAGGGGCGCGTGTGGATCAGGGCGAAGCATCCGCTCATCGACACGGAGCCGTTTTCGGAGTTCGCGGCGCTCGTCGGGCTCGTGGACACGACCAACGGCGTTGCGACCCGGGTGAAGCCCGGCCCTGGTAGCTACCTGTTCCCGAACCTCGACCTGCAGCTGCACCTCTACCGCGAGCCCGGCGGGCCGTGGCTCGGCCTGCAGAACTCGGTGACCTTCGGCCGGGATGGCATCGGGCTCACCTCGACCGTGCTGCACGACGGCACAGGCCCATTCGGCCACGCCGAGCAGATCCTGACCCTGCGCAAATCGGACTGACCGGCTCGCGGGTGCTCGTGCGAGCGTCCGCTGTGATGAAACTGTGGTGGATCCAAGGGGATTCGAACCCCTGACCCCCTGCATGCCATGCAGGTGCGCTACCAGGCTGCGCCATGGACCCATGTTCCCGGCAAACCGGACAACTCGACAAGATTACTACACAACGGAGCACCGCCAGAACCGCCCGCGCTGAGAGCCGCCCGGAATCAGTCGCGACGCCAGTCGATGCGCCCGCCCGGGAAGTCGCGCATCACCAGATCCATCAGCAGCGCGTCATTCAACTCACCGCTCGGCATACGCTGGTAGTCGCGTGCCAGCCCAACCTTCACGAAACCGAGACGCTCGTAGCTGCGGATAGCGGGAGCGTTGTTCGCGTTAGGGTCCAGCGTGAAGCGGTGATGCCCCTGCTCCACCAGGAAGTTGATCGCGGTGGCCAGCGCCTCGGCGCCGTAGCGATTGCGGTACCAATGTGCGCCGAGAAAGATGTGCAGCGCCGCGGCCCGATACTCCGGCTCGTTGTTCTCGTAGATGGCGACTGCGCCGGCCACCTGTCCGTCGATCTCGATCACCAGGTGCCGATCGGACTCGACCATCTCGCTCTGCACGATCTCCGGCGTATAGCCCGTCCACCACGTGGAGACCTCGGGCTCGAGCAGGATTGCGAGCAGCGGCGCGGCATCCGCCACCCCCGGCGGACGCAGTCGCAGTCGATCGCCCCGTAACACCGGGTACCTACTCTGCGCCACCCTGGTCTCCCGTCGTGAGTCTGCCCCTCAGGCTACGCAGTGCACGGATGGCCGAGCGGATCTCCTGTAGGTGATTCTGCGCAGAGTACCGCTGGCTGTGCTCCCCCAGGTCGCTCGCGGACTCACTCGCCCCGATGGTCTCTACGGAGAGCGCGTGCTCGAGCCCGAGAATCTCCACGGCACCAGCACCCTGGTACGGCACGTAGATGGGCGTCGTGACCACGAGCACGGAACGATGCCCCCGCTGCCGAACCCTGTCTGCCCAGAATCGGTAGGTATCCGCCGTGTTCGCACGCCTGTGCTCCGGATCGGATGACGGGGCCGCGACCACCCGCAGCTCCAGTCCGTCGATTCTCCAGCTGCACACCCGCCAGTCGGAGTTACCCCGCCCTGCACCGCTCCCCGTGACCTCGGGTTCGCCGAGCGGCCCGAACGCCAGCTCCATTCCGTGGACCATCGCATCGAACTCATTGTCGCCGCGTACGCCGAAGACGGGCGCGAGGTCGAGCTCATCACCCGCGAACGCGCGGAACCCGCCCAGGAACACCACGCACGTCGCCTTCAGGCCACCAGCAAGTAACTCCCGCGCAAACCGCGGCTTGACGATCTCCGCGCGAATCATCCCGCCGGTCATGAGCACGCTGTCGTATTCGGCCAGGCGTGGAGAATAGGGGCCGGCGAGTCCCAGCTCAGGCGCGGCCTCGAACACGAGACGCTCCACGCCGTCCGGAAGCGTCGCGACGGGCGCGAGGTTGCGCTCCGCTCCCCTGCGGAAGTCCCAGTGGACCGCAGAGAATCCGTCAAGCCAGTCGAGGAGCTCGGCACCACGGCGATCCGCGGTCTCACCACCGAAGACCCTCACGATGCGCGCGAGGGCCGCGCTGCCCGCCCAGGCGTCGATGCCCGCAAGGGTGCGCGCACGGTCATCCGCGGCGCCCGTCCAGCACGGCAGCGCGAGTCGGGCGGGCATTACGGCGAGGCTTACTCGGCCGACTCGCGCACCGGAAGATCGATCGGGATGACCGGGCAATCCTTCCAGAGCCTCTCGAGCGAGTAGTACGCGCGGTCCTCCTCGTGGAAGACGTGCACGACGAGGTCACCGAAGTCGAGCAGGATCCACCGGCCCTCGGTGCGACCCTCGCGGCGGAGCGGCTTCGTCCCTGCCTCGATGAGCTTGTCTTCGATCTCGCTCGCAATCGCGATCACGTTGCGCTCGTTGCGCCCCGTGGCGAGCAGGAAGATGTCGGCCAGGGGCAGCGGGCCGGACACGTCGAGGGCGACGAGATCCTCTGCCTGCTTGGAGTCCGCGGCAATGGCGGCCAGGTGCAGAAGTTCGCGGGCGTACTCTGTCGCGGTCACGGAGTCCTCACAGGGGTAGAGAAAGGGGAAGAAAGGGAGAAATCGGCCACGGGACTAGAACAGGTGCAGCACGAAGCCGGCCACGAACAGCACGACGACGGCAGCCGCAACCGCGGCGGTCGAAATGGCCAGCACCATGGGCAGGCGGCTGCTGCGCGGCGGTTTCACCGTTCCGATGAGCCCGCGGCTGGAGGTGTGGGTGCTCACCGCGCGGATCGCCCTGACGGGAGCGGAGTCGACGTTGCTGTCTTCGCGGTCGCTCGCCTCGAGCAGCGCGTCGACGTCCGAATGGTCGTAGCGGGCGGGATGCGCGCCCGTCGTCCCGAGACTGCGCGGCAGGTCAATCGTGCCGGTGACCATGATCTCGCCTGTCGCACTGAACGGCAGCAGAAGGTCATTCGCCGTGGGGATCGAAGAGATCACCAGGTGACTCGCGGTGACCGGACTCCCGGCCGCGGCAACGTTGCGGCTGAGCACGACACCCCCGGGCTGCGTCTCGTCGTCGATGGCTCCCTGCGTGGACCAGTGCCCGGTGGGCACCGTGTACACCTTGTCGGCGGCAGGATCCTCCTCGATGACGCGACCGTTCGGCTGGCCATCTTCGGGTCGGTCGCTGCGGGGTCGGTCGTTGCCGGGCTGGTCGTTCCCGGGCTGGTCGGCGTCCTGCGACTCGTGGTCCTGCTGCTCGTGGTCCTGCTGCTCGTTGCTCGACTGGTCGTCCGCGGTGGGATGCACGGGACCGGGCGTGAAGACGGAGGGCCGCTTCGCGGCAACAGCAGCAGGCGCGTCCGGAATGTCGCGCGAGATGAGCGTGTCGAACTCTGCCATCGCCCGAGAGAGCTCCTGCGACGACTGCGGAGCCGGAGCAGCCGGGGCCTGGAGCGGCGGCGGCGTCAGGAGGGGCGGAGGTATCTGGGCGGTCTGGGTCTCGGGGCGGCGGCCCAACTCCTGGCCCTGGGGTTCCTGTTGCTGGGGTTCCTGTTGCTGGGGCCCGGTCTGCGTGGTCGCCGGGTCTGGCGCGGCGGTGGGCTGCGCGGGGGCCGCCGCGCCCTGCTCTGCCGCTCTCTCTGACGCCTCGCGCATGGCTCGCAGCTCACGACGGGTGAGAGTGTGCTCCGAACTCGGCTGCGGGCGCTCGGGCACGACGCTCACTGCGGGTGTCTGCGCGGGCTCGGGCCGCAGGCTCGGACGCTGCTGCGTGCGATAGTCGAGGTCGACCGGTTCTCCTGCCGCACCGGGTTTGCTCCAGTCCGAGGCAGAGAGCTCGGAGGTCGCAGAGTACATGGAGCGACGCGACTCCGGGTTGAACTCCCGCACGCGATAGGCGGGAGGAGTGTCGTCGACGCGCGGGGCACGCGCGTCGAAGCCATCCGCGCGGTGGGGATGACGCGCATCCGGGGTTTGCAGCTCGGGTGTGCGTTCCTCCGGAGCGATGGGCTGCGCTGGCAGGCCAGCGGCACCGGAACCAAACGACGGCCCACCGTAGCTGGGAATCTGGGAGGGGCGCTCCGCTCCATCCTGGGCCTGTGAGTATGCGTGCTGCGACCTGCGACGGGGTGAGGAAGCCCACTCGGGGCGTGCCACGTTCGCGGTGTCTGCTTCGGCATCCCGCGCCCGCTGCTCGGCGAGTTCGTCCTCACTGGGCGCGTTGTTGTTGCCGTCGGCTCCACGCTGCTCGCTCAGGCGCAGCTCTCGCCGACTCTGAGGAGGCTGGTCTTGCCACGCTGTCATGTCTGACTCCGATACAGGTGGTGTTTGAAGATGTACTGAACAACACCGTCGGGAACTAAATACCACACCGGGAATCCCCGGCTTACCCGCTCGCGACAGTCGGTTGACGAGATCGCCAAGGCGGGCACTTCCAACAAGCTTACGTCTGACTCAGGTAAACCGGAAACAGACAGCGGATGTCCCGGCCTAGTCACAGCTACGAAGTGCGCGAGCGACCAGAGCTCGGCCACGTCCTTCCAGTCGAGGATCTGCGCGATCGCGTCTGCCCCGGAGATGAAGAACAGCTCCGCGTCCGGGCGCTCGGCGCGCAGGTCGCGGAGGGTGTCGATCGTGTATGTCGGACCGTCGCGATCGATGTCGACGCGGCTGACCGTGAACTGGGGATTCGCCGCCGTCGCGATGACCGTCATGAGATACCGATGCTCCGCGGAGGTCGCGCCCTCCTTCTGGTACGGGAGACCGGTCGGAACAAAGACGACCTCGTCAAGGTGCAGCTGTTGTGCGACCTCGCTGGCCGCGACGAGGTGGCCATTGTGGATGGGATCGAAGGTTCCACCCATCACGCCGATGCGCGGGTGCCGAACCTCAGTCTCGACCACCGGGTCTGCCTAGTGCTGGTCGCCGCCAAGCTTGTTGGTGTGCCGGTTCGCAACGTCACGGAAGCTCCACACGATGAACCCGAGCGCGATGAAGAGCGTCGCAGCGACGGCCGGGAAGATCCAGGCAGGCGCGGTGAGATGGGTCTCGGTTGCTGCCGCAACCACCGAGTTCAGCAACGACATTTACGTTTCTCCGTTCACAGATCCCTGCGTGCCGACGCGTGAGCCGGCAAGTACTAATCTAGCCGCGAATCTGGCCCGAACCGCGCACAATCCACTTGGTACTCGTCAATTCGGGCAGACCCATCGGGCCGCGCGCGTGCAGTTTCTGGGTCGAGATGCCCACCTCGGCGCCGAATCCGAACTCCCCGCCGTCCGTGAACCGTGTCGAGGCGTTGACCATGACAACCGCGGAGTCCACCTCGGCGAGGAAGCGTTCGGCGTTCGCGAGGTCGTTGGTGATGATCGACTCGGTGTGGTGAGTGGAGTACCTGCGGATGTGCTCGATGGCCGAGTCCAGGTCGTCGACGACCGCAACCGAGATGTCGAGCGACATGTGCTCTGTCGACCAGTCCTCCTCCGTCACGGGGACGGCATCGGGGAAGATGGCACGGCTGCGGGCATCCGCGTGGATAGTGACGCCCGCCTCGCGCAGCGTGCGCAGGACGGGCGGGAGCAGACGCTCAGCGGCCGCGGCGTGCACGAGCAGGGTCTCGAGCGCATTGCACACGCTCGGGCGCTGCACCTTGGCGTTGTGCACGAGACGCGCGGAGAGCTGTTCTCCCGCGGACTCGTCGAGGAACACGTGCACGACTCCCGCACCCGTCTCGATCACGGGAACCTTCGACTCCATGACCACGGTGTTGATGAGGTTTGCACTGCCGCGCGGGATCAGAACGTCCACGTAGCCGCGGGCCTGCATGAGCTCTTTTGCGCCGTCTCGGCCGAACTCATCGATCGTCTGCACGGCATCCGCGGGAAGGCCGGCGGAACGAAGCGCGTCCTGGATCGTGCGCACGAGCACCCGGTTGCTGTTCTCTGCGGCACTGCCTCCGCGCAACACGACGGCGTTGCCGCTCTTGAGTGCGAGCGCCGCGATGTCGACGGTGACGTTGGGGCGAGCCTCATAGATGGCGCCGACCACACCGAAGGGAACGCGCACCTGGCTGATCTTGAGACCGTTGGGCAGCGTCTGGCCACGCACGGAGACGCCGACGGGGTCAGTGAGGGCGATGATCTGCCGCACGGAGTCCGCGAGGCCGGTCAGGCGTGCGGAATCCAGGCGCAGTCGGTCCTGCAGGGCCGCACTCAGGCCATTTTCCCGGCCGTTGGCCAGGTCGAGGTCGTTCGCTTCGACGATGGCGTCCGCGTTGTCGAGGATGCCCTGGGCGATGGCCGCGAGCGCCCGGTTCTTGACGTCCGTGGTCGCGGTGGCCAGCGGGATCGACGCAACGCGCGCAGCACCCAGCCGCTCGAGCAGAGACGGCGTTGAGACAAGGATGTCAGGCATGCCTTCAGTCTAGAACCCCAGTTGGTATACCAGTTTGGAATACCGTAGGCTTCATGGATGACGACCACCACGACGAGGGCAGACGCCAGCCCCTGGCTCATGCTCGGCATCGGAGTCGCGGCGCAGGCCTCAGGCACCCTCGTGGTCACGACCCCCGCACTGCTCATCCCTCTGCTACACGCGCACCTCGGGCTCAATCTCGCCCAGGCGGGCACTCTCGCGGCCGTGCCGACGCTCGGCATGGTGCTCACCCTGGTCGCCTGGGGCGCCGTCACCGATCGCTACGGCGAGCGCTGGGTGCTCTCCGGCGGCCTCGCCCTCACTGCAATCGCCGCCATCGGCGCGGCCGCTGCGAGCACCGGGCTGCACCCGGGCCAGCGCCCGACCACCGGGACACTGCTGATCCTCGGCGGATTCCTGCTCGGCGCGGGGATGGCCGCGGCGTCGACCAACGCGGCGAGCGGCAGGGTGGTCATCGGCTGGTTCCCGGCGAAGCGTCGGGGTCTCGCCATGGGCATCCGCCAGACCTGCCAGCCCCTCGGCGTCGCGGTCGCAGCCGTCACCGTTCCGACCCTCTCCTCGTCCATCGGCGCGGGCGCCGCCTTCGCGTTCGGCGCGCTGCTCACGGCACTCTGCGCAGCGGCGTGCGCACTGTGGATCGTGAACCCTCTTCGCAGCATCACACCCACTTCGCGGCGGGAGCAGCCGGCCCGCGGAGGGAGTCGCTCATCCCGCCACGAGCCTGCTTCCCTCGCCACACATGCGTCAGGGGTGAACCCCTATCGGGCCAACGGAGTGCTGTGGCGTATCCACCTGGCATCGGCACTGCTCGTCGTGCCACAGTTCGCCCTCTCCACCTTCGGACTGGTCTGGCTGGTGAGCGAGCAGCGCTGGGCGCCACTCGCCGCTGGCGCCCTGATCGGCGTCAGCCAGTTCGTCGGCGCGCTCGGACGCATCGGGGTCGGGGTGCTCAGCGACCGCGTGGGTAGCCGACTGTCGCCCCTTAGGTGGGTTGCGGTCACCGCGGCGCTGACGATGGTCGCCACGGCGTTCGTCGGCTCCCCCGGCGTGCCGTTCGTCGTCGCCGCTGCGTACCTGCTGGCGAGTTGCGCGAGCGTCGCGGACAACGGCCTGGCCTACACGGCCGTGGCCGAGCTCGCCGGGAGTGACTGGGCTGGGCGCGCACTCGGTGCCCAGAACACCGGGCAGTTTCTCGCGGCATCCGCGGTGGGACCTGCGCTCGGCGCTCTCATCGCGGTCGTCGGCTACCCGCTCGCCCTCCTCGCGACCGCGGCCGCACCCCTACTCGCTCTCCCCCTCGTGCCGCCGCACCGCGTGGAACACCTCGCCCTGGCCGAGCGGGAGACGGCGAGGGCGCTCTAGCGACGCGCGTCAGTCGCGGACTGCCGCGTCGAACCAGGTGCCGACGGGAGCCCCGGACAGCGCCGCAGCCACGTTCGCCGTCGAGGTGAGGAGCACGGCGGTCCCGGAGTTCGAGGCCAGCTTCGCTGCCGCGACCTTCGTGGACGCACCGCCCGTCCCGACGCCCGTGTCGCCGATGCCGCCATACTCGATGCCCGAGAGATCGTCGCCGACGGCCACCCGATCGATCCGCACGGCACCGGGCTCCTTCGGTGGACGGGTGTAGAGCGCGTCGACGTCGGAGAGCAGCACGAGCAGTTCTGCGTTGACGAGCTGCGAGACGAGGGCCGCGAGCCTGTCATTGTCGCCGAAGCGAATCTCGTGTGTCGCCACGGTGTCGTTCTCGTTGACGATCGGGAGGATGCGCAGACCGAGCAGCCGTTCCATCGCGCGACGGGCGTTGCTGCGGTGCTTCTTGTCCTGCAGGTCCCCCGCGGTGAGAAGCACCTGCCCCGCGACGATCTGAAAGCGGTCCAGGCTCTCCTGGTAGCGATAGACGAGCACGTTCTGCCCCACGGCCGCTGCCGCCTGCTGGGTGGCCAGGTCAGTGGGGCGCGAATCGAGCCTCAGGTACGGGATGCCCGTGGCTATGGCCCCGGACGACACCAGCACGATCTCCACGCCGCGCCCGTGCGCCTCCGCCAATGCCTCGATGAGTGGCGCGATCTGCGCGGTGTTCAACCCGCTCACCGACGACGACCCGACCTTGACCACGACGCGCCGCGCCTGCGGCACCTCCTCGCGAGAGGCAATCCGGCGCAGAACGGTCAGGGGGCCGGTGTCGGTCGTTTCAGGCATGGGTGTTGTCAGCGTTCTTCAAGCAGTGTCAGGAACGCGAGGGCTCGTCATCCTCGCGCTGCGCCTCGGCGTGTTCGCCCGCGGTCCGGTCGATCGCGAAGCCCTCATCATCATTCCAGATGCCGGCCTCCCTCTCGCGGAGCAACTCGGCACGCGCCTCGGCCTTCGCATCCATCCGCTCGCGATAGTTCTGCCTGCGCGCCTTGTTCGTCGGACGATCGGTCTGTGCGAGCCTCGGATCCGTGCCGCGCGGAGCGGTCAGCAGCTCGGCGGTCGAGGTGAGCGTGGGTTCCCAGTCGAAGACGACACCACGTCCTGGACCGATGATGACCGTCGAGCCTGCGACGGCACCCGCCTTGAACAGCGCGTCCTCGACGCCACCCTTGGCCAGGCGGTCCGCGAGGAAGCCGATTGCCTCCTCGTTCGTGAAGTTGGTCTGGGCCACCCAGCGCTCGGGTTTGCCTCCGACGACCCGGTAGACATTGCCGCCAGAGCCGCCCTCGACGTGCACAGTGAAGCCCGCGTCGCCGACGGCCTTCGGCCTGAGCACGATGCGTGGGCTATCCGCAGTTGCCGCTGCCGCCGCGGCTCGATCTGCCTGGACGAGGTCGCCGAGCGCATAGGAGAGCTCGCGCAACCCGTCGCGGCTCACCGCGGACACCTCGAAGACCCGGTAGCCGCGCGCCTCGAGCTCCGGACGCACGAGATCGGCGAGATCACGCCCCTCCGGCACGTCGACCTTGTTGAGTGCGATGAATTGGGGCCGCTCGATGAGCGGGCGCTGGCCCTCTGGCACCGGATACGCCGCGAGCTCAGCGAGAATCACGTCGAGGTCGCTGATCGGATCGCGGCCCGGGTCGAGCGTGGCGCAGTCCAGCACATGGAGGAGCGCACTGCAGCGCTCGACGTGGCGCAGGAACTCGAGGCCGAGGCCCTTGCCGTCGCTGGCTCCCTCGATGAGGCCGGGGACATCCGCGACCGTGTAGCGGTTATCGCCCGCCTGCACGACGCCGAGGTTGGGATGCAGGGTCGTGAATGGATAGTCGGCGATCTTCGGCTTCGCGGCAGAGATCGCGGCAACCAGGCTGGACTTGCCGGCGGACGGATATCCCACGAAGGCCACGTCGGCGACGACCTTGAGCTCGAGGAGGACGTCGCCCTCCCAGCCGGGTGTTCCGAGCAGCGCGAATCCGGGAGCCTTGCGCTTGGTGGACGCGAGGGCCGCATTGCCGAGACCGCCCTGGCCGCCCTGTGCCACGACGAACCGCATGCCCGTCTCGCTCAGGTCGATGAGCTGCTCGCCGTCGGCGTTCTTGACGACGGTGCCGACCGGCACAGGAAGCACGAGCTCGCCGCCATCGAAGCCGTTGCGGTGGTCGCCCATACCGGGCCCGCCCTTGTCGGACCTGCGGTGCGGTGCACGGTGATAGCCGAGCAGGGTCGTGGTCTGGGTGTCGCTCAGCAGCACGATGTCGCCGCCGTCGCCGCCGTTACCGCCGTCCGGGCCCGCCAGTGGCTTGAACTTCTCGCGCTTGACCGAGACGCAGCCGTCCCCGCCATCCCCCGCGCTGAGGTGGAGCGTTACCTGGTCGACGAAGGTGGCCATATTCGCGTCCCTTCTGCCGATAGCGGCGTTAAACAGTTCAGGCGAGCCGAAGCCCGCCGGAACTGGTACAGCTCAAAACTAAAGCAACATCGGGAACTACGCGGAGGCTTCCACGATGTTGACAACCTTGCGGCCGCCCTTGGCACCGAACTCGACGGCACCCGCGGCAAGCGCGAACAGGGTGTCGTCTCCACCACGGCCGACGTTGACGCCGGGGTGGAAGTGCGTGCCGCGCTGGCGGACGATGATCTCGCCAGCACCGACGACCTGGCCGCCGAAGCGCTTCACGCCGAGGCGCTGCGCGTTGGAGTCGCGACCGTTACGAGTGGAGCTTGCGCCCTTTTTATGTGCCATTTCGACGTCCCTAAGAGAATGAGGTGAAAACTACTTGATGCTGGTGATCTTGACGCGGGTGAGTTCCTGGCGGTGGCCCTGGCGCTTCTTGTAACCGGTCTTGTTCTTGAACTTCTGGATGACGATCTTCGGTCCGCGCTCATCGCCGACGACCTCTGCCGTCACCGTGACCCTCGCAAGCGCCTTCGCATCATGCGTGATGCTGCTGCCGTCAACGAGCAGCACCGGTGCCAGCTCGATCTTTCCATCCTTGTCGGCCTTGATGCGGTCGAGCACGACAATCGTGCCAACCTCAACCTTTTCCTGCCGACCGCCGGCGCGCACAACTGCGTAAACCACTTGGTAACCCTAACTATGTGAGAGAAGTCTCTTGGCGCAGAACAGCGGGCTTAGCCCAGCACACACCGAGAGTCAATACTACTCGAAGATTCTCGAACCGGTCAAACCTCGACCGCGTCGGCTCGTTCCGCCTGATAAGCGGGATGCCGTACGAGCCAACTCCACGTCAACACTACGGCCAGAACGGTCAGCGGAAGTACATTCACGGCCTGTCCGAGTGTCGATGAGATGGCGACGAGAAACGCGGCGCCGCAAAAGTGAACAGCAGGATGCTCGCGCCGACGACGACCGGCGGCAGCACACGGCTGCGTTCCGACAGACCTTCGAATCGTGACATGGTTTCGCTCCCGTCTCGACGGTGTGGCCATGTCTAGGCTTTTCATCATGACCGTGTTGATTGACCAGCCCATCTGGCCCGCTCACGGCACACTATGGTCACACCTCGTGAGCGACAACTCGCTCGAGGAGTTGCACGCCTTCGCCGACGCCGCAGGCCTACCCTCCCGCAGCTTCGATCTGGACCACTACGACGTGCCAGCCGAGCGCTACGACACGCTCGTCGCGGCGGGTGCTGAGCCCGTCAGCATCCGCGGACTCGTGACGCGGCTGCAGGCGAGCGGACTGCGGGTCTCCCAGCGTGAGCGCCGAAGCATCCGGCCGGAGGACCCGCAGGAACGCTAAACCGCGGTGTCGTCGCTGTGGGTCGTGACGGTGCCCTGGCTCGATGCGCGGCGCGAGGTGCGCGAACGCCCCTGGCCGGGCTGCTTCGGCTCGGGGAGGGCATCCAGCACCGAGTCGAGGATCTGCTCGGCGTCGTGGGTGCTCAGCTTGCGCGGCGCCCTCGCGTTCTTCTTCACCGGGATGTCGAGGATCTCGAGGAGGGAGTTGTCCGGTGTCGAGGGCGTGGCCTCAGGGTGCGCAGGAGCGCGCTCGCCCGTGTCCGCCGCAGCGGGCGTGTCGCTGGATGCGGCCAGCCCGGACGCGAGGACTGCCGCGGCATCCGCGCCCTTCTGCCTGTCGTCCTGCGCACCGTCCTGTGCGCCAATCTGTGCGCCATCTTCTGTACCGCCGGCGTGGACGATGGTGCTCGCGGCGATCTGCGCGAGCGCGCTCTTCACGTCCTCGGTGATGGCGTGGGTTCCACCGGTGCTGCTCTTGGCCTGGTTCGAACCGCCCGAACCGCCACGACCGGAGTCCCCCCCGTTGCCACCCTTGCGTCCACGACGCGGCTCCGGCTGCGCGCTCTGGCGATGCTTGGTGACCGGGTCGTGGCGCACGATGACACCGCGACCGGCGCAGACCTCACAGGGCTCGCTGAACGACTCCAGCAGGCCGAGGCCGAGCTTCTTGCGGGTCATCTGGATGAGACCGAGAGAGGTGACCTCGGCGACCTGGTGCTTCGTGCGGTCGCGGCTGAGACATTCGACCAGCCTGCGCAGCACGAGATCGCGGTTGGACTCGAGCACCATATCGATGAAGTCGACGACGATGATTCCGCCGATGTCGCGCAGCCGAAGCTGGCGCACGATCTCCTCAGCCGCCTCAAGGTTGTTCTTGGTGACCGTCTCCTCGAGGTTTCCACCCGAGCCGACGAACTTGCCGGTGTTGACGTCGACGACCGTCATGGCCTCGGTGCGGTCGATCACGAGCGACCCACCGGACGGCAGCCAGACCTTGCGGTCGAGCGCCTTCTCGATCTGCTCCGAGATGCGGTACTCGTCGAAGGAGTCTGCGGTGCCCTCGTACTTCTCGACGCGGTCGATCAGATCCGGGGCGACCTGCCGAAGGTAGCCGGAGATGGTGCCCTCGGCATCCTCACCGTCGATGACGAGCTTGTGGAAGTCCTCGTTGAACACGTCGCGCACGATCTTGACCAGGAGGTCCGGCTCGCTGTGCAGAAGCGCCGGAGCCTGCACGGTCTCGAGCGCAGCGCTGATCTCGGCCCACTGTGCGGTCAGGCGGCTCACGTCGAGGGTGAGCTGTTCCTCTGTGGCTCCCTCTGCAGCCGTGCGCACGATGACGCCGGCGTGCTCGGGGATGACCTCCTTGAGAATCTTCTTGAGGCGGGCACGCTCGGTGTCAGGCAGTTTTCGGGAGATGCCGTTCATCGATCCGCCGGGCACGTACACGAGGTAGCGCCCCGGGAGCGAGACCTGGCTCGTGAGCCTGGCCCCCTTGTGGCCGACCGGATCCTTGGTGACCTGCACGAGCACCTTGTCGCCTGGCTTGAGCGCGAGCTCGATGCGGCGCGCCTGGCTCTTGCCGTCTGCGGAGTTCTCGGCTGCGGCATCCCAGTCGACCTCGCCGGAGTAGAGCACGGCGTTTCGGCCGCGCCCGATGTCGACGAAGGCCGCCTCCATGCTCGGCAGCACGTTCTGCACGCGACCGTAGTAGACGTTGCCGATGAGGGATGCGTCCTGGGACTTGGCGACGTAGTGCTCAACGAGCACGCCATCCTCCAGCACACCGATCTGGATGCGGTCGTGCTTGGAACGCACGACCATCACGCGGTCGACGCTCTCGCGACGGGCGAGGAACTCGGCCTCGCTGATCACGGGACGACGACGACCGGCATCCCGACCGTCGCGACGACGCTGCTTCTTGGCTTCGAGCCTCGTGGACCCGCGGACCTTCTGGGGCTCGTTGCTCGGCTCGGCCTGCTTGCGCGGGCTGCGCACCTTGACGACGGTGTTCGGTGGGGTGCCCTCTGAGTCGTCTTCTTCGCCGCTGCGACGCCGCGCCCTGCGGCGCACCGTCGGCGAGTCGCCGTCGTCGTGGCCGTCGTGCGGGTCGTTGCCGCGCGAATGCTGCGGCAGCTCGGGCAGATCGGGCGCCTGGAACAGGAGCGAGGTGGTCGACGGAACCTGCTTCGCCGTGTCGACGGATGCCGCCTTCCTGCCGCGGGATCCCGCAGTCTTCTCCACGGGGTTGACAGCGGGTTCGTTGCCGATGGCGGGTTCGTCGCTCAACAGCGTGACCGACGCGGATGCTGTGGCCTTCTTCGCGGGTGCCTTGCTCGCCGCTGACTTGGCTGCTGCGGCCTTGCTCGCCGGTGTCCTGCTCGCCGCCTTCGTCGTCGGCTCGGCCTGCGCGGACGCCGACTGCGTCGGCCCGGGCTGGGCCGACTCGGGCACTGGCGCCTGCTCTACCGGGGTGGCCGCCGGAGCATCCACCGCCTTCTTGCGAGAGCCGAAGAGTCGACCCCGCTTCTTGACTGGCTCGTTATTACCTGAGTTGTCTTCGTTCTTCTCCACCATCGCTGGTGCGCTCCTAGCCCGGTGCGGGAATCCGCGCCACCCCGCCGGGTACTCTCTCGTGCGGCTTTTCGCCTGGGCGAATCCCCGCTAATCCTTGACGTTCCAGAACCGGCTCTGCACCCTTGTGCACTGTCTCTGGTTCCGCTCGTCTTCTTCGTTTCTCCTCGGAACTGGCCATCCGACGCATTCTGCTCGTGACACCTGTTCTCCAGCGCGCCTTGCGCCCACGGTGCCCTCAATAAGGCGCCATGTCTGAACTCGATCACGTGCATGCGGCCCGGTTTCATACCCGGTAAGCATTCTTGGTGTCGCTCCGAGCGCGGCTCGGGCAACTGAGTTGATTATCGCATGCATTCCCAGCATCACGGCATTGACACCATGCAATAATCCGAGTGTGCCTCCGATTCACGCGACCCGAAGTCGAACCGCGCTTTCTGTCATTCTGACCGTCGTCGGTGGCGTCGGGGTTCTCGTCTCTCTCCTGGCGATCATCGCGGCCTTCCGTGCCTTGGAGGCTGCCGGGGACACAGCCGCACTGCACGGAGTCGATGCGGCCCTGGGTTTCCCACCGTCGCTTCTCGGCGTGTCGGTCTTCGCCGCCGTCACGGCGTGGGGCGTCGGCCGGCTCGCATCGCGCGGGGCGACCCCGGATGCTGCGGCCCAGGAGGAGACACCCCGCCGTCCGGTCGGACTCGGGATCTTCCTCATCGTCGCCGGCGTCATCGGTCTTCTCGCTGCGTGGGAGCTCTCGATCGACAAGATCGTCGCGTTCGTCTCCCCCGCGACTGCGCTGAACTGCGACGTCAACCCGACGGTGCAGTGCACGGCGAACCTTCTCTCCTGGCAGGGCTCGATATTCGGTTTCCCGAATCCGCTCATCGGTGTCGGATGCTGGGTTGCCCCGATCGCAGTCGGCATCGCGCTTCTGAGTGGCGTGCGGTTCCGTCGCTGGTACTGGATCGCGTTCAACGCGGGTGTGCTCGGTGCAGCGGTGCTGGTCTTCTGGCTGATCGGCCAGAGCATCCTCATCATCGGCACGCTGTGCATCTGGTGCATGGTCACCTGGTCGGTGACGATTCCGCTGTTCTGGGCCGTGACGCTCTATAACCTCAAGGCCGGCACCATCCCCGTTCCACCAGCAGCACGGCGGTTCTTCGCCGCCGCATACGGCTGGGTGCCGCTGCTGACCTTCGTCTGCTACGTGATCATCGTGATGATGGCGCAGCTTCGGCTCGACGTGATCAACACGCTGTGAGCCACAGGGCCCTTAAGCTGATTCACGGGCGTTCGTCAGCCTTGGCCTGACACTATTTCAGTACCACCAGACTTCTGAGCTCCCAGAATCACTCGAGAGAAAGCGATGGAACTGCCAGATGGCGACACCGGGCAACAGCACCCCTGGCAAGAAGGATCGCCGCGAAGCAGCGCGTGAGAAGGCCCGCCTGGACCGCGAGGCCGAACGCAAGAGGGTTCGCCGCAACAGGCTCTTCCTGCAGGGCGGCGTCGGCATCGCCGTCATCGCGATCGCGGCCATCGTCATGCTCGTCATCGTCAACCAGCCGAAACCCGTTGAACTCTCCACGAACACCGGCGGGCCGCTCAACATGGCCAGCGACGGCATCCTCCTCAGCGGAAACACCACGCAGGTCGTGAACACGCCCGCGCTCAAGGCCGGCGAGGACCCCGTGCCAACCGACCCCTCGAAGCACGCGAAGACCGTCAATATCGTCAGCTACGTCGACTTCCAGTGCCCCATCTGCCAGGCGTTCGAGGCGGCGAACGGCGAGCAGATCAAGTCGTGGGTTGACAGCGGAGTGGCCACGATCGAGATCCACCCGATCTCGTTCCTCGACCGAGCCTCGCAGGGCAACATGTACTCGACCCGCGCGGCCAACGCCGCCGCCTGTGTCGCGAACGACCAGCCCGAGGCCTTCTACAGCGTCATGCAGGCGCTCTTCACCCACCAGCCCGCAGAGTCGACTCCGGGCAAGACCGATGCCCAGATCCTCAGCGTGCTGAAGGATGCGGGTGCCAGCGGGAGTGCGATCACCAACTGCGTGAAGACCCAGAAGTTCGCCAATTGGGTCGGAGCGGAATCCGACAGGGTGTTGAACGGCACGTTCCCCAATACGGTGACGCCGACGAAATTCCGTGGAACTCCCACGGTCTTCGTTGACGGACAGCAGTACCCGGGCCAGCCACAGGACGGCGCAGCGTTCGTGTCCTTCGTGGAGAGCATCGCCAAGACCAAGAACTGAGATCACTCTGAGGGCGACCTTCTTCCGAGCCGCGTGAACCACTCGAGAGAAAGCGATGGACGGGCCAGATGGCGACACCGGGAAACAGCACCCCTGGCGGTAAGAATCCAGGCAAGAAGGATCGCCGCGAAGCAGCGCGTGAGAAGGCCCGCCTGGACCGCGAGGCCGAACGCAAGAGGGTTCGCCGCAACAGGCTCTTCCTGCAGGGCGGCGTCGGCATCGCCGTCATCGCGATCGCGGCCATCGTCATGCTCGTCATCGTCAACCAGCCGAAACCCGTTGAACTCTCCACGAACGCCGGCGGGCCGCTCAACATGGCCAGCGACGGCATCCTCCTCAGCGGACCGGATCTTGCCGCGGTTCCCACACCGGCGATCGCAGCGGGCGGCAAGCCAACGCCCACGAAGCAGGATCGCAGCAAGCTCAACATCGTCACCTACATCGATTACCAGTGCCCGTTCTGTCAGCAGTTCGAGACGACGAACAACGCGCAGCTCAAGGAACTGGTCTCCAGCGGGGCGGCGACCCTCGAGATCCATCCGATCGCCAACCTCGACCGAAGTTCGCAGCGCACGATGTACTCGACCCGCGCGGCGAATGCCGCCGCGTGCGTCGCGAATTATGACCCAGACAACTTCTTCGCGGTGAACGCGGCGCTGTTTGCCAACCAGCCGCCCGAAAACACCCCCGGCCTCAGCGACGACGAGCTCATCTCCATCCTGAGTAAGGCGGGACCGAGCAGCAACAAGATCAGCGCCTGCGTGAAAACACAGGAGTTCTCCACCTGGGTCGGTCAGGAGACCCAGCGCACCCGAGGCACGACCATTCCCAACTCAAACCTGACGACGCCGCCGAACGGCCTTGCCACGCCGACCGTGATCGTCAACGGTGTGGTGTGGAAGCCGAAGGGTAACGACCTCACCGACACGACCGCCTTCACCAGGTTCCTGGCCACGGTTCCCACCGAGTAGAACATCGCACGGGCCGTGGCGGGGGTCCCGACCCGCGCTCGGGTATAGCTGCGCTCAGGCGAACCAGAGTGCGAGTTCGCGCGCAGCAGACTCCGGTGAGTCCGACCCGTGCACGAGGTTCTGCTGCACCTTGAGTCCCCAGTCACGCCCCAGGTCACCGCGAATGGTGCCCGGCGCCGCCGTGGTCGGATCGGTCGTGCCTGCAAGCGAACGGAACCCCTCGATCACGCGAACTCCCGCAACGCGGAATGCCACGATCGGGCCGGACTCCATGAACTCGATGAGTGGCTCGTAGAACGGTTTGCCCTCGTGCTCCGCGTAGTGCGCACCGAGCAGGTCACGGTCGGCCTGCACGAGCCGCACATCCACGAGCTGGTAGCCCTTGGCCTCGATACGGCGCAGGATCTCGCCGGTCAGGTTGCGTGCGACGCCATCCGGCTTCACGAGAACCAGGGTCTCTTCAACAGCAGTGGTCATTTTTGCTCCTCAGTGTGAGTCGGCGATGGGGGTGGTACGAGGGCGGCATTCCTGCGGTCGAGGCGCGTGCCGGTGATGTAGCAGTAGATCCAGATGGCCGCGAAGCCCGCTCCGATGAAGAACATCAGCGGCAGCAGGAATCCGGTGGCGATGAGGCCAACCTGAAGCGCCCAGCCGAGCCAGACACCGAACCCGAAGCGCACCAACCGCCCTACGACCAGGAGAAGCACGATCACCGCGGCTCCCCCGCCGAGAGCGACCACGGGCGGCAGCACGTCGAAGCGGAACACCGCGAGCGAGACGAAGAACATGAGCGCTGCCTCGAGGCCGAGCGCAATCGACAGGAGCGACTCCGCGGCCGAGCGGCGCCTGCGCTTCCTGGACGCGCCGGAAGCCTGCACCGGAGCGCTCATCGCTTCCATCCCCGCTCCTCGGCGAGCACGAGGGTGTCGCCGATCATCGTGATCGAGCCGGTCACGAGCACGGCACGGCGAGGTGCGGCAGCGGCCCACTCCCTGGCGTCGTCGAGTGCGGACTCGAGGTCGTCGAACTCGTGGCTCACACCGCTCTCGGTGAGCTCGGCCACGAGCTCCTCCAGCCGCTCCGCGGGGATCGCGCGCTCGGAACTCGACTGGGTGACCTGGAACCTCGTGGCGATCGGTGCGAGCGCGCGCACGATGCCGCGGGCATCCTTGTCGGCCAACACGCCGAGCACGACCGTCACGTCGTCGAAGGTGAAGTAGCTGCCGACGGCCTTGGCGAGGGCTTCCGCGCCGTGCGGGTTGTGCGCTGCGTCAATGATCACGGTCGGCTCGATGCCGATGACCTGCAGGCGGCCCGGCGAGGTCGCCGTCGCGAGGCCCTCCTCGACCACATCGTGCGCGAGCGGCTGCGTGCCCCCGCCGATGAACGCTTCGACAGCGGCGATCGCCACGGCAGCGTTCTGTGCCTGGTGATCGCCGAACAGCGGAAGGAACAGCTCGGCATAGGTGTCGGCGAGTCCCTTGACCGAGATGACCTGACCGCCGACCGCAACGGTGTTGCCCAGCAACGAGAACGCCGTGCCCTGCACCGCGATCGAGGACTCGGTGAGCTCTGCGGCGCGCTCGAGCTCTGCCAGCCCCTCCGGCGTCTGGGCAGCAGAGACGACCGCGGCAGCGGGCTTGACGATGCCCGCCTTGGTGCGTGCGATCTCCGCGATCGTGCTGCCGAGACGCTTGGTGTGGTCGAGCGCGATCGGGGTGAACACGGCCACCTGTCCGTCGCCGACGTTGGTGGAGTCCCACTCGCCGCCCATCCCGACCTCGATGACCGCGACATCCACCGGTGCATCCGCGAAGCTCGCGAAGGCGAGAGCGGTGAAGGCCTCAAAGAAGGTCAGGTGCGGCTCTCCTGCGATGTCGAGTTCGGCATCCACCATCGCCACGTAGGGCTGGATGTCCTGCCAATTGGTCACGAGGCCCTCGTTGGAGATCGGCTCTCCGTCGATCATGATGCGTTCGTTCAGGCGCACGAGGTGCGGGCTCGTGAGCAGGCCCGTGCGCAGGCCCGACGCGCGCAGGATGCTCTCGATCATGCGACTCGTGCTCGTCTTGCCGTTCGTGCCGGTGATGTGCACGATCGGGTAGGCGCGCTGCGGGTCGCCGAGCAGCTCCACGACGCGCCTGGTCGGCGCGAGCCGCGGCTGCAGCCCGAGCTCCCCCACCCGTCCGAGCAGGTCCTGGTAGACGCGATCGGCGTCGCGCTGGAACAGCGAGTCCTCGCTGAGTTCCGGGTCCTGCTCGCCGTTCTTCTTAGACATCAATGACCGATCCAATGACCTTCAGCTCGACGACGACATCTGCCGTGTTTGCGTATTTCTGAGACTGCACCAGTGAACGATACGCGTCCACCGTGCCGTGAAGTGCGGCGAGTTCCTCCGCGCTGCCGCCCTGAGCATCCGAGGCGACCACCGTGAAGCGCTCGGCGAGGGTCTCCTGCGCGATCATCCCGCCGAACGGCTCGACCGCCGCGGCCTCAGCCGAGGAGCCGAAGAACAGCGAGAGTGCGATCCGGTCGCTCACCTCAAGCCCCGCGCCCTTACGAGCATCCTGGATGGCACGCACGAGGTCGCGCGCGAGCCCCTCGGCCTCGAGCTCTGGCGTCGTCACGGTGTCGAGCAGCACGAACCCGCCATCCGCGAGGAAGCTGATGGCGCGAGCCTCATCCGCGGACTGCGGTTCGAGCTCGTATTCCTCCGGCAGCAGCTCGAAACCACCAACCGTCACGGAACCCCCACGCTCGAACCAGTCGCCCGCCCTGGCCGCAGCGATGACCTTCTGCACATCCCTGCCGATGCGGGGGCCGAGAGCACGCGCATTGACCGTGAGCCTGTGCGTGATGCCATACTCTGCGAGGCTCTCGACCGTGAATGGGCGCAGGGACACCGCCTTGACGTTCAACTCGTCTTTCAGGATGTCGACAAAGCTCTCGAGAGACGCCGTGTTCTCCCCCACGACCGTGAGCGAGCCGAGCGGCAACCGCACCCGCAGCCCCCTGGCCTTGCGCAGCGCGAGACCGGAGGAGGCGATGTGGCGTACGCGGTCCATGGCCTCGACCAGCTCGTCGTCCTCGGGGAAAAGCGCCGCGTCGGGCCAGTCGGTCAGGTGCACGCTGCGACCGCCGGTGAGCCCCTTCCAGACCTGCTCCGTGATGAGCGGCAGGAGCGGCGCGGCCACCCGTGTGAGGGTTTCGAGCACCGTGTACAGGGTGTCGAAGGCCTCGGGCGCGTTGCCCGCCCAGAAGCGGTCACGGCTGCGCCTGACGTACCAGTTGGTGAGCACGTCACCGAAATCGCGCAGCGCGACGGCCGCGAGCGGGGAGTCCAGCGCGTCGAGATCAGCCGTCACCTCTTCGATCAGCCTGCGGGTCTTCGCCAGCAGGTAGCGATCGAGCGGATCGGTGGAGTCGGTACGCCAGCTCGCCTCGTAATTGTCGGCGTTGGCGTACAGGGTGAAGAAGTAGTTGCTGTTCCACAGCGGGAGGATGAGCTGCCGTACACCCTCGCGAATGCCCTCCTCCGTGACGACGAGGTTGCCTCCCCGGATGACCGAGGACGACATGAGGAACCAGCGCATGGCATCCGCACCGTCCCGGTCGAACACCTCCGAGACATCCGGATAGTTGCGCAGCGACTTCGACATCTTCTGGCCGTCGCTGCCGAGCACGATGCCGTGACTGATCACGTTGGTGAAGGCCGGACGATCGAACAGGGCGGTCGACAACACGTGCATCACGTAGAACCAGCCGCGGGTCTGGCCGATGTACTCCACGATGAAGTCGGCTGGACTGTGTGTGTCGAACCAGTCCTGGTTCTCGAACGGATAGTGCACCTGCGCGAACGGCATGGAGCCGGAGTCGAACCACACGTCGAAGACATCCTCGATGCGGCGCATGGTCGATGCGCCGCTCGGGTCGTCGGGGTTCGGCCTCGTGAGGTCGTCGATGAACGGGCGGTGCAGGTCTGGCTCGCCGTTCGCGTTGGTCGGCAGGGCGCCGAAGTCGCGCTCGAGTTCCTCGAGCGACCCGTAGACGTCGACCCGGGGGTACCGGGGGTCGTCGCTCTTCCAGATCGGGATGGGCGAGCCCCAGTAGCGGTTGCGCGAGATCGACCAGTCGCGAGCGCCGCCGACCCACTTGCCGAACTGTCCGTCCTTGACGTTCTCCGGCACCCAGCTGATGTCCTGGTTGAGTTCGCCCATGCGGTCGCGGAACTCGGTGACGCGGATGAACCAGCTCGAGACCGCCTTGTAGATGAGCGGGTTGCGGCAGCGCCAGCAGTGCGGGTAGCTGTGCTCGTAGCTCGCAACCCGCAGCAGCCGACCGTCTGTGCGCAGTCGCTGCGTGATCGGCTTGTTCGCGTCGAACACCTGGAGCCCTGCGATCTCGTCGAACATGGGCAGGAACTTTCCACCGTCGTCGACGGAGACGATGACGGGGATGTCCGCCTCAGCACAGGTGAGCTGGTCGTCCTCGCCGTAGGCGGGCGCCTGGTGCACAATGCCGGTGCCCTCGCCCGTGGCAACGTAGTCTGCGACCAGGATCTGCCAGGCGTTCTGCGTGCCCCAGGTTTCGACATCCGTGTAGTAGTCCCACAGCGGTTCGTAGCGGATTCCGCCGAGCTCGCTCCCCGTGAACGTCGACGTCACCGCGGCGAGCGCCTCCTCAGCGGAGGCGTAGCCAAGGTCTTTCGCATGGGCGGCGATGGTGTCGCCCGCGAGCAGGTAGCGGGCTGCGCCGACGGCCGCGCCGTCAGCACCGCCCTGGGGGCCCGCGGGCACCACCGAATAGCGGATGTCCGGCCCGACCGCGAGCGCGAGGTTCGTTGGCAGGGTCCACGGCGTCGTCGTCCACGCGAGCGCGCGCACCCCGGCCAGGCCGAGCTCGTCCGCTCTGGACCCCGTGAGCGGGAAGGTCACCGTGACCGTCTGGTCCTGGCGCATCGTGTAGACGTCGTCGTCCATGCGAAGCTCGTGGTTCGACAGCGGCGTCTCGTCGTGCCAGCAGTACGGAAGCACACGGAAGCCCTCATAGGCGAGGCCCTTGTCGTAGAGCGCCTTGAATGCCCACAGCACGGACTCCATGAAGGTCGCATCGAGGGTCTTGTAGTCGTTCTCGAAGTCCACCCAGCGGGCCATCCGGGTGACGTACTCCTGCCACTCCTTGGTGTACTCGAGAACGGAGCTGCGCGCGGCGGAGTTGAACGCCTCGATGCCCATCTCTTCGATCTGCGACTTCTCGGTGATGCCGAGCTGGCGCATCGCCTCGAGCTCGGCGGGGAGTCCGTGGGTGTCCCAGCCGAAACGGCGATGCACCTGCTTGCCACGCATCGTCTGGTAGCGCGGGAAGAGATCTTTCGCGTACCCGGTGAGCAGGTGGCCGTAGTGCGGCAGGCCGTTGGCAAAGGGCGGGCCGTCGTAGAAGACCCATTCCTCGCATCCCTCGCGCCGGTCGACGGAGGCCCGGAAGGTGTCGTCGCCCTTCCAGAAGGCAAGGATGCCCTGCTCGATCGCGGGGAAGCTCGGCGAGGGGCTCAGCGGCCCGGCGCTCAGTGGTTCAGCCGCGGTGCCATCGGCGGATCCCCGTGGGTAGTTCATGTCGCTCCTTGTGAGGTCTGCTTCTCACGAGGACGGCAGGCGTTCGTTCGTCCCTGCCGCGGTACCACCCCGCTTGTCGGCCCGGTGCTCTCGCTCCCGCGCCAACCGCTTGTTCTTTGGCTGTGACGGGCCAGACCCGTTCGGTTCTACCAGCGCCCACCGCGCCCGCGTACCCGCAGACGACGACAAGGACTTTTCTTCCGAAGGCTCCCCGGTGATTGCCGGATCAAAGCCGCTTCGTCGATTCTAGTAGTCTGGCGCAGAGATGTCCTTCACTCGTCGCAGCTTCCTTCTCGGGGCAGGTTCAGGCTTGTCCCTCCTGATGCTGTCGGCTTGCGGTGTGGACACTCCGACGCCGAGCCCACGCCCGAGCGTGACCCCGACCAGGCCCGGACTCCCCCAGCCCACTGCCTTTGCGCGCAGCTCCTGGACCACGGATCCGTACTCGCTCGGCTCCCACAGTTACATGGCCGTCGGGTCTACGCCCGCACACAGAGACGCACTGCGCCAGCCCGTTCTCGATCGCGTCTTCTTCGCGGGAGAGGCAACCTCGGCAGACAAGGCTGGAACGGTCGCCGGAGCGCTGGACTCCGGCGCACGTGCGGCAGCGGATCTCGCAATCGTTGCGGATCGCAAGGACAAGATCGCGGTGATCGGCGCCGGCATCGCGGGAGCCGAGGCCGCGAGAATCCTGAAACAGAACGGCTACGACGTCGTCGTCATCGAGGCGCGCGACCGAATCGGCGGCCGCATCCACTCGATCACCTCCAAGAGCTGGCCGACTCCCGTCGAACTCGGAGCCTGGCGCACCTCGGCGGATGACCCGACGCACTCGAGACTCGAGCAACTCTCCATCGCCACCGCGCCACTCCAGACGAAGACCTTCGTCTCCCCCACCTCTACAGCGAGCAGTTATCCGGCCGGGCCCGCCGCCGTCACGGCGAGTATCGCCTGGGCCGAGCAGCAGGCACAGGATGTCTCGCTGCACGCCGCACTCGACGGCTCCGGCGCAGCACAGAGCGCCGAAGGCAAGGCAGCCAAGGGCTTCGATGGCGCCGCGATGCTGCAGCAGTACCTCGGCTCGCTCTCGACGCTTTACGGCGCAGACCCCACCGAGCTCTCCAGCTGGTACGGCATCGACCAGGATGTTCCAGACGAGGTCGTCACCGGAGGGTACTCCGACCTCGTGAAGGACGCTCTGGAGGATATCAAGACCTCGCTCTCGACAGTGGTCGCGGAGGTCGCGTACACCGACTCCGGGGTGAGTCTGCGCCTCGGCTCCGGCGAATCCCTTCGAGTGGATCGCGTCATCGTGACCGTTCCGCTCGGCGTGCTGAAGAAACGCAGTATGAAGTTCGCTCCCCTGCTCCCCCTGCCGCACCGCACGGCGATCTCTTCGCTCGGAGTCGGCAGTGTCGAAACAGTCTGGCTTCGATTCGACGAGAAGTTCTGGAGGACGGATGCCGCGATCTGGAATCTTGTCGGCACGGACGACGACATCACAAGCTGGGTCAATCTCGAGCCCCTGACCTCCGAGCCGCTCGTGGTCGGGCTCGTTGGCGGTGAGGCCGCGCGCCGGGTCGCCAAGCTCAATGACCAACAGCTCACGGCAGGCGCCGTGCGCGCACTTCAGCCGTTCGCTGACGCCTGAGCCTGTTCAGAGCCGGCTCAGAGCCGTTCGAGCGGTGGCCGCAGGCGTGACAGCAGCACGACGCCGGACGAGATCGCAGCGAACGAGCCGAGCGCGACACAGGAGAGCAGCAGGAACTCTCCGATTCCACTGATCTGCGCGGGGTCGAGAAAGAAGTACGGATACCACCCGACCACGGACCCGCGAATGAGCGTGACGACCCCCCACACGACCGTGTACACCTGCACGAAGACGACGCTCCGCCACAGCGCACGCCCGCGGCCGGGTGAAATCGTCCAGTCGATGAGCGCGAGCGCCGGCAGCCAGAAATGCAGCACCTGATCCGACCATGGCACGCTGAGCGGCAGTCCGCGCACGCCCGCCTGTTCGACGAGCAGGGCGAAGACCGCACCGGCGGAGACCGTACAACTGAGCACGGCCGCACGCGCCGTCGTGAGCCAGCGCGGGTCCCTGGGCGAGCGCAGCGCAATGATTCCCGCGACCACCATCACGACCACGAAGGCCAGGTTGCTCTGGATGGTGAGATAGGCGAAGAAGTTCGACGCCGTGAAGGTGACGGAACCGAGTCCCCAGATGAACCGTGCCACGAGGGCGACGGCACACACGACCGCGCCGACCATGCGAACGATGCCCACGACCGTGCGCACGGTCGCCTGGTCGACGGACGTCGTGCGGTTCACCACCGTTCAGTCCACCTCCGCGTACGACGCGCGGGTCTTCGCATCGCCACTGGCAGTCTACGAAGCCCGGGTCATCACTCCCGTATCCTTGGGCTGTGCCGGATGCCTCCCAGACCACACTGCTCTACCAGAGCCTGCGTGTGGCTATTCTCGATCTCGACCTCGCGCCGGGGCAGCGCCTCACCGAGCGCGGCCTCGAGGCGGAGTGGGGCGCCTCCCGCACTCCCGTGCGCGCGGCACTGGCGAGGCTCGAGGGCGAGGGCCTGGCGCAGCGCGTCGGCCGAGGATGGATCGTCTCCCCCATCGATCTCGACGAGCTCGAGGCACTCGCGGAGTTCCGCGAGACGATCGAGAGCGCCGTCGTGCGCCTCGCGGTTCAGCGGGCAACGGATGCCGAGCTCGGTGCCCTCGAGGCACAGTTGCGTACTCCCCACTCGGCCGAGGTGCCGAACGAGGCTCACATCGGACCGGACTTTCACGTCGAACTCGCGAAGCTCAGCGGAAACCACTTCCTGGTGAGCGCGGTCGAGGGGATCATGACGAGACTCGCCCGCACACGCTGGCTCGAGGTGCGGGTGACTTCCGGCGGCGAGGTCGCGGGCAACGAGCACGAAGACATCCTGCGCGCGCTCATTGCGCGCGATGCCGCTGCTGCAGCGGAACTCGCGGTCGCTCACATCCGTCACACGATGGAGCGCGTCACGGACTCGCTGCGCACGAACCGCAGGGGATTCACCGCACGAGGCATGGCTATCGTCGGGAAGCAGACTCCACCGCAGCAGCAACGCCGCTGACGACGAGGTCGAAGGCCTCCGCGACGTAATCGGCGAGCGGTCCGCGCGCGATTCCGTCGCGCGCCCAGCTCTCCCACGCCGCCGAGATGGCACCGGCGAGCGCGTTCGAGCTGGCGACGATGACGAGTTCGGTTCTCGCGACACCGACGCGGGGAGCCAGGAAGCCGGCCAGGACATCCGCTCGCCTGGCGAACCTCGCGAGTCCAGAGCCCGCGGCCTCGCCCTGGCTGCCCATGACCTCGCCCTGGGTGAGCGCGAGCGGCACCCGGTCCGCTCCGACCTCGCGAGCGACCCCGAGGATGACCTCGCGCAGTGTCGGCAGGGGCGGCGCGTCTGCCGAAACCGCGTTCAGCTCTTCCACGAGGCGATCGATGCCTGCATCCACCTCGAGCCAGAGCAGGTCGCTCTTGGACTCGAAGTAGTTGAAGAAGGTGTTGCGGCTCACGCCTGCACGCTGCGTGATGTCGCCGATGGTCGTGGCTGCGTAGCCCTGCTCGAGGAAGAGTTCGAGCGCCGCGTCTTCGAGCGTGTCACGGGAAGACGAGCGCGGACGACCGACGGACTCGTGTCTCATGGCAACCATCGCCTCGTTTCTGGGTAATAATGTACTCGGCCCAATAATAGAAGAAAGCTGATCGTGAAACGCCTCATCCCCACCATTGTCGGTATCGCATCCATAGCCATCCTCATTGCAGGATGCAGCACGACGACACCCGCGAGTTCGAGCGACACCCCCCAGTCCGGCGGAACCCTCGTTTACGCGAGCGGCGACGCGGAACCCACCTGCCTCGACCCGCACGTCGGCGGCAACTACCCGCAGGCGCTCGTGGCGACCCAGTACCTCGAGTCCCTTGTGTCCAAGAACGCCAAGGGCGACATCATTCCGTGGCTCGCCAGCAGCTGGAAAGAAGCACCGGATGGTCTGAGCTGGGACTTCACGCTGCGCAAGAACGTGAAGTTCACCGACGGCACCCCGCTGACCTCCGAGGCCATTATCGCAAACGTCGCGCACCTGCAGGATCCGAAGACCGGCTCCTCCACGGGCTACCTCGCGCTGGCCAAGGTCGCCAAAGTCACCGCGGTGAACACCCTGACCGCGCGCATCACTCTCAGCAAACCCGACAGCGCGCTGCTCGACTCGCTGTCGCAGCCCTGGCTCGCCATAGAGTCCCCCACCGCACTCAAGCGCAGCCAGGAGGTGAACTGCGAATCGCCCGTCGGCACCGGCCCGTTCATGGTGAAGAAGTGGGATCGGCAGCAGTCGATAACCCTCGTGCGAAACAACGACTACAACTCGCCTCCCGCGGATGCCGCCCACACCGGCCCGGCCTACCTCAAGCAGATCGACTGGCGCTTCCTGCCCGACTCCGCGTCTCGCTACGCCGCGCTGCAGGCCGGGACGGTCGACGTGATCGACAACGCTCAGCCGGACACGATCGTCTCCGCCGAGAAGACGAAGACGCTGGGGCACGTCGACGCACCGAGGCCCGGCGCATCCAACCGGCTCGAACTGAACTCGAGCATCGCGCCGTTCAATGACGAGCGGGTGCGCGAGGCCTTCATCCGCGCCGCGGACGTCAACGACGGTATAAAGAGCCTGTTCTTCGGAACGGCGAAGCGCTCGTACTCCGCACTGTCGAGCGTTGAGAAGGCCGGTTACTCCGAGCCGTCACTGTTCGGCTACGACCAGAAGGCCGCGGCACAGCTGCTCGATCAGGCCGGATGGACGCAGAAGAACGCAGACGGCTACCGCGTGAAGGACGGCAAGGTTCTCGAACTGAACTTCCCGGTGAGCACCAACCAGTCGATCCCGGCAGAGCAGTCACTGTTCGAACAGCTCCAGGCGAGCGCCAAGAAGGCCGGCTTCAAGGTCGACCTCCACCCGCTCGACCTGGCGAGCTGGTACGCCGCGCTCGGCAAGAACGACTACAACCTCGTGAGCGCGCCGTATACGAAGGTCGGGCCTGACGTGCTGCGCATCCTGTTCGACTCCGACGGCACGGTTCCCGCGCCGAGTGGATACTTCGCGAACCACGCCCAGGTCAAGGACCCAGCGCTCGACGCACTGCTTGTCGAGGCGAGCCAGTCATCGGATAAGGCGCAGCGCCTCGACCTGTACACGAAGGCACAGAAGATCGTGCTCGAGGGCTACTACATCCTGCCGCTCTACGACCAGCAGAACCACTACCTGCTGTCTGAGAAGGTGGAGGGCTTCCGGGCGCTGCCGTCCGTGTCCACCCCCGTGCTCTACGACGCGTGGTTGCGCCGCTGATCGATGCGGCACCGCCAGCGGTCCGGCATCCGGGCCGCTGGCTTCCGTGGCTCCTCGCGAGGCTCGGGGGTGTCGTCTTCGTGCTGTGGGCCGTGGCCACCGTCACCTTCTTCGCGATCCGCCTGATCCCCGGCGACCCGGCGCAGGCCATTCTCGGCGGACCGGGATCCCAGGCGAGCGCGGAGGCGTTGGCGCACGCTCGCGCTGAGTACGGGCTCAACAAGCCGCTCGGCATCCAATACCTCGTGTACATCGGCAAACTCGCCACCGGGGACTTCGGCCAGTCCTATTCGCTGCACAAGCCGGTCGTCTCCGTCATAGGGGAGAACATCGGGGGAACTCTTCTGCTCGCCCTGTTCTCTCTCATCCTCGGTTCCCTCATCGCTCTCGGGCTCGCCGCCTGGTCCATGCGCACGGGGCGCATGGCCGCGGGGGTCGGCTCGCTGCTGGAGATCGTGGCCGCCGCGGTTCCCCACTTCTGGCTCGCCATCTCCCTCATCCTGCTGTTCAGCACGACACTCGGATGGCTACCTCCCGTGAGCGTCCCCGGCGTCCTCGGCTATGTGCTCCCGGTGGTCACGCTCGGGGTTCCGCTGGCCGGCTTCCTCGCCCAGGTCATGCGCGACTCCATGCTCGATGCCCTCGCATCGCCCTTCGTGCTGGCTGCGCGGGCCCGCGGAGAGAGCGAGAGCGGTGTGTTCTGGCGGCACGTTCTGCGACACGCGGCGCTTCCCGCAATCGGGCTCGCCGGCTGGGCCTTCGGATCGCTCATCAGCGGCGCGGTCATCGTCGAGACGATCTTCGCGCGGGCCGGGCTCGGTCGCAGCCTGCTCTCCGCCGTGCAACTTCGCGACGTTCCCCTCGTGGTGGGTGTCGTGCTCGTCGTCGCCACCGGGTACATCCTCATGACGACGCTCACCGACCTCGCCGATCGTCTCGTCGATCCCCGCCGCAGGAGAGCCCGATGACCCGCCTCCGCCCCGCAGAGATCGTCTCGATCGCGGTCCTCGCCTTCCTCGTCGTCGCAGCCGTCGCGCCCGCGGTGCTCGCCCCCGCCGACCCGCTCGCCGTGCACCCCTCTGCGGGCTTCCTGCCGCCCTCGTTCTCACACATCTTCGGCACGGACGAGTCCGGGCGCGACATCTTCACCCGGGTCGTGCACGGCACAGGCCCGTCGCTGCTCATCGGCCTGGCCGCGACCGCGATCGGTATCGGTCTCGCCCTCGTGCTCGGCCTGCTCGCCGGGCTCGGGCCACGCTGGCTCGACTTCGGCACCACCCGGTTCATCGAGGTGCTGTTCGCCTTCCCCGGGCTTCTGCTCGCACTATTGTTCATCGTCATCTATGGGCCGGGAGCCGTGACCTCCACGGTGGCCGTCGGGCTCGCCACGGCGCCGGGCTACGCGCGCATCATCCGCAGCCAGGTGCTTGTCGTGAAGAACGCCCCGTACATCGAGGCGGCGGTCGTGCTCGGCCGAAGCCGCGCCTACCGCGTGACGCACCACCTCCTGCCGAACGTCGCCGGCGCGCTGTTCGTGCTCGTGACCCTCGGCATCGGCCAGTCGATCGTCTGGGCGTCGTCGCTCAGCTACCTCGGCCTCGGAGCGGTGCCTCCGACGGCGGAGTGGGGCGCCATGCTCTCCGCCGGGCGCACCTACATCACCTCGTTCTGGTGGATGACGTTCTTCCCCGGAGCATTCATCGTGCTGAGTGCCGCCGCGACCACGATCCTCGGGCGAAGCCTGCAGCAGAGGGTGAGGTCGTCGTGAACCCGCTCCTGGAGGTCGACGATCTCTCGATCGCCTTCGGCACGCACACCGTGGTCTCCGGCGTCTCGTTCGCGATCGAGGCGGGCGAATGCCTCGCCATCGTGGGCGAGTCGGGCTCGGGCAAGAGCGTGACCGCCCGGTCTCTGCTCGGCCTCGCGGGCGTCGGTGCGCGAGTGGAGGCTCGCATCGCACGCTTCGACGACACCGCGATCCTGGATGCCTCCCCCCGACGACTGCGCTCCCTGCGCGGGCGGGACATCGGCCTCGTGTCGCAGGGCGCCCTGGTCGCCCTCGACCCGCTGCGCCCGATCGGACGGGAGGTCGCCGATGCCCTGCGGCTGCATACTCAGCTGACGGCATCGCAGCGTGCCGAGCGCGCGATCGAACTGCTGGCGGAGGCCGGCCTTCCGGAACCCGAACTGCGCGCGGCACAGCGCCCAGATGAACTCTCCGGCGGGATGCGGCAGCGCGCGGTGATCGCGTCCGCCGTCGCCCTGAGACCTCGGCTGCTCATCGCGGACGAGCCCACGACCGCCCTCGACACGACAGTCCAGGCGCGCATCCTCGAATTGCTCGAAAGCCTGCGAGCGCAGGGCACCGCCATCCTGCTGATCAGCCACGATCTCGCCGTCGTGAGCAGGATTGCCTCGCGCATCGCGGTCATGCAGGGTGGGAAGATCGTGGAGGCGGGAACGACCGAAGACGTGCTCGGTTCTCCCCGGCATCCGTACACGCGCAGTCTCATCGCCGCGATCCCCGCGCACCAGCCGCGCGGCAGCCTGCTCGGCTCCGTACGAGCGGCAGCGACGCCCACCCCGCAGCCCGCAGCGGGCGAACCCGTGCTGATCGCCCAGGATCTGAGCCTGCGCTTCGGTTCCAGGCTCGCCGTGGACGAGGTGAGCTTCCGCCTGGCGCGAGGCACGACACTCGGCGTCGTCGGGGAATCCGGTTCGGGCAAGACCACGCTCGCGAGACTCGCTCTCGCTCTCGCGCACCCAGACTCCGGCGAGGTCGAACTCCTCGGCTCCCCCTGGTCTGCGCTTTCAGAGCGCGAGCGCCGCCCACGCAGGAGCCGAATCGGCGCCATCTACCAGGATGCACTCAGCTCCTTCGACCCACGCCTCACCGTCGGGCAGATCCTCGCCGACGCGCTCAGCGTCGGGAGGACCAGGCGAGCGGGTACCGAGGTGGAGGAGCTCCTCGACCAGGTCGGCCTCGCTCCCGGCCTCGCCCGCCGTCGCCCCAGACTGCTCTCCGGGGGGCAGCAGCAGCGCGTCGCGATCGCGAGGGCGATAGCGCCGCGCCCGGACATCCTCGTCTGCGACGAACCGGTGTCGAGCCTCGACGTGCTCGTGCAGGCCCAGGTGCTCGACCTTCTCGACGAACTCCAACGTGCGCACGGCCTCAGCTACCTCTTCATCAGCCACGATCTCGGTGTCGTGCGGCACATGAGCGACTCGGTGCTCGTGATGCGGCGCGGCCGGGTGGTCGAGTCAGGAGCGACCGAGGAGGTGTTCTCGGATCCCCACCATGACTACACGCGCGAACTCATCGCCGCGGCGCCGAGGCTCGTGTAATGGGCGGCACTCGCCTCGGCGACGGGAGTGCGCCACCAATGCTCGGGTACCATGGGGACCACACACCCCACACTCAGGCACCTCTTCATCGACTCGGTGTCGCACATATCGAACCGGAGAAACAATGGCTTCAGCCACCCCTGCCGAAACGACACCGACCGGCAGCATCCCTGACAAGCCAGCACTCGAAGGACTCGAGGCCAAGTGGGGCGGTGTCTGGGCGTCCGACGGCACGTACCGGTTCGATCGCGAGGCCGCGATTGCCGCGCGCAGGGACGACGCCGATGCCGTGTTCTCCATCGACACTCCGCCGCCGACGGCATCCGGCTCGCTGCACATCGGCCACGTCTTCAGCTACACCCACATGGACCTCATCGCCCGCTACCAGCGCATGCGCGGCAGGCACATCTTCTACCCGATGGGCTGGGACGACAACGGCCTGCCCACCGAGCGCCGGGTGCAGAACTACTACGGCGTGCGCTGCGACCCAAGCCTTCCCTACGTCGAGGGTTACACTCCCCCGCTCGAGGGCGGTTCGAACGCGAGCAGCAAGGCCGCCGACCAGGTTCCGATCTCCCGCCGCAACTTCATCGAACTGTGCGAGAGGCTCACCGCAGAAGACGAGAAGCAGTTCGAAGACGTCTGGCGGATGCTCGGCCTCTCCGTCGACTGGAGCCAGAGCTATCGCACGATCGGCCCCGAGGCGCAGACTGCGGCCCAGCGCGCCTTCCTGCGCAACCTCGCGCGCGGCGAGGCCTATCAGGCCGATGCGCCGACCCTGTGGGACGTGACCTTCCGCACCGCAGTCGCCCAGGCCGAACTCGAAGACAAGGAGATGCCGGGCGCGTACCACCGGGTGGCCTTCCACGGACCGGAGTCCGAGGTGTACATCGAGACCACGCGGCCCGAACTATTGCCAGCCTGCGTGGCGCTCGTCGCGCATCCTGATGACGAGCGCTACCAGCACCTCTTCGGCACGACCGTGCGCACGCCGCTGTTCGACGTCGAGGTTCCCGTGCTCTCCCACCATCTGGCGCAGAAGGACAAGGGATCGGGCATCGCCATGATCTGCACCTTCGGCGACGTGACCGACGTGATCTGGTGGCGCGAGCTGGACCTGCCGAACCGCAGCATCATCGGACGCGACGGGCGCATCCTCGCCGACGCACCAGAGGCGCTCCAGGGCGAGACCGCACTGGCCGCGTACGCAGAACTCGCGGGAAAGACCGTGTTCTCGGCCAAAAAGGCCGTCGTGGAGCTGCTCGCAGCCAGCGGCGAGCTGGTCGGCGAGCCGAAGCCGATCACCCACCCCGTGAAGTTCTTCGAGAAGGGCGACAAACCGCTCGAGATCGTCTCGACGCTGCAGTGGTACATCTCCAATGGTGCGCGCGACGAAAAGCTCCAGGCGACCATGCTCGAACGCGGCCGCGAGGTCAACTTCACGCCGGAGTTCATGCGGGTGCGCTACGACAACTGGGTCGGCGGGCTCACGGGCGACTGGCTCGTCTCGCGGCAGCGCTTCTTCGGCGTGCCGCTGCCGGTCTGGTACGAGCTCGACGCGAACGGCGAACGCGGTGCGGTGATCGTGCCATCCGAGCAGGCGCTTCCGGTCGACCCGTCGTCGGATGCCGCCCCGGGCTACGACGAGAGCCAGCGCGGGGTGCCCGGCGGCTTCGAGGGCGAGGTGGACATCATGGACACCTGGGCCACCTCGAGCCTCACCCCGCAGATCGCGGGCGGCTGGGAGAGCGATCCAGAGCTGTTCGACCTCGTCTTCCCGTACTCTCTGCGCTCCCAGGGGCAGGACATCATCCGCACCTGGCTGTTCTCGACGATGCTGCGCGCACAGCTCGAGAGCGACACCATCCCGTGGAAGAACGCGGGTATCAGCGGCTTCATCGTGGATCCCGACCGCAAGAAGATGTCGAAGTCGAAGGGCAACGTGGTCACCCCGGCCGCGATGCTCGAGCAGCACGGGTCGGATGCCGTGCGCTACTGGGCGGCGTCCTCGCGGCTCGGCACCGACGCGGCCTTCGACCCGCAGAACCCCACCCAGATCAAGATCGGTCGCAGGCTCGCGATCAAGGTGCTGAACGCGGCCAAGTTCGTCTATTCCTTTCCCCACACACACGATGCGAGCGCCACGAGCAGCACGGAGCCGCTCGACGTGGATCTCCTCGCCGAGCTCGGTGCCGTCGTGCGCACCGCGACGAAGGCGTTCGACGAGTTCGACCATGCGCGTGCCCTCGAGGTGACGGAGCAGTTCTTCTGGACCTTCTGCGACGACTATCTCGAACTCGTCAAGGAGCGCGCGTACGGCGCATCCACCCCGGCCGGCCAGGCATCCGCGGTCAACACGCTGCGCACCGCGGTCGACGTGATGCTGAGACTCCTCGCGCCGTTCCTGCCCTTCGCGACGGAGGAGGTGTGGTCGTGGACGCACGACGACTCCGTGCATCGGGCGGCCTGGCCGATCCCGCCGAGCGAAGCCGAACCGAGCGGACTTCTGGGCGCCGTCGGTGCGGCGCTCATCGGCATCCGCAGGGCGAAGACCGACGCGAAGGCCTCGCAGAAGACCGAGGTCACCTCCGCGGTGCTTCACGCACCCGCCGCCCAGCGAGAGCTGATAGAAAAGGCCGAGACCGACCTGAAAGCCGTCGGCAGGATCGCAACGCTCACGTTCGCAGACGGCGAGGAGATCGGCGTCTCCGAGGTGGTATTCACGGAACAGGTGGAATAGATGCGCAAACCGTTCGCGTACCTTGCGATTGCCATTCTTGGCCTGTCGCTCACCGCGTGCGGTTCGGCGAAGCCCACCCAGGGCCCGACGACGACGCCCGGCCACACGCCCTCGGCATTGTCGACACCGAGCACCGCACCCGCCGCAAAGCAGGCCACGCCGACGCGAACCACGCCGCTCGCCGCGCTCACCGATCCGGACATCCTGGGTTACTGTCCCGACACCCCTGCCGTCCACTTTGACGGCGCAGCGAACGAGGTGACGAAGATCAGGGTGTGTACCTCCGTGACCTCCGCAGACGGGATCGCCGAAACCGCGTACGACGTGAACTACGGCCAGGAAGCGCTGCTCTCCGCCTACGGGGCACCGAACGCGCTGTTGACCAAGGACAGCTGCGTTCGCGTCGCGAAGGACCCCCTCATCATCTGGCTGACGCTGAAAGACGGGACGATCCAGCCGGTGTATGCGCCCGTGGATCATTGCGGATACCCCAGTGCCAACGCTGAAGCCGCGTACCAGGCAGCCGGTCTGCAGATCCTGTGGGAAGCCGACTTCGACTTGAACGGCAATCCGATCACACCGTAGAGCGAGGAGCTCCCATGCAATTGGGCACGAGATGGCGCGTCAGCGCCGAGCCGCCCCGTCTGCCGGATGCGGTGGTCGTCGCCGTGCGCGAGGTCGAGTCCGCGCGCCTCGACTCCACCCCCGGCAGTGACGAGTGGCGCTGGACACTGACCTGGCTGGAGAACAAGCCCGTGGTCGAACTCGACGACGGCACGGTCATCCGCTACGATCCCGCGAGCGACACCGCGCGCGTGATCACGTATTTGGAAGACGACGCAGCCTCGGACGACGCCGAAGACGAGTGATGTAACGGCCCCGATGAGGGACCCGAAGAGTGAATGCTTTACACAGGAGGTGGCGCTAGGACGCCGCGTGTTCAATATTCGATTGATTCGGGTAGCTGCCTCACCGGGGCCGAACCTGTGCGCGAACGGAACGATCGCGAAGTCTCGGCGACCGAACCTCACCGGAACGAAAGAGCCCGTGAGGTCGACCGGGTGCTGATCCTGGGCCGTGTTGCCACAGTTCACTGCGGTGTGCCGGAGGGGTATCGGCACTCGCACGCCCTTGCTGCGCGCTTCACGGGATCTGCGAAACGCGACGGAGGTTCTCAGGCAGTATGGCATGCGACGGTGACATTGTGCCAGCGCGACCGACCGTAGGCTGGACGCGTGGACACCGCAGAGACCGAATCGTCGTCGAACCCCTTCTTCACCCGCAGCACGCTCCCCTACGAACTGCCGCCGTTCGCGGAGATCCGGGACGAGCACTACCGGCCGGCGTTCGAGCGAGGCATGGCGGAGCAACTCACCGAGATCGCAGAGATCACCGGACAGGATGCGCAACCTACCTTCGAGAACACGCTCGTTCCCCTGGAGCGCTCCGGCCGGCTTCTCGACCGGGTCGCCGAGGTGTTCTTCAACAAGAGCTCGTCGGACAGCAGCGATTTCACCAACGACCTCGAAGAGGAGCTCGCGCCGGTGCTGGCTGCCCACTCCGACGCGATCAGACTCGACTCCGCGCTGTTCGAGCGCATCCGCGCCGTTCACGAAGCCAGAGAGGGCCTCGATGCGGAGTCCCGCTATCTCGTCGAGCGCTACTTCACCGAGTTCAGCCTCGCCGGGGCGGCACTGAGCGACAACGACAAGCAGGTCCTGCGCGACTACAACCAGCGACTCTCCGCGCTCACCACGCGATTCGAGAAGAACCTGCTCGCAGACACCAACGAACTGGCCGTCGTGATCGACGACATCGCGGAACTCGACGGGCTGGGTGCCGGGGAGATCTCTGCAGCGGCCGAGGCCGCACGAGAGCGTGGTCTCGTCGACAAATACCTGATCAACCTCGTGTTGCCGACCGGTCATCCGTATCTCGCCTCGCTCACCAACCGCGCGGTGCGGGAACGCATCATGGCGGCATCCCTGGCGCGTGGTTCGTGGGGCGGAGACCACGACAATCGCGAGCTCGTTCTCGAGATCACCCGGCTGCGCGCCCGGCGTGCTCGGCTGCTCGGCTTCGCCTCCCACGCTGCCGCCGTCACCGCGGATGAGACGGCCGGCACCCCGGAGGCCGTCGCCTCCATGCTGGGCAGGCTTGCCCCGATCGCGGCGAGAAACGCCCGCGAGGAGCAGAAGGCGTTGCTGGCCGTCGATGGCGCCCCGCAGAGCATCGAACCCTGGGACTGGGCGTTCCTCAGCGAGAAGGTGCGACTCGCGCGCTACGACGTCGACACGACCACGATGCGACCGTACTTCGAGGCTGAGCGGGTCATCCGTGATGGCGTGTTCTTCGCGGCCCACGCACTGTACGGCGTGAGCTTCGCGGAGCGGCCCGACTTCGTCGCATACCACCCGGACGCGCGCATATTCGAGGTGACCGATGACGACGGCTCGCCCGTGGGACTCTACGTGCTCGATCTCTACACCCGCGACTCCAAGCGCGGCGGTGCCTGGATGAACCCACTCGTCTCGCAGAACACACTCACGGACTCGCCCGTGGTCGTCGTGAACAACCTCAACGTTCCGAAGCCCCCGGTGGGAGAGCCGACGCTGCTCAGCTACGACGAGGTGAACACGCTCTTCCACGAGTTCGGACACGCCCTGCACGGCCTGTTTGCGCGTGTTCGATACCCGAAGTTCGCCGGAACGAACGTGTTCCGAGACTTCGTTGAGTTCCCGAGCCAGGTCAACGAGATGTGGATGCTGTGGCCGGAGGTGCTGCAGAACTTCGCCGTGCACCACGAGACCGGCGAGGCACTCCCCCAGGACACGATCGACAAGCTGCTCGCGTCGACCACCTTCAACGAGGGATTTGCGACGAGCGAATACCTCGGCGCCGCCCTTCTCGACCAGGCCTGGCACACCATCACGGCCGAAGACGACGTGACGGATGTCGCTGCCTTCGAGGCGGCGGCCCTCGCCGCCGTCGGCCTCGACAATCCGGCCGTGCCTCCCCGCTACTCCAGCGCATACTTCGCGCACACCTTCTCCGGTGGCTACGACGCCGGTTACTACTCCTATATCTGGAGCGAGGTGCTCGACGCAGACACCGTCGAATGGTTCAAGGAGAACGGCGGGCTCAGCCGCGAGAACGGCGATCGCTTCCGCACTCGGCTGCTGGGCGTCGGCGGTTCGAAGGACCCGCTGGAGGCGTACCGCGATTTCCGCGGCCGGGATGCCGTGATCGAGCCGCTACTGCGTCGGCGAGGACTCGACTGAATCGGGTGCCTCGAAGCGTCGTGTGATCGCCTCGATGGCGAACTGTTCGGGGGACATTCCCGAGGCCTGCGCTGCCCCACCGAGGCGCGCCGCCAGCGCGGGCGGGACGGTCACGGTCAGTGAGGCGCCCGCGGCATTGTCCCGCAGGAACAGGCTGACCACCGGCACCACGATCGTGCCGAGAACATCCAGGATCGCCACGGTGCCGACGAGCTTCGTGTATCCGCCGCTCCACACCTCACCGTCACTGAGAATTGCCACGTAGAGCAGCGCAAGCAGAAGCGCGATCAGCGCCACAGTGATCCACAGGCCGATCCGAACCGCCGGGCGGCGCCGCTCAGACAGCAGCAGGAGCAGGCTGGCGTGGGCGATGCTGACCGCGGCTATTCCGGCGAGGGCGAAGGTCTTGACCACGAGCTCCGAAGAACTGTCACCCCAGACGAGAAGCAGCGCCGTGATCAGAGACAGAACGGCCGCGATCAGGCCAGCGATACCAACGGCGCGCACGCGGCGTCCGAGCACGGCAAGATCGCACAACGCGACGACGCTGCTTGCCCCGATGATCAGCGTTGTCAGCATGATCTTGCCCTGCACGTCACCGAGGGATCCGGTGACGAGCGTGACGATTCCGATCAGCGCAGTGAGCGACAGCGACACGATGATCACAATGATCGCGATACGGCGGAATGCGCGAAGACCAGAAGTCGGAGCTGGAGGAATCGGCGAAGCACCGGGGACACTCGGCTGCTGCGTCACGAATGTGCTCCTTCCGGATCACCGTGTGGAGATATCGACCGCGAGTCGCGTCGATGGCCCCGGCCTATCCAGAGCATGAACGCCGCGCCTGAGATCTGGAAGATGTGCTGGCTTTCGGAGCTACGCGGACTTCTCGTGGCGCACGGCGCGGCGCGGCACGATGGTGGGGGCGGCGTTATCGATCACGGCCTGCTTCGTCACGATCACGCGCGCGACATCCTCGCTGGAGGGCACCTCGAACATGATCGGTCCGAGCACCTCTTCCATGATGGCGCGGAGGCCACGGGCACCGGTCTGCCGCAGCACGGCGAGATCGGCGATCGCCTCGAGCGCATCCTTCTCGAACTCGAGCTCGACGTTGTCGATCTCGAACATGCGTTGGTACTGGCGTACGAGGGCGTTCTTCGGCGTCGTGAGGATCTCCATGAGCGCGACCTGGTCGAGCGGGGTCACCGTGGCGACCACGGGAAGTCGGCCAATGAACTCCGGGATGAGACCGAACTTGTGCAGGTCTTCCGGGAGCACCTCACCGAAGAGGTTGATGTCGTCGCCTTTGCTGTGCAGCGGTGCGCCGAAGCCGATGCCTTTCTTGCCCGCGCGCTGCGAGATGATCTCCTCGAGGCCGGCGAACGCACCGGCGACGATGAACAGCACGTTCGTCGTGTCCACCTGGATGAACTCCTGGTGCGGATGCTTGCGGCCGCCCTGCGGCGGGACGGAGGCGACGGTGCCCTCAAGGATCTTGAGCAGTGCCTGCTGCACGCCCTCGCCAGACACGTCGCGGGTGATCGACGGGTTCTCGGCCTTACGCGCGATCTTGTCGATCTCATCGATGTAGATGATCCCGGTCTCGGCGCGCTTGACGTCGTAGTCCGCGGCCTGGATGAGCTTGAGCAGGATGTTCTCGACATCTTCGCCGACGTATCCCGCCTCGGTGAGCGCCGTGGCATCCGCGACCGCGAACGGCACGTTCAGGCGCTTGGCGAGGGTCTGCGCCAGGTAGGTCTTGCCGCAGCCGGTGGGGCCAATCAGCAGGATGTTGGACTTGGCGATCTCCACGTCGTCGATCACCGCGTCTGCAGCACCGATCGTGTTGCGGGCACGGATGCGCTTGTAGTGGTTGTACACGGCAACGGAAAGCGCCTTCTTGGCGGTCTCCTGGCCGATCACGTACTCCTCGAGGAAGCTGTAGATCTCTTTCGGCTTGGGAAGCTCGAATTCGCTCGAGGCCTCTTCGCCGGCCTCGGCCAGGCGCTCCTCGATGATCTCGTTGCACAACTCGACGCACTCGTCACAGATGTAGACGCCGGGGCCCGCGATGAGCTGTTGCACCTGCTTCTGGCTCTTTCCGCAGAAGGAGCATTTGAGCAGATCGGCGCTCTCGCCTATACGGGCCATACTCGGCCTCCTCCTGGTCGGGATCCTCTTCTTTGCGGATCGTTAAAACTTTACGAGGTGCTCACGCACCGTAGTGCTGTTGTACGAGCCTAACCCGACACGGCGACACGGGTGTGCATCATGAGGAAAAGCTACGCGGCGTGCCGCATCCGCGGGCTCGCACCGATTAAACCCGGGTGGCCGCCTAGACTCGGTTCTGGACACAGCGCGCACAGCACGAGCAGGAGCCGTCATGACAACACGCTGGGCACGCGTTGCCCGGGGGCTCGTCGCTGCCTCGATCTCACTGTTCACCGCCGTCGCGTTCCACATCATCGCGGGCGGCGCGGTTCCGACACCGGTCGCGACTGTCAGTTGCTTCGTGGTGTCGTCGTTCGTCTGCGTCGCATTCTCCGGCAAGAAACTCTCTCTGCCGAGGCTCAGCGTCGCCGTGGGTCTCAGCCAATTCCTCTTTCACGGCGTGTTCAGCCTCTGGACGACCCAGCCCGCACTCGCGCTCGGTGCTGGCCACGCGCACGACCACATGGTGATGTTCCTTCCGAACACGACGCCTGCCGGCGCAGACGCCGACATGTGGCTCGCGCACCTCATCGCCGCCGCCGCGACCATCGCCGCGCTGCGTCGCGGCGAGGCCGCGTTCTGGGGCCTGCTGGCCACGGCGCGCCTCTGGCTCGGCTCCATCCTCGCGAAGCTCGCGGCCGTAGTGCCCGCAAGAACACCGCGGCCCGCGATGCCCGTACAGCGCATCGCGTCGCCGCCCGAACTCGTGCTTCTGTTCTCCTCGCGTCACCATCGCGGTCCGCCATCGATGCACTCCACACTCGCGGCGGGCTGAGGCCATCGCCGCGACGGCACTCGATCTTCGGATCGCACCCATTCATCCAGTCGTCAGCGACGACTCCGCGGTCACGTTCACGTGGCGTGCCGCGCGCACAGACATCATCGACTATCCAAAGGAATCACAGTAATGAAGAAGAAGTACCTGACCACGGCAGCGATCGCCGCCGGCGCCATCCTCGCCGTGGCGGTCCCGCTCTCGGCGAGCGCACATGTCACGGTCTCCCCCAACACCGCGGCGGCAGGCTCCTACGCCCTCGTCACCTTCAAGGTACCGACTGAGTCCGCGACGGCAGTGACCAACAGGCTCGAGGTCGATCTCCCGACCGACACGCCGTTCACGAGCGTCAGCTACGTTCCCGTAGCCGGCTGGAGCACCGAGCTCTTCACCGAAACACTGCCAAAACCGGTGAAGATCGGGGGCAACGAGCTCAAAGAAGCGGTCACCAAGGTGATCTGGACAGCGGAATCCGGTCACGAGATCGAGGCCGGCCAGCTGCAGCTGTTCCCGCTCTCCGTCGGCGCCGTGCCGGACACGGGCAAGCTCGTGTTCACTGCACTGCAGGGCTACAGCGACGGAAGCACCGTGAGCTGGAGCCAGACGACGGAGAACGCAGAGCATCCGGCTCCTGTTCTCTACGTCAACGACACTCCGCCTGCCGCACACGGTGCCGCGACGACACCCAGCGTGAGCGCCACCGAGGTCCCCGCGCCGACAACTTCGGCATCCTCCAGCGATGCTGTGGCACGCGGGCTCGGGATCGGCGGTCTCGTTCTCGGCGCGATCGGCGCGGTGCTCGGCATTCTCGCCTTCCGTCGCGAGGCCTCCCGGTGAGGCGCGCGCTCACGGCGAAGCGCGCACTCATGGGGGGTCTCGCGCTGCTCGTCGCCTGTGGTGCGCTGCTCACCGTGAGCGCGCCCGCGCAGGCACACAACTACCTCGTGCAGTCCACGCCGAAGGCAGGCGAGACCCTGACGGTGCTTCCGCAGAAGTTCTCGGTCATCACCAATGACCTGCTGCTCAACCTCGGCAAGGGCGCGGGCTTCGCACTGCAGGTGAGGGATGCGAACGGCCTGTACTACGGGGACGGCTGCGTGACCGTCGACGGCCCTGGCATCTCCACGGATGCCGCGCTCGGCAAACCCGGGAAATACGAGGTGATCTGGCAGGTGATCTCGACCGACGGGCATCCCGTGTCGGACGACTTCACGTTCACCTGGGCCCCGTCGTCTCCGGATGCCGTGGTCAGCACGGGCTCGAAGACCGCGCCGGACTGCCACGGCACCCTCAAGCCCAATGGCGACGCGGACGAGACGCCAGCGCCGGATCCGCGCGCGCAGGCGGCAGACAGCGACGACACCGCTGCCGTGCTGTGGATCGGTGGCGCGGTGATCGCGGTCGGCCTCGCGGTCGGTGTGACGCTGCTGCTCGCGGGGCGCAAAAGGAAGCCAGAGTAAACACAGCACTGGCCGAGTAGCTTGCGCTACTCGGCCAGTGGGTGCCTCGGCCTACTTGGTGATGGCCGGCAGGTTCTTGCGGCTGGTCAGCACCTGGTCGATCAGGCCGTATTCGAGCGCCTGCTCGCCACTCAGGATGTTGTCGCGGTCGATGTCCTTGTTGACCTGCTCGATCGTGCGGTTCGAGTGACGCGACAGGGTCTCTTCGAGCCAGGTGCGCATCCGCTGGATCTCGCGTGCCTGGATCTCGATGTCTGAGGCCTGGCTCGAACCCTCTGAGCCCGCAGCGGGCTGGTGGATCAGGATGCGCGCGTTCGGCAGAGCGAGGCGCTTGCCCGGCGTGCCCGCGGCGAGGATCACCGCGGCAGCCGATGCCGCCTGCCCGAGCACCACGGTCTGGATCTGCGGACGCACGTACTGCATCGTGTCGTAGATCGCCGTCATCGCGGTGAACGAGCCACCGGGCGAGTTGATGTACATGACGATGTCGCGGTCGGGGTCCTGGCTCTCGAGCACGAGGAGCTGGGCCATCACGTCATCCGCCGAGGCGTCGTCGATCTGCACACCGAGGAAGATGATGCGATCCTCGAACAGCTTGGCGTACGGGTCCTGGCGCTTGTAGCCGTAGGCCGTGCGCTCTTCGAAGCTCGGGAGGATGTAGCGCGCCTCAGCGGCGGCAGCCCGACCGCCGACGGGCTGGTTGAAGCCAGTGAATTCCATGGTCGTCGTCCCTACTTCTTGGCCGCGTCGGCCGCGGAGATGTTGTCGTCCGTGCCGCCGCCACCGACCACGTCGGAAGCGAACTCGCGCAGGTGGTCCACGAAACCGTATTCGAGCGCCTCGTGGGCGTTGAACCAGTTGTCGCGGTCGTTGTCGACGAGGATCTGCTCCACCGTCTTGCCGGTCTGCTCGGCCGTCAGTTCGGCCATCCGCTTCTTCATGTCGAGGATCACTCCGGCCTGGGTCTGGATGTCCGCGGCCGTTCCACCGAACCCACCGGACGGCTGGTGCAGGAGCACACGCGCGTTCGGCGTGATGTAGCGCTTGCCCTTCGTGCCGGAGGACAGCAGGAACTGCCCCATCGACGCAGCGAGGCCTATACCGACGGTGACGATGTCATTCGGCACGAACTTCATCGTGTCGTAGATCGCCATGCCTGCGGTGATGGAGCCTCCGGGTGAGTTGATGTACAGGAAGATGTCTCGCTTCGGGTCCTCTGCGGCCAGCAGAAGGATCTTCGCGCAGATCTCATTGGCGTTCTCGTCACGCACCTCTGAGCCAAGCCAGATGATGCGATCCTTGAGGAGTTGGTCAAAGATGCTGCTGACCAATGCCGGTTGGGCCATTATCGCGCTCCGTTTCAGTTATCGCTTGCTTCGAATCTATCGGAGCGGGTGCCACCGTTCTGGCGTGTTCGCCCTCGGCAGATTAGCTAGTTGAAGGTGGCGTCGAGGCCGGCGGACAGGTCGGCGATGAGGTCGTCCGGATCCTCGAGGCCGACGGAGAAACGCAGGTGGCCGAGCGTGCGGAATCCCTCGGGGTAATAGGCCACTCGCGGCCCGCTCGTGCCGACGTGCACGATGAGTGATTCGTCATGGCCGAGCGAGACCGCGGAGGTGATCACCCTGAGGTTCGAGACGAAGCGGTTCTGCGCATCCGAATCCCCGTTGACGGCGAAGGCCATCATTCCGCCGAAGCCGTTCGGCAGGATTCGCTTCGCGAGCTCGTGCTGCGGATGCGATGCGACACCCGGGTAGTACAGGTACGCCACCCGCGGGTCGGCGTCGAGGAACTCCGCCACCCGCTGCGCGTTCTCGAGGTGCTGGCGCAGGCGCAGCGGCAGCGTGACGGAGCCACGCATGATGAGCCAGGCATTGAACGGGCTGATGACGCCGCCGACGTCGACCATGGCATCTGCCTTGATCTTCCCGATGAGCTCTGCCGAGCCGACGACCGAGCCGCCCATCGCGTCGCCGTGACCGTTGATGTACTTGGTGAGCGAGTGGATGACGAGGTCGGCTCCGTCGTCGAGCGGCCTCGCGATCGGCGGCGGAGTGAACGTGGAGTCGATGCTGAGAAGCGCACCGACCGAATGCGCGATCTCTGCAAGGGCCGCGACATCCGCGAGTCTCGTCGTCGGGTTCGCGATGACCTCCGTGTGCACGAGCACGGTGTTCGGACGGATGGCCGCCCGCACAGCATCGAGATCGGACGTGTCGACGAAGGTCGCTTCGATGCCATAGCGCTCCGGCAGGAGTTCCGTGAACAGGCGAAAGCTCGCCTCGTAGGTCTGGTCGGCGATGACGACGTGGTCGCCGCTCTTGAGCAGGGTGAAGAACACGGCATGCAGCGCGGCGACGCCGCTCGCGAGCGCAACCGCATCCTCACCGCCGTCGAGAAGCGCGAGCTTCTCCTGCAGGTGCTTCTGGTTGGTGCCGCCGTTGCGAGTGTAGATCGTGTGTTCCGACGACGACCAGCTGATCGAGCTCGGGTCCTCGGGCAGCGCGTAGGAGTTCGCGAGGATGAGCGGGGTGCGCACTGCACCGCTTCCGGGGTCGATCTCATTGCCCGCGTGCACCGCCTGGCTCAGCGGTCGGAGGGTGATCGGTTGGTGCTTGTCGGGTCTCTCGCTCATGCTTCAACGGTAGGCCCTGCACCGGCCGCGTTACGACTAACTGTGGCTGTGGCCCTCGTGGTCGTGGCCCTCGTGATCGCCTGCGTCTGCCTCGACGAAGTTCTCATCGTCTTCGAGCACGCCCGCGGTGAACGTCGTCAGGTCGACATCCTTGCCCTTGCTGTCGACGACCTTCGCCTTGCTGAGCACGACGGCGAGCGCCTTGCCTCGGGCGATCTCGCCGATCATGCCGGGGATCTGACCGTTCTGGTCGAGCACCTTGATGAACTCGCCCGGCTCCATACCGTACTGGGCCGCACCCTGCACGAGGTACTGGGTGAGCTCGTCCTGGCTGACCTTGATGTCTTCCTGCTCCGCAATGACGTCGAGCAGGATCTGGCTGCGGAAGGTCTTCTCGCTCGACTCGGTGACCTCCGCGCGGTGCACGTCGTCGTCGAGGCGGTTCTCGTTCTCGAGGTGACGATGCACCTCGTCGAGCACGAGTTGCTCGGGAACCGGGATGTCGAGAGATTCGAGCAGCGTGTCGACGACCTGGTCACGGGCCTGGGTGCCCTGCTCGAAGACCTTGGACTTGCCGAGCTGCTCGCGAAGGTCGGCCTTCAGCTCGTCGATGGTGTCGAACTGGCTGGCGATCTGGGCGAACTCGTCGTCGGCTGCGGGGAGCTCGCGCTCCTTCACCGCGGTGAGGCTGACCGTGATCTGGGCCTTCTCGCCCTCGTGGTCACCGCCGAGGAGAGCGGACTCGAAGGTCGTGGTCTCGCCGGCGCTCAGTGAATCGAGTGCCTCGTCGATGCCCTCGATCAGCTCGCCGGAACCGATCTCGTAGGAGACGGCGTTGGCGGTGTCGACCTCTTCTCCCGCGATCTCCGCGACGAGGTCCAGCTGGGCGAAGTCGCCCTTCTTGGCGGGGCGATCGACGGTGATGAGCGTGCCGAAGCGCGCGAGCAGGTTCTGCAGCTCGGTCTCGACCTCGTCATCCTTCACCTCCACGGCGTCCACAGTGAGTTTGAGGCCATCGAGCTTCGGCAGGGTGAACTCGGGGCGCACGTCCACCTCGACGGTCACCTCGAGGTCTCCGCTGAAGTCCTTGACGTTCGGAAGGCCGGTGACGTTCGCCTCCGGGCGGCCGAGCGGGCGCAGCTTCTGCTCGTCCATGGCCTGGCGGTAGAACTTGTCGAGTCCGTCGCTGACCGCGTGGTTCAGCACCTCTTCGCGGCCGATGCGCTGGTCGATGATCGGCGCGGGCACGCGCCCCTTGCGGAAGCCGGGAATGGTCACCTGCTCCGCAATGTGGCTGTAGGCGTGATCAACGCTGGGCTTCAGCTCCTCCGGTGTCACCGCGATGCTCAGTTTCACGCGGGTGGGGCTCAGCTTTTCGACCGTGGTCTTCACGTTGTGCTTCTCCTGTTTATCGTCTTGCCGTGCTACTCGGCACTGCAGTTGTTCTGTGCACTGTTGTTCTGTCGGGGCGACAGGATTCGAACCTGCGGCCTCTCGGTCCCAAACCGAGCGCTCTACCAAGCTGAGCTACGCCCCGGGATTGTGTCGAACTGCCGTCCCACACGCAGCCGGGGAACGGATCTAAACCTGCTGCCCAGAAATCGGCCTCCGCAAGTCTAGCCGAGTTGCACAGCCCGGATAACGACGTACCCAGCTTCTGTATTAGGCTGTCTACCGCACGAATCGCCCAGGCGTTCGCTGCGGGGATGTAGCTCAATGGTAGAGCCTCAGTTTTCCAAACTGATGGCGCGGGTTCGATTCCCGTCATCCCCTCCCGCCCGCTGGTGAAGGCGCACCCAGCACATGCGACTACCCCCCAATTGGGGACAGCAGACCGGATAGTTTGTCCTCTATTCTGAGGACACCGCACCCGAAGCGGCCTCCGCGGTAGGCCAATTGCCGAACCCGATTGCCCAGCGGCAGGGCACTTGCAGGATAAACATGTCCATTGCTTTCGCCCCCGAAGCAAAAAACACATTTGTCACCGAAATCGCTCCCGAGATTGATTTCGACGCCGATGCAGTCTTTGAGCGTGACCTCACGGTCGCGCCGGAGCCGCAGCCGGTCGTCGTAGCCCCCTTTGGCTGGTACCCCGACCCCGCAGGCAGCCCGATGCTTCGCTGGTGGAATGGATCTGCCTGGACCAATCGTCTCGAGCCAGCGCGCCCGGAACTGCAACCTGCCGCTGGGTATTCGACTCGGAACCTGCTGAACCGCTAGGTACAGAAGGTGTCAGCACCTGACTGCGGCCTCCGTGCCGTAGTCAGGTGCTGTTCAAGTCAAGTCAGTGCTGCAGCCAGGCGAGCACGGCGAGTACCCGGCGGTGATCGTTCCCGGAGTCATCGAGTCCGAGCTTCTGGAAGATCGACGTCACGTTCTTCTCCACGGCACCGACACCGATGAACAGGCCGGATGCAATCGCCGCATTTGTGCGTCCCTCGGCCATCCAGGTGAGAACCTCGCGCTCGCGCGGAGTCAGCGTCTCGAGCGGATCGTGCCGACGGCCGATCAACTGTGCGACGACCTCGGGGTCGAGCACCGTGCCGCCCGCCGCGATGCGCTCGATGGCATCGGCGAGTTCCGCGAGGGACGCAACCCGATCCTTGAGCAGGTAGCCGACCCCGCCGCGACCGGACGCCAGCAGTTCGTGCGCGTAGGCGACCTCCACGTACTGGGAGAGCAGCAGGATGCCCACCTCCGGCAGGAGCTCCCGGGCCCGGATTGCGGCACGCACCCCCTCGTCGCGAAACGTGGGCGGCATCCGCACGTCGAGGACGACGAGATTCGGAGCCCGCTCGACGAGCTCGCTGAGCAACTGCTCCGCGTCCGGATACGCCCCGACGACGTCGACGCCGGCCTCCGCCAGAACGCGAACCAGCCCTTCGCGCAGTAACACCGAGTCATCGGCGACGACCACGCGAAGGGCTTCCATTCCCCCAGACTATTGGGTCACAACACGAGGGTCATTCCCGGCCAGGGGTGATGGGCAGCTGCGCGGTGACCACCGTCGGGCCGCCAATCGGGCTCTGCACCTCGAGAACACCACCGAGACCCCTCAGTCGCTCATCGAGACCCGCGAGACCGTGGCCGTCGACCGCGGTTGCCCCGCCCGCGCCGTCATCGGTGATGCTCAGCTCGAGCCACGCCTCGGTGCCCTCCGATGGCTGACGCAGCGCAACCGTGACCTCGGCGGACGATGCCCCGGAGTGCTTCACCACGTTGGTGAGCGCCTCACTCGCGACGAAATAGGCGTTCCGTTCGATCTCCTGCGGAAGCACCGTTCCGTCCGGGAGTCGGTCGACGACGGTGGTGGGGACCGCACTGCGCACCGCGGCCGACTCCAGCGCGGCAATCAGGCCGCGATCCATCAGGATGGGCGGCGCGAAGCCGCGCGACAGTGCCCGCAACTCGTCGAGCGCATCCTTCGACTGCTCCATCGCCTCCGCGATGAGGCCGCGTGCCTTCTCCGGGTCGGCAGCGAGTTGGCGATCGGCCGCGGCAAGGTCCATCTGCAGGCGTACCAGGCGCTGTTGCGGACCATCGTGGATGTCGCGCTCGAGCCGGCGCAGGGAGTGCCCCTCCGCCGAGATCGCCGCCCCGCGGGACTCGCTGAGGGTCGCCACCTGGCGCTCGAGGGCGTCCGACTTGAACGCTCCGAGCAGACCGCGGGCAATGCCGTGGTGCGCCAGGGTGAGGCCGCGAGTCACGAAGGGCAGGGTGACGAGCAGAACGACGCCGCCCAGGAAGTAGAAGAACGGATCCCACGCGATGTAGTCGGACTGCGACGCGCGCCCGCCGAAGAGCCACAGCACGGACTGCGAGAGGAACCAGCCGTCGTTGTGGGCCCGCGCCGGGAGGAATCCGTCCCAGAACCAGTAGCTGACGCCGCCGAGCCCCGCCGAGACCCAGACGACGGTGATCGTCCAGGTGACGGTCGCGACCACGTAGTTCACGATCATCGTGTGCACGAGGTAGAGCCAGTAGTGTCCATTGCCGAGCACCGCACGCAGCCAGCCGAAGAAGCCGGTCTTCGCCCTCGCGTCCTGCCATTCCGGCCTCTCGATGGCCGGACGACCGGCCCATGCGAGTCGAGTCAGTTCCAGGATCCCGAAGGCACGGGACACGTACAGCGCCGCGATTGCCAGGACGACGCCGATGAAGAAGGTGACGAGCGTGCCGACTCCGGCGGAGAACAGGCCGATGGTCACGGCGAAGCCCGCCGTCGCGAGCGGCAGCCCGAGCAGAAGGAAGCCGAGTTCCCTCGGCACGAGGCGCCAGAGACGAATGTAGGAGTTTCTGTGGAAGGAGTCGCTCACGGGCGTGGGCGTGACAGATCGCGCTGCCCGGGTGTCAGTTGTCGTCATGAATCCAGCATCGCGACGCGGCCTCCCCACGGTAATCCGGACACCCGACGAACCGGAGGTGGGGTTATCCCCCTTATTGTTCAGGCCCACAGCTCAGGCCTGGTCGGTCGGGCACCAGTAGAGCTTGCGGCCTGCCGCCATCTCCATGACGATGTTCGTTCCGCACACCCGGCACGGGAGCCCTTCGCGGTGGTACACCCAGTGTCGGTCGGCGCGATTGGCCAGAGCCCTGCGATACGCCTCATCGTCGAGACCCTCCATCGTGAGCATCTGTCCCGTCTCGACACCGATCGCCAGCAGATGGGCCCAGTCACGCCACAGAGCGCGCACCATCTCCTCGGGTACGAGCTTGCCCGGGGTGTGCGGATTGAGCCGCGCCCGGAACAGCAGCTCTGCGCGATACACGTTGCCGATTCCGCTCACGACGGACTGGTCCATGAGCAGCAGGCCGATCGGGGTCTGCTTCTTTCGCACCGTCGCGGTGAAGCGATCCTCGGCCTCGCGGGAGTCGTCCACGAGCGGATCCGGGCCGGACTTCGCGACGATCGCCGCGACTTCGGCGGACGTGAGGACCTCGCAGGCGGTCGGCCCGCGCAGGTCTGCCACGGCATCCGTGGTCAGCAGCCGCAGCCGAACCTGGCCGATGGGCTCCGGCGGGAAGGACTGGATGTCGTCCTCCACCTTTTCCTGCTCGGCCATGCGCAGACGGGTCCGGCGTGGCGCTCCGATGCTGTGCAGCGAGTCCTCGCCCGCGCTGTCCCGAATCCCGCCGCTGTCCCGTGACGCATCGTCGAGCGTCGTTCCCTGCTGGTTGGTCTGCCCCATCCGCCCGTTCGCGGATGCCGTGGTCGCGTCTGCGGTGATGTCACCGGCGAAATCCCAGGCGCCGTATATCCCCAGATGGACCCTCAGGAACAGCTCGTTGTCGAACTCGAGGAACAGCTGTTTTCCAATGGCCCACGCGTCGATCATCCGGCGCCCGGTGATCTCGGCGGCACCGGCCGCGAACCTGCCCTGCGGGGATGAGGCCGCGACCTCGTGCCCCACGAAGTGAAGAGCAAACTGTCTGGCGATGCGGTGAACTGAATGGCCTTCTGGCATATTCACTGTCTACCATGCGGCACCGGCACGCGAGATCTCCGTCCACGGCCGTCGCCAAGACGAATAAGTTTCTCGGAATGCGAGCCGCGGCACGCTATCATGGCAGCTTAAGAGGGCTGCCTTTTCATGCCCTGATTCCGCCAGAATCCACCTGTTGTCGGCGGGGTTGGAGATCAGGCCGCGCTCGACGCAGAGGAGTTTTCATTGACCGCCTATGACGACAATGTCATCGAGTTCCGTCGAGCCATCCGTGGATACGACCCGGCAGACGTCGACCGCATCGTGGCCGAACTCTCCGAGAGGGTCGAGCGCTACGAAGCCGAGCGACTGGAGAACGGGCGACTGATCCAGCGCCTCACCCGCGAGCTCGCGGAGGCGCACGAGCGCTCCGCGCAGGTGAAGCCGAGCTTCGCAGAACTCGGCACCGCGTTCGAGGAGACCCTGCGCGTCGCAGAGCGCCAGGCGGGCAAGATGCTCGCAGACGCCGCGGAAGAGGCCTCAGAGCGGCTCTCGAAGGCGCGCGCGGAAAGCACGAGACTCCGCACCCAGAGCACCCGCGAGAGCCAGACTCTTCTGGCCGACGCCCACCAAGCCGCGGAAGAGCTTCGTCTCGAGACCGAGCGCGAGGTCGCGCAGGCCAGGCAGCAGGCGGCAGACGAGACCGCCAAGGCACGCAACACCCGCACCCGCGCAGAGCGCAGCAGCGCCACCATGATCAGCCAGGCCGAGCGCCAGGTCGCACAGCTCCAGGCCGAGGCGAGCCACCAGGCTGAACTGACCAAGCGCGAGGCGGCGGAGCTGCTGCACGAGGCGCAGCAGAAGCTCGTCACGACCGAAGCGATCATCCGCGAACAGCAGGACGAGGCGGAGACCGCCCGCGCCGCGATCCACGACGAGGCAGAACGCTACGCGCAGAAGGCCTACGCGCAGGCCGATGCCCACGTCAGCGCTGCAGTCCAGCGCGCGGAAGACCTCAGCGTCGAAGCAGAGTCGATCGTCGCGCGCGCCACACAGCGCGCCGAGGAGGAGACCCAGAACGCCCGCGCATACTGCGAGCGTCTCGTCTCCGCCACGATCTCCCGCGCCACGGCTGTCAACCGCGACACCGACGAACTGCTCACCTCGATGATGATGGATGCCGAGACGCAGATCTCGGACCTGCGCCGCCAGCAGCACACGCTGAACCAGTACGTGCAGCGGATGCGCGCCTTCTCCCTCGCGGACGAGACCGAGTCAAGCGACGACATTCCGGATTACACGCCTCCGGGACCGCGCGGAATCAGCGCCTGAGCCACATCGGCGCGTAGGCGGCATCCGTGCCTGCGCGGTCGGCCATCACTCGATGGGGTGGCCGGCGATCTCTCCTGTGCGCTCGTACTCTGCGAGCTGGGCGATGCGCCTGGCGTGACGCTCCTCCCGCGAGAACGGCGTGGCGATGAAGTGGTCGATGAAGCTGACCGCCTCCTCGACCGTGTGCTGCCTCGCACCGATGGCGATCACATTGGCGTCGTTGTGCTGGCGTGCGAGTTCGGCCGTCGAGATGTTCCAGACCAGCGCGGCGCGCGCACCGAGCACCTTGTTTGCCGCGATCTGCTCGCCGTTGCCTGAACCGCCGAAGACGATGCCGAGTGCCTCGACTCCGGAGTTCTGGTCCGCGACCACCGCGCGAGCGGCACTGATGCAGAACGACGGGTAGTCGTCGAGCGGCTCATAGCTCTGCGGCCCGTGGTCCACGACCTCGTGCCCGGCATCCCTCAGGTGTTTCTGCAGGTCCTGGCTGAACTCGAGGCCGGCGTGGTCCGTGGCGATGTGGATGCGCATCCCCTCATTCTAGAAGTTGCGCACCAGCCCGAATCACGGAACCCAGTAGCCCGTCTTCCCGAGCAGCTGCACCTCACGGTTTGCTCCAGCGGGCACCTCGACCTCCGGGCCGAACACCCCCATCGAACGCCACATGTCGAGATTCGGCGCGAGCATCTCCCACAGTGCGTCGACGAGTTCGGGCGACAGCGAGAACTCGATGCCCAGGAGCTTCGCGATCGACCACGCCTGGAACGCACGGTAGATCGACATGTGCTCGAGCGCCTCCCCCATCGTGAAGTCGCCGTAGCTGAGGTGCGCCGTCGCGCTCGGATCGTCGCTTGCGACCACCGCTGCCGTTGCCAGGTCGTTCAGGCGGTCATAGGCGGCGATGGGGTCGCTTCCCAGCAGATCGCCGGAGTAGCGATCGTCGACCTCGGCAGCGGTGCGGCCCGCGAGGACGTCGGGAACCCAGGCCTCGTCGAAGGCGTGGGCCGCGAGGATATCGCGCAGCGTGGGATTCTCGACGCGAGACCACTCCGCGGGAACCGCGAGCGCGAGCTGCTCCGGGCGAATCCGATCGATCACGGATCGCAGTGCAGCATCGGACTGGAGGAACAGTTCTTTCTGATTCATCCGGGAAAAGTAGCACCGTCTGCTGACAACGACAACGGCGGGCTGAGCCGCCGGGTCATGAGTCGAATCCGAGCCCCACGGCATCCAGCGTCCTGAGCAGGAGGTTTCTCCTGCCCTCGTTGTGATCTGCGCGGTTGAGCGCCCACCGGGATGCCTGCACCCCCGCGTAGGCCGCAGGCTCCGGCGGGAAGGGCACGGGCATCGATTTCACCATCTGGAGGTTCGTGCGCTCGGTGTCGAGCCCGGCCAGATGGTCGAGCATGACGTTCGCGGCGAACCTGCTCGCCCCGACGCCGAGGCCGGTGAAGCCCGCCGCGTGCGCAACCCTCCCCTGGCGTGCCCTGCCGAAGAAGGCGCAGAAGCGGCTCGAGGTGTCGATCACTCCCGCCCAGCGATGGGTGAACTTCACCCCTTCGATCTGTGGAAAGGTCGTGAAGAAGTGTCTCGCGAGCTTCTCGAAGCTGTCTGGGCGATCCTCATACTCCGCGCGGATGCGCCCGCCATAGTGGTAGATCGCGTCATAGCCGCCCCACAGAATGCGGTTGTCGGCGCTCAGCCGGTAGTAGTGGAACTGGTTTCCGGTGTCGGCGATCCCCTGCCGCCTGTCCCAGCCGATGCTTGCCAGCTGCGCATCGCTGAGCGGCTCGGTCATGAGCACGTAGTCGTAGACAGGCACGGTGTGCAGGCGGAAGCGCTTGAGGAGCGAGGGAAAGACGTTGGTCGCGAGTGCGACGCGGTCCGCTGCGACGAATCCGTCTTTCGTCATGACGCTCACCGGCCCACTGCGAAGCTCGCTGTCGAGCCCCGTGACGAGCGTGTTCTCGAAGATCTCGACCCCGGCATCCGTGCAGGCTCTGGCGAGCTCCATCGCGAGCTTCGCCGGATGCACCATCGCGGTCTCCCGCATGCTCCACAGGCCACCGAGGTAGGTGGGCGAATTCACCTCGGCGCGCATCGCCTCCCCGTCGAAGAAGATCTCGGTCGTGCCGTTATGAGCGGCCCGCAGGTCCTCGAGCTGGTACTTCTCGAGGGCGACCGCGAGTGCACCGGTGCGCTCGAAGTCGCAGTCGAGGGAGAGCTCGCGCACAGTGGTCTCGATCTCGTCGAGGTTCTCGACCCCGAGGCGCGTGAGCTGCTCGAGCTCCCGCGGAAACCGGTTCTCGCCGTTGAGCTCGCCATGGGTGAGCGACGCCTCGCAGAATCCGCCGTTGCGTCCGGAGGCCGCCCATGCGATCGACTTCGCCTCCAGGATGACGACCCGGGCATCCGGGTCACGCTGCTTCGCCTGCAGCGCAGTCCACAATCCCGTGTATCCGCCGCCCACGACGACGAGGTCCGCGCTCCTGGTACCCGAGTACCGCGGGAACGCCACGCGCCGTGGCAGGTCATCGAGCCAGAACGGTTTCAGCCGTGACCCATCCAGTGCGGCCGCGACGATTCGTTGGTCCGGGCGAGAACGCTCAAAAACGGTAGTGGCCATGCCCTAAGACTATCGAAACCGTAGCAAAAAGGCCCACGATCCGACTGAATCCGTTGTCAAACTGCTATTCAAAGATCGGATCCCGAGTGCGCGAACGTTTGAGTTCGAAGAATCCGTCGTAGCCGGCGAGACCGACGACGTTGTCCCACAGCGCGGCGGCCTGCTCCCCGCTCGGTGCGGGCGAGATGACCGGGCCGAAGAAAGCGCTGTCTCCGACCGCGATCACCGGCGTGCCGACATCCTGACCCACGCGGCCGATGCCGTCGAAGTGTGACGCTCGCATCTGCGGGTCGTACTCGTCCGAGTCGGCGTAACGCGCGAGGTCGGCGGAGAGCCCGGCCTCGGCGAGCGACTCCGCGATGATCGCGTCGACGTCCTTGCGGTGCCCGGGGTGGATGCGCGTGCCCAGTGCGTCGTAGAGCGGCTTGACCGCCTGCTGCCCCTGCAACTCGCGAACGGCAGCGACGAGCCGCGTGTAGCGCAGCGCCCGGGGGAAGAAGGCCCGGTGCTCCTCGTCCACGTCGTTGTTCTCGTTGAGCACGGCGAGGCTCATGATGTGCCACGTGACGTCGATGGGTCGGTATTTTGCGACCTCGTCCACCCAGCGACTCGCCATCCATGCCCAGGGGCAGGAGGGGTCGAACCAGAAATCCACGGTTTGCGGTGCAGCGCTGCTCTCACTCATGTCGTGTGTCAACCTACTCCGCCCTCCCGCTATTCCTGTGTGAAACCCGTGTCGGCCGTTTAGCCTCTGGCTTCCGCGCACAACTCGGAGGAGACTGGAAGGAGAGATTCCCCGGAGGTCGAAATGCCGAAAAGCGAGTCGCCTGTCATCATGCCCGTTCTGTCGGCGGGCAGGCATAGAAGTCCGCGTCGAGGCGCCTGCTTCATGGAGTTCGCGTCCTGGCTTGCGGGCGAGCGCTGGAGTGATCACCCCGCGTGCACCCACCCCGCCTTGGCGTCGCTCGCCAGGCTCGTCAACGACTGCAGCACGAGAGACGGTCGCGCTGGCCTGGTCGAACTCATCCCCTCGGTCATCGGACTCGTCGATGACGAGCCACTCGCCGGAGTGCTCGTCGCGGTGCGCGCCGCCCGCACGGCCATTCCGATCGCGAACGATGACCGGCAGCGCGCACTCGCCGTGGGGCTCCTCTGCTTCGAGCGCCACCTCAGCACACTGGATGGGCCGGTCGCTGACAGGGCACGGGCGCTCATCCGGGATGGGCTCGCTTCAGCGCCAGCCGCTAAGCGCTGGGCCGAAGAGTTCTCGCTCGGCCAGCCGCTGCCACGGGAGAAGGACGTGGATCGCGTCTGCGTCGCCGCGCTGCGCGTCTCGGTCATCGGCATCGCGGAGGCGTGCGTCGAGAATCCGGATGCCGTGCTTCACGGGCTCCTCGCGGATGCCATCGATGACTTCGGTGCGCGTCAGCGGCCCGTCGGAACGGTCGCTGCTCGCGAGTTCGCAACCGGGCAACTTTCGTCCGTGAGCTGAATCCACAGGCGAACGGCGGTGCTCAGCGAATCCAGCTGAGGCTCTGGCCGTGGCCGCCGGCAAACGCGACCGGGAGGCCGTCCTGCGCGAGAACGAAGAGCGCGGGGTCGGGCGGCGCAGCCTTCAGCCGCTCCTGGACGCCTGGCACCACGGATAGCCCCTCGTTCGAGATCCAATGGCCGCCCAGGCCCGCAACCAACTCCACGAAGGAGTTGCGATCATCCGCCGTGAAGTAGGCGAGCACCGCGCTGTGGAAGACGACGAGCGTGGCATTTCTCGGGGCTTCGGCGGCGAGAGACGAAAGCGTATCGAGCGCGTTCGCCCGCTCGATCCTGGGCGGCTCGCGCCGCACGATGTCGATCGCGTTGTGGAGTCGTTCCCTGCGCTCGTCGTGCTCCGGCCAGACCAGTGCGTCGAGCCAGGCGACGTCCGTCTCCGATGAGACGTCGAGCGGATTGAGGTCGACGCCGACCCGCCAGGCGATCTGCGGCACGCGCTCAGGCACCGGGACCGGCCCATCGAGGCGGGGCGCCAGCGTGACGGTGCTCGGGCCGTCCTGCGGGTGCAGCATCGCGTCGCCATACCGGTAGCTGTACCGGTCGGGATACAGGCACAACCCCGCGGATGCGCCGACTTCGATCAGGGCGAGCGGCTGCGGTAGCGCAGCCAGCAGGGGAAGCAGTACGGCACAGCGGGCGGCCTCGTTCGTCTGCGTTGCTCGGGTCATGGCGATCTGTCGCACCTGCTGCCAGTGCTCTATGAGCCATTCACGGAAGCCCTCATAGTTGGTCTCCGGCACCCCGGCGGCCCGCGCCGCAGAGAAGACGAGGTTCACTTGGCGTCTCGCCCGGGGCAGTTCGTCGATGAGAGCGATGACTTTCGGGTCATCGGCCACGCCGCCCGCCCAGGCCTCATACAACGGCGACAGGCCACGCGCCTCCACCAGGGCGAAGTCGCGATAGCGCGTCGCGGTGTCCGCCGTGGGATCGGTGACCGGTTCCATGAATCGATTCTGAATGGTCCATGGATCCTGCGCTACTAGTCTTGATTCGGGACACAATCCGCGTCAGACAAGGAGGAGCGTAAAGCGTGCCAGGAGAGAACCTCACCAGGGTCGAAGCACAGGAGCGCAAGGCGCTCGTCTCGGTCAGCAGTTACGACGTCAGCCTCGACCTCACGACGGGTGACGAGACCTTCCTCAGCACGACGGTCGTGACCTTCTCGGCCGCCTCCGGCGCATCCACCTTCATCGACGCGTTCACCCGCACGGTTCGCTCAGTGAACCTCAACGGCGTCGAGCTCGACGCTGCTGCCGTGAGCGACGGCGTGCGCGTCCAGCTGGACGGCCTCGCGGACGACAACGTGCTCACGGTCGTCGCGGATGTCGCGTACACGAACACGGGCGAGGGCCTGCACCGCTTCGTCGACCCGGTCGACGGTGAGGTCTATCTCTACTCGCAGTTCGAGGTGCCGGACTCCCGCCGCGTGTTCGCGGTGTTCGAACAGCCGGACCTCAAGGCGCGATTTACCTTCACGGTCACCGCACCCAGCCGCTGGGCTGTCGTGAGCAACTCTCCCACGCCCGAGCCCGTCGTGCACGGGGACTCCTCAACCTGGCACTTCGCGCCGACTCCGGTGATCTCCTCCTACGTGACCGCGATCGTCGCGGGGCCGTACCAGTCCGTGCACAGCGAGCTGACCAGCCGCGACGGCCGCACCATCCCTCTCGGAATCTACGTGCGGGCATCCCTTGCCGAATATCTCGACGCCGACTACATCTTCGAGAAGACCCGCCAGGGCTTCGCGTACTACGAAGAGAAGTTCGATCACCCCTACCCGTTCGAGAAATACGACCAGTTGTTCGTCCCGGAGTTCAACGCCGGGGCGATGGAGAATGCGGGGGCGATCACCTTCACCGAGACCTACGTGTTCCGTTCGAAGGTGACCGACGCCATCAGGGAGCGTCGCGTCGTCACGATCCTGCACGAGCTCGCACACATGTGGTTCGGTGACCTCGTCACGATGAAATGGTGGAACGACCTCTGGCTGAACGAATCGTTTGCAGAGTGGGCGTCCACGATCGCGACGGCAGAGGCGACCGAGTGGACCGAGGCGTGGACCACCTTCCAGGCGATGGAGAAGAGCTGGGCCTACCGCCAGGACCAGCTGCCGTCCACGCACCCCGTGGTCGCCACCATCAACGACCTCCAGGACGTGCAGGTCAACTTCGACGGCATCACCTACGCCAAGGGCGGCTCGGTCATCAAGCAGCTCGTGGCCTGGGTCGGGCGCGAAGCATTCTTCTCCGGGGTCGCCGCGTACCTGAAGAAGCACGCCTGGGGCAACGCCGAGCTGAGCGACCTGCTGGTCGAGCTCGAGGCCACGAGCGGCCGCGACCTCACCCAGTGGGCCAAGCTCTGGCTCGAGACCGCGGGAGTGAACACCCTGCGACCGCAGATCGAGACGGATGCCGCGGGCACCATCACCGCGTTCTCCGTGCTGCAGTCCGCGCCTGAGGACCAGCCCACGATTCGCCCGCACCGCCTCGCGATCGGCTTCTACGACCTCGTCGACGGCTCTCTCGTGCGGGTGCACAGGGTCGAGACCGACATCGACGGCGCCGCAACGGCCATTCCCGAGCTCGTCGGGCTCGCCAGGCCCGCGCTCGTGCTGGTCAACGACGAGGACCTCGCCTACGCGAAGATCCGGCTCGACCCGGAGTCGCTCGTCGTGGCGATCGAGAACCTCTCCGCGATCAAGGATCCGCTCGCCCGGGCACTGGTGTGGGGCGCCGCCTGGGATGCCACGCGCGACTCCGAGCTCAAGGCGAGCGACTACGTGCGGCTGGTTCTCGGCAACATCGTGACCGAGACCGAGAGCACGACCATTCGCACGACTCTCGCGCAGCTCGGCACGACGGTGCACTTCTACGTCGCTCCCACGCGCCGCACCGCCGCGATCGCGCAGGCCGGGGATGCTCTCTGGGCGCTCGCCCAGTCTGCTGCCCCCGGATCCGACGCCCAGTTCCAGTTCGTGAAGTATTTTGCGAACCTGGCCTCGACTCCCGACCACGTCACCGCGCTGCGAGGGCTCCGCGACGGTTCGATCGCGCTCGACGGCCTCGCGATCGACACCGACCTCGGCTGGGAGCTGCTGGAGGGCCTCGTGCTCAACGGCGCGGCCGGCCAGTCCGAGATCGACGCGGCACTCGCGAAGGACAACACGGCCAATGGGCAGCAGGCCGCCGCCCGAGCATCAGCGACCATTCCGACGGTTGCGGGCAAGCAGGCCGCCTTCGATTCGCTGGTCACGAGCGACGACCTTCCGAACTCGATCGTGCGCAACGTGACCCTCGGCTTCCAGCACACCAACGACGCGAGCGTGCTCGAGCCGTTCGTGCCGCAGTACTTCTCGATGCTGGGCGACATCTGGAACAACCGCAGCTACAAGATCGCCGAGTACATCGTGGTCGGCCTCTACCCGGCTTCGCTCGCCTCGGCGGAGCTTCGAGATGCCACCCAGGCCTGGCTCGACGCGAACCCGGAGGTGCCCGCCCTGCGCCGACTCGTCACCGAGAATCTCGCGGGCGTCATCCGCGCCCTCAAAGTGCAGGCGCGCGACGCGTAAATAGCGCGTGCGACGCCAATACACTGAACGCGCAGCGTGAACCTGCAATGACCGGAGTGGGTGAGCAATGACCTGGAACAGCTTCTGGACGGTGATCGCCGGCTTCTTCTCGACCTCGCCGTGGGGAAAGCTGTTGTCGATCGTTGTCATCATCGTCGTCACGCTGCTGCTGCGGTGGGCGCTGCACTTCGTGCTGCGCTACGTGGTCAATCGCATCGTCAACGGTGTGAAGAAGAAGCAGGGCGCTGAGGACACCCAGGCGCTCATGGTCTCGCCGCTGGCCGCCGTGCGCCTCGTGCAGCGCACAAGGACGCTGGGATCTGTACTCGGCAACATCCTCAGCATCCTGCTGTTCATCGTTGCCGTGCTGCTCATCGTCAACACGGTCGACTCGACCATCCTCGGCTCGTTCGCGCTGCTCACCGCAGCCCTTGGCGCGGGGCTGGGCTTCGGCGCGCAGAACATCGTGAAAGATGTGCTGGGCGGTCTGTTCATGGTGATCGAGGACCAGCTCGGGGTCGGCGATGTCGTGGACCTCGGCTCGGCGACGGGCGTCGTCGAGTCGGTGGGCATCCGGGTCACCCAGGTGCGTGACGTCAACGGAACCCTGTGGTTCGTGCGGAACGGCGAGATCCTGCGGGTCGGCAACATGTCGCAGGGCTGGGCGCGCGTGATCGTGGACCTCAGCATCCCCTATGAGACGGATGTCGACGCAGCACAGGAGGCGATCCTCGCCACCGCACAGGACCTCGCCCAGAACTCGAAGTGGCGCAGCCGCATCCTCGAGAAGCCGGAGCTCTGGGGGCTCGAGTCGATCTCGGCGGACGCCCTCGTCATCCGACTCGCGATCAAGACGCGATCGACCGCGAGGGATGACGTGGCGAGGGAGCTGCGCACGCGCCTCAAGAAGAGCCTCGACGCCCTGGGCGTGCACCTGCCCGCCCTCGACACTCCCATGCTCACGGGCTACGAGGGTGCGGGCTCCGTGACCGGATCACGGCCACCGAAGACGAGACCGCTGCCGGTCACCCCGGCCGCACCGCGCGCCCCCCGCGCACCACGCAAGCGCGAGGACTCATGAGCGACGCATTCCAGCCCAGCACCAGGGAACCCGGCGAGACGAGCACCTTCTACCAGCGGGTCGGAGGCAGGGCCACCTTCGAGCGGATCGTGCGGCTGTTCTACGCCGGCGTCGCCGCAGACGAGGTGTTGCTGCCGATGTATCCGGAGCAGCCGGATCTCGAGGGCGCGATCCAGCGTCTCACCGGCTTCCTCGAACAGTACTGGGGCGGCCCGGAGACCTATAGCCAGAAGCGCGGGCACCCGAGGTTGCGCCTGCGGCACCAGGCATACAAGGTCAACCCGGATGCCCGCGATCGCTGGCTAGGACACATGCGAGTTGCCCTCGACCAGATGGAACTCTCGCCGCTCGACGACGAGACGCTGTGGAACTACCTCGAGCGCTCGGCACACCTCTTGGTTAACACCTTCGAGGAATAGCACCCGACCGGTCTCGATACATCGCGGCGCGAGCACTCGACCCGCGATCGATCACCCTACGCCGAGGCCGATGCCGTACTCGGAGTCATCCTGAACCGCAGGTTGCGTCTCTGCCGTCGGCGTGTCGCCGCTGTCTCCCGAGGACGCCGGCTGGTTTGTACAACCAGTCATGAGCATCCCCAGGGTTGCCGCTACGGCCAAGCCGGCCATCATGCGTTTATTGAGCTGCCTTCCATGCTGTGACTCGGCGACGCCGCTCAACTGCGGCCTGGCTCGTCGCGAAGAGCGTCCCGACACTACCCCGATAGTTCCCGGAGTGTCGCGCACTTTTGTGCGAAATTCGACGTTTAGAACGTCATATCCGTGTCACGTCCTCCTTTTCTTTGGAGGACAACCGCCGATTCCGTCGTTTCGGACGGATATGCGGACAAAACGGTCCGAACCAGCGGCACTCCCGGCCGGTACGCGAGGTGGACATAACTCGGTGCATCGAGGACGACCAGGTGCGCCTTCTTGCCGACGGCCAGCACGCCGATGTCCGAGCGCTCGAGGGCCGCCGCTCCCCCGGCGGTCGCCGCCCAGACCGCCTCGGCCGGGCTCATCCGCATGTTCCGCACCGCGACGGCGATGCAGAAGGCCATGGACGTCGTGTAGCTGGAGCCGGGGTTGCAGTCGGTGGCGATGGCCACGGTGACGCCCGCGTCGAGCAGCCTGCGGGCATCCAGGTAGCGCTGGCGGGTGGAGAACTCCGCCCCGGGAAGCGCGGTGACGACCGTGGTGCCTGCGGCCAGGGCGTCGATGTCTGTCTCGCTCAGGAAGGTGCAGTGGTCGACGCTCGCCGCGCCGAGCTCGACCGCGAGCTGCACGCCACCGGAGACGGCGAGCTGCCCAGAGTGCATGCGGGTACCGAGCCCTTTCGCCCGCCCGGCCAGGAGGATGCTCCTGGCCTGGTCGACGCCGAACGCTCCGCCCTCGCAGAACACGTCGATCCACTTCGCGTACTGAGCGCAGGCGTCGAGCATTGCGCCCGTCACGAGGTCGACGTATCCCGCCGGGTCGCTCGCGTACTCGCGAGGCACGACGTGAGCACCGAGGTAGGTCGTCTCCTCCGTGAGCTGTCTCGCGATTCTCAGCAGGCGTGACTCGTCGGCCGTTGTCAGGCCATAGCCGCTCTTGATCTCCACCGTCGTCGTGCCCTGTGCACGCATCTCGGCGACCAGCCGGGACGCGCCTTGCAGCAGGGTCTCGTCGCTCGCCGCCCGCGTCGCCGCGACGGTGCTGTTGATGCCGCCCGCAGCATAGGACTGCCCGGACATGCGGCGTTCGAACTCTTCTGCCCGGTCTCCGGCGAAGACCACGTGGCTGTGGCTGTCGACGAAGCCGGGAATGACGCAGCGGCCACCGGCGTCGATGCGGTCGTCGGCATCCGGGGCCCTGGTGCTGTCTCCGAGCCAGGCGATGCGGCCGCCCTCGATCACGATCGCTGCGTCTCGGCGCTCCGCGGTGAGGTCGCCCATCGCCGGGTTGTTGGTGACCAGGAGGCCGATGTTGTCGACCAGAGTTGTCTTCGCTGTGCCGCTCACTGGCGCATCCTCACGGCCGCGGCGAGCTCGAGCACGCAGAGCGCGACGAGTCTCACCGTTCTGCCATCGGGAGTGTCTGTCGATGCGTCGACCTCGGTCAGGTCCACCGACTCGACGAGGGGATGCGCCCCCGCGACCCTCGCCGCCGCGCGCAGCTCGTAGGCGGAGATGCCTCCGGGCAGGGCGGCGGGGCAGGCCGGGGCGACGGAGCGGTCGCACACGTCGACGTCGAGATCGACATGGATCGGGCCGCCCGCGGACCCCGCGATCTCCAGGGCCTCGGCCATGACATCCGCCATGGGCCTGCGGGCCACTTCGTCGCGGTGGATCACCGTGAGTCCCAGGTCGGCCGCGCGCGCCGCGTATTCCGCGGAGTTCGCGAAGTCCGCGATGCCCACCTGCACGACACGGGTGCCGCCCAGCCCCGCCTCCACGAGCCTGCGCACGGGAGAACCGTTGCTGATGCCGTCGCGCAGGTCGTGATGCGCGTCGACGGTGACGAGGCCGGCCGTGCCGATTCGGTCTCCCCAGACGCCGAGAGCCGCCGGAACAGTCGCCGCGTTGTCACCTCCGAGCACGACGAGCAGGCTCGCCGCCCGCGCTGCTGCCGCGACGGACTCGATGGCTCGTGCCTCGCCCTCGGCGCCGTCCGGCTCCTCGCAGTCGCCCCAGTCCTCCGCCACGAGGGCGCGAGCATCCACCCGCCGGGTTGCCGAGCGATCGACCGGCCAGTACTCGCTGTAGTAGTTGAGCGCGGCACGCACCGCCGCGGGTGTGCTCCCCGCGCCGCCGGGCGTGATGGACGTGCGCCACGTGGGGACGCCGAGCAGGGCCAGATCGACGACGGGCCCGCCGGAGGGCGATGGCCAGCTTCCCGCGCGCGGCCACAGTGGATCGTGCGACAGCGTCATTGCTCCCCTTCGCGCATCGGAATCCGTACGTGCAGGCGCTCAGCGACCTCGATGGCTTCGTCGTATCCGGCGTCTGCGTGTCGAATGACACCCATCGCCGGATCGTTGCCGAGAACCCTAGCCAATTTCTCAGCCGCAATGGCGGTGCCATCTGCAACGGTCACTTGGCCGGCGTGAATCGAGCGGCCGATGCCTACCCCTCCCCCGTGATGAATTGAGACCCAGGTCGCGCCGGAGGCCGTGTTCACGAGCGCGTTAAGCAGCGGCCAGTCCGCGATCGCGTCCGATCCATCCTTCATCGCCTCGGTCTCCCGGTACGGGGAGGCAACGGAACCGGAGTCGAGATGGTCGCGGCCGATCACGATCGGTGCCTTCAGCTCGCCCGAGGCGACCATCTCGTTGAACTTGAGGCCCGCGCGATCCCGCTCGCCGTAGCCGAGCCAGCAGATGCGAGCGGGCAGGCCCTGGAAGTGCACTCGCTCGCGCGCCATGTGGATCCACTTGGCGAGCGACTGGTTCTCGGGAAACAGTTCGAGGATCGCCCGGTCGGTCGCGTAGATGTCTTCGGGGTCGCCGCTGAGGGCAGCCCAGCGGAACGGCCCCTTTCCCTCGGAGAACAGCGGCCGGATGTACGCCGGCACGAACCCGGGAAACTCGAAGGCCCGCTCGAAGCCCGCCGTCTTGGCCTCCGTGCGGATGTTGTTGCCGTAGTCGAAGACCTCGGCCCCGGCGTTTTGGAAGCCCACCATCGCCTCCACCTGCACCGCCATCGACGAGCGGGACCGGTCTGCGAAGCCGGTCGGATCCGCCTCGCGCGTCGAGTGCCAGTCGTCGAAGGCGATGCCGAGCGGGAGGTAGGCGAGCGGGTCGTGCGCGCTGGTCTGGTCTGTGACGATGTCGATCTCTGCGCCGCTCGCGAGCATCCGCGGGAACACGTCTGCCGCGTTGCCGAGCAGGCCGATGGAGAGCGCCTCCCTGCGGTCGCGGGCGGCGTAGGCGAGCTCTAGCGCGTGCTCGAGGGAGGTGGCCTCCACGTCGAGGTACCGGTGCTCGATGCGCCGGTCGATGCGGCTCTGGTCGACGTCGACGCAGATCGCGACGCCGTCGTTCATCGTGACGGCGAGTGGCTGCGCGCCGCCCATGCCGCCGAGGCCGCCGGTGAGGGTGATCGTGCCGGCGAGCGTTCCGCCACTGTGCTCGTCAGACCCGCCCTTGCGGGCGGCGAGCTTGTTCGCGACGGCGGAGAAGGTCTCATAGGTGCCCTGCAGGATGCCCTGGGTGCCGATGTAGATCCAGGATCCCGCCGTCATCTGCCCGTACATGGTGAGACCGAGCTGGTCGAGCCTGCGGAACTCGTCCCAGTTGGCCCAGTCGCCCACGAGGTTCGCGTTGGCGATGAGTACGCGCGGTGCCCACTCGTGGGTGCGCATCACGCCGACCGGCTTGCCGGACTGCACCAGCAGGGTCTCGTCGCTCTTCAGTGTGGCCAGCGAGCGCGTGATCGCGTCGAAGCTCTCCCAGTTGCGGGCCGCCTTTCCCGTGCCGCCGTAGACGACGAGCTCGTCGGGGTGCTCGGCGACCTCGGGGTCGAGATTGTTCTGCAGCATCCTGAGCGCGGCCTCCTGCGGCCAGCCGAGGGTGTTGAGGGTGCTGCCACGAAAGGCTCGCACGGGCCGGGGCCCGCTGGTGGTGCTCATAGAAACTCTCCTCCGTGCTTCGAGACGACGGATGCTGCCGCCGCCAGTAACGATCCGTCGACGACCAGGCGGTGTGCGGCCGCGATCTCGGGCGCCAGGTAGCGGTCTGCTCCCGGGCCGTCGACGTCCCGGCGCAGCCGTGCCTTCACCGCAGCGGACACCGGCCCGGGCGTCAGCGGTGCCCGGAGGTCCATGGCGCGGGCGGAGGTGAGCAGCTCGATGGCGATCACCCTGCTGAGCCCGTCGATCGAGCGGCGCAGCTTGCGCGCCGCACTCCAGCCCATCGACACGTGGTCTTCCTGCATGGCAGAGGAGGGAATCGAATCGACGCTCGCGGGAGCAGCGAGCCGCTTGAGCTCGCTCACGATCCCCGCCTGCGTGTACTGCGCGATCATGTGGCCCGAGTCCACGCCGGGATCGTCCGCGAGGAACGCGTTCAGGCCATGGCTGCGATTCGCATCGAGGAACCGGTCGGTACGCCGCTCGCTCATGCTCGCGAGGTCCGCGGTGACGATGGCGAGGAAGTCGAGCACGTAACCGACCGGAGCGCCGTGGAAGTTCCCGTTCGACTCGACCCGGCCGTCGAGCGTGACGACAGGGTTGTCGATCGCGGACGCGAGCTCGCGGGCGGCAACGGAGGCAGCGTGATCGATCGTGTCTCGCACCGCTCCGTGCACCTGCGGAGCACAGCGCAGCGAGTATGCGTCCTGAACGCGGGTGAAGCCCTCGGGACGCGAGAGCATGGGCGAGTCCGCGAGTACCGCGCGCATGTTGGCGGCGGAGTCGCGCTGCCCCGGATGCGGCCGCAGCTCCTGCAGGTCGGCCGCGAACACGGCATCGGTGCCGGTGAGACCCTCCACGCTCATGGCCGCGGCAAGATCGGCCGTACTCACGAGCGCGCGCAGGTCTGTGATGGCGAGCACGAGCATCCCGAGCATGCCGTCCGTGCCGTTGATGAGGGCGAGTCCCTCCTTTTCGCGGAGCTCGAGCGGGGCGATGCCCACTGCCTCGAGCACCTCGGCAGCCGGGCGGAGCGTGCCTGCGGCATCCCGCACCTCTCCCTCACCCATCGCGGCCAGGGCACAGTGCGCGAGCGGGGCGAGGTCGCCAGAGCAGCCGAGGCTGCCGTACTCGTAGACGACGGGGGTGATTCCGGCGTTGAGCATGGCCGCGTAGGTCTCCGCCACGACGACGCGCACGCCCGCGCGGCCGGTCGCGAGAGTGGCGAGGCGCAGGAGCAGGAGCGCCCGGACGACCTCCCGCTCGACTTCCGGACCGGAGCCCGCCGCGTGGCTGCGCACGAGCGAGCGCTGCAGCTGGGCGCGCAGTTCGGTGGGAATCTGCTTCGCGGCGAGTGCGCCGAACCCGGTGGAGACGCCGTAGTGGGGAACGGTATCTTCTGCGAGCGCATCGATGACGGCGCGGCTGGACGCCATGACGGATCTACTCTCGCCCGCGAGCGCGACGGGCGCCTCGTGGCGTGCCACGGCGACCACCTCATCGAAGGTCAGGGGGCCGTGGCCGAGGACGACAGTATCCATGTACTCATTAGAGCCTCAGAACGATCCCTGCCACTCGGCTTTGGGCGATATGGTGTCTGGGATACGAGACAATATGGAGGGCGTGTGAGTTCTGTTCCCGCGGCACGAGACGTGCTCCGCATCATCAAATACCTCGCCGGTCACAGCGGCCCCGTGCGCGCGGCAACCATCACGCGCGATCTCGAGCTACCTCGCTCGACCACCTACCACCTGCTCAAGGTGCTGCAGGGCGAGGGTTTTCTGCTGCATTCCCCCGAGACCCAGAGCTACGTGCTCGGACCGCTGATCTCCGACATCGGCTCCTCCGTGCTCAGCGCGAACACGCTCGCGAGGCTCGCAGGCCCGCTGCTGGAGCGCCTGGTCTCGGAGACGCGGATGCCCGTGGTCGCCCACCTGGGCGTGCTCAACCACTCGGATGTCGTCTACGCCTCCAAGGTCTCGGCGAACCGTGCGCCCGCGGTGGTGACGAGTATCGGCGTGAGGCTGCCCGCACACCTGACGGCGACAGGTCGCGCGATGCTCTCGGCCCTGCCGGAGGCACAGCTCCGCGCGCTCTATCCCACCGCCGCGTCGCTCGTGACCCACGCGGGCCCGGGGCCGACCACGCTCGCGGAGCTGGACCTGATTGTCGCCGAGGTGCGCGAACGCGGCTGGGCACGGGAAGACGGCGAGATCACTCTCGACTACGCTTCCGTGGCCACCGCGGTTCTCGACCACAACGGGTACCCCGCCGCCGCGATCGGGCTCACCTTTCGGGGCGCGACGGTCGATCAGCCGCAACTGCAGCGCCTGGGACTCGCGACGGCCAGGGCCGCAGCTGCGCTGAGCCAGCGCATCCGGGGCAGGATCTGAGCGAACGACCGCGGTTCTCGTGGTCAAATAGCTCATGACCCTCGCGCCCTACCTGGCCTTCTGCGGCCTCTGCCTGCTGCTCGCGCTCACGCCGGGGCCCGACACCTTTCTCATCCTGCGATTCAGCATGCGCCGGTCCAGCACGGGCATCGCGGCGAGTATCGGCTCGGGGGTCGGCTCCATCTTCTGGGCTGTGCTCGTCGGCGTCGGGCTCGCCGCGCTCATCGAGCAGTCTGCGGAGGCCTACCGCATCGTCAAGATCCTCGGCGGCCTCTACCTCGTCTATCTCGGCATCCAGGCCTTCCGCCAGTCGCGGGCTGCGGTTTCGGGACAGGTCTCTCTCGCGCCCGCGATGCATCGTGCCCGGTTCTCGGCGTTCGGCGCTGGCCTGCTCTCCACCGCGATGAATCCCAAGGTCGGCCTGTTCTTCCTCGCCGTCGTGCCGCAGTTTCTCCCGGCACACGGCGACCGTTTTGCCATCACCATGCTCCTCGGCGCGACGGATGCCGTGATCGCGATCGTCTATCTGTCGGTGCTCACCGCGGTCGCTGCGAAGGCCAATGCCTGGCTCAACCGGCCGAAGGTCACCACGGTGTTGGAGCGCACCTCCGGCGGAATCCTCGGCGCACTCGGTCTCGGCACGGTCGCACTCGGCGTCGCCGAATAGGGGTTACCGGCTCATCCGCACGACGCGCTCCGCGTGGCGCAGCACGGGGCCGTCGACCATCTGGCCGCGAAAGCGGAAGACGCCGCGCTCGTTCCGGGCCGCCTCGAGCAGCTCGCGAGCGAAGGTCAGTTGCCCCTGCGTCGGCCGATAGGCCTCCCGGATGACCCCGACCTGGTCGGGGTGGATGCACGCGGTCGCGGCGAAGCCGATGGCGGCGGCGTCCTCGGCCTCGGCGGCGAGACCGTCGAGGTCGGCGATCTCGAGATGGATCGTGTCGATCGCGGCCTTGCCCGACGCCCCGGCCGCCACGAGGATGCTCGAGCGGGCGTGTTGGGCGATGTGACGATAACTGCCGTCGGCGAACCTCGTCGACGAGCCGCCGAGGGAGGCCACCAAGTCCTCCGCACCCCACATGAGCGCGATCACGTTCTTTGTCGTTGCCAGAGCGGGCGCGGCCAGCACCCCCCGCGCCGTCTCGCACAGGGCGATCACCCGGTAACGGTCGAGCCCGGAGAGTTGCTCCGGGTCCTCCGACTTAGCCACCATGACGGTGCGGTATGCGGTCTGCCCGAGAGCCATGAGGTCGTCGGCGAAGTAGCCGGAGTCGAAGGCGTTGACGCGCACGACGGTGGTGTCCGGGTCGAGCGGGTGCGCGACCATGGCGTCGCGGGCGGACGCCTTGCGGGAGGCGCCGACGGCATCCTCGAGGTCGAGGATCACCGCATCCGACCGTTCGGCGGCCTTCTCGTAGCGGTCTGGACGATCCGCCGGGCAGAACAGCATCGCGGGGCCGAGGTCGAAACTCATTGCTCGACCTCCGCAGTCGGAGCACACCACATGAGCGCAGAGCGCACGGCGCGCGCGACGATCACGCCGTCCTGATTGCGGGCGAGGTGCTCGAAGGTGACGATGCCCTGGCCGGGCCGTGACGTCGACAGGCGCTTGCCCAGCACGGTCGATTCCGAGTACATCGTGTCTCCATGGAACAGCGGATGCGGGAAGGTGATCTCGCTGAAGCCGAGGTTGGCGACGGTGGTGCCCTGGGTCAGCTGGCCGACCGAGGCGCCGACCATGGTCGCGAGAGTGAACATCGAGTTCATCAACCGCTGGCCGAAGGGCTGGGTCGCCGACCACGCTGCATCCAGATGCAGAGCCTGCCCGTTCATCGTGAGAGTCGAGAACAGCACGTTGTCCGCCTCTGTCACTGTGCGGCCCGGGCGATGCAGGTAGCGGACGCCGGGCTCGAGCTCCTCGAACCAGAGGCCGCGCTGCACGACCTCGCGGGGAGCATCCGCCTTCTCGTTCTCGTTCATCAGGCCGCCTTCGTGGGTACGGTGGGGTGGGTCTCGCCGAGACCGAGGGAGCGCGCGATGATCATGAGCTGCACCTCGTTGGTGCCCTCGCCGATCTCCAGGATCTTGGAGTCGCGGTAGTGGCGGCCGACGAGGCTCTCGTTCATGAATCCGTAGCCACCGAAGATCTGGGTGGCATCCCGCGCGTTCTGCATTGCGGCGTCGCTCGCGACGAGCTTCGCCATCGCGGCCTCGGTCTTGAACGGCAGTCCCGCATCACAGCGGCGGGCCGCGTCGTACCAGGCGAGTCGTGAGGTGTAGACCCGCGCGCGCATCTTCGCGATGGTGAAGGCGATGTACTGGTGGGATGCCACGGGAACTCCGAAGACGACCCTGGACTTCGCGTAGGCGATCGCCTCGCTGAGGCAGCCCTCCGCGGCCCCCGTGGCGAGAGCGGCAATCGCTACGCGGCCCTCGTCGAGCGCCTCGAGAAAGTTCGCGAACCCCCGGCCGCGCTCCCCGAGGAGGTTGGATGCGGGCACCCGCACCTCGTCGAAGGTCAGCGGATGCGTGTCCGAGGCCCGCCAGCCGACCTTGTCGTAGGCGGGTTCGACCGTGAACCCCGGGGTACCGTGCGGCACGATGATCGTCGAGATCTCCTTGGCCACGCTGCCGTCGGCCCTCGTGCGCTCTCCCGTGACCGCGGCGACCGAGACGAAGCTCGAGATCGATGTGCCCGAGTTCGTGATGAACTGCTTGCTGCCGTTGATCACCCACTCGTCGCCGTCGAGCCTCGCGGTCGTGCGGGTCGCCCCGGCATCCGACCCCGCTTCGGCCTCGGTGAGTCCGAAGCCGGCGAGCGCACGGCCTGCCACGAGGTCGGGCAGCCACCTGGACTTCTGCTCGTCCGTTCCGTGCCGATAGAGAGGAAGGACTCCAAGTCCCACCGCCGCTTCGAGCGTGATGGCGAGCGACTGGTCGACCCGGGCGATGGCCTCGATCGCGAGGCACAGGGTGAGAAAACTGCCGCCCTGCCCTCCGTGCTCCTCGGGAACGGGGAGTCCGAACAGCCCCATCTCGCCCATCTGCGCGACGATGTTCATCGGCAGGCGGTGTGCGCGGTCGGCCTCGTACGATGCCGGAGCGATGACGGTGTCTGCAAAGTCCCTGACCGCGTCTGCGAGGTCCTGTTCGTCCTCGGTGAGACCGCAGCTGAGGGTTGGGGCGAGCTTGTGGCTCATGATTCCTCCTTGGTGCTGAACTGATCGGTGCTGATGGGGTCGGTGGTGGCGGGGTCGGTGGTGATCGTCGCGAGCAACTGGTCGAGCCTGACCAGGTCGCCCGGGGCAGCCGTCGTCCGGACGATCCCTGTGACAGGGGCGGTGAGCCGGTGCTCCATCTTCATGGCCTCGACGGTGAGGATCGTGTCCCCCTGCCCGACGCGGGTGCCGTCGGTGGCCGACACGGTGACGACCGTTCCCGGCATCGGCGAACGCACCTCGGGGCGCGTCGGCTTCTCGGCCCTCTCGATGCCGTCGAGCATCTCGGCGATCTGCGTCTCGCGACTCATGATGCCGAGGGGCCAGCTGAATCCCGTCTGCCCGAGCCACAGTGTGTCGCCGTCGCGCGCGACGACCCAGGCGCTCGAAGCACCGTCGAGTTCGAGGCGCGCTGTGCCCGCATCCGCGACATCGATCCGCGCACAGTGCTGCACTCCGTCGATCGTGACGGTGTGATCGGTGGCGGTGCCGTCGGAGACGAGCACCTCCGCGCGACCGGTGCTCGAGGTCGCGAAGGTGTAGCGGCGAGCGCGCGGAATGCCGCTCATCCGCCAGCCGCTGCGGGACTGCCAGACGCCGACCGGGTGCGGCTGCGCATCCAGGTACAGCGCCGCGGCGGCCAGCAGCACGACATCCGGATGCCGGAACGCGAGGGTAGGGAGTCTGCGCTCGATGAGCGTCGTGTCGAGGTCGCCGGCGCGCACATCCGCGTCGGCGAGCAGGGCCCGCAGATACTCGAGGTTCGTGCGGACGCCGAGCACGGTGGTGTCGCCGAGCGCGCCATCCAGCCGGTTCAACGCCTCGGCCCGGTCGGTACCCCAGGCGATCACCTTGGCGAGCATCGGGTCGTAGTGCGGTGATACCGCAAGGCCGGTGACGAGAGAGCTGTCGACCCGAATTCCCTCGCCCTCCGCTTCGGCGAGCGCGATGATCGTTCCGGTGCTCGGGAGGAAGCCGCTCTCCGGGTCTTCCGCGTAGACGCGGGCCTCGATCGCGTGGCCGGTGAGAGTGACGTCGTCCTGCGCGATCGTCAGGTGCTCCCCCGCGGCGACGCGAAGCTGCCACGCGACCAGGTCGAGTCCGGTGACGAGCTCGGTGACCGGGTGCTCCACCTGCAGCCGGGTGTTCATCTCCATGAAGAAGAACTCGTCCGGGTGGTCGGCGGAGACCAGGAACTCGACCGTGCCGGCACCGACGTAGTCGACGCTGCGGGCCACAGTGCACGCCGCCTCGCCGATGCGCGCCCTCGTCTCTGCGCTGAGCAGCGGCGACGGCGCCTCCTCGATGACCTTCTGGTGGCGACGCTGCAAGGAGCACTCGCGCTCACCCAGGTGGATGACGTTTCCGTGCGTGTCTGCGAGCAGTTGCACCTCGATGTGCCGGGGCGCCGTGACCAGACGTTCGAGCAAGAGCGTGTCGTCGCCGAAAGCGGAGGAGGCGATCCTGCGGGCGGTCTCGAGCGCTTCGGTCAGCTCGGAGGCGGCGTGCACGGGCACCATGCCCTTGCCTCCCCCGCCGGCCGAAGGCTTCACCAGAATCGGAAAACCGAGCTCGATCGCCGCCGCCTCGAGTTGCTCGTTGTTGAGGCCCGGCGAGGAGACGCCCTGAATCACCGGAACACCGGCCTTTGAGACGTGCTGCTTGGCGCGGATCTTGTCGCCCATGAGGCCGAGGGCCTTCACTCCTGGCCCGATGAAGACGATGCCCGCAGCCTCGCACCTGACGGCGAAGTCCGCGTTCTCCGAGAGGAAGCCGTATCCGGGGTGGATGGCCTGCGCTCCGCTCGCGCGCGCCGCGGTGATGATCGCGTCCGCGTCGAGGTAGCTGTCGTGCGCGGGCGCCGGGCCGATGCGCACGGCCTCGTCCGCCAGCGCGACATGCCTGGCCCCGCGATCCGCGTCGCTGTAGACCGCGATGCTGCGGATGCCGAGGGCGCGCAGAGTGCGGATGATGCGGCAGGCGATCTCGCCGCGGTTGGCTATGAGGACTCTCTCGAACATCCGCGTCACATCCTGAACAGGCCGAAGGAGGTCTCCGGCAGCGGAGTCCTGGAGCAGATGTCGAGGGCGAGGCCGAGAACCATCCTGGTGTCGGCGGGGTCGATGATGCCGTCGTCCCAGAGGCGCGCGGTGGAATAGTATGGGCTGCCCTGCCGCTCGAACTGCTCCGCGATGGGCGCCTTGAACGCCGCCTCGGCATCCGCTGACCACTCCTCGCCGCGGCGCTCGAGCTGTTCACGCTTGACGGTGGCGAGCACCGAAGATGCCTGTGGACCGCCCATGACCGAGATACGACTGGCGGGCCACATCCACAGGAAGCGCGGCGAATAGGCGCGCCCGCACATGGAGTAGTTGCCCGCACCGAAGGAGCCGCCGATGACAACGGTGAGTTTGGGGACGCGGGTCGTGGCGACAGCGGTGACCATCTTCGCGCCGTGCTTGGCGATGCCGTCGGCCTCGGCGTCCGTTCCGACCATGAAACCGGAGATGTTCTGCAGGAAGACGAGCGGAATGCCGCGCTGGTCGCACAGCTCGATGAAGTGCGCGCCCTTCTGCGCTGACTCGCCGAACAGCACGCCATTGTTGGCCACGATGCCGATCGGATGCCCGTGCAGCCGAGCGAACCCGGTCACGAGCGTCGTGCCGTACTCACGCTTGAACTCGTGAAACTCCGACCCGTCCACGAGTCGCGCGATGACCTCGTGCGCGTCGTAGCCGGCCTGCACGTCGACCGGGACGACGCCGTACAGCTCGCCCTCGTCGACGACCGGGTCACGGCTTTCGGTCACGTCCCAGGCGGGCTCCTCCGGCTGCGGCAGCGTCGAGACGATGTCACGCAGAATCTGCAGCGCGTGCTGGTCGTTCTCGGCCAAGTGGTCGACGACGCCGGAGGTACGTGCGTGCAGCTCACCGCCGCCGAGTTCCTCTGCCGTGACGACCTCGCCGATGGCAGCCTTCACGAGTGGCGGCCCGCCGAGGAAGATGGTGCCCTGGCCGCGCACGATCACCGTCTCGTCGCTCATCGCGGGAACGTAGGCACCGCCGGCCGTGCAGGAGCCCATGACCGAGGCGAGCTGCGGGATCTTTGCGGCCGACAACCGGGCCTGGTTGTAGAAGATGCGACCGAAGTCGTCCACGTCGGGGAAGACCTCGTCCTGCAGCGGCAGGAACGCGCCGCCTGAGTCGACGAGGTAGAGGCAGGGCAGGTGGTTTTCGAGCGCGATCTCCTGCGCCCGCAGGTGCTTCTTGACGGTCATCGGAAAGTAGGTGCCGCCCTTGGCCGTGGCGTCGTTGGACACGACCATGACGTGGCGACCGTTTACCAGGCCGATGCCGGCGATGAGACTCGCGCCCGGCGCATCGTCGCCGTACATGCCGTTCGCGGCGAGCGGGGCAATTTCGAGAAACGGGCTGCCGTCGTCGAGCAGCTGTTCGACCCGCTCGCGCGGCAGCAGCTTGCCCCGGGCGATGTGGCGCTCGCGGGAGCGCTCCGGTCCGCCGAGGGCAGTGACTGCGAGTCTCTCCTGCAGTTCGGCGACGAGTGCGCGCTGGGCCTCGTTATTGCGCCGGAACGCGTCGCCTGTCGCATCCACCTGGCTGCTCAGGATCTCCATCGGCACTCCTCAGCCTTCTGCACCGGCGTTTGTGCGCCCTGTACGCTCTCGCGGTGGTGCCTGTTCGCACCGTTGCGCTTTTCAGTTAGTTGTGACTAACTGGCTTTTAGGTTAGTCATGATTAACTGGAATGTCTACAGTGTCGAGCGGTTAGTCGAGAAGGGGCAGCATGAACGAGGATGTCGCCACGACGTCGCGCGGTCGCGCCAAGGCCGACCGCCGTCAGGCCCTGCTGAGCTCCGCCGCCCGGCTGTTCGCCGAGAACGGTTTCGCCCGCGTGTCGCTCGAAGACCTGGGATCTGCCGTTGGCGTGAGCGGCCCGGCCGTCTACCGGCACTTCGACAGCAAGCAGGCCGTGCTCGCGGCGCTCCTGGTCGGGGTGAGCGAGAGGCTCGTGAGCGGGGGGCAGGGAGTCGTCGCCGGAGCCGCGGACGACGAGGACGCGCTGCGCTCGCTCATCCGCTTTCACGTCGAGTTCGCGCTCGTGAACCCGGATGTGATCCGAGTGCAGGATCGCGACCTCGACAGTCTTGCCGACGACGACCAGCACACTGTGCGCGCGCTGCAACGCGAGTATGTCGAGCTCTGGGTCGCGGTGCTCGGTCGCGTTCACCCGGGGACAGACACGGAGTCGCTGCGCATCCGCGCGCACGCCACCTTCGGGCTCATCAACTCGACTCCGCACAGCGCCCGCGCCCACGCCACGCAGGCGACCCGCGCCATCCTCGAGCAGATGGCCCTCGCCGGGCTTTCCTGACTCTCTCTCCCGCAGGTCGAGCTTGTCGAGACCTCACCCACGAGCTGCTTCTCCGGGAGGTCTCGACAAGCTCGACCACCGGTAACAGGCTCGACCAGCGAGAAATTAGTCAGCGGTGCAGACGCAGAGTTCGTTGCCCTCGACATCGGCCAGCACCCACCAGTCCGGTGCGTATTGGTCGGTCATGAGGGTGCCGCCCGCCTCGATGGTGGCCTGCACCCGGGATTCTGCGTCGGCCGTCGGAACGTAAACGTCCACGTGGATGCGATTGCGATCGGTGCGCGGCGGGTCCATCTGCTGGAACCAGATCGTCGGCGCGATGCCGCGCGGATCCACCAGCTCTACCCAGTCATCCGTCCGCTTCTCCTCGTAACCCATGCCCACCCGCCAGAAGTCCCGGATGCCGTCGGCATCGATCGTATCGATGGCGATCGTGTAGCGGGCGGGCGGTCTCGTGTCTGCGCTGGCCTCCATCGAGTCGGCAATGGCCTGAATACGCGCAGCAAGTTCCAGATCGCGATCGGTCACTCCACCCGCATCGTGCGAGCTGAGCTCGAAGGCGACGGAACCGTAGCCGAGCCTGATCTCGGGATGGTGATTCAGCTCATCCGCAACGCTCGCCACCTGCACCACGAACGCGGTCGCGGTGGCGAAGTCAGCCGTCTTATATGAGGCGTAGAGCGAGGGAGGCAGGTGCACGAACGCGGTACCCGCCAGACGTTCGGCTGTGTCGGAGGAAGTGAGCGTTGAATTGGCCATACTCAACTCTGCCGCGCCAGCCGTGGCGGTGGCCACTTGTTCAGAGAATTCCAAGGAGCGACACGATGACCAGCAGCAGTGAGATTCTGACGGATGCGATGGCTCGCGTGAAGGGTTCCGTGCATGGCGCGGTCAAAGACCTCGATGCGGCACAGCTGGCGACGAAGCCATATCCGAACGGAAACACCGTCGCCTGGCTCCTGTGGCATCTCACGAGGATCCAGGACGACCATATTGCCGATGCCGCGGGTTTCGAGCAGCTATGGACTTCCGACGGCTGGTATGAGCGCTTCGGCCTGCCCTTCGAGCCGGAGGCGACCGGGTACGGCCAGGGCCCCGCGGAAGTGGCTGCGGTGCAGGCCGATCCGGCGCTGCTCCTCGGGTATCACGACGCGGTCAGTGCACGAACCACGGAATGGCTCGGCAGCCTCACCGAAAGCGACCTCGACCGCGTAGTCGACGAGTCCTGGGATCCGCCGGTGACGCTCGGCGTGCGCCTGGTCAGCGTGCTCTCTGACAATCTGCAGCACGCCGGCCAGGCCGCCTACCTGCGCGGGCTGCTCCTCGCGCGCTAGACCATCGTGAGCAGCATGCCGGGGTCGGAGAGGATCGCACCGACGTCGGCAAGAAACTTCGAGCCCTGCTCCCCGTCCACGAGGCGGTGGTCGAAGGAGGCACTGAGCGTCACCACCTGGCGAAGCGCGATCTCGTCGCGGAACTCCCACGGCATCCGCTTGACCGCACCCATGGCAAGGATCATGGCCTCGCCCGGATTCAGGATGGGCGTGCCCGCGTCGATACCAAAGACCCCGATGTTCGTGATCGAGATGGTTCCACCGCCGAGGTCTGCCGGGCTCGCCTTGCCCGCCCGCGCCGTCTCGACCAGGCCGGACAGCGCCTCGGCCAGCTGCGCCAGGCTCAGACGGTCGGCATCCTTCACGTTCGGCACGACGAGGCCGCGCGGTGTCGCCGCCGCGATCCCGAGGTTGACGTAGCCGAACTCGACGATCTCCTGCGCCGCATCATCCCAGTGCGAATTGACGGATGGCGTGCGCGCCACCGCGATGCACAGCGCCTTCGCGACGACCGTGAGCAGGTTCACCCTGAGCCCCGCGAACTCGCGGGACGCCTTGAGCTTCGCGATCAACTCCATCGTCGGCGTGACGTCGACCGTGAGGAACTCGCTCACGTGCGGGGCGGTGAACGCACTCGACACCATGGCCGCGGCGGTGTGCTTGCGCACGCTACGGATCGGGATGCGGGTCTCGCGGGCGCGGTCTCCGGCCCGATTGCCAGCCGGTGTCGGCTGGGGCATCGCGGATGCGTGGGCCGCGCGCTCGACGTCTTCGCGCGTGATCAGACCGCCATCGCCGGTGCCGGTGAGGTCGGTCAGCTCGACGCCGAGGTCTCGCGCGAGCTTGCGCACGGGCGGGGTGGAGCGGGGGTTGCGGGACGGGGTCTCGGCAGGCGTGATCCGCGGAGTGGGCGCGCCATCGAACACGCGCGCCTTGCGCGCTGGACGGGCTCCGCCCTCGACGGGAGGTCCGTAACCGACGAGAACGGGCTCGCGCTCGACCGCGGCATCCGCAGCGGCATCAGTAGTGGCATCCGAAACACCGGCACCATCGCTGACCTCGAACGCGGCGATCCGCGAGCCGACCTGCACAGTCGTTCCCGGCTCCGCGTAGAGCTGCGCGATCGTGCCCGCAAAGGGCGACGGCAGCTCGACCAGTGCCTTGGCGGTCTCGACCTCGGCGATGATCTGGTTGAGCTCGACGGCGTCGCCGATGGCCACCCGCCAGGAGACGAGCTCTGATTCCGTGAGACCCTCCCCCAGATCGGGCAGGGCGAAGTCCCTGACGGCCATCTACTTGCCCCATCCCGTGAGTGAGTTGCGCTTGTACATGACCCGGTCGACGGCGTCGAGCAGCCGGTCGAGGTTCGGCAGGAAGTGCTCCTCGAGCTTCGCGGCCGGATACGGCACGTCGAAGCCGGTGACCCGGGCGGGGGCGGCCTGCAGATAGTCGAAGCACCGCTCGGTGATGCTCGCGGCGATCTCCGCACCGAGCCCTGCGAACTGCGCGGCCTCGTGCGTGATCACCAGCCGTCCGGTCTTGCGCACGGATGCCTCCACCGTCTCGAAGTCGATCGGCGCGAGCGAGCGCAGGTCGATCACCTCGATCGAGACGCCGTCCGCCTCGGCCGCGAGCGCGGCATCCAGCGCGGTCGACACGAGCGGTCCGTAACAGACGAACGTGACATCCATGCCTGGTTTGACGACGCGGGCCTTCTCCATCGACAGCGTGTCGGGGCCGAGTTCCATCGAGACCTCACCCTTGGCCCAATACCGACGCTTCGGCTCGAAGAACAGCACGGGGTCGTCACAGGCGATCGCCTGCCGGATCATGGTGTGGGCGTCCTGCGGGTTCGAACAGCTCACGACGCGAAGCCCCGCGGTGTGTGCGAAGTAGGCCTCGGGCGACTCCGAGTGGTGCTCGACGGCGCCGATGCCACCACCGAAGGGCACGCGGATGGTGATCGGCATTTTCACCGCGCCCTGGGTGCGATAGTGCAGCTTCGCCACCTGCGCGACGATCTGGTTGAAGCCGGGGTAGATGAACCCGTCGAACTGGATCTCGCAGACCGGGCGATAGCCGCGCATGGCGAGCCCCACCGCCGTTCCGATGATGCCGGACTCGGCGAGCGGCGTGTCCATCACCCGGCGGTCTCCGAAGTCGCGCTGCAGCCCGTCCGTCACGCGGAAGACACCGCCGAGGGTGCCGATGTCCTCGCCGAGCAACACGACCTTCTCGTCGTCTTCGAGCGCGCGCCGCAGCCCGGAGTTGATCGCCCTGGAGAGGGTCAGTGTTTGTGAACCGCGCGTCTCGGTCGCACGCTCCGCCATCAGTGCCTCGCTCATTCCGCACCTCCGAAGGTGCCGAGGTAGGCGGCATACTGGCTCTTCTGCCGGTCGACCCAGCTGTTCGGCGTCGCGAAGACGTTGTCGAACACCGTGAGCGGCTCCGGGTCGGGAAGGCCGAGGCAGGCGTCCCTCAGTTCCTTCGCCGCGGCATCCGCCTTTTGCCGAACGGAGGCGGTGAACTCGCCGGTCATCGCACCGAGCGAGCCGAGCAATGACTCGACGCGTGCAATCGGGTCCTTCGCGGCCCACTCCGCCTGCACGGCGGGGTCGACGTAACGACTCGGGTCGTCGGATGTCGTGTGCGGCCCCATGCGGTAGGTGACGGCCTCGATGAAGGTCGGCCCTCCACCGCTGCGGGCCCGCTCGAGCGCCACGCGGGTGGCCGCCATCACGGCGAGCACGTCGTTGCCGTCGACGCGCATGCTCGGGATGCCGAAGCCGGGGGCTCTCTCGGCGATCGGGCGCTGCGCCTGCAGTCCCACCGGCTCGGAGATCGCCCACTGGTTGTTCTGGCAGAAGAAGATGACCGGGGCGTTGAAGCTGGCCGCGAAGACCATCGCCTCGTTGACGTCGCCCTGGCTGGTCGCTCCGTCGCCGAAGTACGCGACGGCGACCGAGTCGACGCCGTCCATCGCGCAACCGAGCGCGTAACCCGTGGCGTGCAGGGTCTGCGCGCCGATGATGACGGCCGGAGTCGCCATCCCGATGTCGTAGGGGTTCCACCCCGACGAGGCCGTTCCACGCCACACCGGCATGAGTTCGGCGAGGCTCGCGCCGCGACAGTATGCGACGCCGTTCTCGCGGTAGCTCGTGAAGACGAAGTCGTCCGCTCGAAGGGTGCGGGCCGAGCCGATCTGCGCCGCCTCCTGGCCCAGCAGCGGAGGCCACAACCCGAGTTGGCCCTGACGCTGCAGTGCCGTCGCCTCGGTGTCGATGCGGCGCACGACGACCATGTCTTCGTAGAGGGCCTTGAGTTCCTCTGTGCCGATGTCGGCGACCAGAGGGTCGAAGCGCGGATTCGTCACGCGCGTTCCGTCCGGCGTCAGAAGCTGGACGAAGTCGAGACCGAGCAGTTCGGTCTCCAGGTGTTCCTCGGATGCGGTCGTGCGCAACATGGTTCTCCTTCGATCGCCGCCGCCCCGGCAGGTGAGCCGGGCACTGCACGATCTATCACGGCAGCGGTGGATCGCATCGCTGCCGGCTCCAGGCCTCGTTGCCCGGAGTTAAGGCGACGTTACCCGTCGATCCTGAGATTGACAAGCATGCGCGCCGCGCCAACCGCCCGCTCATCTGCCACCTGCCACCTGCCACCTGCGTGCACAAAACACGTGTGGCGGGAATAACCGTCTCGCGGAGGGAGTCACGACTCCAGCCGTGAGAGGTTTTCTCCCGCCACGAGGTGCTGAATGGCTCGAGCGGCTCTGGCAGACTGGCGAAGTACCTTTCACGCGAAACAAAGGAGTTTCCGGATGCCCGACAAGCCTGACGCGGCAACGCCCGTTCCGAGCGGCACCGCTTCGTCTCCCGCCTCCGCTTCGTCCCCCGACTCCAGCGACGCGATCGTCGTCGGTGCCGGTCTCGCGGGGCTCGTGGCCGCATCCGAGCTTGTGGACGCGGGCAAGCGCGTGCTCATCGTCGAGCAGGAACCTCCCGTGAACTTCGGCGGCCAGGCCTGGTGGTCGTTCGGCGGGTTGTTCCTCATCGACTCCGCAGAGCAGCGCTTCATGGGGGTGAAGGACTCTCTCGAGCTCGCGCGGCAGGACTGGTTCGGCACCGCGGGCTTCGACCGCGACGAAGACGAATGGGGCCGCCAGTGGGCCGAGGCCTACCTGCGCTTTGCCGCCGAGGAGAAGCGGGCCTGGCTGCGCGGCATGGGTGTGAAGTTCTTTCCCGTCGTCGGCTGGGCCGAGCGCGGCGGCTACACAGCAACCGGTCACGGCAACTCCGTGCCCCGCTTCCACATCGTCTGGGGCACTGGCCCGGGCGTACTCACCCCGTTCATGCGAAAGGTGCGCCTCGGCTCGGAGCAGGGGCTCGTCGACGTGCTGTTCCGGCACCGCGTCGACGAGCTGATCGTCGAGAACGGCGCGGTCGTCGGCGTGCGTGGTGCGACCCTGGCACCGGATGACGCGGCCCGCGGCGAGGCGAGCAACCGTGACGAGACGGGCACCTTCGAGCACCGCGCCGGAGCCGTGATCGTCGCGAGCGGCGGCATCGGCGGCAATCACGACCTCGTGCGCAAGAACTGGCCGAAGCGGCTCGGCACGCCACCGAAGCACATGCTCACCGGAGTCCCCGCGCACGTCGACGGACGGATGCTCGGCATCAGCGCGAAGGCCGGCGCGCGCCTCGTGAACGAGGACCGCATGTGGCACTACGTGGAGGGCGTCGAGAACCACGCTCCGGTCTGGGCGAGCCACGGCATCCGCATCCTTCCCGGCCCGTCGTCCCTCTGGCTGGACGCCACCGGCAGGCGGCTGCCCGTCCCCCTGTTCCCAGGATTCGACACCCTCGGCACTCTCGAGCACATCGTGTCGACCGGCTACGACCACAGCTGGTTCATCCTCACCCAGAAGATCATCGAGAAGGAGTTCGCCCTCTCGGGCAGCGAGCAGAATCCCGATCTCACCGGGAAGGACATCGGACTGCTGCTGCAGCGGGTGAAGAAGGGCGCGCCCGGCCCGGTCGAGGCGTTCAAGGCCAAGGGCGCGGACTTCATTGTCGCGGACACCCTGGCCGAACTCATCGAGGGGATGCAGAAGCTCTCCCCCGACGCGCCGCTCGATGCGCAGCAGATCGAACGCGAGGTGCGCGCCCGCGACCGCGAGTTCGACAACGACTTCTCGAAGGATGCCCAGGTCAACGCGATCAGGCAGGCCAGGCACTACTGGGGTGACAAATTGATCCGCGTCGCGAGCCCGCACAAACTGCTGGACCCGAAGGCCGGGCCGCTCATCGCGGTGAAGCTGCACGTCCTCACCCGCAAGAGCCTGGGCGGCATCCAGACCAACCTCGACGCGCAGGCGCTGGATTCCGAGGGCTCCCCCATCACCGGCCTGTATGCGGCGGGCGAGGCGAGCGGGTTCGGCGGCGGCGGCCTGCACGGCTACCGCGCGCTGGAGGGAACCTTCCTCGGCGGATGCCTGTTCAGCGGGAGGGTTGCTGGCCGAGCCGTCGCCTCGCTCTGATTCGTCGGAATAGCGACACTCTTTGTAGGGTTTTGGTCACCATGACCAATTGGAATGACAACATCATCGCGGAGTTTCACGCTAACGACGGACGGGTCGGTGGCCCATTCGCGGGCGCACACCTGCTCCTGCTCACCACGACGGGAGCGAAATCCGGCCTGCCACGCGTCGCGCCGATGATGTACTTCACCGAGGGCGACTCGATCTATGTGATCGCCTCGAAAGCGGGAGCACCGACGAGCCCTGACTGGTATCACAACCTCGTGGCGAATCCCGAGGTTCACGTCGAGCAGTCGACGGATGCCGGAATCGTCACCTTCGATGCCACGGCAGAGGTGCTCGAGCGCCCAGAACGCGATCGTCTCTTCGCCATCTTCAGCGCCGCGAACCCCGGGTTCGCCGACTACCAGACGAAGACAACGCGCATCATTCCGGTCGTGAAACTGAACCGTACGAACTAGGTAGGCTCAGCGCTGCAGGCTCCAGGCGGGGCGCTTGATCAATACGTGTCCTCGCCTGGTGGTGAGCCTCGTCCACGGGCCGGTCTCGTAGACGCGAACCGCGTCGTCCGGCGCGAGGAAGCCCAGGGTGTGGGCGGCAAAGGAACCACCGGCCGGGATGTGCTCAAGCCCGACCATCGGCCTACCCCACACCTCCCGGCGCACCTGCCGCACCAGCTGCTCGCCCGTGCCGGTCGGAATCGCGGAGGCCACCTCCTCGATGCCGGCCGTCGCCGCGGATTCGAAACGCGCGGGGTCGGCGTCTCCGAGCATCCGCCAGCCTCCCCTGGGCGGAGAGATCGCCGACCAGGTCATGGTGTTCACCTCGATCGGCAGCGTCACCGCCACGGGCGCGTCGCGGTCCGTCTCCGCGCCCTGGAGCCTGCTCAGCCGCTCCTGCAGCGAGGCGAGAGGGACTACGATGTCGAACTGGTCCTTCGTCGTGAGCGCGAAGGTGCGCAGGCCGAGAACTGTCGGCGTCTCGTCGAGAAGAGCCGCCGGATAGAGCACGGCGACGTAGACGGCGAGAACGCCTGAGCCGACGATGAGGCGCACTGAGCCGCCCTCCACTCTGGCCGCGCGTGCGAGGAAGACCTGCAGGTCATCGAGGGAGGGAGAGTCAGCGAGAGAAAGTGTGTGGCTCATGTGACCTCTAAACTACCTACATCCGCGGGCGTATATCCATTTCGGGACTCTCTGGCCGCGACGGCGCACTCGGGAGGCACCATGAACGACCCTCTTGCCAATCTTCTCGAAGCGCTCGATCTCACCGATACGCAGGCGCGCACGGAGGAGGACATCTTCATCGGGCCGAGCCAGTGGATGCCCCAGGGGCGTGTCTTCGGCGGCCAGGTTCTCGCGCAGTCGCTCGTCGCGGCGCAGCGTACGCTCGCTGCCGGACGCATCGTCCACTCGATGCACGGCTACTTCCTGCGCCCCGGCAACGTCGAACTGCCGATCACCTTCTCGGTGGACCGCATCCACGACGGCCGCTCGTTCTCGACCAGGCGAACGCAGGCCTACCAGGACGGCCTGCCGATCCTGTCGATGATCGCCTCGTTCCAGGATGAGGAGGAGGGACTGGAGCACCAGATCGACATGCCGAGTGACCTGCCTGGCCCGGAGTCTCTCCCCTCAGCCGCCGAGGCCCTCGGCGACCTCGACCATCCGGTCGCGAAGTACTGGGCCACCGAACGCCCCTTCGACATGCGCCACGTGGGCACACCGCTGTACCTCTCGGCCGACGGCCCTCGCGTGGCTCACCAGGCCGTGTGGCTCAAGGCGATCGGCACGCTGCCGGACGACCCGGACCTGCACCGCGCCGCCCTCGCCTACATGAGCGACTACTCGATTCTCGAGCCGATCTTCCGTCGTCACGGCCTTGCCTGGTCGACCCCGGGCCTCAAGGTCGCGAGCCTCGACCACGCGATGTGGTTCCACCGCTTCGGGCGCGTCGACGAATGGATGCTGTACGTCGAGAAGTCGCCGACCGCGACGAGTGGTCGCGGACTCTCGCAGGGGCGCATCTACAGTCGCGATGGTGTTCTGCTCGCGAGCGTTGCCCAAGAGGGCATGGTGCGGGTCAAGTCCCGCTAGGGTCTGGGCTCGTTAGGGTCTGCCACGCAGCAGCACCTCGTCGCTGCCGACCGCTCGCACCTCGACCGCCGCGATCTCTTGCACGGTGAGGCTCGTCGTGCCCGCGGGCTCGGCATCCTGGCCTGAGCCCGCCGTCCAGGTGGCGATCTGCGTGGCGTTACCCGCGGCATCCCTCACCCACATCGCGTAGTTGCCCGGCGTCTCGGTGCTGTAGCCGTGCCCGTCGGGAGCCGTCGCGTAGCGGCAGTCCATCTCGACCCTGGTTCCCCACGGCTGCGAGACCAGACGGATGCTCGCCCGCAGTGGGCTCTGCACCACCTGGCTGAGCGAGATGGTCTCCGCCGTGGGCTGAGCTGTGCCAGTGATCGTCACCGGAACGATGAGCACGATGGCGAGGGCTGCCGCCGCAGCGAGGCCGAGTGTCGCGCCCGCCGACGTGACCACGCGCGCACGGACTCGCCTGCGGCGAACCGCGTGCACCAGGCGCGGAAGCAGGGTGTCAGGAACGACGGATGCCGCCTCGGGGTCGGCACGAAGGTGGGCCGCCTCTGCCGCGGGCACCTTCGAGAGCAGCCCGGGCATCCCGGCCAGTTCGGCCACAGCCGCGGAGCACGACTCGCAACCCTCGAGGTGCAGCTCGAACTCACGCCGTTCGATCGGCGTCAGGGAACCCAGCAGGTAGGCGGCGTCCCACTCGCTGTAGCGATCTGTCGCGGAGCTCACTGGGTCACCCCTCTCTCCTGCAGGGCCAGCCGAAGCGCGCGCAGTGCGTAGTGCAGCCGCGACTTGACGGTGCCCTCCGGGATCTCGAGCTCACGACTGATCTCGGCAACGGACTGGCCGAGGTAATAGGAGTGCACGACGACGAGGCGGTGATCCTGCGACAGCCCGGAGAGAGCATCCGACACGAGCCAGGCGTCGAGGAGTGCGTCGGTCTGGTCGGCAGACGCCCGATCGGGCAACACATCCGTCGCAATCTCCCTGCGCGACCTGGCGCTTCGGGCGTTGTCGATCACGATGTTCCTGGCAACCGTGAACAGCCAGGCCCTGGCGGATGCCGCGGACTGGTCGAGCACCCGCGGCCTGCGCCAGGCGCGGAACAGCGTCTCCTGCACGACGTCCTCCGCCAGCTCCCTGTCGCCCGTCAGCCAGACGACGTAGCGCCACAGGGCGGGCGCGTGCTCGTCGTGCAGTGCACGCAGCAACTGCTCTTGGGGCTCCGCCACAACAACACCTCCACTCATGACAACGCTATGGACAGCTCTTCGGTTCAGTCACCTTCGCAGATGCTGAGAGCGGTGAACCGAATCCTCCCAGACGTCGTGGTTATGGTGAAAGGTGCGTTTGTACCCGCACACCCGTTTCCTTCCATACACCAGTTTCAGGATCAAGGACTCTTATGAACTCGTCGTCCCCGCTCTCCCGCCGCGCAGCACTCTCGCTCGGGGGCGCCACCGTTCTCGGTGTGACCACAGTCGGGCTCGCCGCCTGCAGCACCGGCGCGGGAGGTGGAAATGCGGCGGCAAACGGGCCGGAGTTCCCGAAGAACACCACCGTCGCCTCGCTCTCCGACATCCCCGTCGGCGGTACCCTGTCCGCCACTGTCGAGGGCAAGCCGCTGCTGCTGGCACAGCCCACCGAGGGAAAGGTCGTGTGCTTCAGCGCGATCTGCACCCACCAGGGCTGCACCGTGGATGCCGCGGCGAAGGACTTCGAGTGCCCCTGCCACGGGTCGACCTACGCCGCGGCCACCGGCGCCGTCACGAACGGACCCGCCGTGCATCCGCTGGCCAAGGTGAAGGTGACCGTATCGGGCGGCTCGGTCGTCACGGCCTGAGTCCGCAGCGGTGATCGAACCGGGGCGTACGACGTGATCGACTACGAGTTCCTGGGCCTGCCACTGCACATCCTGCTCGTTCACTTCGTGGTGATCGCCGTGCCCGCGGCCGCGTTGTGCCTCGTGCTCGCGACCGCCTGGCCCGCCGCGAGGAGGCGCCTCGGGGTGGTCACGCCGATCATCGCGCTTGTCACCATGATCGTCGTTCCCATCACGACGGATGCCGGCGAATGGCTCGAGGCGCGCGTGCACATCACGCCGCTCATCGCCGCCCACGCGGCACTCGGACTCACGCTGATGCCGTGGGCCGTGGCGGTGTTCATCGTCGCGGTGCTGCAGTGGGCGTGGTTCCGATACGGGAGATCCCGGATGCTCGCGAAGGCCTCCCGGGTGACCATCACGGTGATTCTCGCGGCTGCGGTGGCGGTGACCGCCGCCGGGTCGGTCATCACGGTCGTACAGATCGGCGAGGCGGGAGCGCGGGCGGTCTGGACGGGCAACTTCGACACGACTTCGCAGTAGCGAGGCCAGCAGTAGTGCTGTCAGCGCACGCGAGGTTCAGCCGCGTTTGGTGAACGTCACCGGGTCTTCGACGTAGGGCTCCCAGATGTGGCGCAACTCGTCTGAGATTCGCTGCGGGGTTCCCGTGGCTGCCTTCACCATGACGAGCGTCGTCGCGGCCCTCGTAAACAGCTTGCGTGGCGCGACACCGACGGGGGAATAGAGCTCGTAACAGATCTCGAGGCTCGCTCCTCCGATCCGTCCGATCCACATCTCGATGTCGATCGGTGCGCGCATGTACGGGATGGGCAGCAGGTATTCGATCTCCTGCCTGGCGATGAGCGAGATCATCTCTGCGCCCGGGCGGGAATCGAGTACGGCGGTGGCAGCGCCCGATCCGCCCTCGTCGGGCCTCCAGAACGCCTGGATGCGCGCCTCTTCGAGCAGGCGCAGCATCTCTGCGTTGTTGACGTGGGCGTACGCGTCGAAGTCAGACCAGCGAAGCGGAATCGCGAGGTTGAGACGCGTCACGGGTCAGTCCCTCGTGAGCTTGCGGTAGGTGGAGCGGTGCGGCTTGGCCGCGTCAGGGCCGAGACGCTCGAGCTTGTTCTCCTCGTAGGCCTCGAAGTTACCCTCGAACCAGTACCAGTTCGCCGGGTTCTCCTCCGTGCCCTCGTACGCGAGGATGTGCGTGGCGATGCGGTCGAGGAACCATCTATCGTGGGTGATCACCACGGCGCATCCGGGAAACTCGAGCAACGCATTCTCCAGGCTGCCGAGGGTTTCGACGTCGAGGTCGTTGGTCGGCTCGTCGAGCAGCAGCAGGTTGCCGCCCTGCTTGAGGGTGAGCGCGAGGTTGAGACGGTTGCGCTCGCCACCGGAGAGCACCCCCGCCTTCTTCTGCTGGTCGGGCCCCTTGAATCCGAACTGCGAGACATAGCCGCGGGAGGGGATCTCGGTCTTGCCGACCTGGATGAAGTCCTGGCCGTCGGAGACGACCTCCCACAGCGTCTTGTTCGGGTCGATGCCGCCACGCCCCTGGTCGACGTAGGAGATGTCGACGGTATCGCCGATCTTGAGCTCCCCACCGTCGAGCGGTTCGAGACCGACGATGGTCTTGAACAGCGTGGTCTTGCCGACGCCGTTCGGGCCGATGACACCGACGATGCCGTTGCGGGGAAGCGTGAACGTGAGGCCGTCGATGAGGACGCGGTCGCCGAAGCCCTTTGTGAGGTTCTTCGCGTCGATGACCTGGGCTCCGAGGCGCGGGCCCACCGGAATCACGAGCTCTTCGAAGTCGAGCTTCCTGGTCTTCTCCGCCTCGGTGGCCATCTCCTCGTAGCGAGCGAGACGCGCCTTCGACTTGACCTGGCGCCCCTTGGCGTTGCTGCGCACCCATTCGAGTTCCGAGGCGAGTCGCTTGGCGAGCTTGGCATCCTTCTTGCCCTGCACCTCGAGGCGAGCGCCCTTCTTCTCCAGATAGGTGGAGTAGTTGCCCTCGTAGGGATAGAGCTTGCCGCGGTCGACCTCCGCGATCCACTCGGCGACGTGGTCGAGGAAGTACCGGTCGTGGGTGACGGCGAGAACGGCGCCGTGGTACTGCGCGAGATGCTGCTCGAGCCAGAGCACGCTCTCGGCATCCAGGTGGTTGGTGGGCTCGTCGAGGAGCAGCAGGTCGGGCTTCTGGAGCAGGAGCTTGGTGAGCGCGACCCTGCGCTTCTCGCCGCCGGAGAGGGTGGAGACCGCGGCGTCGCCTGGCGGGGTGCGCAGCGCATCCATCGCCTGTTCGAGCTGGGAGTCAAGATCCCAGGCGTCTGCCGCGTCGATCTCTTCCTGTAGGGCGCCCATCTCGGCCATGAGCGCGTCGAAGTCGGCGTCGGGCTCGCCCATCGCGAGCGAGACCTCGTTGAAGCGGTCGAGCTTCGCCTTGATCGGACCGACGCCCTCCTGCACGTTCTCGAGCACCGTCTTGGACTCGTCGAGCTCGGGCTCCTGCATGAGGATGCCGACGCTGTACCCGGGGCTCAGTCTGGCCTCGCCGTTGCTCGGGGTGTCAAGCCCCGCCATGATCTTGAGGATGGTGGACTTACCGGCACCGTTCGGGCCGACCACCCCGATCTTGGCTCCGGGAAGGAACGACATCGTCACGTCGTCAAGAATGAGCTTGTCGCCGACCGCCTTGCGGGCGCGCACCATCGAGTAAATGTATTCGGCCATGCTGACTAGTCTACGAAAGCCGGAGCGTGCGCCCGACCGCGGACACCGCGGACCGTCCTACCAGTCGATGGGGCGCGTCTTACCGACCAGGCAGGTGCCGCTGGTGAGCGCCGCCTGCACCGAGCTCGTGTACTGCGACCCGCTGAGCTGCCCGAGCAGGCATTCCGTGCCGATGCGCACCGAGAACAACACGGAGTCGACCTTGCGACCGATCGTCGTCGTGTCTGGCGTCACCTGCATGTCGGCCTTGTCGAATCCCGCCGCGACGAGCGCGTCGATCACGTCTTTGCCGCCCGCCGACGGATCGCGCTCGATCAGGGTCGTGTTCACGAAGTCGAAATAGGGTTTGTTTGCCTTGGCCGATCCGCCGGGAATGAACTGCGGCGTCGCAGTGCTCGACGGTGTCGCCTCGGGTGCGGGCGCGGATGTCGTGGTGTGTGCCGACGCGGGCCCAGCCGGTGTGGACTCCGTCGAGCACCCCGCGAGCAGGACGAGTGCCAGCACCATGGTCACGGCTCCGGAGACGGCAGGGGCGACGCGAGGCATGCCGCGAGTCTACGGTGTGCGACTGCTATGCAGATCACGTGCGCTCACCGGGGACTCGTCGAGTGAGCCACTGCCGTCAGAACGGAACGGCAACCGATTCTGCATCGAGTTCTGAGGCGGATGGGAAGCTCTCGTCGTCTGCCGAGCTCGGCTGCGAATCCGAGCCGGACGACTCGGTCTCGACGCCAGCGTTCTGCGCCGCCCCCTCCGCGTCACGAGGCTGGCCACCTCCCGTCGCCGTGGGCGTGATGACGCTGCGGGTGAAGACGGCCGTGCCCCACGCAAGATCGTGGCCCACGGCATCCGCCTCGACCTCGATGTTGATGCCCGAGCGCTCGCCCGCCTCCCACCCGCGGATGCGAAGCCTGCCAGAGACCATCAAACGGTCCCCCTTCTTCACGGAGGTGACCGCGTTGATCGCGAGCTGGCGGAAGGTGCTGATCGTGTACCAATTGGTCTCGCCATCTGACCAACGCCCCTGGGCGCGGTCGAAGCGACGCTGGGTGGAGGCGAGCCGGAAGCTCGTGATCGCCAGCCCTTCGCGGGTGATGAAGTGCTTGGGCTCTGTAGCTACGAAGCCGATGAGGGTGATGTTGTCTGTCATGCGCCCAGTGTGATCCGGCGGGGCAGAGCGCAGGGCCGGCCGCATCCGAATTGGGGATGCGACCGGCCCTGTCGTGTCGGTTGAGGAGTGGTTACCTCGGCCCTCTCGGAAAGTCAGTGCTCCCGGAACTCCGGCCACTCCGCGCCCGGCTCGAGGCTCGCGTAGAGCGCGCTTTTTGCGACCTCGAGCGAAGGATACGTACCGCGGAAGTCATCGTCGGTGAGCAGCTTGAAGGTGTACCCGTCGTCGGTGCGATGAACCGAACCGATTGCTCCGGCGGGCCCGGACGCCACCCAAGTCTTGGCTATGTTCAGTGTTGCCGCCATCAGAAACTCCTTTCATCCTCCGTCATCATCGACGGACATCCAATCGTTCTCCTGATACCTCGAGCCTATGTCTTTACACGCACCATAGGCTGTGAAGATGCACGCAGACTACCTCCCGGCCCAGAACCGCTACGACTCAATCGAGTACGCACGAGTGGGGCGAAGCGGGCTGAAGCTGCCGCCTGTGTCGCTCGGACTGTGGAACAACTTCGGATCGGACCGCCCGCTCGACGCTCAGCGCGCGATCCTGCGCCGAGCCTTCGACCTCGGCGTGACGCATTTCGACCTGGCCAACAACTACGGGCCGGGCCCGGGGGCTGCCGAAAGCAACTTCGGCAGGATCTTCGCCGAAGACTTCCACGCCCATCGCGACGAGTTGATCATCTCGAGCAAGGCCGGCTACGACATGTGGCCGGGGCCCTACGGTGACTTCGGCTCCCGAAAGTACCTGCTGTCATCCCTCGACCAGTCGCTCGGTCGCATGGGGCTCGACTACGTCGACATCTTCTATTCGCACCGTCCGGATCCCGAGACGCCGATCGAAGAGACGATGGGGGCGCTCGCCAGGGCCGTCACCTCGGGCCGGGCGCTGTACGTCGGCATCTCCAACTACGACCCGGAGCAGACCCTCGCCGCGCACAGGGCGCTGGCCGAGCACAAGATTCCCCTGCTCATCCACCAGCCCCGTTACAACATGTTCGACCGACACATCGAAGACGGTCTGTTCCCCGTGCTCGACCAACTCGGCATGGGCAGCATCGTCTTCTCCCCGCTCGCGCAGGGGCTCCTGACCGATCGATATCTCGACGGCATCCCCGCCGATTCGCGCGCAGCCGAAGGTCGCTGGATGACCGCGAAGACGATCGACGACACCTACCTCGAGCGAGCACGCGCCCTGAACCGGATCGCACAGGGACGTGGCCAGAGCCTCGCCCAGCTCGCGCTGAGCTGGGTGCTGCGGCAGCCGCAGGTGACCTCGGCCCTCGTCGGCGCCTCGAGCGTCGCCCAGTTGGAGAACAACCTCGGCGTGCTCTCCGCGGCGCCACTGACCGCCGACGAGATCGCGTCGATCGAACCGCACGCTGTGCACGGCACGGGCTCGAGGTAGACCACCTGGTCCGGCCGGATTCCGCTGGGGCACGCATTCGCGGGTTCCGGCTCTATTGTTAGGACAGACACGCGCATCTGGAGCGGCCGAGCGAGAGCAGACACATGGGGAAATTGGTATACGGGGCTGGAGCCGTTGAGGTCGAGTTCGACGATCGGGCACTTCTTCATCTTCAGATCGTGATCGCGAACAAGCTGCGTCTCGGCGAGAGCTTCATGTTCAGTTGGCGAGACGACGCCTCGGTGGGCGATGGCCGCTCCACCGTCTGGATCGACCGTGGCATCCCGCTGCATTTCAAGTTCTACGGCAGCAAGGTGCCGAACGTTAACCCCCTCTGGCTCGACGCGCTCGGCGCATCGGCAAACAGCGGAACCGGCCTGCTCCTGTCGCCGGAGCCCAACGGCCCCGGCTCCTGATTCATCTCAGCCACGGTCGGCCTGGCCGCGAGGAGGCAGCACGCCGCCGGGGTATTCCGGAATCGGTTCGATATCGGAGGGCACTCCCTTTCCCCCGACCGGCGGAAACGAGGGAACCGGGAAGCGCTCCGCCTCCTCGTCTCCGACGATGCCATCCACGAGGCGACTGTCCAGCTGTGTCGCCGGGCCAATGAGGATCGTGCGCTGCGCGACGACCCCGTTCTCTTCGAGGACGGGGATCTCAAGGCTCACGCTCGTCTCGGCGCGAATCACATACTGGGCGTAGTTGAGGAGCGCTTCGGCCACGGCGCTGCCGGTAGTCAGGACTTCTCCCGCGTACGTCAGTCGTCTCATGTCTTCACAGTAAAGAGATCGATGAGCTCAGAACTACCCCTTGCATACACAGGCGGGACATGCATGTCCGCGTGCGAGATCCGATGGGTCTCGCGACATCAGACAGATCGGTACATGCTGCACCGGATACACCCGCGGCGCTGGTAACCTGAATGCGGGTCGTCGCCACGGAGACAGGAACTCAAATGGGAACAATTTTCTATGGTGATGCGCGCTATCCCGTGCCCGTGGAAGACCGTGCGCTCGCCCATCTGAAGAGTGTGATCATCGCACGACTTCGCCGAGGCGAGTCGTGCACATTCTCCTGGCACCCGGAGGGCCAGGAGCATCGCGAGACCATCTGGATCGCCCAGTACATTCCCCTCAACTTCGTCTTTGAGACGGCGACGCGGCCCAAGCTCAACCGCAACTGGATCGAGCTCATGGTGCAGGCCGCCGCGAGCCCGGCCGGCCTCTATGAGATGCCCGAGCCGCCAGAGGACGAACCCGCGCAGTAGATCCAGCTCGCGCACTCCTCACGCCGAGTTCGGATGTCGGTGGCCGGTCTTAGCCTCATCGTGTCCCACTCGATCGGCCGGCAGAATCCGAAAGACACATCATGTTCAACTCTGTACTCGATGACATCGCACCACGCACATCCGCTCCCCTCGCACCGCGCGTGCGTCCGGGGCTCGCAACAGTTCTCGTGCGCGACGCACTCTGGCGCATAACCCGTAAAGACGGCGAGGTGCTCGGCTACGTGGAACGCATCGACAACCCGCGCGGAGACCGATTCAGGGCCAAGCGACTGGATGTCCTCCGACGTCGTTTCGTCTTTCTCGGCGAGTTCTGGAGCGTCGACGACGCGGTGGACTGCCTCCGTTTCGACTGAAACCACTTTGGAGACTCGCCTTTCAGGTCGCAGTGGCCTCTGGCTGTGCGGGTTAGTGTGCCCACATGCAGTGGTGGAATAACTTCGTTGACTGGTTCGGCTCCGACGATGGATGGCGAGTCTTCTCGACCGCGATCCTCCCGTTCATCGCGATCATCGTCGCGGGCATCATCGCCGCGGCCATCGGCCGCAACTCCACTCGCCGGGTCATCGCGCTCAGCGAGCGGGAGACACGCATCGCCGCGGTGACGGCGCTGCTCTCCGCAGCGCGGCGCGCCTCCATCTGGAACACTCTGACGGCGGGCGAGCAGCCCGCGGCAAACCAGGCCGCGATCGACGCCGAGATCCGCCTCCGGCTTCTGGGTGTGCCCGGTGCGGCCCTTGCGGCGGAGTGGACCGCGCACGAGATCGCGGACATGAAGCGCAACTCTGTCTCGTTCAGCTTCCAGGCCGAGCAGACCCTGCTCACGGTGCGCGACCGCCTCATCGAATGGCAGGCCCGGCCGTCCCGTGCCAAGCGCTTGTTCAAGAACGATGTCGACTCCTGGGCCTACGAGTCCTCACTGAGCGACCAGGATCTGGTGCACCAGCAGAAGGCGTGGAATGCACAGCAGCAGGAGACCGGCACCGGGCCGGTGACCACGGCGGCCGCGACACCGGCGGCATCTGCAGCAGCGCCGACCGTGTCGTCGTTCGCGACCACGGCATCCAGCCCGACCCCTGCTACAACGCCCGCTCCCAAGCAGCCAATCGCGCCGTCGCTGTCTGAACCCGAAGTGCAGGCGAGCACTCCATCTTCTTCGGAGCCCGCGAAGAATGAGTTCTACTCTCGCCCGGTTCCCGCGACGGACGTGAGCAAGCGCATCGCTCCCCCGCCGTCTGACGACGAACTGTAGGTGCCCCCGGCAGGATTCGAACCTGCGACCAAGAGATTAGAAGGCTCCTGCTCTATCCCCTGAGCTACGGAGGCGGGGAAATCGGTTCAACGATACCTGAACGCGCCACGGGGCGGCGTCAGAGTGCCATCGAGAGTGCGGTCAGAACCTGATTGACCGTGGGCACGCCTTCCGCGCGAAACACCTCGTCACCCTCGTCGGTGCACACGATCACGGTGGGCGTCGAACGGATGCCCGCGCGCTCGGCCTCTTTCACATCGCGCACGATGTCGAGCTCCGCGATCTTCGCCGCCGGAACCAGCCTGGAGGCCTCGGCCAGCGCCGCGCGCGTGAGCATGCACGGCTCGCAGAAGGCCGAAGCGAAGAAGAGTACTTGCACGGTGGTCACAACCGAGGATGCCCGCGAGAGATTCCCTACTGCCTGCCGCCGCGATCCTCGGGGTCCTCGACCTTGTCGCTGTCGGCCGCGTCGAAGAGATAGGTCACGTGGTACTGGCCGCCGAGTTCGCGCCACGGGCCGGCGGTGTAGTCGATCAGTGCCTCTTTGCCGTCGACTCCGACGACAACCGTCACAGAGCGATCCCAGGAGCCGTCGGTGCTGATGCGCCGATCGGTGCGGCCATCGTTCGGGCCGCCCTGGTAGTGCACGACATATTCGTCACCGCGGGCCAGCGCTGGAGTGTCTTCGCTCATGTGCCCATTGTCGCATCGAACGCGCGAAACCCAGCGTATGCAACTGCATAACGAAGCTATATAGCTTGGTTATATAATCGAGTAATGGCCGACATCAGTTCCATGATTCACGACGTCATCTTCGCGGCACATCGCCTCACCAGAATTGCAGCACAGTCCACGGGAAGCACCACACCCGCTGCGGTCTGGAGCACCCTGTCGATCCTCAGCACAGACGGCCCGCTCCGCATCGGCGATCTGGCGAAGGCGGCCAGGGTCAGCCAGCCGAGCATGACCAAGCTTCTGCAACACCTCGTCGAAGACGAAACCGTGTATCGCATCGCCGACGTCGAAGACTCGCGGGCCTGGCTCATCGCTATCAGCCCGAAGGGCACCACCGCGCTCGCCGACTGGCGAGTGCAGCTCAGCGAGCAACTCGGACCGATCTTCTCCGACCTGAGCCCGGACGAGACCACCACGCTGCAGAACGCGGCGCGCATCCTCACAGCACGTACCAACACGAACAGGAAGGTGGCCTAGTGGCCCACGAACCCGGAGCCGAAAGCACCGCGAGCATCCTCACTCAACCGAAGCAGGTCTGGGCGGTGGGCTTCGCCTGCGTCATCGCCTTCATGGGCATCGGCCTCGTCGACCCGATCCTCCCGGCCATCGCCGAGAAACTGAGCGCTACGCCCACCGAGACCGAGATGCTGTTCACGAGTTACCTGCTCATCACCGGCGTCGCGATGCTCTTCACGAGCTGGATCTCGAGTCGCATCGGCGCCAAGCGCACCCTCATGATCGGCCTGGCGCTCATCGTGATCTTCGCCTTCGCCGCGGCGGTCAGCGGCAACGTCGAGATGATCATCGGATTCCGCGCCGGATGGGGGCTCGGCAACGCGCTGTTCATCTCGACCGCCCTCGCGACCATCGTCGGCGCGGCCAGCGGAGGTACGTCATCCGCGATCATCCTGTATGAGGCCGCACTCGGTCTCGGCATTGCGATCGGGCCGCTGCTCGGAGGCCTGCTCGGCAACATCAGCTGGCGCGGGCCGTTCTTCGGCACCGCGATCCTCATGGCCATCGGGTTCATCGCGATCGTCGTGCTCCTCGGCAAAGACGAGGGTGCAGAACGGGTTCCTGTGAAGTTCTCCGCGCCGTTCCGTGCGCTCGGCAATCCGGCCATCGCCGTGCTCGCGGCGACCGCACTGTTCTACAACATCGGCTTCTTCGTGCTGCTGGCCTATACGCCGTTCCCGCTCAAGATGACCGCGATCGGGCTTGGATTCACGTTCTTCGGGTGGGGGGTCGCCGTCGCCGTGACCTCCGTCTGGATCGCCCCGTTGTTCACTGCCGCGATGAAGCGCACGACGGTGCTCGCTATCGTGCTCCCTCTTCTCGCGCTCGATCTGATCGCCGCGGGAGTGTTCATCTCCTCGCAGCTCGGTCTTGTGATCGCCGTGATCGTGGGCGGCCTGCTGCTCGGTGTGCTCAACACGGTGCTGACCGAATCCGTGATGGGGGCGACGGACCTGCCGCGCTCCGTGGCGTCATCCGCGTATTCCGCTGTGCGGTTCATCGGTGGAGCCGTCGCTCCACCCCTCGCCGCGGAACTCGCGAACATCTTCCTTCCTTCCACGCCGTACTACTTCGCCGCGGGTTCGGTACTGGTTGCGACGATCATCCTCGTGCTTGGATCTCGCACTCTCTCCCACATCAACGGCGGCGCAGAACCCGCTCTCGTCGAAGCCGAGGCCATCGGGCTGGGTGAAAGTGTCTGAGGCCCGGCGCTGCGTCGTCGGTGTCGCGGCCCGGCGATAGGATCGAAAAATGCCGAATAACTCTGATCGACTCGTCTGGATCGACTGCGAAATGACGGGGCTCGATGTAGAGATCGACGAACTCGTCGAGGTCGCCGTCGTCATCACGGATTTCGAGTTGAACATCCTGGATCCCGGATTCGACATCGTCATCAAGCCCAGCCAGGCCGCGCTCGACAACATGGGTGACTTTGTGACGAACATGCACACCGAGTCCGGGCTCCTCGAGGCGATTCCCGACGGAGTGCCCCTTGCCGAGGCCGAGACGGCAGTGCTCGACTACATCACGAAGTTCGCCCCGACCGAGCGCTCTGCACCGATCGCGGGCAACACGATCGGAACGGATCGCGCCTTCATCGCGCGGTACATGCCCAAAGTCGACAATCACCTGCACTACCGCAGTGTGGATGTCTCCTCCATCAAGGAGCTCTCCCGCCGCTGGTTTCCGCGCGTGTACTTCCACGCCCCGGAGAAGCACGGCGGGCACCGCGCCCTCGCGGACATCCTCGAGTCCATTCGCGAGCTGGAATATTACCGTCGAGCGGTGTTCACCTCCGATCCTGGCCCCACCACGGATCAGGTGCAGGCCATCTCCGCCGAGGTGATCGAGGGCTTCGCACAGCATCTCTGAACCCGTCAGCCGAGCAGCTCGCTCGGGTGTCGGTTCACCCTCCCGCATGTATTAGACTCGTGTGGCTGCTTCATTGCACGCATGGTGGTCGTAGCTCAGTTGGTAGAGCGCTGGCTTGTGGAGCCGGATGCCGCGGGTTCGAGCCCCGTCGATCACCCCACAGTGAACATACGACGAAGAACGGCCCCGCTTCGCGCGGGGCCGTTCTTCGTCGGCCAACGCCCGGTCCCGTCATATGTCAGGCTGGATGCATGCCGCAGACTCTGGACCGCACAGAATTGCGCGAGAAGACCGACATCGATTCGACCTGGACGACCGTGGTCTGGAACGACCCCGTGAACCTGATGAACTACGTCTCCTACGTGTTCCGCAGCTATTTCGGATTCTCGAAGGCGGAGGCGGAGCGCAAGATGCTGCAGGTGCACAACGACGGCCGGTCGATCGTGGCCGCCGGGCCGCGTGAAGAGATGGAGCGACACGTCGAGGCCATGCACGGCTACGGCCTGCTCGCGACCGTGGGCAAGGCGGAATGATGAGGGCCTTTCGCTCCGAGCCGGACGGCACGCTCTCGGCAGAACTGACGACCGATGAGGTCGCGATCCTGGTGGATCTCGCCGGACAGCTCTCCGACCTGCTGCAGCAGGGTTCCAGCACTGACGACGCCGTCAGACGCCTCCTGCCGGATGCCTACCCGGATGACCCGGCCGCGTCGGCGGAGTTCAAGCACTTCACCTCGGCCGGCCTGGTCGATCGCAAGGTGGCCACCGCATCCGTGATTCTCACCACGCTGCGGGAGTCGGTTGCGGCGGATACCGATGCCGATGTCGACATCGAGACGCCGACCCTGCTGCGCCTCGACCGGCAGGCTGCCGCCGCCTGGCTCACCGCAGTGGGTGACCTGCGGCTCGTGATCGCCGAGAGGCTCGGCATCGTCCGCGACGGAGACGAGGGCGAACCCGGCGCCGTGATGACCGAGATCTACGACTGGCTCGGATACGTGCAGGGCTCCCTCGTCGACGCTCTGGATGCGGCATGACGGACGGCCTGCAGGGTGCCGGCGGTCTCCAGAGTGACGAGGTTGACGCCGAGGAGTTCGAACGGCTCGTGATCGCCGAGCTCGATCTGCTCCCCGACGAGATGATGGACGGCCTGGAGAACGTGTCGTTCACCGTCGAAGACCTGCCGGAGGATGGAACCCGCGACCTGCTCGGGCTCTACCACGGCGTCTCGCTCACCCACCGTGACAACTACGGCTTCGGAGAGCTGCCTGACCGGATCACGCTCTATCGCCTTCCGCTGCTGACGGCGAGCCGTGACCTGGAGGAGTTGAAAGACCAGATCCACGTGACACTCGTGCACGAGATCGGTCACTTCTACGGCCTCGACGACGACGCGCTGCACGAGCTCGGCTGGGGTTAGGCCCCGGGGACGCTGTGGCCGTCGATGACGACGTCGGCGAGAGAAGCCGGATGCTCGCGGTCGATGAAGACCTGTTCCTGTGCCGCCCAGCGGTCCCAGAACGGTCGGTAGGCGTCTCCGTCGCGGGCGAAGGCACGACGCTGGCGCTCCCCCGAGTCCAGCTCCACCCAGAGCGTGAAGCTCGCCAGTGCACGATTCGCGCGACTGAGAGCACCGCAGCCCTCGATGAGCAGGGGGCAGGTCGGGTCGATGTCGTGCCACTCTGCGCGCGCATCGGCCCGCCAGTCCCAGCGCTGCCAGCGTGCGCCCTCCCCCGCCGCGAGCGGGGCGAGCACGACGTCGTGCAGGTGGTCGCTCGCGGCCTGCAGCCCGTCCCAGCCCGGGTAGATGTCATCCAGGTGAATCACGGTGATCTCGCCCGGATACGCCACCGCGATCGCGAGCGCGAGGGTGGTCTTGCCGCTCCCCGAGCGCCCGTCGAGCAGCACGACGGAACGAGCGGCGGATGCGGCGATCCGATCGACAAGGCCCACCGCGTCGGCGGGCACCGCGGCCTGAACCGCACGCTCAGGCAAGGACGAACTCCCAGCTCCCGAACCCCACGGCCGTCGCGATCGCGACTCCCGCAATGGCCACGCCGATCGCGATGAGCAGCACCTCACGGCCACCGAACGGTGAGGGCCTCGCCCAGGTGCGCGGGATGTCGGAGCCGAAGCCCTTCGCCTCCATGGCGGTGGCGAGCCTGCTGCCCCTGCGCACCGCGATGACGAGCAGGGCGAAGGCCTGGCCACCGAAGCGACGGATCCTGCCGCTGTCGCCGACGCCGCGCGCGCGACGAGCGAAGGCGAGCTGCCTCCAGTCCTCGATGAGCACGCCGACGAGGCGCAGCGCGGCGAGGCCGCCGAGCACGAAACGAGCCGGGAGGTGCAGGATCTGGCTCAGGCCATCCGCGAGATCGGTCGGATCGGTCGTCGCGAAGAGCACTATGCCAGGCACGCCGATGGCGAGGATGCGCAGCGCGATCGCAACCCCGAGCGAGAGCGAACCCTCGGTGATGCTCACGAAGCCGAAGTGCCACAGCACCGCGCCGGAGTCGCGGCCGTAGAGCACCGTCGTGAACCCGGCGAGCGGAGCGGCAATCCACAGCGGCGCCGTGCGCAACACGAACTGGCGCGCGCTCAGTCCGCCCCAGAACACGAGCGCGGCCTCCAGGCCGAGCGCGACCGCTGCGGAGATCCAGTCGATCGAGAGCAGCAGCGCGATGCTGAGGATCACGGCCGCGAGCAGCTTGGCGACGGGGTTGATGCGGGCGATCGGGGTCTCGGCGATCGTGGGCGTGACGACACTCATCGGGTGAGCACCGCCGCCGTCGCGCCTCGGAAGGTGGAATCCGCGTCGAGTCTCGGGGCCAGCCGCACCTCGACGTCGGCGAGCGCACTCACGAAGTCCGCGTCGTGGGTGACCGCCACGACGGAACTGCCCGCCTCCAGCAGCTCGGCAAGGAGAGCGACGAGCTCCTGCCAGGTGCGCGAGTCCTGGCCGAAGGTCGGTTCGTCGAGCACGAGAACGCGCGGCGCGCTCGCGAGCACCGTGGCGACCGAGAGCCTGCGCTTCTCTCCGCCCGAGAGAGTGAAGGGGTTCGCCCCTCCGAGCGCGTCGAGCCGCAGCCTGCCCAGCAGCCGATCGACCCGCTCCGTGATCTCCGCCTCGCCCAGGCCGAGGGCACGCGGGCCGATCGCGAGTTCGCCGCGCACGGTCGCGGACAGGAACTGGTGCTCCGGATTCTGGAACACGGTGCCGATGCGCGTGAGCAACTGCCTGGACCTCCAGGCGTGCGGATGCGGCCCGATGCCGGCCGCCAGCACCTCACTCGCCTCCACGGAGCCGGAGGCCGGGGCCAGGAGTCCGGCGAGCGTCAGCGCGAGCGTGGACTTCCCCGCACCGTTCACCCCCGTGATCGCGGTGGCGAGGCCTGCGTCTACGCGCAACCCCATCCCCTCTGCGGGTGGGTCGACTTCCGATGCACTCCTCCCGCCGCGGCGAGGGTGGCCACGACGGGGGTGGCTGCGGCCACGGCCGATTCCGAGCGCGGTCGTGCTCAGCAGGGTGCCACCCGATGGCGTGGTCCCCGGCCTGCGCCCTGGCAGTGCCGGCGGGAAGCCGGGCACCCACACGCCCGCCTCTGAGAGGCGCTCCCCCGCCGCGAACAGCACGCGGTTCGGCGCTCCGTCGGCAAGGATCCCGCCGTGTGCGCCAAGCACAATCACGCGGTCAACGAGATCGAGCCACACCGAGACGCGATGTTCAATCACCACGAGCGTCGTCGTGCGGTCGTCTAGAGCGCGGGCGACGGAATTCCGCACCTCCGCGACGCCCGCCGGGTCGAGGTTTGCTGTCGGCTCGTCGAGCAACAGCAGCCCCGGATTCATCGCGAGCACGCCAGCGAGCGCGAGACGTTGCTTCTGCCCGCCGCTCAGCGACGAGCTCGGATGGTCGAGGGGAAGGTCGAGTCCCACCGCATCGAGGGCAGCGCCGACCCGTCGCCAGATCTCCTCGCGCGGAATGCCGAGGTTCTCGCATCCGAATGCCACATCGTCGCCGATCCTCGCCAGCACGACCTGCGAATCGGGGTCCTGCAGCACGAGACCGGTGCGACCGCGGGACTCGGCGGGGGGACGCCCGTCGACCAGGAGTTCTCCGCTCTGCTCGCCGTCGTCATCCCCGCCGAGCACGCCGGCGAGAGCAGAGAGCAGGGTCGACTTGCCCGCGCCGGACGGTCCGAGCAGCAGCACGCGCTCCCCCGGCTCGATGTCGAGATCGAGATCGGAGAGAGCGGGTCGCAGCCGACCGGCGTGCCTCCAGGCCCAGCCGCGGGCGCTCACTCGAGCGCCCGCGGTCGAAGCCTGACGAGGTGTCACGGGCACGGTCAGACCGCTGCGGTGCTCTCGCGACCCGCGGCGAACCTGCTGAGCGCGCCCGTTCTGGCGAGCCCGCGCACAGCGAGCCACGAGAGCGCACCGGCCAGAACCACCCCGGAGACCACCGCGGAGAAGAAGTAGACGAGCTTGTACTCGAACGCGAGGGCGGCATAGCTCGTGAAGTTCGTGTCGAGTAGCCCGACCGCGACCCCGGCGCCGACTCCCGCAAGGAGAGCCGCCCACAGGCGCCAGTTGGCGTAGAGCAGGATCGCGAAGACCAGCTCGGCGCCAAGCCCCTCGATCAAGCCCCAGATGAGAACCGAGAAGCCGAACTGCGTGCCGATGAGCGCAGAGACGATCGCTGCGACCAGCTCGGTGAAGACGGCCGCACCCGGTTTACGGATGACGAGCCCGCCGAGCACCCCGGCGAAGAGCCATCCACCGGCGAGGAGTCCCTCGAGGCCGGGCGTGAATGAAAGCAGGCCGCTCAACGGCGTCCACGCGAGATCCCAGGCCCAGAAGATGATGCCGCTCGCCACACCGAGCACGCTCGCGACGACGATGTCCACCACCCTCCAGCGGAAGCGCGAGCGCGTCGTGGACTTCTGGGATGTTGGGGTAACTGTCTGCACTGTCGTGCCCTTTCGTTATGAGGGCACGGGTTGGGGCCGCGACAGGGTGTACGCAACCCGGAGAGAATGCCTCCCTGCGCTGGCATGATCCAGATCAGGTTCGACGGTCGAAGCTTGGAGCAGCTTCCTCTCAGCCCGGCTCACCGGACTCCCGTGTTCTCTGCCGAGTATAGTCGAGGGCTACCTCACCGGCTCGAGAATGACGACCGGGATGTCACGCTCGGTCTTCCGCTGGTAGTCCGCGTAGTCGGGGTAGACGCCGACCATTTTCGTCCAGAGCGCCGGCTTCTCCTCCGCGGTCGCGGTGCGGGCGATGGCCGTCATCACGCGATCCTTCACCTGGATGCGCACCTCGGGGTTCGCGCTGAGGTTGAGGTACCAGAGCGGATGCTTCGGCGCGCCGCCCATGGACGCCACGACCAGGTAGCGGCCGGCGTCCTCGCCGCAGATGAGCGCCGTGCGCTGCCAGAGGCCGGACTTGCGACCCTTCACGGTCAACAGCAGCAACGGCGTTCCGTTACGGAAGTTCGGCTTCGCGCCGTTCGTCTCGAGGTAGGCACTGATCTGTTCCGCGACCCAGTCGGTGGGGCTGTCAATGGGGTTCTCTGGGGTCGTTCCTGCGGGGGTCGTTGTCGCACCGTCGGTCATGCCTCCAGCCTACGTCTGCGCTGCGACTCGACGGGCCGCTCAGTAGTCGATGCGGTGGGCGTTCTGGGCGTCACCGCGCGGGGCCTGGGCCTTGATGAGGGACGCAGGGCCCAGCGTGCCACGACCGAAGCGGGCGCTGACGGCGTCGATGGTGTCCTCGGCGTCGCGCCAGCCGTCATCCGTCTCCCACAGTCCGAGCTGCTGCCCGTCTGCCGGGGCCAACTGCTCCATGCGCACCCCGATGAGGCGAATCGCCTCCTCGGTGCCGAGCGCGGCGTAGATCTCGCGCGCCTCCTCATAGATGCGACGCCCGAGATCGGTGGGCTCGCCGAGGGTGCGCGAGCGGGTGATGGTGCGAAAGTCCGAGAAGCGCAGCTTGAGCACGACCGTGCGCCCCACGACACCGCCCGCGCGCAGGCGCACGGCGACGGCGTTCGCCTGGCGCAGCAGTTCCCGCCGCAGCTGCTCGCCGTCGGAGACATCGGTCTCAAACGTCACCTCGTGCCCGATGCTCTTCTCCACGCGCTCCGTCGTCACGACCCGTGGATCGATCCCATGCGCGAGCTCATGGAGTTTGCGACCGGATGCCTCCCCCAGCGCCCGCTGCAGCACCGGCAGCGAGGTTGCGGCGATGTCCCCGACCGTGTGCAGTCCGCGCTTCAGGAGAGATTCCTCCATCGCGGCGCCAACGCCCCACAGCGCGCTGGCCGGCAGCGGGTGCAGGAAGGCGAGCGTGTCGTCCTTCGGAACCACGAGCATCCCGTCGGGCTTGGCGCGCCCCGAGGCGAGCTTCGCGACGAACTTGGTCGCGGCCGCGCCGACGGAGCAGCGGAGTCCGGTCTCCTCATACACGCGGCGCCGGAGCAACTCGCCGATCCGGGCGGGTGGGCCGAACACGCCACGGGCGCCCGCGACATCCAGGAAGGCCTCGTCGATGCCCAGCCGTTCGACGAGCGGGGTCACGTCGTCGAAGATCGACATGACCTGCGTGGAGTAGTGCCGATATTTGTCGAAGTGCGGCTCGAGCACGATCGCCTGCGGGCAGAGCCGCATCGCGCGGGAGAGTGGAATCGCGGAGCGCACCCCGAACTTGCGGGCCGGATAGTTCGCCGCGGTGACGACCGAGCGCGCCGACTTTCCCGCGACGACCACGGGCACGTTCGCGAGCTCCGGCCGGTCGAGAAGTTCGACGGAGGCGAAGAACGCGTCGAGGTCGACGTGGAGGATGGTGGCAGAGCTGCTGTCGACGGAGGCCGCGCTCACCTGCCGCTGGCTGCCATCCTGTCTGCCCATGCATCGAGGCTAACCCGGTGCGCCGACGGTGTGGCGAAGCTTTCGCTTCGTGCCATGCTGCGCCACGATAGCGGAGTGCAGAATCTTCGTCTCGGCCAGCGCAGGATCGACATCTTCTTCATCGTGATCTTCAGCGCGTTCACCATCACCTCGCTCATCAGCGATCTGTTGCCCACGATCGGGGTGGACTTCACCCACGCCTCGAGCAACTTCTTCGCGAACTCGAACTACTGGTATGCGCACGACGCCGACCCGCTGTTCATGCATCCGCCGGTCTGGATGCGCATCGTCACCGGCCTCTCGGCGTTCGTCTACATGCCGTTCTACATCGTGCTCGTCGCCGCTCTGGTGCGGGGGTGGAACTGGATCCAGCTGCCGAGTGTGATCTACGCGACCACGATCGCGATGATCACCGGCGTGGTCGTCTTCGGCGTGGAGTTCTTCGGCGAGCCGGAGTTCCAGACCCAGAATCCGCTGAAGTTCCTGGCCTTCAATCTGCCGTACGTGCTCATCCCGATCCTGCTGCTGATCCGGATGCGCAAACCGCAGCCGTTCACGCGCCGCTTCTAGCGAGGGCGTCCGCGGGAGGGGCACGAGTCCTCAGCCCAGTCGGGCGTGCATCCAGGCGAGCGGATTCACGGGTCTGCTCCCGAGATGGATCTCGAAGTGCAGATGGGCACCCGTGCTCGCACCGGTGTTCCCGACGAGACCAATGACCTGCCCGACGGAGACGACATCCCCGACCTTGAGGTGCATCGATCCGCGCTGCATGTGGCCGTAGACGCTCGTGACCGACTTGCCGTCGATGAGATGCTGGATCTGCACGTGTATGCCGAGCGCACTGTAGCCGGGGTTGTTCGTCTCGGTCACGACACCCGCCGCGATCGCGTGAACGGGAGTGCCGTAACCCGCGTCGAAGTCGACGCCCTCGTGGTAGCTCGAACATCCGGCACACGGCGCGACGCGTGGGCCGAAGCCGTCCGCGATCCTGCTCGCCGGATTCACCGGCCAGCGCAACGGTGCCGATACGGTGACGGCGTAGTCGTCGTGGCCGCTGTCCGGATGGTCGGCCAGGGCAGAGACGGTCACGGTCTGCAGCGAGGGTCGTGACGATGGCACGGTCGGGTCCTGGGCGTAAGCGGGAAGAACGTACCCAGTGCCCAGGAGCAGGCCAAACAGGGCGGATCCGATCGCGGCGTTACGTCTGAAGGTGCGCAGGGCGTGCGAAAGCACGCGTGTGTCGGCTGGTGGCACGAGTCGGAGTCTCCGGGGTCTGTCACGCGCGAATCGAGCGCGGGGGAAGGTAGTCGAATGCACATCATCGAGCAGCGGTGGCACCCCGACCGTGGCGGAGCACTGTGGGCGATCAGTAGCCCGGCCGGCGGATCTACCACACCGGGGACACGGCTATCGCCTTGTTTCTCTCCGTCGAGGAGACCACATCAAGCTCCGTGTCAGCTGAGTGCTCCGCTCAGTCGAGCAGGGCGACGAGCTTGCCGACGGTGTTCCAGTTGCGCGCAGTCACCGGCTCGGTGAACTGCTTCCAGAACGATTTCGGCACCTTCGTCTGCAGGCTGCCCTCAGGAAACCACTGGTAGATCGCACCATCTCCGAGCCGCAGGATTTCCGGGGCCAGGGCGGCGGCATCCGGCTCCTCGAGCGTCACCGGAGAGCGCGCGGCGGGTGCGGAGAGAAAGGTCACGAACAGCTTCGACCCGTCCGTCGCGACACTCGTGAGCGGATTCGCCTCCGCGATGGCCAGGAAGCTGTCTCGGTCGAAGACCAGCACGCTCGAGCGCACCCCCGTGGCTGAATGCACGGCAGCCTCGATGACGGATGCCGTGTCGGCTGGCAGCGCAACATCCGCCTCGAACACCACGTTCCCGCTGCGCAGCAGGGTCGTCACGCCGGTGAATCCCAGCTCGCGGAACACCGCGGCGAGCTCGGCCATCGGCACGGACTTCGCCGTGCCCACGTTGATCCCGCGCAGTAGTGCGACATATTTCATCCCTCGACGTTAGCTTTCCCGAGAATTTCCTGCACGCGGGAATACCGCGGATTTCTATGCGCTTGCATACACCATGACGAATCTCATAGACATTCACCCTGACTACCAGGTCGGCACCTGGACCCTCGACCCCGCTCACTCCGAGGTCTCCTTCACCGTCAAGCACATGAAGATCAGCAAGGTGCGCGGCAAGTTCGAGAAGTTCGAGACGACCATCGTGACCGCCGAAGACCCGAGGGACTCCACCATCGAGGCCATCATCGATGTCGCCTCGGTCAACACCGGGCAGGAAGCCCGCGACAACCATCTGCGCACGAGCGACTTCTTCCTCGTGGAGGAGCACCCACAGCTCATCTTCCGTTCAACATCGATCGACTTTGACGGCGACGACTTCACCGTCGACGGTAACCTCACCCTGCGCGGCGTCACCCAGCCGGTAACACTGAAGGGCGAATTCGGCGGCACCGTGACCGACGGTTACGGCCGCGTCAAGGCAGGAGCCACGGCATCCACCAAGATCAACCGTCACGACTTCGGTGTGAGCTGGAATGCCGCACTCGAGGCCGGCGGCTTCACCCTCGGCGACGACGTGACCATCAACCTCGACCTGCAGGTCGTGCTGCAGAAGTAACCACCGTGCACACCGGGCGGGTTCGCGATTGACGCGGGCCCGCCTTTTAGTCGTCGACGGTGCTCAGTCGTCAGCGGTGCTGCTCGGACTCGTGCTCGGCGTGAGCGAGCGGCTCCAGCTGGAACGTCGAGTGTGCAACGTCGAAATGCTCACTCAGGCATTCGCTCAGCGAGTCGAGCAGTTCGTCGGTTCGGCACTCGCTGAATACCGCATCGTCGACAACGATGTGGGCCGAGAAGACGTTCGAGCCCGGCGTGATCGACCAGACGTGCACGTCGTGCACGGAGATGACCCCCTCTTTGCTGAGCACGTGCGAGCGGATGAGCGAGACATCCGTTCCCTTTGGCGTGCCCTGGCTGAGCACCCGCAGCACGTCCCGCAACAGGGAGAGAGCGCGAGGAAGGATGAGTGCCGCGATTGCGAGTGAGGCGATGGCATCCGCTCGTTCGAAGCCGGTGAACAGGATGACCACGGCCGCAACAGCGACGGCGACCGACCCGAAGAGATCTCCCAGCACCTCGAGGTAGGCACCCCGCAGGTTGATCGAGTCCTTCGCGCCCGCGCCAAGCACGCGCAGCGCAGCCACGTTGGCGATCCCGCCGATGATGGCGATGACGAGCATGAGCCCGCCCTGCACCTCGGCGCCCGGTTCGATGAGTCGTTGCACGGCTTCGACGACGATCGCCACCACGACGACGAGCAGGATCGCGCCATTGATCATCGCGCCCAGCACTTCCGCGCGGCGATTGCCGAAGGTGCGGCGGTCGGTTGCGGGCCTCGCGGCGATGATCGTGGCCGTCAGCGCGACGAGCAGCCCGGTGAGGTCGGAGAGCATGTGTCCCGCGTCCGCGAACAGAGCGAGCGAGCCGGAGAGAAGTGCACCGATGACCTCGACCACGAGCACGGTGCCGACGATCGCGATGGCGATGCCGAGTCTTCGGCGATTCGCCAGGCTCGCGCCGTGATCGTGTCCGTGTGTGCTCATTGTTCCCGCCTCACTTCCAACTCTAGGAAGGGCTAGGCCCCGCGGCCAGCATTCCGAGCAGATGGTAATGACAGCCATTCTCAGTGCCGTGCAGAATCGCCCCGCGCGTAATCTTCAGAACGGTGGAATCATTTGGATCGTCAGCCGATTCTCTTCACCAGACCGAACGGAGAAGTATGGTGCACACGGACGACGGATACAACTGGCTTGCGCTGCAGAAGCAGGCCCACCGCGAGTTCGGACGCGCCGTCGCCGCCATCACCGACTGGAACGCGCCGACGCCCGACGCCGAGTGGAACGTGCACGATCTCGTGCTCCACGTCGTGCAGGAACAGCAGTGGGTCCCCCAGCTGCTCTCCGGCCTCACCATTCCGCAGGCCAAGCGACAGCTCGCCCACCTCGGCAGCGACCTCAGGGCCGAGTGGCGGCTGTACTCGCTCGCCGCAACCGCCGCCTGGGATGAGGCGAAGCCCGACGCGCTCGTGACCCTCTCGTACGACACGGTCACCGTCGAGGACTATCTGCGCGAGCAGACGAGCGACGTCGCGATCCACGCCTGGGATCTCGCTCGCGCGACGGGCGCGGACGAGAGGCTCGACCCGATGCTCGTCGAAGCGGTCTGGACCGTGTTCGAACCGCAGCGGGAGACCCTCGCCACGAGCGGCCTCTACGCATCTCCCGTCACGCTCGCGGATGACGCCCCACTGCAGTCGAGGCTGCTCGCGATCACCGGCCGCGACGACCGGCGGTAGCTCGCTACTCGACTAACGCAGGAAGCACGAGGCTCACGCCGAGCACGATCATGGTGACGGCGATGATGCCGTCGAGGATGCGCCACGCGAGCGGCTTCGCGAACACTCCCGAGAGCAGCCGCGCCCCGTACCCGAGGCCGGCAAACCAGATGACGCTACCGAGGGCCGAGCCCACACCGAACCACCAGCGGCCGACATCCCCATGGGTGTTGGCGATGGAACCGAGCAGTAAGACGGTGTCGAGGTAGACGTGCGGGTTGAGCCAGGTGAGCGCGAGCGTCGTGAGCACGACACTGCGGAGCGTGGAGCCATTGCCGCCCTGCTCGACCTCGAGGCGTCCGCCGAGGAACGCGCGCCGCGCAGCGAGGAGGCCGTAGCAGACGAGGAACGCCGCTCCGAGCCAGCGAACGACGACGAGTCCGACCGGGAAGCGTGCGATCACGAGGCCGACCCCGCTGATCCCGAGGAAGATCAGTATGAGATCCGAAAGGGTGCAGATCACTACGACGGCGAACACGTGCTGTGCGCGGATGCCCTGCCGCAGCACGAAGGCGTTCTGCGCGCCGATGGCCACGATGAGCGACAGTCCCAGGCCGAGGCCGGCGGCCACGGGAAGCAGCGCGGCGGAGGGGACGATCACAACTCGACGCTACGGCCTGGAGCTCGCTTAGCCCAACTAATGTTCCTACAGCTGCATTAGCATCGCTAATCATGGATCTGCAATTCGATCAACTTCGCGCCTTCGTCGCCGTCATCGACCAGGGCTCATTCGAGGCCGCCGCGCGCGAACTGCGGATCACCCCGTCCGCGGTCAGCCAGCGCATCAAGGCACTCGAGACCGGCGTCGGACGCATCCTCGTGCAGCGCCAGAAGCCCGCGAGCGCAACGGAGTCGGGTGAGGCCGTGCTCCGACTGGCGAGGCAGCTCGCCCTGCTCGAGAACGACACCATCGCGGCGCTCGACGCGAGTGGTGCGCGCGAGGCCGCGAGCATCCCGATCGTCATCAACGCCGATTCGCTCGCCATCTGGGCCCTCCCCGCCCTCGCGGAGGTGTTCGCGAGCCACGGCGTTTCGTTCACCGTGTACCGCGAAGACCAGGATCATTCCACGGAACTCCTGAGGCGCGGCACCGTGATGGCGGCGATCACCTCGGTCTCGACGCCGGTGCAGGGATGCCTGGTGCGCCCACTCGGACGCATGCGCTACCGACCGATGGCGACTCCGGAATTCGTGAAGCGCTGGTTTCCGGATGGTGCGACGGCCGAGAGTCTCGCCGCCGCCCCTGTCGTGCTCTTCGATCGCAAGGACGAGCTCCAGGACAGCTATCTGCGCAGCCGCGGCTCGGCACTGAACCCGCCGCGCAGCTACATCCCGGCATCCACCGAATACGCACGCGCGGTCGAGCTCGGGCTCGGCTGGGGGATGCTCCCGGGCGCGCAGAGCGACCGGCAGGAGTCCGCGGGCACGCTCGTCGCCTTCGACCCCGACGGCTCCATCGACGTGCCGCTGTACTGGCAGCAGTGGAAACTGCACTCTCCCCTGCTCGCGGCCGTCGCCGATGCGGTCTCACGTGCCGCGACACGACACCTCGGCTAGTGTCAGCTCACCCAGCGTCAGGGGCGCAGGCTACGGTGAGCCGATGGGTGCGAACAGCGAGAAGGAAGTCCTCCACTTCGAAACTCCTGCCGAATGGGAGCGATGGCTGGCCGAGCATTTCGCGCGCACCGAGGGCGTGCGCCTGAAGCTTCGCCGCAAGAATGGCAGCCTTCCCGGCGTGAGCTACGCGGAGGCGCTCGATGTCGCGCTCTGCTACGGCTGGATCGATGGCCAGGTCGGCGCACTGGATGACGATTTCCATCTGCAGGTGTTCAGCCCGAGACGCCCGCGCAGCATGTGGTCACAGCGCAACCGCGATCACGTCGCCCGACTCATCGCCGAGGGGCGGATGCGGCCGTCCGGTCAGTCTGCCGTCGACGCCGCGAAGGCGGACGGCCGCTGGGACGCCGCCTACCGTCAGAGTGACAAGACAGTGCCGCACGATCTGCAGGTAGCGCTCGACGCGAGCCCGAAGGCCGCGGCCTTCTTCCTGCGGCTGACCGGTCAGAATCGCTTCGCCATCCTGTTCCGGGTCGGCACCGTGAAGCGCGAGGAGACTCGAGCAAAAAAGATCGCGGAATACGTGGCCATGCTCGAGCGCGGTGAGACGATCTACCCCCAGAAGAATCGGGGAAACTCCTGAGAGCTTGCTGATGACCCCCATGCAGGGGTCACGCCAACCTAGGCTGAAATGGCCGACCACGAGGTGAGCATCGAACACTCGAAGGAGAAATCGCATGAAGGCAGACAAGAAGCTATCCGACAACCTGCAGGCCGTACTCGTCGACCTGATCGAGTTGGGCATCCAGGGCAAGCAGGCGCACTGGAATGTCGTCGGCACGAACTTCCGAGACATGCACCTCCAGCTCGACGAGATCATCGCTGCCACCCGTCTCGCGTCCGACGAGGTCGCCGAGAGGATGCGTGCGCTTCACGCGCTGCCGGACGGCCGCTCCGAGGTCGTGACCAAGACCACCACCCTGCCCAAGCTTCCGCCGGACCAGTTGGCCACCTCGGAGGTCGTCGACCTGATCACCGAGCGACTGGATGCTGCTGCCGCGACCTGCCGCCGGGTCCACGATGAAGTGGACGAGGCAGACCCGACGAGCGCGGACATCCTGCACACGGTCATCCAGATGCTCGAGCAGTACTCCTGGATGGTTCGCGCCGAAAACCAGAAACCACGAAAGCGCGCCAGCTGAGGCGGCACAAAACGTAGAGTGGGCGGGTGAGCACAGAAACTCCCCGCCCCTGGCTTTCCCACTACGCACCGGGCATTCCCCACGACATCGAGCTGCCGACCGATTCCCTGTACGACCTGCTCGAGACCTCGGTCGCGGCGTACGGAAACCACGTCGCACTCGAGTTCTTCGGTGCTACCACGAGCTACCGGGAACTGGGCGAGCAGGTCGCCAGGGCCGCTGAAGGGCTACGCACGCTCGGGGTGAAGAAGGGCGACCCCGTTGCCATCGTGCTGCCCAACGCTCCGCAGCACATCGTCGCGTTCTACGCCGTGCTGCGGCTCGGGGCGATCGTGGTCGAGCACAATCCGCTCTATACACCGCGGGAGCTGCGGCACCAGTTCGAAGATCACGGCGCGAAGGTCGTGATCGCCTGGAACAAGGTGGTCGAGACGATCCAGGCGTTCCCGGCGGATGTCGCGGTCGACACGATCGTGTCCGTCGACATCACGAGGTCGATGCCGCTTCTCACCCGCGCCGCGCTGCGCCTGCCGATCGCCAAGGCGCGGGAGTCCCGCGCCGCCCTCACGACCCGGGTGCGCGGCACGGAGAAGTGGAGTGCGCTACTGAAGAACGAACCGATCGCCTCCGAGGTCGAACGCCCGACCGCCGCCGACGTCGCCGTCATCCAGTACACGAGCGGCACCACCGGCCACCCCAAGGGTGCCATTCTCACCCATCTGAACCTGAATTCGAATGCGGCGCAGGCCCGGGCCTGGGTTCCGACGATCGAGCGCGGAACCTCGATGGTCTACGCGGTGCTGCCGATGTTCCACGCCTACGGGCTCACCCTCTGCCTCACCTTCGCGATGAGCATGGGGTCTCGGCTCGTGCTGTTCCCCAAGTTCGACCCGGCGCTCGTGCTCAAGGTGCTGCGCAGGCGGCCACCGACCTTCCTCCCGGCCGTGCCGCCGATCTACGAGCGATTGATGGCCGCGGCCGAGGCCGACGGCGTGTCGCTCGCGGGCATCCAGATCGCCATCTCCGGAGCGATGCCTCTTGCCCAGTCGCTCGTCGACCCGTGGGAGAAGCTCACGGGCGGCTACCTCGTGGAGGGCTACGGTCTATCGGAGACGTCGCCAGTGCTCATGGCCAACCCCGTGTCGGAGAGTCGTCGCGCCGGCACCGTCGGGCTGCCGCTGCCGAACACGGAGGCGCGGGTCGTCGACCCGGAGAACCCCACGCTCGATCGCGCGTCTGGCGACGAGGGAGAGCTCGTCGTGCGCGGTCCTCAGGTCTTCGGCGGGTACTGGAAGAAGCCGGATGAGACGGCTGCCGTGTTCGTCGCCGACCCCGCCGGCGGTGCACCCTGGTTCCGCACCGGCGACATCGTCACGATCGACGCCGACGGCTTCGTGAGCGTCGTCGACCGCATCAAGGAGCTCATCATCACGGGCGGCTTCAACGTGGCGCCGTCCGAGGTCGAGGAGGCCCTCAGGGCGTTCCCCGGCGTCGCGGATGTCGCCGTCGTGGGCCTGCCGAGCGCCCACAGCGGCGAGGATGTCGCTGCCGCGGTCGTCATGGAGGCCAATGCCAGGTTCGACGAGGCCGCCATCCGCGCCTTCGCCCGCGAGAACCTCACGGCCTACAAGGTGCCGCGCCACATAGTCGTCGTGGATGAGCTGCCGAAGTCGCTCATCGGCAAGACTCTGCGACGTGTGGTGAGGGAACGATTGATCGCCGGGGAACCCAACTAAAACCAGTCCAGTCCTGCGGCGCGCCGAGGTATCCCCTCGGCGCACGAGTGTTTCAATCAAACCGTGGCCGAGAAAACAGACGAAGAGTCAGCACCCCGACGGCGCAACGCGAGCACGCGCCTGATCGTCATGCTCGTGGCCGGAATTATTGCCGCGGCCATTACAGGGCTCAGCTGGGATTGGCAATTTGCGACGGCGGTCGGCTGGATCGCGGCTGCGTTCGTGTACTCGGCCTGGATCTGGATCCTCATCGGCTCTCTGGACGCAACGAAGACCAAAAGCCGGGCCAGCCGCGAAGATCCGACTCGTGGCATCTCGGACCTGCTCATCGTGCTCCTGAGCATTGCCAGCCTGTCTACGGTCGTGATCACTCTCGTGCAGGCCAGCACCGCCCACGGCGCAATGAAGGGAGTCCTCGCCGGTATCGCGCTCGGAAACGTCGCGTTTTCCTGGATCCTGCTGCACACGCTGTTCACTCTGCACTACGCCCGCATCTATTACACCGACGGCGGCACGGGCGTGAACTTCAACCAGGATGACCCGCCCCGTTACCTCGACTTCGCCTACCTGTCGTTCACCCTCGGTATGACCTACCAGGTGTCCGACACCAACCTCACAACCTTCCGTATCCGTTCGCTCGCGCTGCGGCACGCGCTGCTGTCGTTCCTGTTCGGCTCGATCATCCTGGCCACCACGATCAACCTCATCGTGGGCCTCACGAGCGGCGGCTGACGGCGCGGGCTGGTCTGCCCACTCGCCTGCTCTCGTCCCGCCTCATCTCCGCACTGCCCCCTCCGCGCGTCGCTTCCGCCCGTCCTGCCCGTCGCTTCCGCCCGTCGCTTCCGCCCAAATGAAGGAGTTGCCGGCGCTGTTCCCCGCGTTTACGGGAAAGGTCACGCCATGGGAGCGCTCCACTCCTTCATTTGGGCGTTGCGCGGGGATTGCGGTCTGCGGGGCGGGGCGCTACTGGGTGACGAAGTCGATGAGCTGCTCGACGCGGCCGAGCAGGGCCGGTTCGAGGTCGGCAAAGGTGCGCACCTGACCGAGGATGCGTTGCCAGGCCCGTGCGATATCCGCCTGGTCCTCGTGCGGCCAGCCGAGGGCGTCGCAGATGCCGTGCTTCCACTCGAGCGAGCGTGGAATGACCGGCCACTCGGCCATGCCGAGCCGGGCCGGCTTCACCGACTGCCATACATCGACGAACGGATGCCCGACCACGAGCACGTGCGCTTGATACGGACCACGGGCCACGGCATCCGCAATCTTGCTCTCCTTCGAGCCGGCAATCAAATGGTCGACCAGAACACCGACCCGGCGATCCTTGCCCGGCGCGAAGTTCCGCAGCACCTCGTCCAGGTGGTCAACACCGTCGAGATATTCAACCACGACGCCCTCGAGCCGCAGATCCGCGCCCCACACCTTCTCCACGAGTTCGGCGTCGTGACGGCCCTCGACGAAGATGCGACTGGGCAGAGCTACGCGCGCCGTCTGGTCGGCGACGGCGAACGAACCGGATGCTGTGCGCGCCGTGCCCGCAGGCCGCCTCACGGGAGCCACGAGGATCACCGGCTCGCCCTCGAGCAGGAACCCCGCACCGAGCGGAAACACCCGCACCTTGCCCTTGTAGTCCTCGAGCTGCACGAGCTTGTTCTCGATTCCCACCACGGCGCCGCAGAACCCGGTCTCGACCTCTTCGATGACGAGGTCGTGCACGGCTTCGACCTGCGGCACCGCCGTGCGGCCCGCGTTGCGCCAGTCGCCGGCGAGCACGTCGGCGCCATAGCGGTCAGGGCCCAGATCGTCGATCATCGTCTGCGGTAGCGGGCGATCCGGTAGCGGATGTCCGTCTTCGACACCGCCCAGCCCTCGGTCGGCTCCACAGACTCACGAACCCACTCGGGTCCGAGTTTTGGCGCGAACGCATCGCCCTCCACCCGCAGATCCAGCTCGGTCACGACGGCGACCGTGGCGACATCCACCGCATCGCGGTAGACCCTGCCGCCGCCGATGATCCAGATCTCATCTGTGTCTCCCGCCGCCTCGAGCGCGGCCTCGAGGGACTGCACCGCCATGGCGCCCTCCGCCCGCCATCCGGGATCCCGCGTCATCACGATGTTGCTGCGCCCGGGAAGCGGGCGCCACTTCTGCGGCAGCGCGTCCCAGCTCTTCCGGCCCATGATCACCGGATGCCCCATGGTCACCCGCTTGAAGTGCGCGGAGTCCTCCGGCAGGTGCCAGGGCATGTCGTTGTCTTTGCCGATCACGCCGTCCGCCGTCTGGGCCCAAATCATGCCGATGACTCGATTCATCCCGACGACTCGGTTCATGTCTGGGGGTGGCGCAGCCGCGCTCATACCGCGACCGGCGCCTTGATCCCCGGATGATGTTGATAGTTCACGACCCGGAAGTCATCGAATTCGTAGTCGAAGATCGACGCGGGCGTGCGCGCGAACTCCAGCGTCGGATACGGGTACGGCTCGCGGGTGAGCTGCAGCTTCACCTGCTCGACATGGTTGTCGTAGATGTGGCAGTCGCCGCCGGTCCAGACGAAGTCGCCCGGTTCGAGGCCGAGCTGCTGGGCCACCATCATCGTGAGCAGCGCGTAGCTCGCGATGTTGAACGGCACACCGAGGAACAGGTCGGCGCTGCGCTGGTACAGCTGGCAGGAGAGCCTGCCATCAGCGACGTAGAACTGGAAGAAGGCGTGGCAGGGGGCGAGTGCCATCTGCGGGATGTCCGCGACGTTCCAGGCGGAGACGATGTGGCGGCGGGAGTCGGGGTTCGAGCGCAGGTTCTGCATGAGCTCGGTGATCTGGTCGATGTGTCCGCCATCCGGGGTCGGCCATGAGCGCCACTGCACCCCGTAGACCGGGCCGAGCTCGCCCCCCGGCGATGCCCACTCGTCCCAGATCGTCACGCCGTTCTGCTGCAGCCAGCCGACGTTGGAGTCGCCGCGCAGGAACCAGAGCAGTTCGTAGGCGATGGAGCGGAAGTGGACCCGCTTCGTCGTGATCAGCGGGAACCCCTCCGACAGGTCGAAGCGCAGCTGACGACCGAAGACGCTGCGCGTCCCGGTGCCCGTTCGGTCGGATTTCGGCGTGCCCGTCTCGAGTACATCGCGGAGCAGGTCTTCATACGGCGTGTGCACGACTCAACCCTATGTCGCGCCGACGCCACGGCGCCGACGCCACTCGCTGTTACCTCGGTGCCTCTCCCCATCCGCGCGGATTGTTGGTAGGACGCGGGTCAGGCGGGGTCGGATGTGCCCGGCTCGAGCGGCGGGGCGAGTTCGAGGTATTTCTCCGCGATCTGGGCGCCGCGGTGGATGCTGCCCGCGGCATCCGTCTGTGGCTCGTCGAAGTCGACCCACCACTGGGTGCCGCGCTCCGCATTTCCCCAGACGCCGGCGATCGCCGAACCGGCCGATCGAACGATCACTCCCGTAGGTTCCCCCGAGAAGGGCGCGGCATCCGCGGGTGAGGCATCCCGGACGTGAACCTGGGCTCCGACTCCGAACCCCTCACTCATCGCGGGGCACCCGATCCGTCGTGCCGCAGAGAATGGTCAGCGCTCGAGGCGCTTCATGATGTGTGCGGGGATCGCCACGGCGACCGAGATCGCGAGGATGCCACCGATGAACATGAAGCCGGGGCCAGCGATGTCGGGGCCGAATGAGTACCCCATGAGCAGGAGTCCGCCCACAAAGAAGATGAAAGCTACAACGAAGCCGGCGATGTTCATACTCGAACTTTAGCAAGGCCCGCGGCGGATTACCGCACGCCGGGCGCGAGCAGGATGCCCGTCGAGACCAGTTCGCGCACGCTCGGCAGCAACTCCGCGGTCAGCGCGGCCTCATCGGCGCCGAGCAGTTCGGCCAGCGCGGCACAGATCGCGCGGATGCTCAGATCGCCATCGCAGGCGCCGACGAGCGCCGCGAGCGCCGTCCCTGCCTCCACGGTTCGCCCGAACCCACCGCCCTGCCGCAGCGTTATGACGGTCGGATCCGCATCTCCCGGCCAATAGTGACGTTCCTCCGTCACGTCCGATGCGACCGTGAGCGTGGCCAGCAGGAGCGACTCATCGCTGAGGCCCGCCTGCCAGCCCTGCGCCGCGAGGCACGTCGCGAGATGTTCTCCGAGACCGGCGGTATTGGTGCCGAGCGGGGCGTGCAGGCGCTCGATGCGTCGGAGCCCGGCCGCGGCATCCGCCCGCCTGCGCAGGAGGATGTAACCGAAGCCGACTCGGGTCACCCCGCGCTCCTCGAAGTCGTCGAGCCACGCGCCGTAGAGGCGATCGAACTCGGGCGTGCCTGGTTTGGTGCCGCCGTCCCTGATCCAGGTCTCGGCGTAGCTCGCGACGTCCTGCACCTCGCGCTCGATCACCCAGGCGTCAAGCCGAGCGCCCGCGGCGACCTCCGCGTCTGCGAGCCAACCGCGCACCCGATCGAGGCGGTCTTCCCCGTCGCGGTACTCCCAGTTGCCGAGCAGTTGAGCGATGCCTCCCGGCACGAGGTGCGGTGTCATTCCCCGGATGACACTCGCCACGAGCGCGTCGCCCACCATGCCGCCATCCCGGTATTCATACTCCGGAACTCCCTCGGCGCGCGGGGTGATGACGAACGGCGGGTTGGAGACGATCTGGTCGAAGGTCTCGCCCGCAACCGGGTCGAACAGGCTGCCGGAGCGCAGCTCGATGGTGTCGATCTCGTTGAGCTCCGCGTTGAGCGCGGCGAACCAGAGAGCCCGCTCCGAGATGTCGGTGGCGACGACGTGGCGGGCGTGGCGCGAGGCGTGCATGGCCTGGATGCCGCACCCGGTGCCGAGGTCGAGCACCGTCCCCGATGCGTCCTCGCGTGGCGCGATCATGAGTCCGGTCAGGGTCATGGATGCTCCGCCGACGCCGAGCACATGGTCCGGCCTCAGCGCGGCACCGCTCGACACCTCGCCGAGGTCGCTTGCGATCCACCACTGGCCCGCGCCACGAGCATCCGTGAACTCGTAGGGGCGCAAGTCGATGAGCGGGTGCACCTGGCCATCGGCGGCAATAAGCCCCAGCTCGACCGCGCCATCGACGCCGAGCGCGGGAAGCGCGGCGGCGACCTCATCGCCCGGCTGCGGCATCCCGAACATGAACAGCCTGGCGAGCGTCGACGCCGGCTCGGGTGTCCGTTCAGCGCCGCGCTCGATCGACTCGTGCCGCGCGAGCTCCCGCAGCGCGGGTACCCGCTGCCCACGAAACAGGGCGGATGCGGCCTGCTCGCCCCAGAGCACATCGAGCGCATCGACGAAGAAGTGGGCCGCGCGCAGGTCGGAGCGCAGCAGGGAGACGAGTGCAGGATTCACCGTCCCATTCAAGTGCACGCCAGACCGGGCCAAGCACCGCCCTGCGGCGGGAGAAATGTCGTGGCGGCGGGAGTCATGACTCCCGCCACGAGGTGCCAACTCCCGCCACGAGAGACGAGCTGCGTGTCAGCTGCCCTTCAACACGGAGAGCACGTTGCCCGCCGGATCCTTGAACCAGGCGATGTCCGGCCCGCGCCCGTTCCCGCGCGCGATGCCCTTCGCATCCGTCGGGAAGTCGGCGTCGTCGTAGATCTTGGTGACCACTCCCCTGGCGTTCAGGTCGTCGACGGCGTCGTCGACATCATCCACGTCGAAGTTCAGGATGGTGAAGCTCGCGGGAATGTGGTTCGGCTTGCCGTAGACGATGACCATCGCGCCGCTGCCCAGGTGGAGTTCGAGAATGCCCATCTCGTTCTCCGTGACCTCGAGGCCGAGGGTCTCGCCATAGAAATCTCGTGCAGCAGGGATGTCGTCGACGGAGAACCCGCTGAAAGCTTTGACCGGTGAAAACATGACCTGCTCCTTCGCGCTCTGTTCCACCACGGCGAAGCGCACCGTTCGCACCATGGTCACACCACCGGGCCACTCGCGCAAGAGTGAGCGATGTGGCGGGGTTGAGTTCTCGTGGCGGGAGTCATGACTCTCGCCGCGAGCCGCTAACTCCCGCCACAACCACTCTCGGCCGGCTCAGGCGAGCTGCTCGCGAACGAGCGGCACCACCTCGCGCCCGTACAGCCCGATCGAGCTCATGAGCTGCTCGTGCGGCATGGTTCCCGTGGCGTACTTGAGGTCGAAGCGCGACAGTCCGAGACCCTGCACCGTGCGCACGATCTTGGCAGCAACAGTCTCGGGCGACCCCGCGAAGATCGCGCCGTTCGTCACTTCGCGATCGAACTCCTCGCGCCCCATCGCGGGCCAGCCGCGCTCCCTGCCGATGCGCTCGTGGTTGGCGCGGAAGTGTGGCCACAGTTCTTCCCTGGCCTGCTCATCCGTTGCCGCGATGTGCCCGGGAGAGTGTGCAGCGATCGGCAGCTCAGGACGTTCGAACTGCGTGAGCGCACGCTTGTAGAGGTCGGCGTATGCGGCGAAACGCAGCGGGTCTCCCCCGATGATCGCGAGCACGAGCGGCAGACCGTAGCGGGCCGCGCGCACCACGGACTCCGGACTTCCGCCGACGCCCACCCAGGTGCGGATCGATCCGGATTCGCTTGGCGGATACACGGACTGGTTCGTGAGAGCGGCACGCGTCGTGCCGGACCAGGTAACCGGCTTCTCCTTGAGCAGTTCGGCGAAGAGCTCGATCTTCTCTTCGAACAGCACGTTGTAGTCCTCGAGGTTGAACCCGAACAGCGGGAACGACTCGGTGAACGACCCGCGCCCGAGGATCACCTCCGCGCGACCGTTCGAGAGCGCGTCGAGGATCGAGAAACGTTCGAATACGCGCACCGGGTCATCCGAACTCAGCACCGTGACGGCGGAACCGAGACGGATGTGCGTGGTGCGCGAGGCGATCGCCGCGAGCACCATCTCGGGAGAGGAGACCGCGAAATCGTCGCGATGGTGCTCGCCGATGCCGATGAAATCGAGTCCGACCTCGTCGGCGAGAACGGCCTGCTCGACGATGTTGCGGATGCTCTGCGCGTGAGAGAGCTTCTCGCCAGAGCGGTCCACCGTGATGTCACCGAAGGTGTCGAGTCCGAATTCGAGCGTGTTCATGGGCCATTCCGCCTTTTCGCTAGGTTCATGCGTTTGCATATTTATGCCCAACCGTTCACAACATTCTCCTATTCCGCCCTGCCTGATGCATTTATCTGCTTTCGGGGGTAGTGTCGGCGATACCGAAGCCGTCCGTGCTTCCGAGGGAGGGATGCCCTATGGCAGACAAATCACCGAAGAAGAGCAGCGCCAAGACCGTGGCGGCCAAGTCTCTCAAGGAAAAGCGCGCCGATAAAAAGGCCAAAGCGAATTCCAAGAGCGCGAGTGCCTAAGCTGTTTTAGAGCAATGCCATGGAGCGATGCCACGAAGCACCGCGGCCTATGACGCACCTTCAGGAGCCGGATCTTTTCAGATCCGGCTCCTTTCGTTCGAGCGCTGGTAGCGCTACGCCACGTCTTCGGGAATCAGGATCCACAGCACGATGTAGGCGATCACCTGCGGGCCGGGCAACAGGATGCTGAGCACGGTAATGAGCCGGACGATGCCCACCCTCCAGCCGAAGCGGCGCGCAATCGCGGCGCACACTCCGGCGATCACACGGCCGGTTCTGGGTCTGCTGAGATTCATGCTTCGAGCCTCGCATCCCTGCGGCACGCTCGCTATCGGGGTATCCCCCTAAATCTCCCTGCCCTAAATCGCCCGAGCACGGGGTCGAATGTCGGTGGAATAAACGACACTATTAACACGGTTGCTTCGCACGCGGCCTGTTCTGGCGCGCACACCTCTCCCACCAGCTACCTCCGACCGGAATGCCCATGACTGAAACCACCCCGATCGCTGTTCCGACCGCGGATGACCGACAAGCCGCCGCGAGCGCCTCACTGAGCGCACGCAACCGCCTCGTCATCAGCCTGCTGCTCGTCTCGACCTTCGTCGTCATCCTCAACGAGACGATCATGGGCGTCGCGATCCCCCACCTCATGAAGGATCTCCACATCTCGGCGTCCGCCGCCCAGTGGCTCACGACCGCCGTGATGCTCACCATGGCCGTGGTGATCCCGATCACGGGCTTCCTGCTGCAGCGCTTTCACACGCGTCCGGTGTTCATCACCGCGATGACGTTGTTCAGCTTCGGCACCCTGATCGCCGCTGTCGCACCCAACTTCGAGGTGCTGCTCGTGGCGCGCGTCGTGCAGGCCTGCGGCACCGCGATCATGATTCCGCTGCTGTTCACCACCGTGATGACGCTCGTGCCAGAGCAGTCCCGCGGTCGCACGATCGGCAACATCTCGATCGTCATCTCGGTTGCCCCGGCAATCGGCCCGACGATCTCCGGCATCATCCTCGACCAGCTGGACTGGCGCTGGATGTTCATCCTCGTGCTTCCGATCGCGATCGCCGCGCTCATCCTGGGCGCCATGCGCGTGCCGAACGTCACGGAGCCGCGAGTGACGCCGATCGACGTCGTGTCCGTCGTGCTGTCCGCGTTGGGTTTCGGCGGGCTGGTCTACGGTCTCAGCAGCCTGGGCGCTCCCGGCGGCGGCATCACCAAGCTTTCGGGATGGCTGCCGATTGCGGTGGGCGTGATCGGGCTTGCACTGTTCATCTACCGCCAGATCCGCCTCCAGCGCCGGGATCGCGCGCTGCTCGACCTTCGCACCTTCCGCTCGAAGACCTTCAGCTACGCGATCGTCATGGTCATGATCAGCATGATCGCGCTGTTCGGCACGATCATCCTGCTGCCGTTCTACACGCAGCGGGTGCTTGGGCTCGACGTGCTCAGCACGGGGTTGCTTCTGCTACCCGGTGGGCTGCTCATGGGTCTCCTCGCGCCGTTCGTCGGCCGCTTCTATGACGCCCGTGGCACGAGACCCCTTGTGATCCCCGGGGCGATCATCGTCAGCGCCGTTCTCTGGTCGCTGACCTTCCTCGGCGTGGGTACCTCGTTCTGGTGGGTGCTGGTTGCCCACATGTCACTGAGCTTTGGGCTCGCACTGCTCTTCACGCCGCTGTTCACCGCGGGCCTCGCGGCGCTCAAGCCCGAGCTCTACTCGCACGGAAGCGCAATCGTCGGCACGGTCCAGCAGGTGGCTGGCGCGGCGGGAACCGCGCTGTTCATCTCCGTGATGGCCATTGGATCGGCGCCGCTGCTCGAGGGTGGGGCTTCGGTCGCGGAGGCCACTGCCTCGGGAATCCATGACGCCTTCCTCTACGGCGGGGTCATCTCGCTCCTGGCCATCCCCGTGGCGTTCTTCATCCGCAAGCCGGCCAGCACGCCTGACCACCACGAGGCGGTCTCAGCGGCGCAGTGATCGGCAACTGAGCGTGAAGCCCACCCAGCCCGCGAGCAGGGTGATGCCGAGTGCGATCAGGATCTGGCCCCCACGGCTCGCGTAGCGCTCCGGTGTTTCTGCCAGTTCGCCGCCGAGCGGAGCATGAGAGCTCGGGAGCCCCGGGTAGAAGGCCATGTCCGACATCGGCGCATAATGCCCCCACCCCGCGACGAGCGAGAGGTGGGTGCACACCAGGACGATGCCGACGAGCAGGAACGCCCCGCCCATAACCAGGACGCCCCAGCGTCGTATGAGCGGAGCAATGATCACGTCCCTGACGTTACCGCATTCTGTGTACCGTTCTGTCCACTTAGGTGACGTCGTCGATAATCTCCGGGCTGCAAGCATCTCCTCCCGTAGACTTCGCACATCACATCGGCAACGGCGCTGGAAGGATGATCATGATTCCCGACATCAACTATTGGGCGGTAATCCTGGCCACGATCTCGACGATGATCGTCGGCTCGATCTGGTACACCCCGAAGGTCTTCGGGAACTACTGGATGAAGGCGGCCGGAGTGACACCGGGCAAGGCGAGCGACGCGGTCGGTCCGATCGTGACCACGGTGATCGTGAGCTTCGTGACCGCCTGGACTCTGGCCGGCACGGCGTTCATGGCCTGGACGTTCTACGGCGGCGGCTTCTTCGTGAGCGCCGTGGTCACCGGCATCCTGCTCTGGGCGGGCTTCACCGCTGCCCGCTTCATCACTCACGACGCCTTCGACAAACGCCCGGCCGGGCTCACCGTGCTGAACATCGCACACGAACTGGTCACGATCGTCATCATGTCCGTGATCATCGGCGTGTGGCCGCCGGCTTGAGCCTGCGGTCGCGGCGTCATTCTGCCCTCGCGGCACCGCTGAGGTTCAGCTCACTCCAGTAACGCCGTCGCAGTATGGCTCGCTCCACGAAGGTCCACGCGGTCGTCGTGACCAGGTAGAGAGCTGCGGCGAGCGGAACGAACGCGGCGAACACAACGGCGACGAAGGGCAACCAATTCAGGATGCCGGACACGCCCGCGGGCATTGCCGGGGCGTCCGTCCTCTGGGCCGGGGTGGCCTCCGGAGCGAGCCGCAGAGCGGTGCGGCGAGAAAACCAGGCCGTTGTGCACATGATCGCGAAAAGCACGGCGTACACCGCGATGCCGGACACGCCAAGGCCCGATGCCACGAGATGCGTGAACGACGCTCCCAATGGCACACCCAACAGATGTTCCGTGAGCAACGCGTTCGGATGCCCGTCGACCGTGGTGCGCAGGAAAAGGGCGTACACGAGCGAGAGCACGGGCGCCTGAGCGAGCGTGGGCAGTATCCCGGCAAACGGCGAGACCTTCTCCTCCTTGTACAACGCCAGAGTCTTCTGCTGCAGCAGCTGCGGATTCTTCTTGTACTTGCGCTGCAGCGCCTGGAGCTTGGGTGCGAGCTTGCGACGCGCCCACTCCGCCTTCACCTGGGAGACGCCAACGGAGACGAGCGCGGAGCGCACGAGCACGGTGAGAACGATGATGGCGACGGCCGCGGCCGCACTGCCCGCGATCGGGGTGAACAACGTTGCTATTCCCTGGACGAGCGCGTAGACGGCGCCCAGAACGGCAGCGATGGGAGGAAAGGAAAAGAGGTCCACGAAAAGAGTCCTTGCAGTCGACAACGGAGGGGTGACCGTATGGCCACGACACCCGCCTCCTCGTGCAGAGGGACAGGACGGTTACGCGGCCGCTATCGACCGCGCGGGGGCTCGGGTGAGTGGACGCCCGGCCGTGGACGGATGCGACGGCGCGGGCATTCCGCTCAGCGCCTCACGATGTGCGTGGGCGCGTCGACCGACGACGATCTCGCGAGAGCCCGTGACGAGTGCCGCGGAGCGAACGGCAACGAGGCCTGCGATCGCGACGGCCGCGATGCTGGCGACCAGCACCGTCGTGTGTCCGCCCTGCGCCACGGCAAGCGCGACGAACAGCATGGTCGAGAGCACGACCATCCGTTCCTGCAGTGCGCGCATGCGATCCTCTCGGGCTTCACCTTCGACGCTACAACAGGGCTGCACGACCCGACATACTCCGGGCGTGGTATTCGCTCAGGGCGAAGAGCTACAGCTCCCTGCGCCGGAAGAGCAGCGCGGCCACCGCGACGAGCAGGATCGACAGCGCGAGGGACGTCAGCACGGGCCACAGGGATGACGGGGTGGTCGTGTGCGTCGCGAGCGTCGCGGCCTGGCCGGGAAGTCCCGCGGGCGAGTAGTCCTTGAGCGGCGTCCAGATGGAAGCGATCGACAGCAGTGCATACACTCCGATGCCCGCACCCGCCGCTCCGGCCGCGGAAGAGATCAGCACCGAGAACAGGGTCATCACGGCCATGAACAGCACACCGTAGACGAGCCAGACCAGAGACGACGTCCACAGCGGGCCGCCCGGCGATGCGCCGAAGACCACGGCGGTGACCGCCCACGTGACGAGCGTTCCGAGCACCACGAGAACCGCCAGGAAGAGCGAGTGCACGACCGCCTTGACGACCACGAACGCGCCGCGCGACACCGGCTTGGTGAGCACGAGGATGGCCGTACCGCTTCTCGTCTCCGCCGAGACGATACCGCCGTAGATGATGATGAAGGCGAACAGGGTGATCTGCGAGAGGTTCTTGATCCAGGCCGCATACGCATCGACATGGGTCGGATCGGGAAGTGTGATGGCTCCGAGTTGGCTGCCCGCCAGCGCGCCGACGATCTCGGGCGTGAACCGGGCGATCACCGGTCCGCTGAGCGCGAAGAAGAGCAGGATCGCCGGGAGCACCCAGATCCGCCAGGTGCGCACGATCTCGCGCAGTTCCTTGCCGATGAAGACGCCGTAGCCGTTCACGACGCACCACCGCCGACGAGCTCGACGAAGACCTCTTCGAGGCCGAGCTCCCCCGCGTCCAGCCGAGCGAGGCCGATGCCCTGGTCGCTGACCATCGCGGGGATGTCGTGCTGTGCTGCGGCGACATCCGTCACCGTCACCTCGATCGAGCCCTGGGGCCCGCGGGCGACGGATGCCGTCCAGTCGCGCCGTGCGATAGCCGCGGCAAGGGCGTCCGCACCCTCGGTCACCTCGACGACCACCTTCTGCTTGCCGTAGCGACGCTTCAGTTCATCGATCGGCGCCTGCGCCACCACACGGCCGTGATCGAGAATGGCCACCGAGTCACAGACGCGCTCGACGTCACCGAGGATGTGCGTGGAGAAGAACACCGTCGTGCGGCCGCGCAGCGACACGATCATGTCGAGCACGTCCTTGCGCCCCATCGGGTCGAGCGCACTCGTAGGCTCGTCGAGCAGCAGCAGCCGCGGAGCGTTGACGAGCGCCTGCGCGACGCCGAGACGCTGCTTCATGCCGCGCGAGTACCCACCGATTTTCGTCTTCACGTCGCTGAGGCCGGCGAGATCGAGCAGCATCGCGGTGCGTTCGGTGAGGAGTGTGCCGCCGAGCCCGAACAGGCCGCCGGCAAAGCGCAGAAAGTCCGCCGCGGTCATCCACTCGTAGAACGCAGGAACATCGGGAAGGAAGCCGATCTTCGCGCGCACCGCGTTGCCCGCCGACGCCACGTCGTGACCGAGCACTTCGATGGAGCCGGAGGTCGGCCGTGCGAGCCCGGTCACCAGGCGCAGCATCGTGGTCTTGCCCGCGCCATTGGGCCCGAGGAAGCCGAAAATGGATCCCTCGTCAACCGAGAGGTCAATGGCGTCGAGCGCGCGTTTGGGACCGTAGCTCTTGCTCAGCCCGGTGGCACGGATCGCAGGGGTCACGGAGCGCCCGAGTCGTCGCGGCGGCCGTAGAGACTGTCTGCGATCGAGTCGGTTGTCGTGGCGCTCGCGCGCGAGGGCGCGGGCTGTTCTTCCGGCACGTCGGTCTTACGCCCGATCACGAAGTAGAGCACCGGTCCGACGAGATTCACCAGGAGGATGATCGCGACCCACACCCACTTGTTGCCGAGTGCCACCTGGCTCAGCGGGCGCCGGTAGAGACTCACGAGCGCAATCACGTCGAGTGTGATCTCGATGGCGGCTACGACCGCGATGACGACCAGAATGCCCGTGGGAAGCGTAGACAAATCGGGGTTCATCGTGGTCTCCTTCTCATCGCCGCGCCACCGCAGGCCACACCTGCGAATTTAGCAGCGCACAGGGAATGTCGCGTGACGAAACATACCTGGGCGGTCAATCCCGGGCGGCGACCGACCTCGCGAGGCGTTCGCGCGGCATCCGCAGTGCATAGACGGATGCCGCAAGCATCAGCACCACCGCCGATCCGAAGGCCGCGGGGAATGACACCGCGTCCACGAGCGCGCCGGCTGCGAGCGGTCCGATGATCGCCCCGAGGTCCGAGAACGCGGAGAAGATCGCGACGGGCTGACCGTTTCTGCCGGTCGCGGCATCCCCCACCGCTGCCGCGGGTGCCGTGCCCATGAACGCGGCGGCAATGCCGTAGACGCACAGGAGTGCCGTCAATGTCCAGATGTCCCCGATGAAGGGCATGGCGAAGAGGGTGACGCCGCCGAGCGCGTACGCACCGACGATCGCGGGACGACGACCGATCTTGTCAACGAAGGTGCCTGCCGGGCCGAGCGCGATGGTCTGGGCTGCGGCAGCGACCGCGAAGGCAATGCCGGTCCAGAGCTCCGGCTCATGCAGCACCTCGACGACGAGCACCGGGATGAGCGCGCTGCGCACGCCGAGGGAGGCCCAGCCGGAGGAGAAGTTGGCCAGGCACGCGGCGCGGAACCGTGGATCTGCGATGACGCCGCGGAAGGGAATCGCGGGGGTGGCATCCGCCGTCTCGGTCTTCGCGTGCTTCGACACCGGACGCAGGAAGGCGAGTCCGACCGCGCCCGCGACGACGAGGGTTCCCGCGTAGAAGAAGAACGGCGCGCGCAGCGAGATCACGGCGAGGAGCCCGCCGAGTGCAGGCCCTGCCATTCCTCCAATGAGGAAGCCGCCCTGGTAGAAGCCGACGGCACGACCGCGCATCGACGGTGCCGTCGTCCCGAGCAGCAGCGTCATGGCCGAGATCGAGAACATGGCCGAGCCGATGCCGCCTGCACCGCGCAGCACGAGCACCTCGAGATAGCTGTGCGCGATACCGACGAGCGCGCTCGACACCGCGACGATGCCGATGCCGATCGCGAGGATCGTGCGCTCGCCGATCCAGTCGATGAGCTTGCCCACGAAGGGGCTCGCGACCAGGCGCATGAGCGCGAAGGCCGAGACCACGGCACCGACCTCGGTGTAGCCGACGTGGAAGCTCCGCACGAACACGGGCAGCACGGGCACGACGACGCCGAATCCCACCATGACGAAGAAGGCGATGATGCCGAGGACGATGACCTCGCGGGAGAGGCGGGGCTTCACTGCAGGGGTCGACACTGTCTCAGGCTACGGGGTCGTGGAGTTGCCGGCGCACGTCACGGGATGAGCGCGAGTTTGCCGCCGGGATGACCGGTCTGGAGGAGTTCCAGCGCCTCGATCGCGCCGGCGAGCGGGAAGGTGCGCGCGACCGGAACGACCAGCTCGTCGCGGGCCGCGAGGTCGATCAGTGATGCGCGCACCGAATCCCGGAACGCCACGCTCGGCCCCCGCCGACCACCGATCGCCAGGATCCCGTCGCGTTCGGCCCGCTGCGGCGCGGCGATCGTCACGATTCGCGCGCGATCGCTCACGAGGGCGAGGGACACATCCACCGCCTCGTCCGTTCCGACCGTGTCGAGCGCAACGCTCACGCCCTCGCCTGCGAGCTCCCGCACGCGCTGTTCGAGTCCTGCGCCGTAGGGCACGGGCTCAGCACCGAAGCGCTCCAGCGTGGCGAAGTTGCGCGGGCTCGCGGTGCCGATCACGCGCATGCCCAGAAGCCTCGCCTGCTGGACGAGGCTCACACCGACCGCACCGGATGCGCCGTGCACGAGCGCGGTCTCCCGGGCCTTCGCCGCGGTCACGTGCAGCATGTCGGCCGCCGTCGCGCCCACGAGCAACAGGTTCGCCGCCTCGGGGAAGCTGAGATTCTGCGGCTTGGCGAACACATCGCGGGCCGGAACCGTGAGCCGTGACGCATAACCGCCCCTGGTCCGGAAGGCGAGCACCTCGTCGCCGAGAGCGACCGGACCGGATGCGATAGCCGGGGGGCCGGCGCTCGGGCCGATCGCAGAGATCACTCCGGCCACCTCGTAACCAACAGCAATCGGGAGCGTGCTCGGGTCTCCACCGCGGATGTTCTTGGCATCGGCCGGATTCACCCCTGCCGCGCGGACGTCGATCGTGACCTCGCCCGGGCCCGGAGTCGGAACCTCCGCTTCCTCGAACGCGAGCACCTCGAGCCCGCCGAATCTGCGGGCAACCCACCTCATCGCGCTGGTCATGGCCTCCTCCTGTTCCTGCGCTGGGCTCGCACTAGGCGGCCCCGATCTCCATTGCCTGCGCGGTCAGCCCGACCGAACGCAGGCGGTCGGCGATGAGCGGCGATTGGTGCGCGATGATCAGTTCATCTGCGTCGACGGATGCCGCGAAGTTGTCGAGGAAGCCGCGCACGGTCTCCGGCGTGCCCACCGCCGTGTACCGCATCATGTTGGCGATCTGGCGCCCCTGCGGTGTCGTCAGGAAGGCGTCGATCTCCTCGTCGCTGTAGTGCGGAGCGGGCTGGCTGACCCCTCCGAGGTCCACGGCGACCGGGCCGCGCGAGATCATGCCGCGCACCCTGGCGCGACGGGTCGTCTCGAACTGGCTCACGGCATCCGCCTCGTCCTCTGCGGCGATCACGTTGACCCCGGCGATGACGTACGGCTCTGCCAGCTGCGCAGAGGGCTCGAAGTCTCGGCGATAGGTCTCGACCGCCTCGAACAGGGCGTCCGGCGCGAAGTGCGATGCGAAGGCGTAGGGCAGGCCGAGCGCCGCCGCGAGGCTCGCACCGAAGAGCGAGGAACCCAGGATGTAGAGGGGCACGTTGGTTCCAGCACCCGGCACCGCCTGCACACCGGGAATCACCGACTCGCCGCGCAGGTACCCCTGCAGCTCGAGCACGTCCTGGGGGAAGGTTTCTGCGGACGACGGGGTGCGCCGCATCGCCCGCATCGTGTTCTGGTCACTGCCGGGAGCGCGCCCGAGTCCGAGATCGATGCGACCGGGGAACATACTCTCGAGAGTGCCGAACTGCTCGGCGATCGTCAGCGGCGCGTGGTTCGGGAGCATGACGCCGCCCGCGCCGAGACGAATGGTCGAGGTGTGCGCGGCGACGTGACCGATCACGACGCTCGTGGCCGACGAGGCGATCGTCGCCATGTTGTGGTGCTCCGCGTACCAGACGCGCAGGTATCCGCTCTTCTCGGCCGCCTGCGCCAGCGCGATGCTCGCCTCGAAGCTCTCCCTCGCGGTCTGTCCCTCCGCGATCGGGGCGAGATCCAGAATGGAGAGCGAGAGGGACATGCTGCATACCTTCTTTGCGGTCGGGATCAATCGATCCGGGTCGTGCGCGGCGGCGAGACAGGTCGCCACACCCAAGTCAACCGCACTCGCGTCTGGATCGTTCCCGCGCGGCGAGGTTGCCGGTGTCATCGGCGCGGGACAGACTGGGAAGCGGATGTCCGACGCCACCAGGTCCGACACCACCAGATCGAGAAGAGCACCGCATGGCTGAGCCAACAGAGGGTCGCGTCGCGGTCTACATCGACTTCGACAACATCGTCATCTCCCGCTACGACCAGAAGCACAAGCGCAGGCGCGGGCAGCAGGACAGCCTGCGCGACATCACCGCGGAGTCACTGCGCGCGGATCCCGCGCTGGCAGCACGCCTGGCGGAGGCGCGAGTGGATCTCGGCGCTGTACTAGATTTTGCGTCGTCGTTCGGCTCCATCATCGTCAGCCGCGCATACGCCGACTGGTCAATCGAGGTCAACGCCGCCTACCGCAACCAGCTCATGGAGCGGGCGGTCGAACTGGTTCAGCTGTTTCCTGCGGTCAGGCCCGCGAAAAACGGCGCGGACATCCGCCTCGCCGTCGACGTCGTCGAAGATCTCTTTCGACTGCCCGACATCACCCACGTCGTGATCGTCGCGGGCGACTCCGACTACATCGCGCTCGCCCAGCGCTGCAAGCGACTCGGGCGCTACGTCGTCGGCATCGGCGTCGCCGGCTCGACGAGCAAATTCCTGGCCTCGGCGTGCGACGAGTTCGCCGACTACGACGCGCTGCCCGGGCTCACGGATGACGACGACAGCGACCTCGACGAGGCAGAGCTCGATGCCGACGCCGACGATGGGACCGCGAGCAACTCAGAGGGCACGGCCACATCGGAGTCCTCGCAGGGCGGCACCGCCACGAAGCGCGGCAGGTCCACCGGCCGCAGGGCCACAACGGCCACTGCTACCGCTGCTGCCTCGGATTCCCGCGTCAAGCCCGCCGTCGCGAAAGCCGCAACCGACCTGCTCCGCCGTGCCCTTCGACTGGGGCAAGCGAAGGAAGACGTCGACTGGATCGCCAGCTCAGCAGTCAAGAACCAGATGCTGCGGATGGACCCGTCGTTCCAGGAATCCGCGCTCGGCTACAAGACCTTCACCGACTTCGTGAAATCCCGCCACAACATCGTCGAGCTCAAGGAGGAGGGTCAGCTGCGGCTGATTCGGCTGCGGGTTTCCCGGGAAGTAGAGAAATAGCACCGAGAGTCGATTGGCCTCTACCCCGTTCGTCATAGAGGTGTCAGTATCGACCGATCGGAAGGATTTCCCATGCGATATTCGCTACTTCTCCACAACCAGGAGGCCGAAGAGGCCGGCGTCACCGAGGAACAGATGGCACCGTTCCGCGCGGCCTTCGACGCCTACGCCACGTCGCTCGACAAAGCCGGAGTGCTCGTGTCTGCCGACATCCTGCAACCGTCCGCGGCGGCCACCACGGTCACCCTGCGCGGTGGCACCCTGCAGGTTCAGGATGGCCCCTTCGCCGACACGAAGGAGAAGCTCGCCGGCGCCTTCGTGATCGAGGTGGCCGATCTGGATGCCGCCATCGCCTGGGCGGAAAAGTGCCCCGGTGCGCAGTACGGCGTGATCGAGATCCGGCCGTCCGAGATAGTGTTCCGCGACGGACAGTGGCAGACGCTGGTCTGACGGTTGCGGCACGCGCCGAGCAGGTGGCCCGTGCCTCCTACGGTTGCTACACGATCCAGTGGCAGCGAGTTTCGAGTGCGACGGACCCCGGCATCCAGCGATTCCAACCGGCCTGGGCGACCCGAGCCCACCTGCTCGCCGAACTGGGGCAGTCGATGACGCGAAAATCGCCTTTGCCAGGGCGATCTCGCTCACGACCGATCCGCGACTCCGCGACTACCTGCAACGGCGCGGCGATTCGATCACCTAGCCGCACCCTGCGGCGGGTGGACATCCGGCATCGCGCTCGATTTTCCTCCCCGGCAACAACGGCATAGTCTCGCAGGCATGCCTGTCGACTCACCGATCGCCGCAAGGCCCTCGCGCGAGCCCGGGCTGTTCAGCCGCGGCTACCTGTGGGTGACGATCGGATCCTGCGCTCTCGTCTTTCTCTCCGCCTTCGAGTCGCTCGCCGTGACGACCGTGATGCCGATCGTCAGCGCCGACCTCGGCGGCGCGAGCCTCTACGCGCTCGCCTTCGCCGGGCCGCTCGCGACGGGTGTGATCGGCATGGTCGTGGTGGGCAACTGGTGCGACCGCATCGGACCGGTCACTCCGCTGTACACCTCAACCGTGCTGTTCACCGTGGGGCTCATCGTCGCGGGCGCGGCAAGCACGATGCCGATGCTTGTGGGTGGTCGCCTTCTGCAGGGGCTCGGCAGCGGCGGCACGACGGTCGCGCTCTACGTCGTGGTGGCGCGCGTGTATCCGGCCAGGCTGCATCCGTCGATCTTCGCGGGGTTCGCCGCGGCCTGGGTCATCCCCTCGCTCGTCGGCCCGGTTGCCGCGGGCTTCGTTGCGGAGACCTGGAGCTGGCACTGGGTGTTTCTCGGAGTCGTCGGGCTCGTTCTCCTCGCCACCGGGATGATCGTGCCCGCGCTACGTGGGCTCGAGCGCGGCCGTGGAGAGGCGGCCCTCGCGCCCTGGGCTGCGGGCCGTATCGCGTGGTCCGTCATCGCCGCCGGCTGCGTACTCGCGCTCGACCTGCTCGCGGACATCCCGACCATCGGCGGTGTTCTCGCGGTGGCGGCCGCGGTGGTCGCGGTCGTGGCGGTGCGCCCGCTGCTGCCGCGCGCGACCTTGCGTGCGAAACGCGGACTGCCGAGCGTCATCCTGCTGCGCGGGCTCGCTGCCGCCACCTACTTCGGCGCGGAGGTGTACCTGCCGTACCTGCTCATTGCGGACTACCAGTTCTCGGCTAAGCTCGCGGGCCTCGCACTCACCCTCGGTGCCGTCGCCTGGGCAGGTGCCTCCTGGCTCCAGGGCCGGATGAGCGAGACCATGCGCCATGCAACGTGCACGGTCATCGGATGTGCCCTCGTCATCGTCGCGATCGTCGTCGCCTTCGTGACCGCGCTGTTCGCGCTCGACCCCATGATCGCGATCGTGGGCTGGGCGATTGCGGGCGGCGGCATGGGGCTCATGTATCCGCGCATGAGCACGCTGACGCTCGCCTTCTCCTCGCCAGGAAACCAGGGGTTCAACAGCTCGGCGCTGACGATCGCCGATTCCCTCGGCGGAGCACTCGCTCTCGCCGCCACGGGCCTCGTGTTCGCGAACAACTCCTTCGCAGGGGTGTTCGCCTTCACCGCCGCGATCGGCGTGCTCGCGCTCGTGATCGCACCGCGCGTCTCACCGCGACGCGTCGCCCGCACGGGGGTTCCGGTGGGCGACAGCGTCGCGTTCGACTGACTTCTACTGCTGGGCGCGCTCCAGCACCAGTTCGCGAACGCGTGCGGCATCCGCCTGGCCCTTCATGGCCTTCATGACGGCGCCGATCACGGCACCGGCCGCCTGCACCTTGCCGTCGCGGATCTTCTCGAGAACATCGGGCTGGGCGGCGAGAGCCTCGTCGATCGCGGCGATGAGGGCGCCGTCATCCGAGACGACCTTCAGGCCGCGCTTCTCGACGACCTCGGCCGGCGATCCCTCTCCCGCGATGACGCCCTCGAGCACCTGCCGCGCGAGCCGGTCGGTGAGCTCGCCGGAGTCCACGAGCGACACAAGCGCGGCGACGTGCTCTGGCGACACGAGCGATGAGGGGTCGGCATCCGCGATGTTGGCGAGCCTCGCGATCTCGCCGGTCCACCACTTTCGGGCGGACTGGGCCGTCGCACCGGCCGCAACAGTCTGCTCTATCTCGGTGAGCAGGCCCGAGTTCTGCACGTCCTGGAACTCGAGGTCGGTGAAGCCCCACGCCTCCTTGAGCCGGCGACGACGGATGGCCGGCGCCTCGGGCAGCGCGGCACGCAGCTCCTCGATCAACTCGGCCGAGGGCTCGACCGGCAGCAGGTCTGGCTCGGGGAAGTAGCGGTAGTCATCCGCGTCGCTCTTCGGACGTCCGGCGGAGGTCACGCCCGTGTCTTCGTGCCAGTGGCGCGTCTCCTGGGTGATCGTGCCGCCCTTCGCGAGGATGGCCGCCTGACGCTGGATCTCGTAGCGGATGGCACGCTCGACACTGCGCAGGCTGTTCACGTTCTTGGTCTCTGTGCGGGTGCCGAGTGTGCCTGAGCCACGCGGCGAGAGCGAGATGTTGGCGTCGCAGCGCAGGTTTCCGCGCTCCATCTTCGCCTCGGAGATGCCGAGGGAGACGACAATGTCGCGAATGGTCGAGACGTAGGCCTTCGCGAGCTCCGGGGCGTCGTGTTCGGCTCCGGTGATCATGTTGGTGACGATCTCCACGAGCGGAACACCGGCACGGTTGTAGTCCACGAGCGAGTGATCCGCACCCTGGATGCGGCCGGTCGCGCCGCCGACGTGCGTGAGCTTGCCCGCATCCTCTTCCATGTGCGCGCGCTCGATCGACACCTGCACGACGCGGCCGTTCGGCAGTTCGACCTCGACGTTGCCGTCGTGAGCGATCGGCTCGTCATACTGGCTGATCTGGTAGTTCTTGGCGAGGTCGGGATAGAAGTAGTTCTTGCGTGCAAAACGGCTCGATGGCGCGATCTCGCAGCCGAGTGCCAGGCCGAGGCTGATCGAGTACCGTATCGCCTGCTCGTTGACCACGGGCAGGGAGCCCGGCAGCCCGAGGTCTACCGGCGTGATGTTGGTGTTCGGCTCACCGCCGAAGAAGTTCGGTGCGTCCGAGAACATCTTGGTGCGCGTGTTCAGCTCGACGTGCACCTCGAAGCCGAGCACCGGCTCGAACAGTTCGAGGGCCTTGTCGAAGTCCATCAGTTCTGCCTTGGCCATCAGGCACCCACCTTCAGCTCGGGGGCCTGGCTTATCAGCGTGTGCCCCCACTTGTCTTCGAGCAGCGCCTCGAGGGCCGCTCCCACCGAGTAGAGCCGCGCATCCGCTCTGGCTGGCGCCATGAGCTGAATGCCCGTGGGCAGGCCGTCCTCGGGCGCGAGCCCCATGGGCAGGCCCATTCCGGGCACGCCGGCGAGGTTCGCGGGGATCGTGGTGACGTCGTTCAGGTACATGGCCAGCGGATCCTCGAGCTTCTCCCCCAGCTTGAATGCCGTGGTCGGCGCCGCCGGGCTGATCAGCACGTCCGCCTTCTCGAATGCGGCGTCGAAGTCGCGCTGGATGAGCGTGCGCACCTTCTGCGCGCTGCCGTAGTAGGCGTCGTAGTAGCCGGCGCTGAGCGCGTAGGTACCGAGGATGATGCGACGCTTGACCTCTGGACCGAACCCGGCCTCACGCGTCGCGGCCATGACATCCTCGACCGTTCCACCGCCGGGTGGGTTGACGCGCAGGCCGAAGCGCACGGAGTCGAACTTGGCCAGGTTGCTCGAGGCCTCCGCGGGGAGGATCAGGTAGTACGCGGCGATCGCATACTCGAAGTTCGGCGCGGAGACCTCGACGATCTCGGCACCGGCCGCGGTCAGCACCTCGAGCGATTCTGCAAAACGGCTGCGAACGCCGGCCTGGAAGCCCTCGCCGTTCAGCTGCGTGACGACACCGATGCGTACGCCCTTGAGTGAACGATCGCGAGCCCCGTCGCGGGCCGCATCGGCGAACGACGGCCAGGCATCCCCCAGCGAGGTCGAGTCGCGCGGGTCGTAGCCGCCGATCACGTCGTGCAGCAATGCCGCGTCGAGCACCGTGCGGGTGACAGGACCGACCTGGTCGAGGGATGACGCGAGCGCGATGGCGCCGTAGCGCGAGACTCCGCCGTAGGTCGGCTTCACACCCACCGATCCGGTGACCGCCGCGGGCTGCCTGATCGAGCCTCCGGTGTCTGAACCGAGCGCGAGGGGAGCCTCGAAGGCGGCCACCGCGGCGGCCGAACCGCCGCCGGAGCCACCGGGGATGCGGTCCAGGTCCCACGGGTTGTGGGTTGCGCCGAACGCGGAGTGCTCGGTGGAGGAGCCCATCGCGAATTCGTCCATGTTGGTCTTGCCGAGGGGAACGAGATGCGCTTCACGGAGCTTGCGCACCGTGGTTGCGTCGTACGGCGGCACCCAGCCCTCGAGCATCTTCGAGCCAGCGGTCGAGGGCATGTCGATCGTGCAGAGCACGTCCTTGATGGCGATGGGAACCCCCGCCAGAGGCCCAAGCTTCTCCCCCGCCGCACGGCGTGCGTCGACATCCGCGGCAACATCCAGGGCGGCGGATGACACGTGCAGGAAGGCGTGGACGTCACCGTCGACCGCGGCGATGCGATCCAGGTGGGCGCGGGTCGCCTCGACGCTCGAGACCTCCCTGGCCTCGAGTCTCGCGCCCAGCTCGGCCGCGGTGAGTCTGGTCAGATCAATCATTGTTCTTCTCCCAGGATCGCGGACACACGGAATCTGCTGCCGTCGTGGTCGGGCGCCCCGGCGAGCGCCTGCTCCGTCGTGAGCGTCTCGCCCGGCACGTCGGGCCGGAACACGTTGACCATTCTGATCGGATGGCTCGTAGCCGGAACATCCGCCGTCGCCACCTCAGACACCTTCGCGATCGAATCGATGATCACGCCGAGCTCGCCGGTGAGCTTCTCGATCTCCTCGGGGGTGAGGGCGATCCTGGCGAGGTTTGCGAGGTGTGCGACCTGATCTGTGGTGATCGCGTCGCGGGACTCAGGACTGGTTTCAGACATACGGCTCCGTGCTCAAGGCTTCGCGGGAATACGGCAATTCTAGTCGGTGGGCACCCGGCGCCTTCCGCAGGAGCCGCGTCCGGCGACGGTCAGCGAAGCGTGCGGCTCGCATCCATCGTCGTGCCCTGGGTGACGAGCGACCCGTGGTTCAGGCCGATGAGCGCAAGGTTGCGCATCGACTCAGAACCGGGCGCGAAGTAACCGAGGTGGCCGGCGGACGCTGTCAACGCGTTATGCGTGATCGGGTCAACGCCGCCAGCCACACTCATCCTGTGGGCACCAAAGGTGCTCGACCCCGGGTCACTGCCATAGAAGGCAGAATTGACCACGGGATCCCAGGCTGCTTCCCCCACATAAACATTGTTGTTCGTCACGGACAACGCCGAGGCGGTCTGGGCCGCGCTGCCCGGCGATCCGATCAGCGCGAGGGCATCCACGTGCATCGCGCCCTTGGCGAGTTCGATCATCGCCGCGGTCGAGCCGTAGGAGTGCCCGATCACCGTCACGAACGGCTCAGAGCCGCTGCGCACCGCCTGCACCCCGTCGATTGCGCGCCCGATGAGGTCAGCGCCCTGGTCGGCGAGTGTGAGGGATGCGATGCCCGTGATCCCCGGGGTCTGGTAGCCGATCCAGGCCACGGTGGCCACCGTCTTGCCCGCCATCGAGGGATCGTGCGCGGAGAGTCTGGAAACCCACGCAGTCTGCTCACGGTTCAGATCGGTGGCGACGTTCGTCCAGGTGTTCAGCGCGGTGTCGACCGAGAAGAACATGCCGGGCACGAGGTAGCTCACGTAGTCAGCCGTGGCGAGATCGCCGATGACGATGGCCGCTCTGCCCGAGCCTTCTGACTCGAACGTGAGCAGCGACTTGTCCGGTGCCACAGAACCCGGTGCTGCCTCAGACGTGGGACTCCGCAGCGCCTTCTGCACCTGCTCGAGCATGTGCAGTTTCACTCGCGCGTTGACGATTTCTCCACGACCGAGCCCGCGCATCGACGACTTCAACTCGTGTATCGACGATTTCAGATAGGTACGGTTTGCATCATTGCGCACCTCAAACGGCACACCGGGCAGGTTGCCGAGGACCTCGGGCGAGACCTTCACGAGTGATGCGCGCGCGCTCGGCGAAGCCGCCGCCCACCAGGCCGAGACCTCCCGCGCGGCCGGCGGGTTCTTCACGAGGCCGTGCATCAGGCTCTTGTTCTGTGACACGAACTCGCTCAGTTCTGCGCGCGGCAGCAGGGCGAGCTGGTTGAGCAGCGCCGTGCCCCTCAGTTTCGGCAGCAGCGCAAGATCCACCCTCGTCGCGGCCGTGCCGCCGTTCGCCGTTGCCACCCCATCGCCGACACCCGCGCCGACGCCGCCAGGGGTTCCCACGACCGACGCCTCCGGCTGTGTGAGCGACGCAGGAATGGCCCACGGCAGCGCCGACCCTGTGCCGTCCCCCGCCGCTCCATTCGCCCCCGCAATGATCGACCCCGTGTCACCGGCGCGGATACCAGACAGCAACGGTCCGCGAGCAAGAAAAAAGGAGTCAGTTCGGTCGGTGACCGCGGTCGACACGACCTGCTGACCTATTTCGTGCAGCCCAAAGGCCTCTGCGACGCCATTGACAGCACCAGAGGGGGTAAGTAGAGCTGCGACAATAACCAGCAATTCGGCCTATCTGCTCGCCATCGGCGCCGCGGGGGGACGGCGCCTCAACGAAATTTCCGTGCACCCCCAATAGTAGGGTCATTGTTACCGCTCACCTAGGGATTCCGTGAGAAATATATGTAAATATTTCTTCGCCGGCGGGTGCGACTCAGTCGAGGGCGGCCGGGCCCTCGGTCACGAGAACGGCGAATTGGGCGGCATCGATGATGCGAATACCCAGCTCTTCCGCCTTGCCGAGCTTCGACCCGGCACCGGGGCCAGCTGCGACGAAGTCGGTCTTCTTCGACACGCTCGAGGCGGCCTTGCCTCCCGCGCTGATGATCGCTTCCTGCGCCCCTTCGCGGGTGAAACCCTCGAGGCTCCCCGTGGCGACGACCGTGAGGCCGGCGAGCACTCCCCCGGCGTCGGAGGCCGCGCCAGGGCCGGGGTGACCCGGAATCGAGAACCGCACGCCGGCATCCGTCCAGCGCTCGATGATCTCCACGTGCCAGGGAACCTGGAACCAGGCGAGCAGGGACTCCGCAATGATGCTGCCGACACCGTCGACCGCGGCGAGTTCCGCTTCCGAGGCCGCGCGGATGGCCTCCAGCGATCCGAAGTATGTTGCGAGCGCGCGAGCGGCGACCGGGCCGACGTGGCGGATGTTGAGCGCCACGAGCAGACGCCACAGCTCCTTCGTCTTCGCCTTCTCCAGCTCGCTGATGAGCTTGATCGCCGCGCTCGACAAGACGAAATCTTCGTCCCCGTCGAATTCTGCGGCGGGGTCGAACGCGGGGTCCGCGTCCTTGCCCTTCTTCCTGCGCTGGCGCTGGAACGGCGTCTCGATCCTCGGCGTTCCGTCATCATTCAACTTGATGTGCCCGTCTTCGTTGTCGCGCACGGTCACCCTGATCGGGAAGAGATCGCGACTGGTGAGCGCGAACAGGCCCGCCTCGGTGACGAGCGGCGGGTCGGCCGGGAAATCGGGCTGCGTGAGCGCCGCGGCACCCACCTCGCCGAGGCCTTCGATGTCGAGCGCGCCACGGCTGCCGATGTGCTCGACGCGACCACGCACCTGTGCAGGGCAGCTCTTCGCGTTCGGGCAGCGCAGGTCGATGTCGCCTTCCTTGGCCGGGGCGAGCGCCGTCCCGCACTCCGGGCAGTGGCTCGGCATGACGAACTCGCGCTCGGTGCCGTCGCGCAGTTCGACGACGGGTCCCAGCACCTCGGGGATGACGTCCCCCGCCTTGCGCAGCACGACCGTGTCGCCGATCAGCACGCCCTTCGCCTTGACGACGTCCTGGTTGTGCAACGTGGCCTGGCGCACCTCGCTGCCTGCCACTCGCACCTTCTCCATGACGGCGAAGGGGGTGACTCGCCCCGTGCGTCCGACACTCACCACGATGTCGAGCAGCTTCGTGTTCACCTGCTCCGGCGGGTACTTGTACGCGATGGCCCAGCGCGGGGCCCGGCTGGTGGCGCCGAGTTCTTCGTGCAGGGCCAGTTCATCCACCTTGATCACGATGCCGTCGATCTCGTGCTCGACGCTGGCCCGGTTCTCACCGAAGTGTCGGATGAACTCCGCCGCCTCCTTCGCCGTGCGTTTGACCTCGAAGTGGGTGCTCGTGGGCAGGCCCCAGCCGCTCAGCAGCGCATATACCTCGGACTGCGAGCTGACCGGCGGACCGTTCTGATCAGAAACGGGCCAGGCGCCGATACCGTGCACGAGCATGCTCAGTCGACCGAGGCGCTGGTACATGCGCTGCAGCTGCACCTCGGTTTTCTTTTCTTTCACCTGTCGCAGGCTTCCGGATGCCGCATTCCTGGCGTTCGCGAACACTCGCTCGCCCGCCGCCACCTGGTCGGCGTTGAGCTGGTCGAAGATGGCGGTCTCGAAGAACACCTCTCCGCGCACCTCGACGATGGGCGGGTGCCCCGTGCCTGCGAGCCTCGTCGGGATGCTCTTCACGTGCGCGATGTTCTCTGTGACGTCTTCGCCGACCACCCCGTCGCCACGGGTGGCGGCACTGACGAGCTGACCGTTCTCGTAGCGCAGGTTGATCGCGAGTCCGTCGATCTTGAGTTCGCACAGGTAGTCGATCCTGCGGCCGGAGCTGCGCTCGGTCTTGGCGGCCCACTCCTCGAATTCCTCGATCGAGAACACGTTGTCGAGACTCAGCATCCGCTCTGCGTGCCTGACGGGTGCGAACAGGGTTGAGTCGGCCCTGCCGCCGACCGTCTGGGTCGGGCTGTCCTGGCTCTGCAGTTCGGGGAACAGTCGCTCGAGTTGCTCGAGCCTGTGGATCATGAGGTCGTACTCCGCGTCGCTCACGAGCACCTCATCGCGCTCGTAGTACGCATCTCGAAGTTCGAGGATGCGCGAGGTCAGTTCCCCGGCCTCCGCGCCCGCCTGCTCAAGGGACAACCGTTCGGTGTCTGTGTCTGCCGCGCCACCCGTCGTTTCTGCCACGGGGCAAGTCTAGGCAGCACCGCCGACAGGACCTTTCATCATTCGGGAGGTGGTGGGACCAGAGTGGCCAAAGTCGACTGGACGGACCTCACCATCCACAGCAGCATCATCCGTCACACATCCTCCTGAATGATGAAAGGTACAGCGGAGAGAGGAACAGCCAGGGCCGATCAGGTGCCGACGGGGACCGCGCTGACGGTGGCGTCGATCGTGAACTGGCCGAGCACGCGGGTTCCGACGTAGATCACCGCGGTCTGGCCGGTGGAGACGCCGTTGATGGGGTTCTTCGGTGTGAGCACGAGCTCGCCGTCAATCAGCACGGCGGAAGCAGGCACCGGATCCGAGTGGGCGCGCACCTGCACGTGACAGTCGAACGGGATCTCAGGATTGACGGGAGGCTGGCCTGCCCAGCTGAACCGGCGTCCGGAGAGCTGCGCGAGATCGAGGGCCTCGCGCGGGCCGACAATGACCTCGTTGCTCGCTGGCTTAACTTCCAGCACGAATCGTGGGCGGCCATCCGGACTCGGAACGCCGAGGTTGAGCCCCTTGCGCTGGCCGATCGTGAATGCCGCGGCGCCCTCGTGGCTGCCGACGACCTCGCCGGAGCGATCGCGGATGACGCCCTTCTCCGCGCCGATGCGCTCGGCCAGCCATCCGCGGGTGTCGCCATCCGGAATGAAGCAGATGTCGTGGCTGTCCGGCTTGGTCGCGACGCTGAAGCCGCGAGCGGCGGCCTCCGCGCGCACCTCGGCTTTCGACGGCGTCGAGCCGAGCGGGAACATGCTGTGCGCGAGCTGCTCGGCGCTGAGCACACCGAGCACGTAGGACTGGTCCTTGGCCCAGTCGGCCGCACGGTGCAGCTCAGGGTTGCCGTCGGCATCCATCACGATGCTCGCGTAGTGCCCTGTGGCGACGGCGTCGAATCCGAGGTCGAGCGCCTTCTCGAGCAGGGCTGCGAACTTGATGCGCTCGTTGCAGCGCATGCACGGGTTCGGAGTCCGACCAGCGGAGTACTCGGCAATGAAGTCGTCCACGACGTCGAGCTTGAAGCGCTCGGAGAAGTCCCACACGTAGTACGGAATGCCGATGATGTTGGCCGCTCGCTGGGCATCCATCGAGTCCTCGATGGTGCAGCATCCGCGGCTCCCGGTGCGCAACGTGCCCGGCATGCGGCTGAGCGCCAGGTGCACGCCGACCACCTCGTGCCCCGCGTCGACGGCGCGCGCCGCGGCCACGGCAGAGTCGACCCCGCCACTCATCGCTGCCAAAACCTTCACCGGTCAAGTGTACGCGGGCCGCCCCGAGCCGCCGATTCATGCAGGTCAGGGATGCGGTGAGGGTCTTCTCCACTGCGCCGAAGCGAGCGTCGATCGTGTCGAGGCGTTCGAGGATCGCGGGGTCTTTTCGCGATCCCGCCGCCCAAATGAAGGAGTCAAGGGGCTTGGCGCGCAGCACTTCCCTATATTTCCGGGGGACCGCCAGCGCCGACGGCGACCAACTCCTTCATTTGGGCGGAGGAGAGACGGATGCGGGCGGGGAGCGGGCGGGGGCGGGGGCGGGCGGCGCGGTCAGCGGGCCACGTCGCGCGCGGCGTAGCCGGCGCGGAGGGCGCGCTCGTGAGCGGCGGGCAACGCGGCGAGGAAGGCATCGACATCGTCATCCGTCGTGGTGTGGCCGATCGTGATGCGCAGCGCGCCGAGCGCCTCGGATTCGTCGAGTCCCATGCCGATGAGCACGTGCGAGGCCTCGGGGATGCCCGCCTGGCAGGCCGAACCGGTGCTGACCGAGACGCCCGCGGCATCCAGCAGGAAGAGCAGTGAGTCGCCCTGGCAGCCGGGGAAGGTGAAGTGCACGTTGTTGTCGACGCGATCGACCGGGTCTCCGCGCAGCACAGCGGACGGCACCGCGGCACGCACCCCCGCGATGAGCCGGTCGCGCAGCGGCCGCAACGAGGTCGCGGGATGCTGCGCCGCCACACCGAACCCGATCGCGGCCGGCGCATCCTGGGTTCCGGAGCGCACGTCGCGCTGTTGCCCTCCCCCGTGGATGAGCGGCACGACGGATGCCCGGCGCGAGAGCACGAGCGCCCCGATGCCGAGCGGGCCGCCGATCTTGTGCGCGGAAACGCTGAGCGCCGCAAGGCCCGACGAAGCGAAGTCGATCGGCACGTGCTTGTACGCGGAGACCGCGTCCACGTGCACCGGTATGCCGTGAGCCTCTGCGAGCGCGACGACCTCCGCGACGGGTTGGATCGTTCCCACCTCGTTGTTCGCCCAGAGCAGGCTGACGAGTGCAACGTCATCCGGACGCTCCAGGGCCGCGGCGAGCGCATCGAGACGGATGCGCCCGAGCTCGTCGATCGGCAGCCACTCGATGACGGCACCCACGTAGTGCTCCAGCCACTCGACCGTGTCGACCGTGGCGTGGTGCTCCCCGCGCGGGACGAGGATGCGGGGGCGGGGTCTCGATACGGTCGCAGAGCGACCTACTCGACCAGCGGGCGCCGCACCATTGCGCGCCCAGTACAGCCCCTTGATCGCGAGGTTGACCGACTCCGTTCCTCCCGAGGTGAACACGACCTCGATCGGATCGCAGCCGAGCGAGTCCGCGACCTGCTCGCGGGCCTCCTCGAGCATCCGCTTCGCGTTCTGCCCCTGGCTGTGGATCGAGGACGGGTTGCCGACCAGGTCGAGTGCGTCGACGTAGGCCGCGCGCGCCTCCGGCAGCATGGGCGTGGTCGCGGCGTGGTCGAGATAGACGGCCATCGCATCCTCCCCGCGGGCCGTGACACCGACTGCTCGCTCGCAGTCATTACTCTAGAACGCATGCCTGATGCAGAGCCGTCCACCGCGACCGACCCCCTGCGCGATCTCGGGGTGCGTTCCACCGGCGACGGCGGGCAGATCCGCGTCTTCTCGGCCTCCGCAAGTTCGATGGAGCTGTGCCTGCTCAACGACAACGACTCCGACTGGGTCTCCGAGTCCGTGCCGCTGACGAAGGACGCCGACAACGTCTGGTCCGGCACGTCCCCGCAGCTGATCCCCGGAGCCCGATACTCGTTACGCGCCGATGGACCGGACGTCCCGACGAACCACTTCGACCCGACCATGCACCTGATCGACCCCTATGCGCGAGGTCTCGCCCGCACCGCGACGGGCGAGTGGCGTTCCTATGTACAGGACAACGATTTCGACTGGGCCGGGGTCGGCAAGCCGAACGTGCCGCTCGACCACACCGTCATCTACGAAGCGCACGCCAAGGGCATCTCGAAGCTCAACCCCGCGGTTCCGGAGGAGTTGCGCGGCACCTACGCCGGACTCGCCCACGACACGGCGATCGCGTACCTGAAAGATCTCGGCGTGACCGCGATCGAGCTGCTGCCCGTGCACCAGTTCGTGAGCGAACAGCGACTGATCAAGCAGGGGCTCAGCAACTACTGGGGCTACAACACGCTCAATTTCTTCACCCCGCACGCGGCCTACGCGTCGCGCTCGGCCCAGTTCGGCGGTACCGGTGCCGTGCTGCGCGAGTTCAAGGGCATGGTGCGGCTGCTGCACGACGCGGGCCTCGAGGTGATTCTCGATGTCGTTTTCAATCACACCTCGGAGGAGGGCATCGGCGGCCCGACGACGAGCCTGCGCGGCCTCGACAACGCGAGCTACTACCGGCAGGATGCCCAGGGCCACTACATCGACGTCACCGGATGCGGCAACACGGTCAATTTCGCGTCCCCGGTCGCGCAGCGGCTCGTGCTCGACTCCCTGCGCTACTGGGCGAACGAGGTGCAGGTCGACGGCTTCCGCTTCGACCTGGCCGTGACGCTCGGACGTGACGAGAACGTGGACTTCGACCCCGCGCATCCGCTGCTCGAGGCCATCGTGAACGACCCGCAGCTCGCGGGCGTGAAGATGATCGCCGAGCCCTGGGACGTCGGAGAGGGCGGCTGGCAGGTCGGCGGATTCCCGCGTGGGTGGTCGGAGTGGAACGACAACTATCGCGACCGCGCGCGCAGCTTCTGGCTCACCGACATCGCGGCGGCGCGGTCGACCGGGGCCGCGCCGATCGGGATCGGCCAGCTCGCGGCCAAGCTCTCCGGGTCATCCGGCACCTTCTCGCCCGAGCGTGGTCCGCTCGCGAGCGTCAACTTCATCACCGCGCACGACGGCTTCACCGCAGCGGATCTGGTCTCGTACAACCAGAAGCACAACCTGGGCAATGGCGAGAACAACCGTGACGGCACGGACAACAACAACTCGTTCAACTACGGCGTCGAAGGCCAGAGCCACGACCCCGGCATCATCGCATCCCGCGAGAAGGCGATCCGCAACCTGCTCGGCACGCTGCTGCTCTCGGCCGGCCTGCCGATGATCACGGCCGGCGACGAGTTCGGCCGCAGCCAGCGTGGCAACAACAACGCCTACTGCCACGACAGTGTGCTGACCTGGCTGCCGTGGGAGCGCGAGGACTGGCAGGACAACCTGCTCGCCGTGTCGAGAACGCTGCTGCGACTGCGGCGCGAGAACCCGGCGCTGAGACCGGTGAACTTCGGAGTCTCCGGCGAGAACGTGCCGTCTGCCAGCCAGATGGACTGGTTCAACAAGGACGGCGTCTCCATGTCGATCGAGGACTGGGACTCCCCTGCGGAGCGCACGCTTCAATATCTGGCGGCATCCACTCCGGAGTTCGAGGAGTTCAACCGCATCCTGCTGGTGGTGCACGGCCTCGAGTCCGACGAGACCGTCACGCTGCCACATCACGAGGGGGTCAGCGCGTACACCCTGCTCTGGAACAGCGCAGCGGATGATGCCTCGGCCGCCGAGCACGAGCCGGGCGCGAGGCTCGAGATCGCCGGCACCTCGATGCAGCTGTTCCGCGCACACTAGGGGCAGGCGCTCATGGCAAACGGCACACCGGCGACGGTCGCGCTCACGGCGGCGGGCATCCGCTTCGTCGCCCACTCCTACAAGCACGACCCCGCGAACCGCCACTTCGGCACGGAGGCGGCGAGCGCGCTCGGCCTCGAACCTGAGCGGGTTTTCAAGACCCTTGTGGCGGATGTCGATGGCCGCCTCGTCGTCGCCATCGTTCCGGTGACGGGAAGCCTCGATCTCGGTGCGCTGGCCGCCTCGCTCGGCGGCAAGCGAGCATCCATGGCCGATCCGGCGCTCGCGCAGCGCAAGACCGGCTACGTCGTGGGCGGCATCAGCCCGATCGGGCAGAAGACCACGCTCACGACCGTGCTCGACGAGACCGCGGAGCTCTTCGACACGGTGTTCGTCTCGGGCGGCAAGAGAGGCTTCGACATCGAGCTCGCTCCCGCCGACCTGGTCGCCGCGACCTCCGCGCTCCTCGCCCCCATCGCCCGCGACTAACCTCGTCGGCCTCCCGCGCCGCAGCACAGCGGATTGTTGGCGATTTCCGCCCTAAACTGCACGTCTTAAGGCGGAAATCGCCAACGATCCCCGGAACGAGGCCGGGACCCGGTCAGAGGGAGCGGAAGCCGGGACGCAGGTAGTCGAAGAGCACGCTCGTGTTGGTGTCGGAGACCTCCGGGCGCACGCTGAGGGTCCCCGCGACGAGATCGCGCAGCGCCACGGAGTTCTCGACGGCGACGTGCACGAGAAAGTCGCGATCCCCCGTGACGAAATAGATGCTCTCCACGCTCGGCAGCTGCGCGAGAAAGTCCCGGAACGCGGCGATCTTGGGGCGCGCGTGAGAGTGCAGACGGATGGAGATGAGCGCCTGCAGGCCGCGCCCGAGTGCGACGGGGTCGATGTCGGTGCGAAAACCGCGGATGATGCCCCGTTCGCGCAGGGATCGGATGCGCGCGAGGCAGGTCGAGGCCGCAATCCCGAGGTGCGCGGCGATCGCGTTGTTCGGCGTGCGCGCGTCGTCGGCGAGCACGCGCAGGATGCCGCGATCGATCTCGTCCAGACCCGACCGAATTTCATTCGGTTCAGTGCCGTGATCGCCGCGTGTGCTTGATGATGTGGCCATGCATCCGATCATATACAGAATTATCTACGGCATAATTGAGAATCTGCGGAATTATCTTCACAATGGAGTCGATTGACGGTCATCGTCGACCGCCGTGAGTTCCGGCCGCCCGGCCGAGGAGAAGAGAGCCAGCAGATGAGCGTCACAGCCCCACCGAAGTCCGCGATCGTCGTAGGGGCAGGGATGGTCGGGCTCGCCACGGCCTGGCACCTGCAGGAGCACGGCGTCGAAGTCACCGTTCTCGACAAGGCCGGAGTCGCCAGCGGCTCGTCCTGGGGCAACGCCGGATGGCTGACCCCCGGCATGGCGATGCCGTTGTCTGACCCCTCGGTCTGGAGCTACGGCCCCAAGGCGCTGCTCGATCCGAACGCTCCGCTGCACGTGCCGTTCCGCGTCGACCCGAAGCTGTGGAGCTTCCTCGCACGCTTCGTGAGCCGCGGCACCCAGCGCGCCTGGGACAAGACGATGGCCGCGCTGACCCCCATCGACAGGATCGCGCTCGAGTCGTTCGACGAGCTGACGGCCGGCGGCGTGGACTCCGTCACCCACGAGGGGCCGTTCGTGGTCGGGTTCGTGCGCGAGAAAGACAGCCGCGGCTTCGTGCACGAGCTGGAGAGCGTCGCAAAGCACGGGCAGAGCGTTCCACTGCACCGACTGGAGAACCCACGCGAGCTCGCACCCCAGCTCTCCGACGCGGTCTCGACGGTGTTCGCCCTCGAAGAGCAGCGCTTCATCGAGCCGGGCCCCTTCGTCGCTGCCCTCGGGCGCGCGGTCGTCGCCCGCGGTGCACGGCTGGACAGCGCGGCGAACGTCACGAACGTGAGGCCGGACGCCGGAGGCGTCGTCGCCGAGATCGCCGGCGGGGAGTCCGTGCGAGCGGACGTCGCCGTGCTCGCCACGGGCGCCTGGCTCCCGAAGCTGGCCAGGCCGCTCGGCCTGCGCACGCTCATCCAGGCCGGGCGAGGATATTCCTTCAGCGTTCCGACCGAGAAGCCCACGAAACATCCGGTGTACTTCCCGGTGGAGCGCATCGCCTGCACGCCCTACGAGGGGCGCTTCCGCATCGCGGGCACGATGGAGTTCCGCAGGCCCGACGAGCCGTTCCAGCGCCGCCGCGTCGACGCCATCCTCTCGACCGTGCGGCCACTGTTCACCGGCATGGACCTGGATGACCGCAAGGACGAGTGGGTGGGCTCGCGTCCGGTGACCCCGGACGGCCTGCCCGTCGTCGGTGCCAGCGCCGCGCCCGGCATCTACATGGCAGGCGGACACGGGATGTGGGGCATCGTTCTCGGGCCCGCCACCGGCAAGCTGCTCGCCCATCAGATCGTCACCGGCGAGGTTCCTGCGGAGCTCGCACCGTTCGACCCGTTACGCTGAGTCGTGCCTCGCTCGAGCCTGTTCCCCTCCGCTGACGGCCCTCGCGCGGTCATCGACCTCGATGCCATCCGCCACAACGTCGGGGTTCTGATTCGTGCGGCGGCGCCGGCGAAGGTCATGGTCGTGGTCAAGGCCGACGGCTATGGCCACGGCGCGGCGGCCGTCGCGAGAGCGGCGCTCGAGGCCGGAGCGGCCGAGCTCGGCGTCGCCACGGTCCCGGAGGCGCTCGCGCTGCGGGCCGCGGGTGTGACCGCGCCCGTGCTCGCCTGGCTGCACACGCCATCCACCGACTTCGAGAGCGCACTGGATGCCGACGTCACGCTCGGCGTCTCGTCCGTCGACCAGCTCGCGGCCATCCGCACCGCGGCGCGGGCCCTCGGTGTGCAGGCCAGGATCGACCTCAAGATCGACACCGGCCTGAATCGCAACGGCTGCGCCGCGAGCGACTGGCCTGCCTTCTTCGCGGAGGCGGCGCGAGCCGTCGCGACGGGCGAAGTGTCCGTGCGCGGCATCTTCTCCCATCTCGCCTGCGCGGATGACCCGGCGAGCCCGGTGACCGAGCGACAGGTACTGAAATTCCTCGAGGGCATCGCTGCCCTCGAAGCACACGGCATCACCCCGAGGGTGCGTCACCTGGCCAACTCGGCCGCGACGCTCACGCGGCCGGACACCCACTTCGACCTGGTGCGCGCGGGCATCGCGAGCTATGGCCTCTCCCCCGTCGATGGGCAGGACTTCGGGCTCACGCCGGCGCTCTCCCTCGTCGCACCGGTCGCCCTCACCAAGCGGGTTGCCGCGGGCGAGGGCGTGTCATACGGCCACACCTGGACCGCGCCACACGACACGACGGTCGCGCTCATCCCGCTCGGCTATGCGGACGGCATCCCGCGCTTGCTCTCGGGGCGCTTCGACGTCGCGATCGGCGGCAGGCGCTACCCCGCGATCGGGCGGGTGTGCATGGACCAGTTCCTCGTCGATCTCGGTGACGAGTCGTCCGTGGAGGTGGGAGACGACGCCACGATCATCGGCGCGGGCACGGACGGGCTCACGGAGTGGGCGCAGCGGCTCGGCACGATCCACTACGAACTGGCCACGAGCATCCGCGGGCGCGTCGAGCGCGTCTACACCGGCGTGTAACCCGGAGCCCCGCCACACCGGGCAACGACCAGCGGACTCAGTGCGCGAGGACGATGAGCCCGAGTTCCGCGGGCGAGGCGAGCAGCGGATGCTTCGGCACGACACGCACGTTGTAGCCGAAGCCACCAGCGCGGTCGAGCGTCACGCTGCCGCCGAACTGCACCGCCCCCGCGTCATCCGCGCGATCGGACTGGTTCCGCGTGGCCGCGACCGTCTGCCCGGAGACCATCTCGAGCTCGGTGTACTGCGGGTCGATGAGCTCGTCGCCCGAGCCGGTGCGCCCGTGCGCGACCTGCACCAACACGTCATCGGGGCCCAGGCCGTCGAGGTTCACGTACGCCCGCACGTGGAGGGTGTCGCCGAGCTGCGGTGCAGCATCCACCCCGCCGGATTCGACGTGGGGAACGGAGACGCGAGGCCAGGCCTCGATCACGCGCGCCTTCCACGCTGCGAGATCGCGCGCACCCGCGTAGGAGTCCGCAGCGACGGCGCGCTCGGAGTGCGCAGCGGGCACGTAGAGCCGTTCCACGTACTCCCGCACCATCCGGTCGGCGGAGAGCTCCGGCGAGAGCGTCGACAGGGTGTGCCTGATCGACTCGACCCAGCGCGTGGGCACCCCGTCGCTGCCGCGGTCGTAGTAGCGCGGCGCGATCTGGTGCTCGATGAGGTCGTACATCGACTCTGCCTCGAGCTTGTCGCGCTCGGCGGCGTCACCGGCCGAGTCAGCGCTGGGGATCGCCCAGCCGTTCTCCTCGTCGTAGAGCTCGGCCCACCATCCGTCGAGGATCGAGAGATTGAGCGAGCCGTTGAGCGCCGCCTTCATGCCAGAGGTGCCGCAGGCCTCGAGCGGCCGAAGCGGGTTGTTGAGCCAGACGTCGGTGCCCGGGTAGAGCTGCTGCGCCATCGCGATGTCGTAGTTGGGCAGGAACACCATGCGGGTGCGGATGTCCGGGTCCTGCGAGAATTCGACGAGCTGCTGGATGAGACGCTTGCCCTCGTCGTCCGCGGGGTGGGACTTGCCCGCCACCACGATCTGCACCGGATGCTCCTTCGACAGCAGGATCGAGCGCAGCCGTTCCGGATCGTGCAGCATGAGCGTGAGGCGCTTGTAGGTGGGAACGCGCCGGGCGAACCCGATCGTGAGCACGTTCGGGTCGAGCAGCTCCGAGTACCAGGCCGGGGCGGCGATGCCCGGGTTCTGCTCTGCCCAGGCGGCGGTGACCCTGCGGCGTGCATCGACGACGAGACGTTCCCGCATGCCCGTGCGGACATCCCACAGCTCGCGGTCGCTCACCGCCGCAGATCTCCAGTCCGCGTGTGCCGGGGTATCTGCGCCGAGCGTGGACGCCGCGAGCGCGTAGAGGCTCGGGTCGGTCCAGGTGGGCGAGTGCACCCCGTTGGTCACCGAGGTGATCGGTACCTCATCCGACTCGAAGCCCGGCCAGAGTGCGCCGAACATGTGGCGGGAGACCTTCCCGTGCAGCTTCGAGACGCCGTTGGCCCTCTGCCCCAGGCGCAGGCCCATGACGGCCATGTTGAAGGTGTCGGGCGTTCCGCCCTCGTAGTTCTCCGCGCCGAGCGCGAGCACCTCGTCGGCGGTGACGGCGGGCAGCAGTTCCGTGGAGAAGTAGCGCTCGATGAGTCCGCTCTCGAAGCGGTCGATGCCCGCGGGGACGGGAGTGTGGGTGGTGAACACGGTGCCGGCGCGAACGACCTCCAGCGCCTCCGCGAAGGAGAGCCCAGCGCCCACCAGGTCACTGATGCGCTCGAGGCCGAGAAATCCCGCGTGGCCCTCGTTGGTGTGGAACACCTCGGGCATCTCCGCATCGCTGAGCTCGGCGAGCAGCTTGAGCGCTCGCACTCCTCCGATGCCGAGCAGGAGTTCCTGCAGCAGTCGGTGCTCTCCGCCACCGCCGTAGAGCCGGTCGGTGACCGTGCGCAGGGACTCGTCGTTCTCGGGGATGTCGGTGTCCAGCAGCAGAAGGCGGATGCGGCCGACCGCGACCTGCCACACCCTCGCGTACAGGGTGCGGTCATCCGGAAGCGCGAGCACGACCTGTGCCGCGGTGCCGTCGGGGTGGCGCAGCACGGTCAGCGGCAGGCCGTCGGGGTCGAGCACCGGGTAATCCTCTTCCTGCCAGCCGTCCGGCGAGATGGACTGCGCAAAATAGCCCGAGCGATAGAACAGGCCGACACCGATGATCGGCACGCCGAGGTCCGAGGCGCTCTTCAGGTGGTCGCCGGCGAGGATGCCGAGACCGCCGGAGTACTGCGGCAGCGCTGCGGCGATGCCGAACTCCGGCGAGAAGTATCCGATCGAGCGCGGTGTTCCCTCCGGAAGCGACTGGTACCAGCGCGGCTCGCGCAGGTAGGCGTGCAGGTCGTCGAGCAGGCTGTTCGTCGCCTGCACGAAGTCTTCGTCGTCCGCGAGCTCCTGGAGCCTGCCATTGTCGATCTCGCCGAGCAGGGCGATCGGATCGCGCCCAACCGCGTCCCACGCCTCGGGCGAGATCCGCTCGAACAACTCGCGCGTCGGGGTGTGCCACGACCATCTGAGATTCGTCGCCAGCTCCGCCAAGGCGGACAGGGACTCCGGGAGCACGGTACGAACGGTAAATCGACGTATGGCTTTCACGGTCATCCAGCCTAGGCGCTCCCTCTGAATGCCGCAGGGGTCCCCATCCGGCCCAAAGGCGGCTACCCTCTCCGTTATGACCGGGATCGAGGGCTGCGAGATACCCCCGCGCGACGAGACACTGGGCGAGACGGCTCTGCTGATGCGCATCCAGTCCGCCGTGATCGGCGACGACCGCCTGATGGACGGCCCGTACGGCCAGAAGCCCGTGACCTACGCCGACTACACGGCAAGCGGCCGCGCGCTCGGTTTCATCGAGGATTTCATTCGCGACGAGGTGCTCCCCCGCTACGCGAACACCCATTCCGAGAGCAGCGGAACGGGCCTGCAGACCACGAGGCTGCGCGAGGATGCCCGCGCAACCATCAAGGCGGCCGTCGGCGGCGATGACGACACCAAGGTCATCTTCACCGGCAGCGGATCGACCGCGGCCATCGACAAGATCGTCGGGATCCTGGGGCTGCGGATCCCGCGCGAGCTCGATCTCGCACACGGGCTCAGGGCGCGGATCCCCGCGGACGAGCGGCCCGTGGTGTTCATCGGACCGTTCGAGCACCACAGCAACGAACTCCCCTGGCGGGAGTCGATCGCGGATGTCGTGACGATTCACGAGGACGCAGACGGCCAGATCGACCGGGCCCAGCTCGACGCCGAGTTGCTGAAGTACGCCGACCGCCCGCTGAAGATCGGATCGTTCAGCGCGGCGAGCAACGTCACGGGAATCATCAGTGACACCCACGCCATCACCCGGCTGCTGCACGAGCACGGAGCGCTGGCGTTCTGGGACTTCGCGGCGGCCGCACCGTATGTCGACGTGGAGATGAACCCCCGCGGGCGAGACGGCAAGCCCGCCGACCCGGCCGAACGCAAGGACGCGATCTTCCTCTCACCCCACAAGTTCATCGGCGGCCCTGGCACGCCCGGCGTGCTCATCGTCAGCAGCGCGCTCCTGACCAACGCCGTGCCCGACGCGGTGGGCGGCGGCACGGTGAGCTACGTGAACACCGAAGACCACCGTTACATCGCGCATCCAGAGCACCGAGAGGAGGCGGGCACTCCGGCGATCATCGAGTCGATCAGGGCCGGGTTGGTCTTCGCCCTCAAAGAGGCCGTGGGTGTTGACGCGATCCAGGCGCGCGAGCACGACTTCCTGCGCCGCGCCGTGGCGGTGTGGAACGCGCATCCGGCCATCGAGGTGCTCGGCAACACGGAGGCGGAGCGGCTCTCGATCGTCTCCTTCGTGATCAAGCGCCCCGACGGCACCTTCCTGCACCACAACGCTGTCGTCGCAATTCTGAACGACCTGTTCGGCATCCAGAGCAGGGGCGGATGCTCGTGCGCCGGCCCCTACGGGCACCGGCTTCTCGGCATCGACCTCGAGCGTTCTCGCGAGTTCGAGCAGGAGGTGCTGGGCGGCTGTGAGGGCATCAAGCCGGGCTGGGTGCGGGTGAACTTCAACTACTTCATCAGCGAAGAGGCGTTCCGCTACATTCTCGATGCGGTCGTGCTCGTGGCAGAGCACGGCTGGAAGCTGCTGCCCGACTACCGTTTCGAGCTGGCATCCGGCCTCTGGCGGCACCGCAACGGGCCGGTCGAGCCCCCGCTCAGGCTCAGCCAGGTCGGCTACGACGCCGACGGGGCGCTGACCTTCCCGCGCCAGGACGACGTGGCCCCGGCATCCGCCCGCCAGGACGCGCTCGCCTACGCCCGCGCCCTGTTCGACACCCCGCCGCGGCCCGCGCAGCAGAACTCACCGACCGTCACCCTCGACGAAAGCGTCGAGCACCTGCGCTGGTTCGAGCTGCCCGCGGAGTGCCTTGCTCCCTGACGCTGGTCAGTGCTTCACTTTGCCGTGCCGCAGGGTTCATTGGTCTGGCTTCCGTCCGGGTGCAGCCACGTTGTTTCGGATAGCCCGTGCGCGCCTAAAAGGAATTCTCCCGAGATTCCGTCTTCGGCCCTGACGGCGTTCAACGTCACAGTGATGTCCGAACCCGCGCTCATCGACGGATCTCCAAGGAGCATCCCGGAACGCCCCGAGATCCCCTGAGAGGGCCTAAGGAAGGTGCCTTCGCTTAGGTGTGCAGAACCTCGCTCGGTCCAGAAGCGATGCCACGGAACTTTTTCACCTTCGTTCCGTTCGGACGCGAAACCATCGATGACATCGATGGACTGGCATACGGCGACCAGGAGATGCGCACCATCGCGCTGGATGGACATCGGTCCCCAGAAGATGGTGTTATCGCAACCAGTCAAACTAATCGCGGAGGCACCCAAAACAAGGACGACACCTATTGCCTTACTCTCGGTCACTACCAATCGCACGCGAGATACCCCCCGACCGGCCCGGCTTGTCGTTCAAGAGGATTCAGGCATCCACCGCCACCGCTCTGGTTATTCCCGGTAACGATTGAGGCCAAGTGCTGGCATGATCATCATCCTTCGCGGAATCAGACCCTCCACACAACCCGGGGCGATTCATATTGCAAAGGAATGATCGTTTGCCCCAATTGGGTCACGGAAACGCGCAAGCAGCGATGAATGAACCAGGAGAACTTGTGACTACAACGAGACACCATCAGTTACTGCGCGAACTGGACGCAATCGTTCGGAAGAGTTGGGCCGAAGAGGCGCTCTATTCCTGCCTATCCCGCTTGATCGTCGGCAGCCTGACTGAAGGAAAATACGTCGACGTCATTGACGCTTGGGTCGGCCCTGGCGACCAAATAAGTGTTGTCTACATTGCACCATGGGGCAGTGAGACCATTGGGCTCCGGCGGCACAGAGGGACACCAGCGCGAACAACTTATCCAGACGGCGTGAGCATCGACGGCATGAGCGCCCGCGCCTTTGGCGAAAACGTGGCGGATTGGGACATCGGTGAGCCGATTGGTCCGTCGGATGACCGGTGGTGGCATGATTCCCACAGCGTGGCATGGTGGGGCGATTTCGGGACCTTTGAGCCGAGCGCGTGAGCGAGGTTGGACCGCATTGGTCCGAAGATTGATCCGACTATTGTTCAAGGCTTGATCAGGTGGCAATATACGAGTCTGAGGAACGTTATCGAGATCGTCGAAGGCATTGGACAACGAAAATGGGCAAACCGGGTCGCGAGGAGGTTTTCTCGGTGACCCCGTCTCAGCTCGGGATTATTTTCGGTACCCGACTTGGTCTGCTTGTCTGTGCAATCGTGCTCTTCACCGTTGGGGCAACTGTCCCGATTGGCGTCGGCCAGTATCTGGTGCTCGTCTCCTTTCTCGTTGCTGCCCTGTATCTCTACGTTTATTTCCGCACTCGCTCTCGTCTCAAGAGAAGTCTCTCGAACGCTCGTGGGCGAGATCCTCGTAGATACGCGGAAGACCAGTGAGATCTCTACGTGCGCGATTCCTATGGGCCGCTGCAGCCTTGGTTTTAGCCCTACTGAGTACCAGCCGAATAGTTGCCGACCTCCAGCGCGCGGCCAGAAGTTCAGACCCGGCGGCATTCGGAGGTCGAGTGCAGTTCTACGTCACCGTCATGTCGATCTGCGTTATCGTGCTCCTGCTCTCATCGCTCGTTTTTCTTCCTGGGGCTATGCGGTTGAAGGCTCTCCGAGCTTCCAACATTGGAGTTCGCTCAGGCACAGCTCGCTGGAATGCGTCGTTCAGCTCTCGGCTGCGTGCATCTGGCTTCGTCGATTCTTATAGCCGCAATGGTCGCGACTTCACCTTCGCATATACGGCGGATAGCTCCGGATTGGGCTTTTGGCGCGGTGTCCTCCGGCCGGAGCGGTTTGGTCACATTGATTGGTCAGCGATTCGTGCCATCCATCTCGGTGTGATCGACAATTCACTGCGACCGATGGGCGCACTCTGTGTCGAATTGTGGGAGTCACCCGAATCATTGAGTTTTGCGGTGACGGGTAAACGCTCGGTCGCGACTCTTCGGGCCGGAAGTGCCGAATTGAAGACCTTGGTAAGCCAATTGGAGCAGGATCGGTTGGCTGCTGTAGGGGAGCACAAATAAGACGCTGAATCGGCCTGACTTTTGTTCCGTTCTTCAAGTAAGGATGGAACACGGTGAACAGGACATATTCACTGGAGATGCGTGGGCGGGCGCTGCGGATGCTTGCGGAGGCTCGGCCGGAGCGCCCGACGATGATGAGCGCGATCCGTCACGTTGCCGGACTACTCGGGATGAGCCCCTAAACGCTGAGGCTGTGGCAGCGCCGCTATGAGGTCGACGCCGGGCTGAAGCCCGGGGTCACCACCGATGCCGCCGCGGAGATCAAGCGGTTGCAGAAGGAGATCGCCGAGCTGCGCAAGGCGAACGAGATCCTCAAGGCTGCGAGCGTGTTGTTCGCGAAGGAGCTCGACCTCCCCTGACCGAGATGATCCGGTTCATCAATGAACACCGGGGTCGTTTCGGGGTCGAGCTCATCTGCCGCGTCCTCCTACCGGCAGTTCAGGGGTTCCTCACCTCGCGCGGCTATCGCGCCGCGGTGATTCGGGCGCCGTCGGCCAGACAGTTGCGGGATGACCGGCTGGTGCCGGAGATAGCACGGCTGCATGCGGAGAACTACGGCGTTTATGGGCGCCGGAAAATGCACGCCCTGATGCGTCGGCAGGGCTGGGAAATCGGCCGGGACCAGACAGAACGGCTGATGCGTCTGGCCGGGGTTCGCGGGGTGAAGAAGTCCAAACGCGTGTTCACCACGAAGATCGACAAGGCCCTGTCCTTGCCTTCGGATCTCGTGAATCGCCGATTCCGGGCCGACGCTCCGCGGCGGCTATGGGTCTGCGACGTGACTTATGTCGCGACCTGGTCTGGGTTCGCCTACGTGGCCTTCGTCACCGACGTCCCCTCGCGCCCGATCGTGGGCTGGAACGTCACTGCGGCACTCAAAGCGGAGATCTTGCCGTTGCAGGCGCTGGACATGGTCGCCTGGGACGCCGGCGGAGGCCTGGCCGGGCTGACCCATCACTCGGATCACGGCTCGAACTATATGGCGATGGTCTACACCGACCGAATCATCGAGCTCGGCGCAGTGCCCTCTACCGGAACAGTCGGCGACTCGTTTGATAACGCCCTCGCCGAGGCGATCAACAACCTCTACAAGACCGAACTGATCCGTCAACAAGGCCCCTGGAGAACCGTCGAGCAGGTCGAAGGGACTGCTGAGGGTTTCGGTTACTCGTATTCTTAGGCCGCGTTTGCGGTCGTTGTGGTCATGATGGTCTCGAACTCGATGGGTGTCAAACGGCCGAGG